>NZ_ATVM01000056.1 GCF_000420725.1 Marinococcus halotolerans DSM 16375 | reverse complement strand
CCCCCCATCACTCAAATGGAACGGAGGTGGTACAGGAATATCAACCTGTTTTCCATCGCCTACGCCTTTCGGCCTCGGCTTAGGACCCGACTAACCCTGAGCGGACGAGCCTTCCTCAGGAAACCTTGGGTTTTCGACGGAAGGGATTCTCACCCTTCTTTTCGCTACTCATACCGGCATTCTCACTTCCAGGCGCTCCACCGGTCCTCACGGTCCGGCTTCGGGGCCCCTGGAACGCTCCCCTACCATCTCTCCCATGCGGGAGAGTCCACGGCTTCGGTGCTGCGTTTAGCCCCGGTACATTGTCGGCGCAGAGTCACTCGACTAGTGAGCTATTACGCACTCTTTCAATGATGGCTGCTTCTAAGCCAACATCCTAGTTGTCTAAGCAACTCCACATCCTTTTCCACTTAACGCAGACTTAGGGACCTTAGCCGGTGGTCTGGGCTGTTTCCCTCTCGACGACGGATCTTAGCACTCGCCGTCTGACTCCCGGGCAGCAAGTCGCTGGCATTCGGAGTTTGACTGAATTCGGTAATCCGGGAAGGACCCCTCGTCCAATCAGTGCTCTACCTCCAGGACTCTCATACCCGAGGCTAGCCCTAAAGCTATTTCGGGGAGAACCAGCTATCTCCAGGTTCGATTGGCATTTCACCGCTACCCACGACTCATCCCCGCAATTTTCAACTTGCGTGGGTTCGGGCCTCCAGCCAGTGTTACCTGGCCTTCACCCTGGTCATGGGTAGATCACCTGGTTTCGGGTCTACGCCCGCCTACTTGATCGCCCTCTTCAGACTCGCTTTCGCTGCGGCTCCGCCTTTGCGGCTTAACCTTGCAGACGAGCGTAACTCGCCGGTTCATTCTACAAAAGGCACGCCGTCACCCCTTAACGGGCTCCGACTTCTTGTAGGCACACGGTTTCAGGATCTGTTTCACTCCCCTTCCGGGGTGCTTTTCACCTTTCCCTCACGGTACTGGTTCACTATCGGTCACTAGGGAGTATTTAGCCTTGGGAGATGGTCCTCCCAGCTTCCGACGGGATTTCTCGTGTCCCGTCGTACTCAGGATACCCCCGGCGGGGGGAGGATGTCGGCTACCGGGCTGTTACCGTCTCTGGCGGGCC
>NZ_ATVM01000055.1 GCF_000420725.1 Marinococcus halotolerans DSM 16375 | reverse complement strand
TGATATGCTCCCCTTTAAGTAGACAGATGAAATAAATCATCTGTTTTGCTTAGAGGGGAGCATTTTTATGCCTTATCGAGGATATACGACCGAGCAGAAAATAGAAATCATCCACGCTTTTGATCAGAGGACAATGAATATGGCTGAGTTTTGTCGTCATTGGGACATCAACGAAAAGACGTTAAGGGGATGGATCGATCGGTACGAACGCCATGGAGCCGAAGCGCTGACGAAAGCCACCCAGTGGAAGCGGTATCCCCCGGAATGGAAACAAGAAGCTGTGGAAGCGTACCTGAATGAGGGGATATCCCAGCGGGATATTATTAACCTCTACGGCATTTCGAGTAGATCCGTGCTTCAAAGGTGGATCATGCAGTATCATGAAGGGACCCTATCCAAGAAAAGAGGCGGTTCCCCGATGACACACGCACGCTCCACCACCTGGCAGGAACGAATCACGATTGTGCAGGATTGCCTGGCCCAACAGAAGGATTACAGTCGTGTCGCCGAGCAGCATCAGGTTTCCTACCACCAAGTGTATCAGTGGGTCCGAAAATACGAACAGGGCGGCTGGGAAGCCCTGGAGGACCGGCGTGGCCATTCCCGGCCATCCCAAGCGTTAACCAACGAAGAGCGAGCCGAACTGGAAAAACGACAGATCGAGAAGGAAAACGAGCAATTGCGCATGGAGAATGCGTTTTTAAAAAAGCTCCAAGAGATCGAAAGGAGGGATCGCTGACCCGGGTACGTTATGCGTCCCGGTTTCAAGCCATTCAGGAGCTGCAGGAGGAACAGGGGTTTCCGGTGCAGGCGTTGTGCCGGATTGCCGGGGTTTCCCGGGCAGCCTATTACAAATGGCGGAAACGCACCCCCACGGCAGAGGAAAAGCACAATGAGGCACTGATGGTGCACGTTCGGGAGGTGCAGACCCGGGTGCGGGGCATTTATGGCTACCGGCGGATGGCCCAACACCTAACCCGGGAGCTGGGCCGACCGGTCAACCGGAAACGCCTGTACCGGCTCATGAAGATCTATGATCTTCAGGCTGTGATTCGGCGGAAGAAGAAACGCTCGCCGGCAGCTTCGCCCCAACATGTGGAGGCGAACAAACTCGACCGGGATTTTCAGGCTTCCCGGCCCAATGAGAAATGGCTGACGGACGTCACCGAATTTGTGGACGCTACCGGGCGAAAAGCGTTTCTCAGCGTCGTGTTCGATCTGTACGACAAGTCGATCATCCACTATGAAATCAGCCCGTTCAATAATAATCCCCTGGTCTTTCAGACCATGGAACAAGCTCTTCGAGCTTGTCCGGGCGCCCAGCCCATGATTCACAGCGACCGGGGCTTCCAGTACACCTCGCGCGGCTTTAAAGCCATCGTAGAGGCCCACGGCTTGGATCACAGCATGTCGCGGGTGTCCCGATGTCTGGACAACGGG
>NZ_ATVM01000054.1 GCF_000420725.1 Marinococcus halotolerans DSM 16375 | reverse complement strand
AACATTTAAACGGCTTGACCCCGATAGAATACCGGAATCAAGCCGCTTAAGAGTTTTACTTATTTTCATTGTCTACTTGACGGGGGTCAGTTCAGCCTCTTCTCACAGTTTTTTCTCGAGCCAGATGCGTTCGTCTGTTAACTCCTCTTTCACTTGAAAGCCTGCTGCCTGCAGCATATCAATAAATTCCGGATACTCATGGGCGAGCTTGGTCTGCACGACCTGATATCCCTGCTCACGGGCATGAATAAGAACATTGCCGACAAGACGGCTTCTCCAGCCGTCATCTTCAAATGCTTCCTGCATCCCGTTCAGCCAGCTGTACCACACGCCCTTATCCTTTGCGTAGCTGATGTCATAGCCGAGAATCTTTCCTTCCTCCCGTGCTACCTGCACAAGGGAAGCCTCCGCCTGTTCGAGGGTCTGATGCATTGGTTCCATTTTTTCAAAAAGCTGAGCATGTAAATATAAGATGCCCTGAAGCACTTCGCTTGGAGGCATGCCTTCGTATTTTTCTATCTGCATCGTAATTGTTCCTTCCTTCCATCACTAACTTCTACGGCAAGTGTAGCATATACGGGCAAAGTTTATCTTACCTACCGCCTATCCCCTGTTCATGTTACCATGTAAAGTGATATGAAAAGACGTCCCGACGTACGAATACATACCAGAATGTAGTTGAGGAGATCGATGAGTCATGGAACTAACGTTAAATCTGTATTATCTGTTATTTATCGGCCTGGCGTTAAATGCCGTTATTTATGTCATCGCACGCATTAAACAGCACGGCCGCCGGCACCGGTTCGCTGCAGCAAATGTAACATTTATAGCTTTTTTCTCTGTATTAATTTTAAGCATTGTGTTCACCCGCTGGATCGGGCCCGACTTATTTGTCGTAAGCGTCGGCATGATTTTTATGTTCGTTATCGCCGCCCTTTTGGATAAAAAAATAGGAGCAGATTAAAAACAGACAGTGGCACTACGCCCTGTCTGTTTTTAATCTGATAAAAGCCTCGTAACGGGTATCACATAATCACACAGATTCACCCCGGAATTTTTGAATCTCCTGCATTAATAAATTAAGCTCGGCCTGGGCACTGTTTATGGAAGCTGTTAACTTTCCAAGTTCGATATTGGCAGTCTGATACAGGCACTTTGTGAGTTTATCGATGGAGTCGGAATTGGCAATTTTAGCATTATCTATAGATGGGGATATACACTTTGCAGCTATTTTAAACAGCCTCCTTGAGTCACTTTTTTATTAAAGAAATACCCATGAAATGAATTCGAACCATTACATTTTACCTACAAACACCTATTTATTATAGCATAAATCAAGAATTTTCATAGTAATATAGTAATGAACCTAATTCATAATAACTCAGATAATGACAAGCAAAAAAAGAGGCAGCGCCTCTAATGATATGCTCCCCTTTAAGTAGACAGATGAAATAAATCATCTGTTTTGCTTAGAGGGGAGCATTTTTATGCCTTATCGAGGATATACGACCGAG
>NZ_ATVM01000053.1 GCF_000420725.1 Marinococcus halotolerans DSM 16375 | reverse complement strand
TAACTTCAAGGCTGGAAGAGGACAGCCGTTTACACAAAATTATTGACGGTCCCGAAAAAATTA
Organism: Marinococcus halotolerans DSM 16375; assembly: GCF_000420725.1. Taxonomy (GTDB): domain Bacteria; phylum Bacillota; class Bacilli; order Bacillales; family Marinococcaceae; genus Marinococcus; species Marinococcus halotolerans. The sequence continues at coordinate 1,590 of NZ_ATVM01000053.1, read as the reverse complement.
GAGAATGCTATAAAAGCATATGAGCCAAATGATTTTCTAGAGAGTATTATAACATTATTAAATACAGCGCTAATAGACCACTTTGAACCTAATCAACGATCTTAGTATAATCTGAGGAGCTTTTTTTATTTTTGGGATAGCCCTTTTCTTTATCTGTAAAATCTTTTAGAATCTTTATCCCTTGATCAATGCCCTTTCACTAAACATAATGACGATTATGAGAAGTCATTATGGTAACTGGATTGATCTTTTCTTTTCATTGAAGTCGGCCTTGTTGCTTTTATAACATATCCTTACCAATGCTAGCTTTTGACAACGTCGTTGAATAAAAGAAAAATCAGTGGTTTTCTTACTTAATAGTGATTTTTTGATTTCTCCGGATGAAAAGGATCATCGAGCCACAGACAAATGATCGTTTCAAAGGCCCCTTTCATTTGTTGAAACTCCTTTTCTTCTTGCCCCCACTTTTTTATCCTTAACAACCAATTCATCTTTGTTATCGAAGCCAGCCCTCCTGTTGGCTTTTTTAGGAAACATTCGAATTATATTTTTGTTTCATCATTTGTCATCGCCAACCACACGCGATTTTCAGCATAACGGACGATTTCCTGGACGAGGGGGATGGATAATCCCAGGCGGCCACTGACATCAAAAAGGGCCTGGCGCTGAAATTGTTCTCTTACCGGGGATTCCTGTTGGCTCCAGGCCTGTCGCCATGCCTCCCATACCTGGTATTCCATCGTATGCAACACATACCGAGCCTGATAAACCTCCTCGTCGATATACGGCAAACGGCCGGCGACCGTTGTTATGCAAACACACTCCCAACGTAACATGGTTTTCCTCCTTTTAAATGACTTAGGATACCTGCGCATTAAAAGGAAAGACGAACGAACAAAAAAGTTTTCATCCCTCCTTTATCTCCTATTTCTTTGCATGGCATCGTCCTCCACGTCCTAAGCAGATATTCGTTTTCCATAATGTAAAAAATGTTCTCTTTTCGTGCTGAAAATTATTTCCGCAGGTCTTAAATGATTTGATGGTGACTTCAAAGCATCAAAAGCGAAGTCTTGATAATTGTTACCATCATTCTCTTGTGAAATGTCTGCGGTAATAGTGATGATTTCGGCATCGTTCCTGTGATAATGACAGTAGGTTTTTGTTTCTTCCAATGACGGTTCATTAATATCTACAAGCGCCAAAGAGGGCCCTTCTTCTGCCGCTGTGGCAGCTGTTTCCTTACCCAACCCCGAGCCAGCACCAGTAATAAGAACCACTTTGTTTTCCAAACGATGGGACAATGTAAATAACTTCCCTTTTTATTATTTTTACATAGGTATTATTCCCTATTTTTGACTATTTACACCTAGTATTTAACAAATCAGAATTAGATATATCGTCTATAGATCAACATGGTTTTGAATCTTTTTATGTTTTGGGTTCTACTATATGCTTTTAATACACTTATTTAAGTAGTTCATTACGTCTAAAACTCTTAACTTCTGGACAATACTCGAAACACCCCGTTTTTGACAAAAAAAACGGGGTGTTTTCTATCTAAAAGTTCGTCTATAATGAAAAGTACAATAG
>NZ_ATVM01000052.1 GCF_000420725.1 Marinococcus halotolerans DSM 16375 | reverse complement strand
CTCTTTTCTATGGATGTGGTCGGTAACTTCATTCTACTAGAAAAGGACTTCCTTTTTTTGCGATCGATCGTTTACACAAAATATTTTACGCTCTCAAACGAAATGAATAGTATAATTAGTGTTGTTAAAAATTTGAAAAAAGGGGAGTTAAAAATAAAAGAGGAATGTGTCAATTTAGAATATAATATCAATGGTATAGGAGTCGTAACACCTACAATATATCCGTTTGTCAACAAATTATATAGTGATAATTATTTAAACGTTGAAAATAGATTAAAAAATATTAACCAATTGGGAGCAATAAAATTTATTCATAGCGGGGCGCATTATACTAGGTATGAGTATGTATTGTTACAATTTATGTTAATAAATTTTATAAAAAATAATAGTGAGTGGGGGTTAGGATCAAAATTTAATTTCTCATTTCTAGAGGTGCCTAAATTATCCTATGAGGAAAAAATAACTGGGGCTGAAATTTTAGAATTAATAGTTTTGTTTGGGAATTTAGGCCATTTTAAAGATACATTTTCAAGTAATAAGGTATGGTTTCATTATCTTTTTACAAATAAGTATAATTTAAAAAATTGTCTAAAAAGAGGTTTGAAAAGTAGTGGTAAAGGCCTAGTAGATAAATTGTTATCGAGTAATGACTCCTATAAGATTCAATGGATAAATACATTATTTATTTTATCAAGAACTGAAAATTTAGATGATTATAGAATTATATGTGAAAAGATCATTCATAAAATTCTTTCCAACGAGACTGATAAATGGCTAGATATATATTATAAGATTAGAAAAGTATCTTACGTAGTTCTAGATAGTCATTATTCTCACATACCTATTTCAATTAGTTTACAAAATGTGTTATTCAATGAAAAATTGTTTATTGACGAATTAAGTAAGTATAGTTCTGGGTTAATTGGTGCTTTTGATAGGGTAAATGATCTATTAGAAGACACACTTTATCTAGAAAATAACACTTTATTAATGGGTACATATAGAAGTATGGATATAAACTCAAAATTGCAATATTATCTCGATAATGACCGAGAAAGTAAAGGAATATCTAAAATTAAAAAGTTAATTTCTGAAAAGTCTAGCTCACCTTTTTACGAAGATTTTAAAATAACAGATGGAGAAATACCGTGGGATAAAGAAAAGAATTTAAGTATTACTTTTTTTATCAAAAATAGAGAATATTTTCCTCAAGACGTCTTTCAAAAAGAGATAGATATAAACCGAAAATTAGGAAAAGATTGTTATATTGCATTTAATTTTTCTCCAAGCTTTTCTAAATATAGAACAGTATATTCAATTAATAAAAATTTAAACCATAGTAAGCGAATAAAAAACTCTCTAAAAATAATTCAAACTGCGCTAGAAGATTATTTCTCTTATAATAAGTACTCTTTTGAGAACGTTAGCAATGGTAGACTTGAAGAAGTAGTAATAAAGAAAATCATTACATATTTCTTTAGGAATTTATTATCCGAGGATTATTTTTGCGAATTTGACTATTCTAAAGATTTTTCTCCTTTTATTATTGAAAATGGAAGTAAAAAGACACTAAAGAAAGTTAACAATTATATTGAAGACTACCAAGTACACAATCCAAATGATAAAAACGCTATACATGAATTAGAGGCTGTTAAAGCTAGTTTAGAATCATTTTCTTATAAAGGTTTAATAATAGTATATCTAGGCTCTATTAAATTTATAAATAAAGACAAGAAAGCAGTATGTGAACTAGATGGTTTGATTTTTACTCCTAAGCATAGCACCGACATTATTCGAGTAATTGAAGCAAAGAATTTAAGGAAAAAGCAAAGAAGAACTACAGAAGCAGAGAAACAATTAAAAGAACAATTTATACCACTATTGTCTACTCATTATAAAAGTAAACTAGTAATAGATAAGATTGAAGACTTTGGTGTCCAAATAAAAATTAGAAAATAAAATGGATTCTATTTAACATAGTCTTTTCTACTACCTGGTTTGCATTTTTAATGAAACTATAAGCAGAATAATTTCACTCGCTTATAGTCTATAAAATTAAATAATTTCACATACCATAAATAATACCTTTAAATTATTTGATATAAAAAATTAATAAATGTTTTCATTTACCTAAGGAAATACAACATTTCCTTAGGTTCTAATTAGTTTCTGGAGCTGGCTTATTTTATTTTTAATTTGGAACTATATGCATTTCTCTAATTATATTTTTGAATTATATAAAATGATTATAGTATGTGAAATTAATAATCTATTAATCTATGTATGTCTCAAGGGGACCGTCAATAATTTTGTGTAAACGGCTGTCCTTTTCCAGCCGGGAAGTTAACCCTGCGGTCGGAACATGTCTTCCAATTGATGTTGGGCCTG
>NZ_ATVM01000051.1 GCF_000420725.1 Marinococcus halotolerans DSM 16375 | reverse complement strand
CTGTGAACGCTAGAATAAAGTTGACAGATTTTGCTTGATTCGATTTTACACTTTTGCTCCATCAACCTGCTCCTTTAGTAAAATAGATAATGACGTTATTTTACTGGGGGGTCAGGAACTTGGAGGAGAAATTAGTGTTATATGTCAAGATTCAGGAATTACACAAACGAAAGTTGAAAGTCACACAGATCGCTCAAGAGTTAAAGATATCCAGACCGACGGTCTATAAATATTTAGAGATGACGCTACAGGAGGCACGAGCCTTCATCGAGCAACCCCATCGAAGAACCAAGAAGTTAGACGAGCATAGCGACTGGATACGTGCCTGGCTGGAAGAATATCCGCACTTGAGTGGGGCTCAAGTTCATGATTGGCTTCTGGAGAGATATCCCGACCTCACGGTCGGGGGAAGTACGGTTCGCTCGTATGTAAAAGACGTCCGGGAAAGGTATCAGATCGAGAAGCGGGTCAAGATTCGTCATTATGAAGCGGTCCCGGAGCAGCCGATGGGAAAACAACTCCAGGTAGACTGGGGAGAAACCAAACAGAAGACTATAGAGGATCAAGAAATCAAACTGTATTTCATTGCGTTTGTCCTCGCTCACTCCAGACAGAAATACATGGAATGGCAGACCCGTCCTTTCACGACAAGCGACGCGATCCGGTGCCATGAACATGCCTTTCAATTCTACGGGGGGCGCACGGAGGACATCGTCTATGACCAGGATCACGTCATTGCCGTTAGTGAGAACGCCGGCGAACTGCTTTTAACCACGGCGTTTCAACAATATGTGAACGAGCGCAAGTTTCACGTTCATTTATGCCGTCGGGCGGATCCGGAATCCAAAGGGATGATCGAAAATGTCGTCAAATACATCAAAGGCAATTTCGCCGACAGCCGTGTTTTCCGGGATATTGAGGACTGGAACCGTCGAGGCCTCCAGTGGCTCGAGCGCACAGGAAACCATCAGGTGCATCAAACAACGAAAAAAAGACCGGCCGAAGTGTTTCTCCTTGAAAAGCAACACTTACAGCCAGTCTCCTCGTTCCTTTCCGTAGAAAGACCGAACAACCAAAGTATAACAAGAAGGGTCAGCAAGGACAATACGATTCGTTATCAATCCAATCGTTATTCCGTCCCTCTCGGGACGTATCAACCCACGGGAGAGAATCTGGTGGTGATTGAGGTAAACGAGCACGAGCCCAAGACATTGGTGATTCGCCCATCATTGGAGGGCGACATCATTGCCAAGCATGAATGCAGCACGGAAAAAGGAAAGCTCATCCAAAACCGCCATCACATCCGTGATCGTTCCCAAGGCCTCGGGGAGCTTGAACAGCAGTTAGTCTCCCGGTTTCAACATCCTCCCAAAGCCGCTGCTTATTTGGAGGAAATCCGTCAGCGATACCCAAGGTATCGGCGGGATCAATTGGCGATCATGGACCGGGTGGTGCAGCAGTATCCCGCCTTCATCGATGCGGCGCTGGCCAGGTGTATGGCTGAAAACCTATATAGTGCCAACCATTTTCGGGACGTCGCTCGTTATCTTCAGCGCTCCGAGCATTCGGTGGCGCCGGAGCTGACAGCCGCGGCTGTCCCTCCCGTCATCCCTGTGGGGATGACGGCCTCGACCCGTGCGCTCCATACATACACGAAGATTTTAGGAGGCCAGGCATGAAAAATTGGACGGTGAAAGAACTCCAGCATCAATTTCGTCAGTTGCGTCTAGCGGAAACGGCCGAGGAGCTTCCCCAGCTGCTTCGCGAAGCGGAAAAAGCATCCTGGACCTATGTCGAATTGTTGGAAGCGCTGACGCGGCATGAACGAACCAAACGGGAAGCGAAAAACCTGGAAAAACGACTGAAATGGGCACGCTTCCCTTTCGGGAAGCAATTGGATACCTTTGAACTGTCGGGCCAACACATAGTAACTGCCCGGCAGCTGGCCCAGCTCCGGGAATTAAGCTGGCTGGAACAACAATACAATATCATTCTCCTGGGCCCGCCGGGCATCGGGAAAACCCATATCGCCATTGGGTTGGGAATGGAAGCCGTTCACCGAGGATTTCATGCGTACTTCGTGACCATGGGAGAACTTCTCCAGCTCTTAAAAACAGAAGAATACCTGAACAAAGCCAAAGTACAACTCAAACGCATGAGAAGCGCTGATCTGGTGATTATCGATGATCTCATGTATATGGCCATGGATCAGCGAGAGGCCAATTTATTCTTTCATTTGGTGAATCATTTATACGAACGAAGTTCGATTATTCTTACCTCCAACAAGAGTCCCGAAGAATGGGGTCATTTAATTGGGGATCAAGGAATCACAACAGCTATTTTGGATCGGTTACTTCACCGTGTGGAAGTCATCCATGGCGGGGAGAATGAAGAAAGCCACCGGATGAAAAACCGGCAGCGAATATTTTCAACAAAAGTGTAAACAGGAAATGAGCAAAAAGTGTAAAATTCGACTTGACGTCTACA
>NZ_ATVM01000050.1 GCF_000420725.1 Marinococcus halotolerans DSM 16375 | reverse complement strand
GGAATGTCTGGTTCAGCTTCTGACGATGAACTGCCAAGAGAAATCATCGCCGCATTTGGGGGCCAGGAGAACTTAAAACATTTGGATGCCTGCATCACAAGGCTCCGGATTACCGTCAATGAAAAAGATAAAGTGAATAAAGACCAGCTCAAAGCCCTCGGCGCTTCCGGCGTGATGGAAGTCGGCAACAACATCCAGGCCATTTTTGGTCCAACATCAGATGCAATTAAGTCCCAGATGCAGGACGTTATTGCAGGGAAAACGCCTGAACCGATAGCAGAAAAAGAAACAGCGGCTACAGCAATGGCTACTGCTTCTGCTGAAGATATCCAGGCCATGTCCATTACAAGCCCAGCCGCCGGACGGTTGATCCGTATCGATGAGGTAGAGGATGAAGTGTTTTCGGGAAAAATGATGGGGGATGGATTTGCCATTGTGCCGGAAGAAGGCACCTTCCATGCGCCTGTCGACGGTACTATTACTACTGTGTTCCCAACAAAACACGCTGTAGGAATGCAGACGGATGAAGGCACAGAGATTCTCATTCATATCGGTCTGGACACGGTTAATATGAAAGGGGAAGGCTTCGAGGTCTATGTCGCAGAAAATGATAAAGTAAAGCAGGGAGATATACTTGTGAAAGCTGACCTTGAGAAAATCCGCCAGGAAGCAGCTTCTACGACGACGCCGGTAGTGTTTACCAACCTGGATAAAGAATACACTATAAGCGTAGAAAGTGGGAAAATAGTTCATTTTGAAGAAGATAACAATATCGTTACTATTGATGCTTATTCGATCTAATGAGCAATCGAACTGTTAGTACGAATAGAAAAATATTAAACATCTTAGACCTTCAAGTTGAAAAAGATGGTTTTTGCTCGAAGGTCTTTCATCTTTGTAGTAATAAATGACATCAATATTAAACGTACAGCATGCTAACATAAAGGAGATTATCGAAAGTTAATACTATTCTTCAATATGTCTATAAAAAAGACTTTCTAAGCTAGAAGGCTAGAAAGTCTTTTTTATGTTGAGTGTTACGTATCCTCAGGCAACAATTTCTTTACATAACGAGAGCATTTTTTGACGAGATCGTCAGGTGCTTGTCCTTCTATTTTTGCCCCGCGAGCCGATAAATCGATGCTCTTAACGTGATCGGTCAGAACGACTCCGTATACGGCTAAGCCGTCTGGGATTTCTACTTCGAACGGGTAGCTTTTTTGCGATCCTGTGATCGGGCACACAATGGCCAACCCGGTTTTTTGATGATAAGTATAGGGGGAAAGAACAAGCGCGCGTCGAAACCCGCCCTGTTCCCTCCCAGATTGCGGAGTGAAATTCACGGAAAGAAAATCACCCCTATGAGGTATCTGACTAGCTGACATTTATAACCTTTCCTTTCCAACAGCTTCTATGTCAGTACTTTCGTGAAGATTTTCTGGTGTGATTTGCTCCAGCATTTCATCTAAAGACGGTTCTTCATATATGGGCTTAATGATGATAACTCCGTCGACTTCTTTTACTTCTACTTGGGTGCCATCGTTAATCTTGAAGTTTTTTGCTATATTGGAAGGGATACGGACGCCTAAACTACCGCCCCACTTTTGAACAGTGGCCATATTAAAACTCCCTTCTTCATTTATATACCGTTTCATCTACCATTATATCATAATGTATATACTTTTGTTTATACTTAAAGATAATTTACATGTTATTATTTGCTTTATGTTGCAGGTTTAATAACAGCATTTTCATATAATTAAAAAAAAGACCAGCCATGATATTGAAATTTTCATGATCAGTCTTTGCAAACATCAAAATACACTTTATTAAATTATGTTTACTAAAACGTAAATGTTTCAGTAAATATAATGTAAGGTAAAAAGTCTGAAATATTTAAAACTTTTTAGATCTATGTATAGAAAGCTGAAATTTGTATTTGGAAGACTACGACCCAGATTTTTATTTCTAAATGCAACACAACTCGATTCTCGGCAAAAAAACACACCAAAAAAGTTCGAAATTAATAATTTTGAGCGAAAAATATATCGAAGCTCTGACTTACACTATTGTACATTCCTTTTAAAAAAAGCTATCATTCCAAAGCATGAATATATTCTCCTATTTCTTCTATTAAATAATGAATACAATCATTTTCTTTAAATTTGTCATCATACGCTAAATAAACGGTGAAATCTTCTGCTTGTTCGGAGGTAAGTGTAAGCTTATAGCCATTAAGGGTTAAAAAGGAATCGAACATTGTTAAAGCCGTTCTTTTGTTCCCGTTTCGAAAGATATGACCGCCCTGAGCAACGGAACGATAATAGCAGCAAGCTTTCTCTGGAATGGAAGGGTACAATTCTTCGCCATATAGTTCAGTTTTTGGCCGATGTAGCATTGTTTGGAAGCTCTCGTATTGTTTAACCCCTGCTTGATCACTATCATTATACATTTCCATAATAGTGTAATGCATGAAGAGGATTTCTTCTTCAGAAAAGTAAAATACCTCCATAAATCATTCCCTCCAAGCTGTCACTTGTTTTTTAAGTTACGCAGAGCGTCGTCATATTTATCTACGGCACGATTCATTGCTTGTAATACGTCTGGCCGTACACCTTCCGGTAAGGAACGATTTGCTTTTTTCATAATGATTTCCCCAGTTTCTTCATTATAATAGACATTAAGTTCATCGCCCTTAGCTAATTCTAGCTGATCAGCAATTGCTTTAGGTATCCCAACTGAAAGACTATTTCCTGATTGGTTTAATCGACGGGTGTATCTTTTCTCTGCCTGTGCGATCTTAGACGTCTCCTTTTATATTTGAAAAATTCCTTTGTTTGTTATTTGTTTATCATTCTTTTAAAATATATATTGTAAATATAATATATATAATAACTATTACTATGACAATACTTGAGACGAGAGCGTAAAATATTTTGTGTAAACGATCGATCGCAAAAAAAGGAAGTCCTTTTCTAGTAGAATGAAGTTACCGACCACATCCATAGAAAAGAG
>NZ_ATVM01000049.1 GCF_000420725.1 Marinococcus halotolerans DSM 16375 | reverse complement strand
TTCTCCCATAAGAAAAACACCTCCATTTGTCGATCTTACTACGAATACGACGTGGGAGGTGCTTTTATCTGTCTCATTTATTTAGGTCACTTCAACGCCAGGGAGGTTTTTTAATGAAAAATGGGAGGTTTATTCAAAAATATCAATCTTTTCTTCAATGGACGTTCTTGGTTTAGCTTTTGGTATTTTTTCAAAATAGCCGAGCTGCAGCATACCGACAATTGTTTCTTCCGGATCGATGCCGAGCAATTGCTTGAATCGGTTTGAATAGATATAATCACCGGTCTTCCAAATCATACCAATATTTTGTTCCCAGCTTAACAGCTGAAAATTTTGGATAAGGGTAGAGGCTGCGCCAAAATCCTCTTCCCATTTTTCCGTTTTTGGCTCTGCCTGATTAACGACAAGCAGGGCCCCGGGAAGCTCAGAAATTTGAGCCCGTACTTTTTCCGGTTTTTTCGACCCCTCATGCTCCTGATAATCGGCAAGGGCATCTGCAAGTTTCTCCGTACCGCTTCCAAGAAACAATAGAAAGCGCCATGGTTCACGCACGCCATGATCGGGCGCCCATTTGGATATTTCGAGCAGTTCAAGGATGGTTTGTTTATCTACCGGCTGGCCCGTAAATTTTTTAACGCTTCGGCGGGATTGAATGGTCTGGGCGAGTGGGGTACTGGCTATATCAGTCATAAGAAGTGCCTCCTAGATTGAAAATGATTATCATTTAATATTTTAACATATAGACGAATGAAATAGGGAAAGCTATAATTTGAAATGATCATCAATATCAATTTAAATAGAATTTGATCCGGAAGCAGAAGAGAAAGCTAAACCTGTCCGTAAAATAGAGCGTCCCGCCGAAGGGGGACGCTCTGTTAGTCATAGATGCTTATCTGTTTCAGTGAGGACATTTTGAATAGAAGCACCAGGAAAGGTTAAATCCGCCCATGAATCGAGTTCGGTTTCTTCCTGGTTTACAATAACGAGCCTGGCTCCGTTCTCTTTTGCTTCCATCGGAAAGAGGGAAGCAGGGGCTACCTGCAGGCTTGATCCGAGAACAATAAATAAATCACAGGCTGCGGTAGCCTCCTGAGCCTGCCCAATAGCCTGCTCCGGGAGCATTTCTCCAAACAAAACGATGCCCGGCCGGAGCTTGCCGCCACAGTTTGGACAAACGGAAGAACCGTTTAAAAAGTCTTTTTGCGATGCCTGACGACCGCAAATATGACAGTTAATCTCCCGCAGACTACCGTGTAAAGCAGAAACATGCTGCTGGCCGGCCGCCTGGTGAAAGCCATCAACGTTTTGGGTAATTAACTGCTGGAGGAGACCCTGTTGCTCCCATTGCGCCAGAATTTCGTGCCCTTTGTTTGGTGATGCATCAACTAGGGACTGAAGGCGCCATTGATAGAACTCTGTGAATGCTTCATTTTGATGTTCGAGCGCTTCGACTGTGGCCAGCTGTTTCGGATCATAATTGCGCCAAAGCCCTGAAGAAGACCGAAAATCAGGGAGCCCGCTATCTGTAGACATTCCGGCACCAGTCATTACAACACTGTAATTAGAGGCTTGAAGCCATTCTGCTAACTGTCTGCTCACGTTGATCCTCCTGACATATAATTATTAAATACGCTGTAATCTAAATACCCATCTTTACCCGCGGCTTACACTAATCGCAAAAGAAAGGTGCCCCGGGAAGAACTCCGTGCTAAAATAAAGGATAAAAGCATAAAAAAACACCAGCCTGAAAAGCCTGGTGTGTTCGTTGTATAAGAATGGTGCGGATGAGAGGATTCGAACCTCCAAGGGCGTAAGCCCACACGGACCTGAACCGTGCGCGTCTGCCAGTTCCGCCACATCCGCAAGACAAATTCTATTATAACTAGTAGCAGCGAATTGTGCAATAGAAAATTTGCTGTTTTTTTTATGGAATAGTACGATTAAAGCTAAGCAGAAAACGAACAGGAAAGTGAGTCGTCGATAATGAGCGAAAAGAGAGAGCAGGGATTCGGGCAGCGATTATACGAAGCGATTATGGTGATCCTTGCCATTCTCTCTGTAGGGACAATCTGGTACGAGACAGAAGTGTCCGGTTATATCATTTGGACCACCTGGGCGTTGTTTACGCTTGATTATGCTTTCCGTTTTTTTCGCGCAGAGAAGAAATGGGAGTTTGTAAAATCCCACCCGTTTTTATTAATAGCTATCATACCGGTAGATGCTATCTTTCAATTCGCACGTCTGGCAAGAATTATTCACCTTTTCCGTCTTAAGACGATCACCAAATTCTATACGATGCCGCTTATTCGCTATTTAAGCCGCCAGCACCAATATTACGTTTGGGGCGGTATTTTAATATTATACATTTGTTTTGTGCTTTGGGTGTGGGGCATCGAGCCTCCCGCAGATTCGCTGTGGACATCTGCTTTGAGCGTTCTTATGGCGCTTGTCATGTTTGGGCGCTCCAACATTGAACCGGTTACAGTGCTTGGTCAGGGGACAATGGTAGTGCTGAGCTTATTCGGGGTTATTTTATACGGTTTAATTTTAACCTACGTGTTTGAATATATTTCTTTAAGGTATTGGAAAAATAAAGTGAAAAAATGGTTTCCTTTTAATTAAAACGAGGGCTGCAGACAATGGAGATTCGTTGAACCGAGGTATGGCAGGGGATGTGTTAAAAAATAACACAAAATTATTGCAAACGTGTGACAGGGGAGTATGATAGAAATATATCAAAGGAGGGGTAATCATGTGGGCTTTGCATCTGGTACAGAATATGCGCTTTGTTATAATGGGGCTCTTGTCCCTTTCGGCAGTCAGCATTTTTGCTTTTCAGTCGGTAGAGATTGTACATGCATTTCTTGAAACGTTTAGACGCCGCTGACAAAAAGAATACTATGCAGCAGGAATACCCGGCTTTCGGGTGTTCTTTTTTGTGTGTCCACGTTTTGAATTCATAAAGAAAAAACTCTCTCCAAAAAGGAGAGAGTTCATATATGGCTTAATTAGTTTTTAGTAACGTTTGCAGCTTGTGGGCCGCGGTCGCCTTCTACTATTTCGAATTCTACCGTTTGTCCTTCTTCTAAGGTTTTAAAGCCTTCTTCCTGGATAGC
>NZ_ATVM01000048.1 GCF_000420725.1 Marinococcus halotolerans DSM 16375 | reverse complement strand
TTAACTTCTGGACAATACTCGAAACACCCCGTTTTTGACAAAAAAAACGGGGTGTTTTCTATCTAAAAGTTCGTCTATAATGAAAAGTACAATAGATTGCAGACTTTTAGACAAATTATACTTCATCCTCAATAAGTAAAACACAGTTCCTTAAAAGGAGAACAACCATCATGTTTACGCTCACCAGTCCGCGACTGATGTTTCGAAATTACACCGAACAAGACCTCGATTTTCTTCAGGGAATGTTGGCTTCGCAGGAAATGATGCAATATATCGGCCAGGGGTCGACGAAAACCCATCAGGAAACGGCACAATTTTTACAATGGATATTTGGCCATTACGAGGAGGATGAACGGCTTGGTTTAAAAGTTATTGAGCATGTGCCAACAAACATGCGGATTGGCCATGCAGGTATTGTTCCTCAAATGCTGCAGGGTCAGCGCCATTATGAAATTGGTTATTGGATCATTCCGGAAGCGCAGAGCAATGGTTACGCAAAAGAAGCAGCCCAGGCGTTTTTTCGTTTTGGAAAAACGAACCTCCAATTGGAAAAAATGATCGCACTTATTCAACCGCAAAATAAGTTTTCCGTCCAGGTAGCCAGAAGCTTGCCTATGCAGTTGGAAGTAGAAGAGCAATTCAATGGCCAGCAGGTTCATATTTACTCGAATATTTCTCTGGATCACAAATAAATGCATGGAGGAGTTAGCAATGGCTCAACGTATTGGCTATGCACGCGTATCGACCTTTCACCAGGATTTCAGCTCCCAGCAGCAATTGTTGGAAGAAGCCGGCTGCGTTCGAATCTTTACCGAGAAAGTGACAGGAACAACGACGACTGAACGAGAACAATTACAAGAAGCCATTCGTTACGCCCGTCCGGGTGATACCCTGGTGGTGACGAAAATTGACCGTCTGGCCCGTTCCATTATTGATCTGAACAACATCGTTCATGAGCTGGCTGCGGAAGGTATTTCGGTGTTGTTTTTGAAAGATAACATGGAGTTTCATGCCGGCGGGGATACGAATAGCATGCAGACGCTGCTGTTTAACGTGTTGGGGAGCTTTGCCCAATTTGAAGCAGAGCTGATTCGGGAGCGCACTACGGAAGGACGAGAACGTGCGAAAGCCCAGGGCAAGCACATGGGCCGCCCGGGCCAATCGGATAAAGCCGTTCAGCAAGCCCTCCAACTATTCGAAAACCGGGCCACTAATAACATGAGCGTGAATGATATCGTGAAAGTGACGGGCGTTCCCCGTTCGACCATTTATGCTAAAAGAAAACGAGATGGAGCGTAGCTCGGTGCTGTGTTTCTTTCTCTGAAGGATCTGATACTTATGCCTTCACCAATAATGTCCATTGCGATTTGGAATATTCTCCTGGTGGGAACGCTCGTGTATCTTTCTCTTACCTTGCCGATCGAGTGGTTCACCCCATTCACGCAGGAAGGTTCTTTTTCTCTCTATCAGAGCATCTCCGGGATCTTCCTTGTGATGTTTCTCCTTGTCCTGTCGGGTTTGGTTGCGCCACTCCTATCTCTGAAACTAAAAAAGCTTCATCTGGTTATTCTATCCCTTCTGCTGTACTTATCCATGGCCATTGAAACGGTGCTCTTCGCTTTTGTTTTTTAAAGCCAGAAGGAACAAAAAGATGCCTGAAGGAATATATCTCCTTAGGCATGCATGACCCTCTTAGTCATTTACATCATTGCGCTTATCGGTAGTTAATCACTTTGTCTTCATATTTTACGATTTTTAAAAATATCGATGAAAATATCAGGAATTACAACCAATCTTCCGTACAATAAACGGTTTTGGCTCTGGTATTTAAAGCCACCTGTTTCCCGATTGCTAAGGGGTGCATCGGGTGCGTATGGCTGGTATCGAAATCGGCTAGAATAGGAATGTTCTTTCCGTCCAGTTGTTCCAATAGAAGATCTATGGGCTTGTTCCCAGTGCCAAGATCGTCATATCTTTCATGCTTTCCTAAAATAATGCCAGATACCTTCTCGAAGATGCCATGCATTTTCAGCATTGCAAAATTTTTTTCGACGATGGCCGCATCTTTTGCGCTGTCCTCGATGAGCAAGATATCGCCGTGATGAATGGTGGGAAAATAATCGGTACCAATACATCCATACATGGCATTTACATTCCCACCGATGAGTCTTCCTTCCACGGCATGAGGATTTCTTGCCGTCCATTCATTCGGATACAAGGTTTTGGTGGTCGTTTTATCCAACCAGTTCACCGGTTCATCCGACCAATATGGAGGCATAGGAATCTCGTAAGGCAGGGATGGCGCACTCATAAAGTAGTTCTCGAAATGCGACCACGTATCATGAACCAGGGGCGCCCACTCGCCAAAAGAAGGAATGAGTGCTGGTCCGTAGTACGTCGTTATATTCGTTTTATGATAAAGAGCTAGAAGAATGGCAGTCGTATCGGAATAACCAACGACAAACTTGGGATGGTTGTAAAAAGCATCATAATCGATATATGGCAAGAGACTGTTGGAATTGCTCCCACCGATGGTTGCCATTATCATCTTAATATCTGGATTTCTTAACAATTCATTTAATTCCTCAGCCCGTGCCTTGGGCGATCCTGACCGATAGGATTCTGCTTTTCCGGTTAACATTCCTTCGATAATGATGAAACCTTTGCTTTCAAGAAAGGATTTCGCTCGTTCGAATCGCGTTCTGGCTGTGACTGTTGCGGGAGATGAAGGTGTAAAAATACCGATTTTATCCCCAGGACGTAATGGCAGCATCAAGGATTCCTTCTTTCTTCTATGTTTGGTTTCTTTTATCTCCATTCATACATTTCTGTATGTTTGTATGAAAAGCCAATAAGCGGATTGATTCCATAAAACATGCTCTCTCCTAATAAGTTGGAGAAGAGCATGTTTTAACGTCCATTTTTATGGAACGACAAAAAAACATACCGTATTGATGAGAAATAATCCGCCTAACGCCCACGCTACGATTATTTTTCCTATTCGATGCTTGTGATAAATATAGACAAGCGTAAACAAGATTGGCGTCACCGTACAGATAAATAGGACACCTTTAATCTTATCTTCTATCGTATAATGTGTCTGATCCAATAAAAGCATCAAATTCCATGAAATAAATAAAAAGATGCCGTATATATAAAGAACGGGTTTTGCACT
>NZ_ATVM01000047.1 GCF_000420725.1 Marinococcus halotolerans DSM 16375 | reverse complement strand
CTTCCAGGCGTTACCCCTTCATTTGACTTCTCGAAATAACAGTTCACTGTGTTTTTCACAGTGTCTAAGCTTTTCACTTAGAAACGTGTCGCGCCGCCTTTGGGGTCATTTAAAACCATCGACGCCTGTTGTTCGGCCCGGGAGTAAATGTCGATCATCGGAAACATGCCGATTTCGCCTTTACCACTTCTTGTTGTTCCTATCCATAAATTATTGCTTTTGGAATCATCAATGTATATTTGATCGTCCTTCCGGGAGACCGGAACGCCGCCTTCGCCCGGAAAATGCGGTTCTTCTTCCGTTTCTTTTTCGGGAATCGCTTTGTACTGCTGTTGAATTTCTTTCAAGGTCGTAAAGCGACTGGAGCCTTTCGCATCGCCTTCGGTAATATCTTTAAAATTACTCCTTAGTTTGTAATAGAAAATGCCGCCCACGATCAGCGTTGCCACGCCCATGAACAGATAGCCAAGCGCCGGAATGTCCGAGGTCGTGAATAACAGTCCGAGGAAATCAAAGGACACGCCGGGAGGGTCCGGGTTGCCAAGTCCTTGAAGCAGGTTGCGGACGTTCGTGATACAAAAATTAATCAGCGTATTGGATAATAGAAAAAACACCAATGCCCCGAGCAAGGCTAAAATGCCGTGGGCTTTTTTTGTTTTGAGTATTTTCATCCTGTCTCTCCTTTAAAGGTCGTCTTGTTGCTGTTGAGCTTCTTCTTTCTCCTGTTCCAGTTCCTCGATCTTATCCGCATCCTCGTCCTCGTCTAGTTCTTCGATCTGGCTGTTCAGATCGTCGATCGTGGACTGATGCTCTTGATAGGTGTCGATCGTCTCCCGAACGGCATCGGTCTGGTGGTTCTGGTACACCTGTTCCGCTCCTTCCACATCGTCTTGATGCAGGTGGGCTTTTGCCAGCATTTCACTCCGGCGGTTGGTCATGTCTACGTTATCGTTGTTCATCACCTTGTCGTAATTGCCGTTCTGATAGGCCAGTTCAAATGCCCCTTCGTCCGTTGGAAACGCATCGTGATAGGCTTGGAGCGTGTCGGTATTTTTGTTCAATCGCACAAATTCCACGGCCGTGGCTTTGTTGTCGAACAGCTTGTTCATCTGTTGAAACTGGTCCTTGTCGGCTAGAAAACTCGCATAGATGTTTCGTTCCTGCGTGGAGAGATCGCCCGGGTCCTTATCCTTGTAGTAATCCAGTAACTCCTGTTTGTCTCCCATGAGCGCATCTTGATACGTGCTGACTTTGGCTTCCTGCGTTTCTTTCGTGTTCGTCACTTCCTGCATGTCCGCACTCACGGAGGATAATTGAATGACAAAGAAGGAAAATAGGCCAATGGACGTGAGAACGAAAAACGCCGCCACCCCGTACACGGTTTTGCGTTGCCACCGTTTGAGCCGGGACACGTAGTTGGCATCCACGTTCTCGTTCGGTGGAATCTCTTCCTCGAATTTGTATTCTTCTTCTACCAATGCTTCCATATCTTCCAGAAACCCGAGCCGCATCCGTTCTTTTTCCTTGCTTGTCCGAATCTTCGGCAGGTTCTTTTTGATGTGCATGAACAGGTTCGGCGCCTGTTTGCTTCCGAACGTGAACGTGCCTTCGTACATTTCTTTATCCAGATCATCGTCCAACACGTAGAAATAGGCCGGTATCGTTTCGTTCCGGTCCCGCATCTCCATTTCGACTTCCTGCGAGAGTTTCACGGCTTCATCAAACGGAATCCGTTGATGCCGGGGGATTTTATTATGTGTTCCTTTGGTGAAATTCACGTACAGCATGTGCTGACCTCCTAAAAAAAGCATGAAAAAAAGAGCCGCAGAACGGCTCTTGCTTCGATGCTAGTTATTTTAAAATCATGACGTTAAAAGGATATATTGGAATCAATGGCCTGCGCTAACCCGTAAGCGCCCATCACGATCACAAGGCCGACAGCGGCGCCGATAAACCAACCGACTGATTTTGTTCGGCCCCGGTCGCCGCCGAGAATCAAATAATAGCCGCCCACGCATAGCGCAATAGCAGCGGCAATCAGTCCCATCGTTTGGGCCATGCTTAGAATATCTTCCCCGGTCGAAACTAAGCCGTCTACGCCGGCCGCCCCTACGGTAAACGATTGAAGCATTAATTCTTTCATCGTACCCCTCCTTTGGGTGGTTTAGTATCGTTCAGATGGTTCTTCGGTATTCGTTTGTGTTGCTTCATTGGCTTGGGATTTACTTGTCGTATCTTCATCATCCAAGCCGACAAAATCCAGCAAGTGATCGTCAATGTATTTGGTGTGCTGTTCGTGCAACCAATCTTCGTAATTGACGTTCTGTTTTTCCATCATCTTTTTCGCAATGTCTTTCTTTTGTTTCTGTTCCTTTCGTCCTGCCACGGAGACACCTCATTTATTCAGCGTATTTTTCCACAAAGGATTGGAGTTCGCCCTCGTATTCTTCTTGTTTGATGTCGTCCCCGTCCACCTCGTATTCGCCCATGATTTCTCCGTCTTCAATGTAGGTGACACGATCATAAGGAGAAATAAAATCTCTTGCACGACTGTCATCATTGGCCCGTTCTTTCGTTTCTTGATCGTCTTCCCACCCATTCGTATAGGTAAGTGTGGCACTGGTGTCCTCAAATACCTGGAACACGTTCTCTTTGGATTCGTCCACGTCCGGGCTGTAAATATACATCGCAAATCCGGTGAAATCGTCGGCATTGATCGTTTCTTGAAACTGATCGTAGTCCTCGATTTCTTCTGTGGGCGGGCTACCACAGGCCGACAGCGTGAGAACGGAACCAAACAGGGCGCCAAGGCCAAGACGTTGTTTTCGCATCCTACCCATCCTTTCCTGTACATTCCACTTTATGGCTGAAAGAGGGAACCCTATGGAAACCTGCGTACGGCCGGAACCGTAGCTTTCCAATGCACAACGTTTTAGGCATGCACGAAGAACCAGAATTGAAACGGCATTTTACGCTATCATGGTAGCGACGAGCTTTAGGCTTGAACTCGCAAACCCGGATCGAAAATCGTATATCCTTAAGATCATGCCGGGAAATCATAAAGACACGCTGTATATAATTGTGCATGAAGAGATTATGTATTCATCACCAACTCTTCATTCGGTTTTTTACGTTTCGCAATCAGACAACGCTGATGGTTTTGGACGGAACGTACTCGATAGTAAATGTCGGCTACTCGAGCGACTTTTCCTTTTCGTTCCACAGCCACACTGCCTTTTAGTTCATAGTATTCACCATCGAATGTTCGGATAAATTTAGCTCGAAAAGCCAACTCACATGAGGACACTCTTTGTTGTTTTTGATTCATTTCCCTCACCTCGATATGAAAATCGGTATAAATTATTATCTTTGTTATTTTATTTGTTGTTTTAAAACCCTTTCTTTCCATTTCTACATTTATTTTAATCAAAAAGAAAAACGAAAGGGGCTGTCCCAAAAATCGAATGATAGCTCTTTTAAGCGGAAGCTGGAGATGTTTCTCCGGCTTCTTTTTTCGT
>NZ_ATVM01000046.1 GCF_000420725.1 Marinococcus halotolerans DSM 16375 | reverse complement strand
CAGACGTGCGCCGGCCGTTGGATGCTTCTTTTTCCCTCAATGGCACAAACAAAGGCCTCCGAAATTCATTTTCGGAGGCCTTTGTCTACAATCTGCAATAACGTAAACTGAAATGTTTCAGTTTACGTTATTGTTTTTTCAAAGATCCATATTTAAGTATAAGAAAAGCGTTCAGCATATTAATATACCGAACGCCTTTCTTTATTATTTATTTTGTTAAATAAGGTAGCCAATGATTTTTTGCAGTCTCGAGCTCCTGATTAGAATATCCTTCTTCATTTAACCGTCGTTCTAATTCATCTTCAACCATCCATTTTGGAATCGGACCGGAATTATTTCCTGAGTACTTTTTAATAAGATCTTTTACAATTAGTTCCGCCTTTTTAGGTTCTGGAAGATTCTTCTCTCCGTACTCGATATCAGCAATTGATGATTCGAAGGGAAGTGTTTGGCTGGCTGCATAATCTTTCCGTATCGCATCTATTAACGCCCCGGCTAAATTATGAAACTGGTTTTCATTTTGAGAAGCAATGTGTTCGATGTTTCGAATAACTTTGTCTTTTTCATGCTCGGTCAAAAGTTTTTTTGCTTGTTTTTCGTCAATTCCATACGTAATGAGCAACTGAATGATTTCATTGTTATCGTTCTCTTCGATTACATTTTCGACGTATTTGTCATTAGGTTGGATGGCAAACGTTAAAGCTGCTACCTTTCTTCCTTCTTTGATTTCTACATATGAAAACGTTAAGTCCGTGTAATTTTCTAATTCCTCTTGGGCTTTTTTAAGAATGCGATTTTTGAAATTGGCATAAGGTTCATATTTTCCTTCTTCGATATTTAATAGCTGCCGAAGTTCTGGAATGGAGTAACTCACCTGGTGGCGAAATTCGTCTTTTTTTAACAACTCGTACATACGCATCGAATACTCGCTTCGCAATCGAAGGACGTTCCTTAATTTGAATGGCGTAAAGCGTTGTTTTAATTCTAATAAATAAGGTTTCATTTTTTGAGAAAATTCGAGCTCCACGCATCCCTGACCGTGAAAATATTCGCTTGACGCTACCCAATTTACGTATAATTCCGATTTTTCTTTTTGGATATATGCGCCTTTCTGTTGCAAACCGAGGACGATGTTCTGTACTTTTCGGTAATAGTTTTTGGTCTGAATACCGAGAATATCGGCGATATCCTTTACTTTTACTCTATGTATTTTAAAATCGTTATCTTCTTTATGTATTAACGAAGCAAAGGCATAAATGATCCGACGTTCTTGAATAGTGAGATCTTGGCGGGACATGATGAGATCGTTGGACTGTGTGACTGTATGCTCAGGCGATATTTCAGAGACTCCAGGTAAATCCATCTGTTCGCTCACCATGCCGCTTCACTCCTCCCAGTTATTAGTAAGTTAATTATAATTACTGCTTATCTCTTCTGTCTACTCCTCTTTTTGTAATAGTTATTCGATGTAACAACATTATTTAATTTTTCACCTTGTTGTTTACATCGTTTATTTATTTAGCAACTAAATTACAATGATTAATAATTAGAGAGCTCTGTAGGCCCGTTGTATCAAGGGTTTCAACTTTGAACTATTACACATTGAGGAGTGAACTATTACACATTGGGGAGTGAACTATTACAATTAAGGGAGTCTAACTATTACACATTGAGGAGTGAACTATTACAATTAGGGGAGTGAACTATTACACATTGAGGAGTAACTATTACACATTGGGGAGTTCAACTATTACAAAGTGAGGAGTCAACTTTTGTGAATTATATGTCTCTAACTATTACACATTTAGGAGTTTAAAAGTTATAAATGTGTAAATTTGTAATTACATTTACGTAAATGTTTCAGTAATAATAGACATAGTATAAATGTTGAAATAATTTATTTAATCTTTCGAAGAACAATCTGAATATAAATTTAAATGCCAATTATAAAATGCATGTGTTACTAATAACTATTACACATCGAGGAGTGAATTTTAAGAAAACACCCTTCGTCCAGAGAATTAATATGTCATAACTTCTAATATTAGACAGCAATGATTAAATTATAAAAAGTAAACATAATATATTAATAAAACTGTTACGTTTATGTTTACTTAAATATTCAACTATTATGTCTTTCATGATGGACTTTGAGAAGATCTAATATGATATTAAAAACTTAGTAAGTTATATAGAATGCCATCCAAAGGTAGGGAGTACTTAAATAATAAAAGCTATAATTAAACTATTACAAAAACGTTTTAGTTTATGTAATAGTTTATGAGGGAAAAATATAATAAGTAATCAATCATATAGAAAAAAGCCATTAGTTAGTGACTTATTATTGTAATTGAGAATGAAAAAATACAATATCAGGAGAGAATTTCTAATGTGATAGAGGTCCAGGAGTTAGAGAGATTTGTTCAACCTCAGATGGCAAAAAAGATTTATTCGTTAGGAGACCGAATAAACAAATACAGAAAAAATAACGTCACCGGAAATAAATATTTTTTAGAATTCCACTTGTGAGGGCATCTGTTGGTTGTTAAGAAAAGGGTGATCGTCCGCTCTCTTTTTCTTTAGTGCACATATGAGCCGGCCATGGATTCTCGGCACGCGCCAGAATTAATAACTGCAGAAATTTCAATTGAAAGAGGAAAGTTGCCGACAACAGCCTCTATATTTTAGCTTACTTCATGAAGGTTATTCCTGAGTAGAGTAGGTGCCTCTGTGTTTGGCCCCGAGCCACTAAAAAACTTTTTTTCGTGCTCGCTCGTTTACATAAAATATTTTAGGCTCTCGTTAATAAATATTACACATAAAAGAATTAGTATTAGATAACGAAGTTCTAACTAAATAATTATTCTTGATTTCTAAATATCAAATAACAGTGTTTTAATTCATTAAAATAAAAGAAAACATAATATATTCATGAAACTGTTACGTTTATGTTTATGTATTTTTTATTTGAGAATTCATTTTATATTTGCCTAAAATAGAATTTAAGCAAGAACTAGTGACTTATTGAAGAATTACTAAGTTATATTGAATAAAAAAACATTTATTTAAACTATTACATAAACTGAAACGTATTTGTAATAGTTTGTATTGTGATAAGGAATATTTTAGATATATATTAAAGGAGAGATTCCGATAAGGGTCGTTATGCAAAAAAAGCGCAGTTAAACGTTTTTACTTGAACGTTGGCAAACCAGTAATAATAAAGGAATAGATGATTTGCTTTGTTTTATAGTAAAATAGTAGCAATATTTCTATTTTTTTATAAAAGGCATGTGATCCCTACTAGTCGTCTCTGTATCAGACGGTTACTCAAGAGTTTCAGCAGGGGTGGCGAATGGATTGTATGTGATGTGTGGGGGACAGCTATGTTAGATCAGCGGAATCTCTTTGATCATTCGCTCTATATAAAGGTAGACATGGATATCAAATTGACAGATCCGGGGAAACACTTCCAAATTAATATATAAGCTTGACCTTTCTCTATAGCACTTAAAAATAAGATGAACCAAGATACTTTGGTATGTAGACGTCAAGTCGAATTTTACACTTTTTGCTCATTTCCTGTTTACACTTTTGTTGAAAATATTCGCTGCCGGTTTTTCATCCGGTGGCTTTC
>NZ_ATVM01000045.1 GCF_000420725.1 Marinococcus halotolerans DSM 16375 | reverse complement strand
ACGATTTTGGTCATGGTTTGAGGCGGATAAGCCGGCCGTCCCACCGAAGAAGCCTGGGGATCCCAGAACCGCTCGGACAGCCGATCAATGGTGTCGTTGACGATCCGCACCAGATCCCCTTCGGGGATCATGGGTTCCAGGCTCGTTGGTATCGGAAAGCGCTGTGTGTTATCATCGGTAAACATAAGAAATCATCCTTGTCGTATGGAGGTTGTGGTGACTTAACCATATCATCGAAGGATGATTTCTTTCTTTATTTGCGCACAGAAAAGGGGGGCTGTCCTATTTTTGGGACAGCCCCCTGATTTTTATACTCCCGGCCTTTTTTCATTTCTAATATGAAAAAGGGCTTTTTCTAATGACCGGGTATTTTTTTCTTCAATCTCCGGTCGTCTTGGAATCGGAGCATACATGTGCTCCGGGTCCTGCCATTTGGTGGGAAGCTCGATAGGCGCACTTGCTCCCCAGCGGCTCCGCCATTTTTCCGGGCAGTTTTGTTCGTATAATTGGGTCTGCTCACTCATTTCAAGCCATATGGCCGCCCAGGCTCTTGGTACGACTCTCCACATGTCATAGCCACCGCCGCCGACAGCAATCCATCTGCCTTCGCAGTAATCATGGGCTACTTGATGAGCGATAGCAGGAATTGCCTTATATGCTTCAATGCTTAAGGAAAGATGCGTGAGTGGATCGAAATAATGGGCGTCTGCACCGTTAAGCGTAAAAATGACGTCTGGCTTGAAAAACTCGGCTGCTTCACGCAGTGCTGTTTCATAGCAATGCAGAAAAGAGTCATCCTCTGTGAAGGCGTCTACTGGTATATTGATGGAAGTGCCGTAGCCCTGTCCGGCGCCTTTCTCACCAACACTTCCCGTTCCTGGAAACAGGTATCTTCCTGTTTCGTGAATCGACAGTGTGCAGACGTCCGGTTCCTCGTAAAAAGAAAACTGGACTCCATCTCCGTGATGGGCATCCGTATCAACATATAAAACGCGGGCTCCGAAGTGTTTACGTGCGTATTCAATGGCAATGGCGCTGTCGTTATATACACAAAATCCCGAAGCCTTTCCCTGGAAGCCATGGTGCAGACCTCCGCCAAGGTGGAAAGCATGAGAGGCTTTTCCTGAGAGAACTGTTTCAACAGCCTGAAGAGTGCCGCCGACAAGCGTGGCAGAAGCTTCATGCATATGGTCAAAAATAGGCGTGTCTTCGGTGCCGAGCCCGTAATTATTTGCGACGCCAATACTCAGTTCACCTTTTCCGGCTGCCTTGACGGCCTCCAAATAGTGCTGGTCGTGCACAAGCATTATTTCTTCATCTGTCGCCATCCGTGAAGGCACAAGCTTGTCATCACTGATTGCCCCCATTTCAAGCAGCAGATCAAAGGTGATTTGTTGGCGGAGGGGGCTGAAAGGGTGATCGTCATTAAATTTGTACTGCGGCATATCAGGTGAATAAACAAGAGCATGATTCATTGTCATGACCCCGGCTCCGGCGTCCTCGGCCATTGTACCGTATACCCTTTTTCTTCAATGGCGGCAATCAGCCTTCGGGGGTCCATCGTCTGCACCCGGAAGCTGAGCACCTGCTTATCAATTTCCTTATGAGGAAAGAGCAGTACACTGATAACATTTGTGCCCTTTTCTTTAAAAATCAATGATAATTCTGCCAGCTGCCCGGATAAATTAGGAACCACAATATCTATCTGCGAGGATGGCTGATTGGCCCCTGTCATTTTTACTAACGTATGCAAAACATTGGTTTCAGTTAGTATGCCGACCAGTTTGTCATCTGAGGAAACGACAGGGAGCGCGCTGATATCGTTATCGTATAACACTACTGCAGCATCGGCCATCAGATCATAGGACATGATGGTAATGACGGGAGAGGTCATAATTGTAGAAACAGGCTGGTCCAATTCTTTTTTATCATCGCCGGGCTGAAAAATGGAAGGACTGGCATCACGGATATCGCGGTCCGCTACAATACCAACAACATAACGGTTTTCGTCGATCACAGGTATATGCCGGATGCGGTGTTTTTCCAAAAGCTCTAAAGCCGTGCGTATGAGCGTGGTTCGTTCAATTGTTATGACGTCTTTAACCATAATTTCTTCCACGAACAAGCAAACATTCCTCCTCTATGCAGGCGGTTAAAACATAAATTTATTAGTAAAACGTACATTATCAAATTGTTGAATATCGTTATCTGATACACGGGAGCCGATTCTTACCATTAAACAATTGGCGGGGTGAGAACAAATTTCAGGATCATCCGTAGCCATCCATTCGAGACCGCCGGCATTCATCATTTTTTCCATGAGTTTTCTGTATTCCCAAACGGTTAAGCCGCTTGATTTAAGATCCCAGTGCCAGTAGTACTCCGTAGTAATAATTATATAGTCTTCCATGGCATCATCCAGCACAGAAAACTCTAACAGGCGTTTGCCAATTTTAGCTCCCCTGTACTCTTTGGCTATTTCGATGGCCCCAAGCTCCAGGAGGCTGTCCAATCGGGCTTCTGACCAGCGTTCCAAGGGATCCGGATAGACAAACGTGACGTAGCCTACAATTGTTTTGCCATCAGCGACAATATTTATCCGCCCCTCAGGAAGATCGGCAATGCCAATCAGCGCTTTTTTTTGTTCTTCATGGGAACGAAACGCTGTAAGCCCTGGATGAAAGTCGTAATCGTAAAGTGTTTTACCGGAAACAGGGCCTTCCATGAGCAAGGTGTGGTTGTTCCATGCGATTTCCCTGGAATAATAGGTCTTTTTGTGAATCATGTACACCATCCTTCATCCACCTATGGTACTGCTTACATTATTATCATATCAGAAAATTGCTTCAGATTGGTGGAAGAAATGAGAATATTAAGAAATGAAAGAATTGAACAATGTATGAACTTATATTATAATGAATTTGTGCAAATTAAGATCGACAGAAGGGAATGTTTCAAATGAAAGTGCAAACGCTTCCACCAATTGACGGAAACTACAACCTACAAGACTACGAACAAGCAAAACAAAACTTTGACTGGTCGGAAATTGAAAAACAATTCTCTTGGCACGAAACAGGAAAGGTAAACATGGCATATGAAGCAATTGACCGCCATGCGGAGAATCCTGATAAGCAAAACCAGGTAGCATTGCATTATTTAGATGGAAGCCGCAAAGAGGAGTATACATTTGCGGACATGAAAAAATACACAAATAAAGCAGCGAATGTAATGAAAGAAGCAGGTATTGAAAAAGGTGACCGTGTCTTCATTTTTATGTCCCGCTCTCCGGAACTTTACTTTGCCCTTCTCGGGGCGATTAAAGTCGGCGCTATTGTTGGGCCGTTATTTGAAGCATTCATGGAAGGGGCTGTCCGTGACCGGCTTGAAGACAGCGAAGCAAAAGCCCTCGTTACCACGCCACAGTTAGTAGAACGGGTACCGTTTGACGACCTTCCAAACCTGGAAACGGTATTCATTCACGGAGGAGTAGATGACGAAAAAGGTGGATTCCTGGATTTTGATGCAAGACTGCAGCAGGCAGGCAGCGATTTTGAACCGGAATGGGTAGACCGGGAAGACGGACTGATCCTGCATTATACTTCAGGCTCTACTGGAAAGCCAAAAGGCGTTTATCACGTACACAACGCTATGATACAGCACTACCAGACAGCGAAGTGGGTACTGGATTTGCAAGACGGGGATGTATACTGGTGTACAGCCGACCCGGGGTGGGTAACTGGCACATCCTACGGCATATTCGGCCCGTGGCTTGCCGGCGTAACAAACGTGGTGCGCGGCGGGCGCTTCAGCGCACAGGACTGGTATGACACTTTGGACCGGTATAATGTATCCGTATGGTACAGTGCACCAACTGCTTTCCGGATGCTCATGAGCGCCGGAGACGAGCTTGTGAAAGAATACGATCTTTCTTCGCTGCGACACATTTTGAGTGTCGGGGAGCCGTTAAATCCAGAAGTTGTACGCTGGGGCGAAAAAGCATTTAACCTCCGCATCCATGACACATGGTGGATGACAGAGACAGGTGCGATGATGATATGTAACTATCCGGCAATGACAATTAAAGCCGGGTCCATGGGCAAACCAATTCCAGGAGTCTACGGAGCAATTGTCGATGATCAGGGAAATGAGCTTCCACCAAACCGAATGGGCAACCTGGCTATCAAGCCAACCTGGCCGGCAATGATGAGAGCTATTTGGAACAGAAAAGAAAAGTTTGACAGCTACTTTGAATTGAATGGCTGGTACGTATCCGGCGACTCTGCTTATATGGACGAAGATGGCTATTTCTGGTTCCAGGGACGTGTAGATGACGTTATCATGACTGCTGGTGAAAGAGTCGGGCCATTTGAAGTAGAAAGCAAACTGGTTGAACACCCGGCTGTAGGTGAAGCAGGGGTAATTGGCAAGCCAGATCCGGTACGCGGGGAAATTATCAAAGCATTTGTAGCCCTGCGTGAAGGATATGAAGCTTCAGATGAGTTAAAAGAAGAAATTCAAAACTTCGTGAAAAAAGAACTTGCTGGTCACGTTGCGCCGAAAGAAATTGAATTCCGTAAATCACTTCCAAAAACAAGAAGTGGTAAGATTATGCGTCGTGTCCTGAAAGCATGGGAGCTTGATCTGCCTACGGGTGATCTATCTACCATGGAAGACTAAATTACAAAAATGTAAGAAGCCTCCGTACATCGTAAGTACGGAGGCTTCTTTATTTCTTATGGCCCTTCAGGTAAGATGTATAGAAAGAATAGGAAGGAGGCGAGACGTTCTTGGTTGCTTTAATTATTGGTATTATTATTTTATTGGAAAGTTTCTTTTTAATATTTAAAGGAAGTAAAGAGAATCGCCGTCTTTTACGGACAGCAGGAATGGTTTCAGTGCCAATTGCAATATTGCTGGTCTGGATTGGACTGGCCCAGATGGCTTAATTTTTAATTTTAATACATAATGGTTGTTATCCCTTATTCTTCTTGTTCGGAAGAGCTGCCTTCATCTGTTTCATTTTCAGCATCACTTGAAGCCTCTGGCGAGGAATTTTCGCCAGGGGCTTCTTCATTTATGGAGGAACTCTCAGACTCTTCGGTTTCCTCAGAGCTGTCGTCCTCAGAAGGAGCAGAAGAGGA
>NZ_ATVM01000044.1 GCF_000420725.1 Marinococcus halotolerans DSM 16375 | reverse complement strand
CTCCCATAAGAAAAACACCTCCATTTGTCGATCTTACTACGAATACGACGTGGGAGGTGCTTTTATCTGTCTCATTTATTTAGGTCACTTCATGAGAACCTGGGGCTTCTTTATTTTAGAGCGTATCAAAAAGTACAACTTTTCGAAAGGATTTATTGATCAGTATAACTAGTGTTTTTCTTATCACGTAAAGGCTTCCTGCAAGGAACCAGCAAGCCTTTATGTTCGCTATGTTATAAGGATGTTTTTCGAAAAGATGCATCTATATAAGTTGAATAGATGAATTCGATTTATAGTCGCACATACAGGCGATCGATGATTTCTTTTTACTTTGAGCTAATATCGTGGATAAATTCGCTCACTTTTAAAGTAATCTTTCGGACATTGAGAAAAAGACGTTATTAATCACCAATTCTTTTAACCATTTCCACAAACCTTTCATGAGCTTCAACTGGGGGCCTGTAAGCTGGCAGAAATACAAGTTCCAGTCGACTCCGATTTGCTTGAAGAAATGGCTGCAGGAGCTTGACGTGATGGATGCGGGCATTATCCAGAATCAGCACGATCTTCCCGACAGGGTAATACGCCAGTACTTTGTGCAGAAGTTCCAAAAACACGATGGCATCATAAGTTTCTTCCTCGGTGCAGAAAACTTTTCCCGTTTCATCATTCAATACACCAAACCATTTGAGGCCTTTATGCAGTAACTTCAATGATGAATGAAAAAAGATCCTTTTTTCCAATGCGCGGGCTTCTAAAAAAAGCTGCGCTGGATAAAAGGATCTTTTTCATATTTTTAATTTATGACTTCATCGTCCCTGCATCTGATGGATCAACGCCGTGACGATAAAATTTTGTATGCATCGGTTCGAGCGGCTCACGCTCAAGGATCAGGTCCGCTGCTTTTTCAGCGATCATGAGTACCGGTGCATGAATGTTCCCGTTCGTCACATAAGGCATGACGGATGCATCCACGACGCGAAGGTTTTCGACGCCATGGACTTTCAGCGTCTTTGGATCAACAACGGCCATTGGGTCTGAAGCAGGCCCCATTTTCGCAGTACAGCTTGGGTGCAGCGCTGTTTCGGCATCATTTGCAACCCATTCCAGAATTTCTTCGTCGGTCTGTACAGCGTCTCCTGGAGCGATCTCTCCGGAATTAAATGGTTTCATGGCTGGCTGGGCCATGATTTCACGGGAAATGCGGATCGCTTCAACCCACTCGCGTCTATCCTGCTCCGTGGAAAGATAATTGTACACCATGCTTGGATGCTCCTTTGGATCCCTGGAGCGGATCTTCAGGCTTCCCCGTGCATCAGAATACATTGGCCCAACGTGCACTTGGAATCCGTGCTCCGTATCTGCTTTTTTGCCGTCATATCGCACTGCTACCGGTAGAAAGTGGAACATTAAATTCGGATAAGGAACAGTCTCGTTAGAGCGGACAAAGCCGCCTCCTTCAAAATGATTCGACGCTGCGGGACCTTTACGGCCAAGCAGCCACTGCAGGCCGATCCAAGGCATTTTCAACTTATTCAAGCTTGGCTGCATGGAAACCGGCTGCGGGCAGGAATACTGAATATATGCTTCCAAATGGTCCTGCAGATTTTCCCCGACACCCGGCAGATCAACGACCGGCTCGATTCCAAGCGAACGCAGGTGTTCTGCATCCCCGACTCCGGAAAGCTGAAGCAACTGCGGAGAATTGATGGCGCCGCCGGAAAGAATGACCTCTCCTGCGTTCACCTTCAGCGTTTTGCCGTTGTGTTGATAGGTCACACTTTCTGCCTTTGTCCCGTTAAAATCTATGCTTTCAACAAACGCACGGGTTCTTACTGTAAGGTTTTTCCGATTCATGACCGGGTGTAAAAATGCACGGGAAGCAGACATTCTTCTGCCTTTATGAATATGTTTATCAAACGGCCCAAATCCTTCCTGGCGGTAACCATTCACGTCCGGTGTGCGCGTATAGCCTGCTTCTACCGCTGACTCAAAAAACGCCTGGAACAACGGACTCGTTGCTGGTCCCCGTTCCAGCTTCAGCGGACCGTCCTGCCCGCGGAATTCGTCACCTTCTTCAGCTGCCAGCGCGTTTTCCAACCTCTTGAAGTATGGAAGACAGTGCGCGTAGTTCCACTCCTCCATACCTTCGTCTGCCCCCCATCGTTCATAATCGAGGGGATTTCCGCGCTGATAAATCATTCCGTTAATAGAACTGGAACCGCCGAGTACTTTTCCTCGCGCATGCTTAATGCGTCGGCCGTTCATGTATGGTTCCGGATCAGACAGATACTTCCAGTCATAGAGACTCTTTCCTGCCGGGAACGGCAAAGCCGCCGGCATCTGAATCAGTAGATCCCACGCATAGTCACTTCGCCCTGCTTCTAGTACAAGCACGCTATTATTTCTATCAGCGCTCAACCGGTTCGCAAGTATAGATCCTGCACTTCCTCCGCCAATAATTACATAGTCAAATGATTCACTCATATTGTGCACCCCCAAAGATTTTCTTCACGTAACGATGTGTGCGAAGCTATATCATAACTTCTGCTCCAGCTATTTCATTTCGTGGATAGTTGTTCATAAAATGATACTTCCTCAACATAAAGAAACGAGAAATTATTTATAGAGTTTGTTTCTATATGAAGGCGTCAGCCCGCGTAAGCGGAAGACGCCTTATTTTTTGCTGGTTGGTTAGAAAAAGTTCAGCGCTTCCGGATTGGTATTACGGAAGATGTGTTTGGTTTCGGTATACTCTTCCATGCCAATTTTACCAAGTTCACGGCCGATGCCGGATTGCTTGTAGCCGCCCCACGGTGCCTGCGCAAAGTACGGGTGGAAGTCATTGATCCAGACCGTGCCAAGGCGGAGGCCGGAGGCTACTCGTTCTGCTTTGCTGATGTCTGTGGTAAACGTCGCGCCAGCAAGGCCATAAACGGTGTTATTCGCTTTTTCTACAGCTTCTTCTTCCGAAGTGAAGGTTTCCACGGTGAGTACCGGGCCGAAGATTTCTTCCTGCACGATTCTCATGTCGGAGCGGCAGTCAGTAAAGATCGTTGGCTGAAGGAAGAATCCTTGTTGGAGCGTGTCGTCGTCCGGGCGCCCGCCGCCGACAGCAACGGTTGCTCCTTCCTGTTTACCGATGTCGATATAATTTTCGACCTTGCTCATGTGCTCCGCGGAAATAAGCGGCCCCATCTGTGTTTCTTCCTCCTGACCGCTGCCAAGACGAATGTTTTTTACCCGGTCGACGAGCGCGTTAACGAAATCGTCATGAATGGATTCTTCCACCAATAGTCTTGCACCGGCGGAACAAACCTGCCCGGCATGGAAGAAAGCGGCGTTTAATGCCTGGTCCACGGCGAGATCGAAATCGGCATCGGCGAAAACAATGTTAGGATTTTTGCCGCCAAGCTCAAGCGCGATTTTCTTCATGTTCGAGGTGGCGGCCTGCATAATTTTACGGCCGGTTTCAATACCGCCTGTAAAGGAAATCAAGTCCACGTCCACGCTTTCGGAAAGCTCAGCACCTACGTCGGTGCCTTTTCCGAGTACCAGATTGGCAACGCCTGCCGGAAGACCGGCTTCTTCCATCAATTGGAATACCTTAATAGTTGTAAGCGGTGTGATCTCACTTGGCTTTACGATGATGGTGTTTCCCGTCGCAATAGCCGGGGCGATCTTCCATGCTGCCTGCAGCAGCGGATAGTTCCACGGAGTGATTTGACCGCAAACGCCGACAGGCTCGCGGACAATTTTGCTGTCCGAGTCCGGAATCGGGGAGGCGAGGTATTCGCCGCCGTCTTTATCAGCAAGGCCGGCAAAATAATGAAACACGCCGGCGATATCATCCATATCGGCACGGCTTTCTCCCATGGTTTTACCAGTATCGAGCGTTTCGAGTTCTGCGAGTTCTTCTTTATCCCGCTCAATGAGCTGGGCAACCTTTAATACATACGCTCCGCGCTCCGAAGCGGGCGTAGCGGCCCATGGTCCTTTATCAAATGCACGGCGGGCAGCCTGTACTGCTTTTACAGCGTCCTCACGGGAGCCTTCCGCTGCCTGCGTAATAACGCTTTGGTTGAGCGGATTAATGATGTCCCTGGTTTCGCCGTTAGCAGCGTCTACCCATTCGCCGTCAATGTACATGCGAATATCCATATGTGTGTGCCTCCTATTTGTTAACTTTGTTAAAAAAATATTTAACGTTTTGAATAACTTAAATTTAACAGCTTTCGACCATCCTGTCAAAGAACTGTAGAAAAATATTTTATTAATTTGGCAGCGGAGTTGGCCTGGAATAAATAAATTTTAAAAATTTTTTATCGGCCTCTTTCCCGCGCGTGCTACTATATCCGAAAGCTTTTGATTTTCCCGGGGAATAAATAGCAACGTCGCAGGCCCCTTTTTTTGGTCAGGCATTTGACAAGAAATTTTTATACGTTAAGATTAGAGACTGTGAAGAAAATATTTAACAAATTGAATTTTTTTAATAAAAAAGGAGGGGGCCATGACGGATTCTCATCACCAGGAGGAATGGAGGGAGTCACTCGAAAGCGCCAAAGACATTGTGATTGATTCCATTGCAGAGACCATGGATTTGTACGGGGTCACAAGAAGTGTTGGTACTTTGTATGGGACCATGTATGTTGAAGGCGATATGACGCTGGATGAAATGAGAGAAAAACTCGGCATGAGTAAACCGAGTATGAGTACTGGCGTGCGGAAGTTGCAGGAGTTCAACGTCGTCAAGAAAACGCATCGGCGGGGAAAGCGAAAGCAGACCTACGTAGCCGAAAAGGATTTCTTCCGTTTTTTCACCAACTTTTTTACCCAGCAGTGGGAGAGAGAAGTGCGGACGAACTTGAGCGCCATCGAAAGCGCCCGGGAACAACTGGACATGCTGATTCAGTCGGAGGAAGCAGAAGCGTCCATAAAAGAAGAAGCCCGGGAGATTCAGCGAATTCTCAGCCAGTCGATGAAGTACTACAAATGGCTGGGTCGCCTCGTGGAGGCTATGGAAACGGGCGAGTTGTTTCAATATATTCCGATTGAAGAAGACGACCAAGAGAGATAACAGCTGTCCTTTATCTCTCCGGAAAACGATTTCGCAATATTAAGAATATTATTAAAACTTGAGGTGTTGCTGATGATAGAAAAAAATTTAAACTTACTGAAGAGTCTGGGATTTGTCCTTCTGGTAGCCGCAGTACTGATTTACATAATTGCTACTGGCGAAGAAGTCATGTGGAGCGGCTTTATTGCCATGCTTGTTTTCTATGCTTTGATGTATTACGTTGGCGCCTATTTCGCCGCTAAAAAGTCTGATTCTCTCGATGACATGATGGTGGCCAAACGGAGTCTGCCACTTGTTATCATGATTTTCACCATGGCCGCCACCTGGATAGGCGGCGGTTATATTAACGGCACCGCAGAATCAACATACGTTGACGGCCTTGTGTGGGCCCAGGCACCGTGGGGGTATGCCCTCAGCCTTATTATTGGCGGTATATTTTATGCCAGAAAAATGCGGCGCTACGAATTCAAAACCATTATTGATCCGCTCGAGCAGCGTTTTGGCAAGAAAATGGGGGGTCTGTTGTATCTTCCGGCGCTTCTCGGGGAGGTGTTCTGGAGCGGCGCGATACTGACGGCGCTTGGGACGACTTTCGGCACGATTTTAGGGATCGATTTTACGACGTCGATTGTTATTTCAGCCGTTATCGCGATTGCCTACACCGTATTTGGCGGGATGTGGGCGGTTGCCTATACAGACCTTTTACAGATGATTCTGCTGTTGGGAGGTTTGTTTCTGGTGCTGCCGTTTGCCTTTGGCAACACCGGCAGCCTGAGCGTCAACTGGAACGATTATCAGGCGGATCTTGGCACCTATGCGAACCTTTTTCCGCCGCTTGACGGGTGGAATCATCCGGA
>NZ_ATVM01000043.1 GCF_000420725.1 Marinococcus halotolerans DSM 16375 | reverse complement strand
GAAGCCAAGGGCAAGCTGTCGATGGGCGGGTACCGGCTGCGGAGCGCCCCGGCTATCCGACGCTACCTGCTTCTCCTCCAAACCGCCTGGCTGCTGCTTGCCTGGGCATTTGCGGGCACCATCAGTGAAGCCTTTCATGCCAGTCATCAGGATCACCGGCGGCGGGAGATTGCGGATATTTATCAGCGCGCCCGGGCGGGCGCGACCCTGGAAAGCGTATATGACGCTTATCGCGTCGCCTGACCCGCAAAGCCATCGGTTGGATGATATTGTCGATGATTTCCAATATTTAAATCCATGACCAACATTTGTTTTCAAAACTGCAACATTAGAGTATATTATAATACCCCTGGTAATATTTATTAAACTAGTATTTATTTTCCGCGAAATTTTAAATTAAAATTTTGTTTTATCCTTTGGCACATCGGGAAACATGCAAATGACTTCTATTTTATAAAGCTTATTGTTTTGGTTTATGAAGCTGAAGATAGAAGGGCACTCCCTTGACTCTTACATAAGCGAGTGCTGTATTCATCCACCGTCCACTACGTCTTTATCCTTTAACCCAACTTTATTTCCAAAATGGAAGGATGATTATTTTGTCGATTATTCGAGTAACGATGAATGGCACTGAGCGCAAAGTATCGGATGACTCTACAATCCTGGACTATACGCGCGGCACTAACGAAGAAGTGCCAAATGTCTGTTATCACCCGAGCCTGGGTGCGATTGAAACCTGTGACACCTGTATGGTCAAGGTGAACGGAGAAATTGTCCGTGCCTGTTCCACCGAATTTAAAGAAGATGATGTCATTGAAACACTAACCCCTGATGTCGATCAGGCTCAAAAAATTGCGATGGACCGGATTCTGCATAATCACGAGCTGTACTGTACCGTCTGTGATTACAATAACGGCGGCTGTGAAATCCATAACACGGTAGAAGCGATGCGTGTCGAACATCAGAGCGTTCCTTTTGAAACAAAACCGTATGAAAAAGACTATACGAACCCGCACTACCGCTATGACCCGGATCAGTGCATCCTCTGCGGACGCTGTGTTGAAGCCTGTCAGGACGTTCAGGTGACCGAGACCCTTTCCATCGACTGGGAACGCGAACGCCCCCGCGTCATCTGGGACAACGATGTTCCTATCGGCGAATCCTCCTGTGTATCCTGTGGCCACTGTTCGACCGTCTGTCCGTGTAACGCATTAATTGAAACAAATATGGAAGGCGAAGCCGGCTACATGACTGGCCTTAAAGAAGATACCCTCCGTCCGATGATCGATATCACCAAGGACGTCGAAACCGGCTACAGTTCGATTCTGGCTCTATCCAATATGGAGTCCCAAATGCGCGACGACCGAATTGAAAAAACGAAAACAGTTTGTACTTACTGCGGAGTCGGCTGCAGCTTTGATGTCTGGACGAAGGACCGTGACATTCTAAAAATTGAGCCGCAGGCAGAAGCCCCGGCAAACGGTATTTCCACCTGTGTGAAGGGCAAATTCGGCTGGGATTTCGTTAACAGCGAAGAACGGCTCCAGAATCCGCTCGTCCGTGAAAACGGCCAGTTTGTCGAAACCACGTGGGAGCATGCTTTAGATGTTATTCAGAATAACTTCACTTCTATTAAGGAAGAAAGCGGCAACGATGCCCTTGCGTTTATCAGCTCTTCTAAAACGACGAACGAAGAGTCCTATCTTATGCAGAAGCTCTCCCGCTCCGTCATGGGGACAAACAATATTGATAACTGCTCCCGGTACTGCCAGACTCCTGCTACTCAGGGACTCTTCCGTACAGTCGGCTACGGCGGGGACACCGGCACGATAGAAGATATTAAAAACGCAGAGCTTATTATCACCGTCGGGACAAACACATCAGAATCCCACCCGGTTCTTGCCACGCGTATTAAAAGCTCCCATAAGCTGCGCAACCAGAAGCTGATCGTCTCTGACATCAGAAAGCACGAAATGGCAGAGCGCTCTGACATGTTTATCCAGCCCAAGCCGGGCTCGGACCTTGTATGGCTGAACGCTGTAGCGAAATACATTATCGATCAGGGCTGGGAGGATACAGAGTTCATTAATGAACGTGTGGATTACTACGAAGATTTTGTTAAAGAACTCGAAATGTACACCATCGATTACGCTGTAGAGCAGACCGGCCTTTCCCGTGAGGAATTAATTGGCATTGCCGAGAGCATTCACGAAGCAGATACTACCTGTGCGCTCTGGGCGATGGGTGTTACCCAGCACTCCGGCGGCGCGGATACAAGTACGGCCATATCGAACCTGCTCCTTGTCTCCGGCAACTACGGGCGTAACGGCACCGGTGCTTACCCGCTTCGTGGACATAATAATGTCCAGGGCGCCACAGACTTCGGCAGTGCGCCGAACCTTCTTCCCGGCTATCAAGCTGTGGAAGACGAAGAAGTGCTCCACAAGTTCGAGCAGGGCTGGAACACAAAGCTTTCCAGTGAAGTCGGCATGACGAATCACGAGATGGTGGATGCAATGCATGAAGGACGCCTCCGGAGCCTTTATTTGAAAGGCGAGGAAATGGCACTTGTGGACTCCAACATTAACTACGTGCAGCAGGGCTTTGAAAAACTTGATTTCTTCGTAGTCCAGGACATTTTCTTATCCGAGACTGCCAAGTTCGCGGACGTCGTGCTCCCGGCGAGTCCGAGCCTGGAAAAAGACGGAACGTTTGTAAACACCGAGCGCCGCATTCAGCGTTTGTACAAAGCACTTGACCCACTCGGTAACTCTAAGCCGGACTGGGAAATTCTTCAGCTTGTGGCTAACCGGATGGGCGCGGACTGGGACTACAGCCACCCATCGGAAATCATGGCAGAAGCAGCTTCACTCTGCCCATTCTTCGAAGGGGTTTCCTACGAGCGTCTGGAAGGATATGACTCTCTCGTATGGCCTGTGACAAAAGAAGGCCAGGATGAGCCGCTTCTTTACGAATCCCGTTTCCAGTTCCCGAACGGAAAAGCGAGATTCTATCCGGTCCATTGGACAGAGCCTCAGACCTTTGGCGAACAGTACGACCTGCACGTGAACAACGGCCGGATGCTTGAGCACTTTCACGAAGGCAATATGACGTATAAAACGGAAGGCATCACGTTGAAAACGCCGGACAACTTTGTCGAGATTTCTCCGGAGCTCGCTGAAGAACGGGGACTTGAAAGCGGAGCACTTGTAAGGTTGAAATCACCGTACGGGGCTGTACGCATCCAGGCGCTTGTTACTGACCGTGTGAAAGAAAAACAGCTCTACATTCCAATGAACAATTCCGGGGAATCGGCAATCAACCGCCTCACGAGCAGCGAAGCGGATAAAGACACAGATACTCCGGCCTACAAAGAAACGCAGGTATTTATGGAAATACTCAGCACGGACGGCGAAGCACCGATGCCGAAAAACAATTTCCGTTACGGCAACCCTCAGCCGCAAAACGGTGTGGAAGTTGAACGCAAATGGAAACGTAACGACTACATCTTCCCTGGTGACATGGTGAGAAAGGAGAACCGCTAATGGCTGAGCGTATAACTCATATAGAAAAGCTGCAATTCTCCGAGGAAGAAATCAAACAGCGGGACATGGATGAACTCCAGTCCCAGCTGCTTGATAACAAAGAAAGTCTGGAAAAGATGGTGCGCACCGCAAATCTTCTTGATGAATCCGGCCTGCTTGATATGGCGAACGGCCTTCTCAGCGAAGGGGACAAGGTGCTGCATGTAGCTGTAAATGCGATGAATACCGAAGGCAGCACTAATATGATTAAAAACCTGCTTCTTCTCGCTGGGGAGGCTGGCAAACTCGATATCGAAAGCATGCAGCCGCTTCTGTTGAAATTAAATAAAGGACTTGAGCGTGTAGCGAAGATGGAAGAAGAGAAGGAACAGGAAAAACAGACTGTAAATATATTTCAATTGTTAAAGCTCCTCCGGGATCCGGAAGTAAATCATACGCTCTCACTCGGCATTGCTTTTATGCGCGGCATGGGCGAAACCGGCAAACCCGAAATGGAAAGAGAACAGCAGGACCGGAAACCAGATACCAAGGTTTAACCGAAATACAAAAACCAGGCTGCGCGTTGCAGCCTGGTTTTTGTTTGAAAATATACTTCTTCAGGGAATAGATTTGAAAATAAACTAAGGGAGCCAATGTCATTGTCTTTCAAAGGTCTTCAACTGTCCGATGTACCAAAAAGTTCGTGGATACTTATCATTGCCGGACTGCTCACGCTGTTTACGACAGCTTTTCTATTTTTGGAGATGGGTGAAGAAGTACTCGAACAGGAAACGTTTAGGATCGACCAAACAGCTCAAAATATTGTGTCAGCGCTCAACACTGATATCCTGCAGTCTATGATGGGATTGATTACGGAGGCCGGATCGGTAACCTGGCTGACAGTCGGTGCCGCAATTACCACAATCTATCTGTTGTTTTTTTCATCTTTCAGCAGATGGACTGCTGTATATTTTGCCGTAAATATGATCGGCATCAGTATCATTACCACTGTTTTTAAAAATTTTTTCTCCCGGCAGCGCCCGGAAGTGCTCGCATCCTATGACGGGACCGGTTACAGCTTTCCGAGCGGTCATTCTACAGGCGCTGTTACCTTTTACGGTTTTCTCGTCTATCTCGTTATCCGAACTACACTGGCAACTGTATGGAAGTGGGTATTCGGAGTATTACTGTCGCTCGCTGCTCTGCTTGTCGCTGTCAGCCGTATGTTCTTGGACGTTCATTACTTTACAGATGTGCTCGCAGGCATTTCAGTCGGCTTATTTTGGCTGCTCATCTGCATCATCGCCCTCGAGCTTACGCTTTGGAACAAATATCGCAGACAAACCTAAATGAAGCCTCCGGCGCAAAATGCCGGAGACTTCATTTATTTGTATTTATGCGTTCTGCATCTGCTCTGCTTTTCTCGCTTCGATTTTTTCCTGCACGTCTTTTGCCGTCAGTCCTTGCTCTTCCATATAACGGTTTCTCGGATGAGTCATGCATTCTACAGTGCAGCTTCGCATATATTTATGCTCATTTTCCTCAGAGCAGATGATTTGATTGTTGCAGTCAGGATCAGCACAGTTAACGTATCGTTCACACGGTTCCCCGTCAAAATGGTCCCTGCCGATTACGCGATGCTCGACCTGATTGATCGGAACGCTGATACGCTGGTCAAACACGTAGCATTTTCCGTCCCACAGCTCCCCTTTTACTTCAGGATCCTTACCGTAGGAAACGATGCCGCCATGCAGCTGCGCCACATCCTCAAATCCTTCTTCTTTCAAGAAGCCGGAAAACTTCTCACAGCGGATGCCTCCGGTACAATAGGTTAATATTTTTTTACCTTCAAGCTTTTCCCGGTTTTCCCTCACCCAGTCCGGCAGCTCCCGGAAGGCGTTAATATCCGGGCGAATGGCGCCCCGGAAATGCCCAAGATCATATTCATAATCATTACGGGCATCAAGAACGATGGTCTCATCGCTTTGAAGTGCTTCGTAAAATTCTTTCGGGCTCAGGTGTTCACCAGTCTGTTCATTTGGATTAATGTCATCTTCGAGATACAGTGACACCAGCTCTGAACGCGGACGCACATGCATCTTTTTGAATGCGTGCCCCTCGGCATAATCCACCTTGAATTCGGTGTCTTTAAAGCGTTCATCCCCTGTCAGTTCCTGCATGTATGCTTCCGTCTGTTCTACAGTGCCGGAAACAGTACCATTGATGCCTTCCTCCGCAACAATGATTCTTCCCTTCAACCCAAGCTCTTTACAAAAAGCCAGATGCTCCGCAGCAAAGGTCTCAGGTTCTTCCACGTACGTGTAATTGTAATACAGTAACACCCGGTACGATTGATTTTCTTCTGTCATGTGTTCTCACCTATCCGGAATATATTTGCAAGATACATTCCTGACTCCCTGTCTTGCAATCAGGAAGCCTTGTCACACAAGAGGTCTATACTTTTTCTTTTCGTTGTTCCGCGTAAAACACCCACGCAGCACCCACGTAATTTAAAAAAGCATAACAAAACCTCAATAAAAAACCCCTGCTCCTGGCGGGGGCTTCATGTTGTGCGCAGACACATTATATAAAAATTTTCCTGTCCCGGCAAATGAAAAAGTTTTCTGAACAAGAGGAGAGAATTGGTTTTCCTTCTTTTTCAATCTGTTTCCTCTCTCCGTTTTCCGTAAGAAATTTTACTGTTTTCTGCTTTTCTGCACATTTTCAAAAATGCCGGTGCCTCCCAGCCCCGCGAGTGCTCCTGCCCACACACGCTCTGCCAGCGCAACGCTCGTGAACGGGAACGGGGCAAGGGCCAGGCCTACCCCGAGCCCTAGTGTAAAAAGAGGTATATACTTTTCAGGCAGCGGGAGCGCCTGCTTCAACAGCTGCATCAGCGCCGTACTTGCTGTGCCGATGAACGACATGTACAGCAAAAATTCCGGACTTACCTCCAATTTTACGCCTCCCTTCGGTTTTTATTCTCCCTACAAAAGGCATGGACGCTTCTGTTTTTAAACCATCTTTTTAGGAGGTATTTTCACATAATAAAAAAGGGGCTGTCCCAAAAATCGAATGATAGCTCTTTTAAGCTGAAGCTGGAGATGTTTCTCCGGCTTCTTTTTTCGTAGTTTCCGCTTTTTTT
>NZ_ATVM01000042.1 GCF_000420725.1 Marinococcus halotolerans DSM 16375 | reverse complement strand
CAGATTGTAGACAAAGGCCTCCGAAAATGAATTTCGGAGGCCTTTGTTTGTGCCATTGAGGGAAAAAGAAGCATCCAACGGCCGGCGCACGTCTGTCGCCACCGCCAGGTGGCGAGTTTTTTGAGGTTCATCACCGCATAAACAAGCATCGCCTGCGCGGTGTTTCGTGCCCCTCCGGCGAGGAGCGTCCAGCGCAAGCCATGCTTTTGTTTGAGATCCGCAAAAATACGTTCGATGGTTTCTTTTCGTTCCGCATAGGTCTTCCGGTTCCACGGGGTGTGCCGAAGGTGTTCGGCTTCGTCCAGGTCGTCCTGCCAGACGTGGCGGAGGATCACCTTCCGGTGATCCCGGCTTTGGGTACAGGTCTCGAGCAGCGGGCAGGACTGACAAATGACGGGATCTGAGACATACTCCTGATAACCGTCCCGATTCGTGGTGCGGTAGCGCAAGGCCTGATGCTCGGGACAGAGATACGCGTCCAGATAGGCATCATACACAAAGTCCTGTTTGCGCAAGCGTCCCGGCAGGCCTTTGGGCCGGGTATAGGGCATGACCGGGCGAATGGCCTGCTCGCGAAGCAGATGAGCAATGGCCGGGGTTTTGTAGCCGGCATCCACCGCAACGGCGTACGGACGGCCCGCCCGGGCCATCACCTGCGCCAACAGCTCATGAAAGATCCGGCTGTCATGAACATTGGCTCCGGTCACGATCGCTCCGAGCACAAACCCGTGCCGGTCACAGGCGGTATGCCAGCTGTAGGCAAACATCTTCTCCCGTTCATCTTTGACGTAATAGCCACTGTCAGGATCCGTCGTGCTTTGTTTGACCTCCCGTCCGCCCGGTTCGCGGCGGGCGGGAGGCAGGGGCTTTTTTCCGTGGACCTCGCGGTCCCGGTGAATTTCGGCGTCCAGTTGATCCTGGTAGGCCCGGGCTTCGGCCGCCAACTGAACCCGATCAAATTTTTTCTTGTTGGCGTTTGCTTTCACATGGGTGGCATCGATATAAAAGACAGACGGATCCACAAAGCCGGCGGCCACGGCTTCTCCCAGCACCCGTTCAAATATCGCTTCGAACAACCCGCTGTCCCGAAACCGGCGTATGTAGTTCTTGCCGAAGGTGGAGAAATGCGGCACGGGCTCCAGGAGGTCCAAACCGAGGAACCATCGGTAGGCCACATTCGTTTCGATCTCCCGAACGGTCTGACGCATGGAGCGAATGCCGAACAAATACTGGAGCAGCACCATTTTCACCAGCCGGACCGGGTCAATACTCGGCCGGCCGATGGGGGCATAGAGGGACGCAACTTCGTCGTAAATAAAGGAAAAAT
This sequence comes from Marinococcus halotolerans DSM 16375, assembly GCF_000420725.1. Lineage (GTDB taxonomy): Bacteria > Bacillota > Bacilli > Bacillales > Marinococcaceae > Marinococcus > Marinococcus halotolerans. The sequence continues at coordinate 6,409 of NZ_ATVM01000042.1, read as the reverse complement.
CCAGCGCGGCCTCGATCTGGCGGACCAGGTGGTCCGCAGGCACTAACTGATCCAACTGAATGGTGGCTTCCCGGTAACGAGCTTCTTCCGTATCCCGCCTCATCATGCGCCATAACCCCTTTCCAGGCTATTTCTTTTTATCATAGCATAAAAAACTGCCGACACGCTCTAAAATGAGAGCCATTGTCGACAGTCTGCAATAACGTAAACTGAAACATTTCAGTTTACGTTATTGTTTACATGTTATCTGTTTTGTTTTATTTCTTTAATCAAGTTTTCTAAAGCGTAATTGATAGCTTGCGTTTTAAAGCCTTTGCCTTGGCCTTCTGCAAGACGATTAAATTCTTCAAGCAAATCTTTCCGAATTAAAAATGTTCCCCGTTTATGGGTGTCTTCAACCTTTTCCTTTTTTTGACCAAAGTTAGACCAGAAGGTTTCCTCTGAATTTTCTTTCTCACCAGAGGTGTCATTTCGCTCCCCGCTTGCTTCATCTTTATCCGAGGTCTCTTGGTCGTCAAAAAACATATTAGCTGGAGAAGGTCTTTGTTTACGCTGTGTCATGTTTTCAAGTACTTTGTTTGTTCCTTTATTGGTTTGTTTTTTCGCTTCTGACACGATCCATCAACTCCTTTACAAATGATTTATGATAACTGAATGCTTGATTGGATTCTGAGTTATTGACGAGACCGTAAATAGGAAGCCGTCCCGTTGTCGCTCGTCGGTGAATAACCGTATCAAAAACATAGTTCGGGTACTCGTTTTCAATTAATTGAATCATTGCCTGGGAATCCACGCGCTTAGCATCAGCAAGTGTTCGCAGAATACCTGCAATTTCAAGATCTGGATTGAGCCGTTCTTTGGTTGTCAAAACGGTATCAATAAAGCGAGGAACTGCTGAATAACAAAATTTGCTAGTTTCGAACATGATCACCACGTGCGTAGAGGTACTCAGTGCATTGATCGTCTGCTCTGAAAGAGCGGGAGGAGTATCGATAATAATAAAATCATAAAACTTATGTACAGGCTCGAGAGTGTGGTGCAATGCAAGGGAACGATTGCCATCATACTCCTGATACAAAAACTGGCCAATGGTCGCCAAGTAATCGTCAGAAGGAAGTAGATGAAGGTTCTCGCTGATTCCTTTGATATATGGCCTGGCATCTTGCTCTTTGATTGCTTCTAAAACTGTTTCATTTTCAAATTCGGATAGGTCATCAATACCAGATATAAACTGTGTTAGATTGCCTTGGGAGTCCATATCTACACAAAGTACTTTGTAACCTGCTTCAGATAGCAGATAGGCAGTAACTCCAGATGTTAATGTTTTTCCTACGCCGCCTTTTTGTATGCCAAATGTGATCGTTGTCGTCATCGTGTCACCCCGCTTATGTAATTGTTTCTATTAAAAGTATACATAATATAAAATGTAAATGCCATAGTTTATTGAAATTTAAATGTATTCATAAACTTAAAAGTTTATGTTTCAGTTTAATGAAACATAATAGTATATTATTCAATAACGAACTTGATTATTAAATAAAAGAGTATCTAAGCTTTTTATAGAAGCAAGGAGTTAGATACTCACTTCTTTTATTTGTTTTTGTCTTTCTCAGATTGCTCCAATGCATATTGCAATAGGTAAATAATGGCTTGGGTACGAGTTTGAAATCCCTTATCTTGTTTAAATTTATCAATTCGATCTAATAATTCTTTAGGGTATCGCATATTTACAATTTGGGACAAAAGAAATTCCTCCTGCTTATTGTGTATCTTTTTAATACACGTTACAATTACTGTATATTATTATAATATACGATTATTCTCAACGAAACAATTTTTAAATTTCTAATTCCTACAATTTTTCTTATTAGTAGGGGCTTATAAAGATAGGGACTTATAAAGAAAGGAACTTATTGCTATTATTAGGAAATATATTAGTAAGTGAAGCTTCGATGAGACGTTTTATAAAAAATAATACATGAAAAAATCCCTGCTCATAGTATCCGGTTTGGCCGCCTAGGTACTATAAACAGAGATCTCTCTAAAAACATCTTGAAATTTAGCGTATCATAGAGATGAAAAATTTTGAACCTTTTGCTAAATTTTATATACTGTTTTTCAAAGTTTGTCATGAATAAATGTAAGAGAAGAACCTATACTTGCATTTTATTCCTCTTTCTAGGGAGTCTCTAGCAGGGATATCTAGAAGGAGGAATTTTGCATGGATACAGTAATTCAATTTGAGGGCACTATTTATGAAAATGGTTATGGACTAATAGCTCAAAGAGTTATGCGTGATAAAACACTTCCAAAACAATCAAAACTTATTTATTCTTATATGTGCTCGTTTGCTGGCACAAATGGGGATGGTGAAAGGACAGCCTTCCCTAGTGTCAGTCTGCAATGCGATGAATTAGGTATGTCAGAAGATACGTATTATAAGTGGCGTAAATACTTAGTTGATCGCGGGTATATTCGTATTACACGGAAACGTAAAGAAGGGGCAAAATTTGATCGAAATATATACTCTATTTTAGCTGTTCCAGTAGAGTCTAAAAAGGAAGAAAGTAACCCGTACCAAAAAATTGCGAATACGGATCCACACCCTAAAAAACCGAATACGGTTAATCCAAGTACCGATAATTTGGGCACTAACAGTAATAACTCAAACAATAATAGCTTTAATAAAAAGAAACAAAAAGAAACGATAAAAGAAACGAATTTTAAAGATTTTTCTCCCGAACAAAAATATAATGATAAAGAAAAGAATAAAGAAGAACTGTTAAAAGCTAGTTTAAAATCTGTACTCCCAAATAAAATCTTTTATGCGTTAGATAATTTTAGTGACTCTTATCAAGAATTATATGAGTGGATCGGCATTTTATTTAGATCGAAAAATCAAGTAGAAAAAGATAATGATCAATTAATTTTATTAGAGAATTATGAAGAAACCTTCTTCATAATTCTTCAAAACGCGATTAGAAATATAAAAACCAATGCTAAAGTTAATAAACCTAGCGATTACTTGTTTATCACGATCAAAAGTGAAATAGAAAAGCATATAGCTTCTCAAACAAGGCTGGACGCTATTAAGAATAAAGGAATGAATCAAGACGGAGGATTAGAAACATCTTTATTTGCCGACGAAAATTCTTCTTTAACTTTAGATACGGATAACAATTCAAATTTAGAAATAGAGAAAGCACATTTCAAGGCAATGTTGGCTGAAAGACGAGAAAATAAATAATCAGCTATTCTTTAATTAGATTTAATACTTAGTTAGGATGATTGAAATCATGATAGCAAAATGGATCGATAAATATGCTTTAAACCAACTTCACAAAGTTAAAAGTGAAAATTATCAATATGCTCCTCCCAGGCGGGTGCCAAGACAAGACGAACGAGAACAATTTTATGCTGCAACCGATCTTGATCTTTCATTTAACCTTCTTCCAAGCAAACATTATTTAGAGGGTACATTTCAAGCTCAAAGTGCGATCAAAGCAGAGCATAAAGAGAATCAAATTTTGTCTGGCGAAGCGTATATTCAACATGTGTCAGCTCCTAACATTGTCTTTGTCCACGGATGGCGAGCAGATTCACATGATCGTACAAAAAGTATTTTTCACGAGACGTTTCAAAAGCAAGGATGGAATATGTTTTATTATTGTATGCCATATCACTTAGAACGAGAGCCTGAAGCTTCCTCGTATAGTGGAGAAATGATGATTTCTGCTAATATTGCTCGAACAATTGATACAGTCCAGCAGACCATTCAAGAACTACGAGGTCTAATAAAGTGGCTGAAAACGTATCATGGGGGGCCAGTCATTGTCGTTGGAATTAGTTTAGGTGGATTTATTTCTAATTTATTAGCTACATTGGAAGAAGAGATTGATGCTCTGATTTCTGTTTTCTATGCTAATCGTATGTCATACGCTATTTACCACACGCCGGCTGGCAAGTACATCAAACAGGATTTGAAAGATCATGGGGTAGAGTACGAAAATTTAGCGGGGTATTGGCGTATCATTGATCCAAGCGAAGCAACACCTAAAATATCTCAAGATAACATTTTACTTATGAGTGCAAAGCATGACCAATACGTAAGTAATCAGGATGCAAATAAATTATGGGAAACCTGGGGGCGACCGGCACGTTCGATATACAACAGCGGTCATGCAGGATTTGTTTTTAAAAAACGGGCTATTGCGAAAGAAACCAAGGCATTTATTCAAAAATCTTTAGGACCTCAATAACTATGGTAGTACTAGTTATTTTGCTTTGGCTCATGGCATTGGTCTTAATCGCTGTTTATCCATATAGTGAGACGACACGGTGGGCTGCTTCGATCGGATTTGGTGGGGGGGCTGGTGGCTTGGCCAGTGTATTAGGAGCAGGCACAGATCGGCCAAGCTATATTCTTATTGCCGATAGTATTTTGAGCTCGGTGGGCCATTTTTGGACACCGGTAGCTGTTTTAATGTTTGCGCTTATTTATAGTGGCATACTTCAAAACCAAAGAACAAAAAAAATATGGACCATTATTTTTCTCATGCCTGCTATAAGCATGTTGTTCACAACCGAAATTTATCCTGATTTTTTACTAAATCATCAATTTTTTGCTGTGTGGGTTACCCCCTATGTTTTAGTTTGCAACGGTCTGCTTGTATACACTGCATGGAAAGAAACTAGGCTATCGATAAAAAAACAAAAAATATTAACAGCTATTATTATCGTTCCCATTCTTTCTTTTGCACTTCTAACAAACATTCTTTTAGAAGCTATAAATATTTCGGGTATGTGGCGATACAATACCTATATTATTGGATTTCAATTCATATTGTTTTGCGTATTTGTTGTTAAATACGGATTTCTCGGTGTTCAAGTGCAATTTGTGCAGCAGTCGCGCAGTGTACAAGCACAGAAATCCGGTACGTCGTTATTTAATCACGCAATTAAAAATGAAGTAAGTAAATTGGATTTAATGGTCAAACAATTTAATCAGGATTTACTGTCAGAAAGTCAGCGAGAAAACCTCCACATGATGCAGCAAACCACCCAGCATTTGCGTGAACTATCGCAAAGAATACAAAGCAAATTAGATACTATTGAACTACGTCGAGAGAATTTTGATCCGCATCTGTTAATAAAAGATGCTCAAAAAGAACTTTTGTTAGCGGACGACAATATCGAGATCCATACTCACATTCGTTCTAAACATTCGTTTTATGGCGATCCTATTCATGTTCAGGAAGTCATTAATAATATTGTTAAGAATGCCAAAGAAGCACTGAGAGGAAATGGAGATATAAGTATCGATGTGTACGAGGCGAGAAAATATATGGTGCTAGATATTACAGATAACGGTCCAGGCATGGATAAAATGGAAAGCCAGCGAGTAATGGATCCGTTCTATTCGAAAAAACAGCAGACGGAAAGCTATGGTTTAGGGCTAACTTATTGTTTTAATATTATGCAGCAGCATGGTGGAGACGTTACAGTTCAAAGTCAGAAAAACCGTGGGACTACCTTTTCGTTATGGTTTCCAAAGTCCAAACATGTCTGGTTTTCGCCTGGCACAAGTAGGAGGTATAGTAATGTCCCAAATACGAGTAGCTATCATTGAGGATGATTCTATATGGTCCACGTTGCTCTCGGAATATTTAAAACAGCAAGATGGGATGCATGTCTCAGTGATAGCCAAGAGTTATGAAGAAGCATTGGCCATAGATATAAAACAAATAGATGTTGCTTTAATTGATCTATCTTTAGACAAGGAGCAAGAGGAATTACAAGGATTGAAACTTACGAAAGCATATCAAGAACGATCGTTTAATCATGCAATCGTCCTAACATCATGGGATGATGAAGAAACGATAGATGAAGCCTTCCAAGCTGGCGCGGTAAATTATATTACCAAAAATTCTTATGAAGACTTACCAATCATGATCCAAAGTGTTTATGCAGGCAAACCTCTCATTCACGGGGATGCAGCACAAACGTTATTGAAATCCTATCGTCAAGAAAAGGAAATGTGTGCTCTGACGCCCCCAGAGAAGGAAGTTTATACACTTCACAAGAAGGGATGCACAAAAAGGGATATTGCCCAAAAGCTGATTAAATCGCCTGAGACAATAAAAATGCAACTCCGAGAGGCAAAGAAAAAGGTTAAAAAAGCCAAAAGCTTTTGATAATCTCGAAACAGTGAGTAAGCGACTAAAACGAAAGGGGCTGTCCCAAAATAGGACAGCCCCCTTTTCTGTGCGCAAATAAAGAAAGAAATCATCCTTCGATGATATGGTGAAGTCACGACACTTTCCATACGACAAGGATGATTTCTTATGTTTACCGATGATAACACACAGAGCTTCCCGATTCCAATGAGTTTGGAACCCATGATCCCCGA
>NZ_ATVM01000041.1 GCF_000420725.1 Marinococcus halotolerans DSM 16375 | reverse complement strand
ATTCTTCCAGCCAGGCACGTATCCAGTCGCTATGCTCGTCTAACTTCTTGGTTCTTCGATGGGGTTGCTCGATGAAGGCTCGTGCCTCCTGTAGCGTCATCTCTAAATATTTATAGACCGTCGGTCTGGATATCTTTAACTCTTGAGCGATCTGTGTGACTTTCAACTTTCGTTTGTGTAATTCCTGAATCTTGACATATAACACTAATTTCTCCTCCAAGTTCCTGACCCCCCAGTAAAATAACGTCATTATCTATTTTACTAAAGGAGCAGGTTGATGGAGCAAAAGTGTAAAATCGAATCAAGCAAAATCTGTCAACTTTATTCTAGCGTTCACAGGCGATTGGCTTCTTTATTTATTATCAACACTAGAACTCAATAAAAGTGTTATTTTATAGTGGTTTTTACTAATAATCGCTATTACGTTAATTCGATAATAATAACCTCACCAAAGCTCTAGAGAATTCTAGGAGCTTTTTTTTCAATATGAAAGGATTTATTTAAGAAAAGTCGTATATAAAGAAATATAAGGAACCGTCGAAGCAAAAACCATCTCAACGGTTTGGATCGTCCATTTCCCAGGCATGCGACTCTAATGAAGAAGGTGAAAACATGGAAGAAGAGCTTTCGCTTTTTGATCAAGGAAGCAATGGTGGTTATGGTTCTCCTTTATTGATTGTGAGGGACGGTAAAGTATTGGATATCTCCTTGAATGCGCTATTCAATACGGAACGTTTTCAGGAGCTGTGGGCGATAAGTTTTGTGGCGTCACCGGCGTTTTTCTTTTCTGCGGCTCAGCACTTTGAAAAGGTTAAATTGGTGTTGGGCATCGAAGACCAATACGTAGCCGAAGCGTTCCAGGATGGTCTCCAGGATTTACTGAACGTGGAAAAGCGGGTCGCGTTTTTTCAGGAGCTCCCGCCGCCCGTCCAGAAGCAGGTGGCAGAGGAGCGTTTTTCGATCCGGTATGCTTCTCCGGGCCGCACGGTTCATTCCAAAATCTATTTGATGCGGGGGAGTGGGGGAACCCGATGCATGATTGGTTCAGCGAATATGACCAAACGGGCCTTTGACAACCAGAAGCAATTCGAAGAACTCCTGGTGTTTGATGATTCGCCATTGTTTACGATCTACGCCCAGCGCTTTCAGGCCATCTACGAGCAGTCGAACGATGTGATTCCAGAATTCTTAAAAAAGAAAACCAGGGACCAGCAGACATGGGTGGCGGATGCGGATCTGTTCCAATCTCTGTTAGCTGATGATCTCTCCCGACACCGATTCCAGATTGCCTTAACTGAAGAAGAAATCGAAGCCATACACCACATTCCGAGGCAGATCGCCCAGCACCATACCGAAGCATTGACATTCAAGCAAAAGCTGGAAGTTTTAACAAAAAAGGATCGGAAAGCTGGCACTTATACCCTGCATCCCCCAAAAATGATCGATAAAAAGGCGGGAGCCTTAAAACAATTGATGGCCACGCAGCGAACCAAGGAGAGTCGGAACGATCCCCGGACGCTCCTGCAGTACGAAGACCAATCCGCGATGCTGTACACGCCCCAGTCGTTGTCCTCCGAAGAGCAAGAACCTCGGTGGAGGAAGTACTCCCAGCCCCTGACAACCATGGACGAGCTGCAGCACAGTTTAACCGTGATCGAAGCCTTTATTGATGCCTATGAGTTGTTTACCGTTCAGCAAGACGTCAAAAACCAATCACGGGTTTTTGAAATGATTTTATACAGCTTTACGTCCGTCTTTATATGGAAAATGCGGGACCACTACAGCCTTCAGGAAGGACGGAAAACCGTCCGGAGATACTTTCCGCCGTTTTTGATCGTGTCCGGACGGTCCATGGCTGGGAAGACGACGGCCATGGAATTTATCGATCATTTGCTGGGCGGTCTTTCCCCCTACAGCTCCTATGAATACATTAAAGATACCCCGCTCCTCTGGGACGCCCTTCATGCCCCCAACGTGACGCCGTTGATGATCGATGAAATCGACACCAAATTTTTCAGCAGTACGGCCGCGCAAAAAGGGGAGCACCTCATAAAATGGATTAGCAACGAACGCCGATACCATCATCCCGTCCTGATCGGAACCACCAATGCCTCGGGGTTTGATATTTCCCCTTAGACGTCGACGAGGATCTATTACTTGCAGCTACGTAACGCGTTTCGCCCCCAGCAGATGGCCGCCTCGAGCCGATACCTCAATGAACTGATTCCGAACGTGACGCCCGCCTTGTTTCAGGACTTTACGTACCGCATGGCGCAGAAGATTACCAATGACGAGATATTTTATGATCCCAGCGATTTTTTATCCGGCGCCCGGCAGATTTTCCGGGACTATTACGCCGAAGCAGAGAGGGACCTGCCGGTGTGGTTTCCCACCACCTTGTTTCGAGACTATGAAGAGCGGGGCATGTTTATCTGGCAACAACTGTATCTGAGCCACCGGTCGGCGTTTGATGTCCGGGAAGACCACACGGTGCTCGTGGATATCGACCAACTCGGGGCCAGAACCAACCGGGAGCGGGCCAACAAAATTCATTTTCTGCCGGTGGAGTGCATTATTGAGGACAGCCCGGTGCTCGTGCTGCATAAACAGCTGTTCTTTGCCTTTATTGATGTGGCAGAGACAAAAGGTTCTTTGTTCCAGCGAACGATGGCCTCCTGGAAAAGAAAGAAATCGTCAAAATGACGGTCCCAGGAACGAGACAATCAATGTCTTGGAAGTGATAGCTTTGAAGACTAGCACGATCATGAGTTCGGCATCCTACCAAGGGCCATTTATCGCGACTGTTGGTAATAACGTAGCATCGCGTTTGTTCGTCGTGCATCGATTTGAATGACTCCGTGCATCCGTAGTTTAATCTCCGCTACTAAGGATGGAGGAAGATCAAGAAGAGAAGGAAGGGAAGAGGGATGGTGGTTAAAGGAATAAAAATAGTCCCCCGAACGCCAGCAGACGAACGAGGTCTCCGGCTGGGGCAGCATAATAGGAGCGAGGCCGTCCTCGCTCCAGTTTAATGGTGAAATCAATCCACCTGTTCTCTATGGTACTCAGTTGATCGAATTGGGTGGGAATTGTATGTAATGGATAGTCGCTTGGTTTTGGTCAAGCATACAAAAATCCCTTTGTTTCGTAAGCTAAAATATATATGCGATTCCCAAATGTAAAATTTATATTGGCTCATTTCTTCCATCGTGCCACAGTTATTTGGGACTATACTCCGATAAGGCCCGTTATGTGGATAAATGTACAAAAAATATTAGTGACTGCTTATGATTCAAAGAAGAAAGAATTAAATTGAAGGAAATTTGCATTATTGAAGGAAATTTGCATTTGCGATATTATGTTTTCTTCTTTTCTTTCGTTATTAACCATTCTCTCAGCTATTTTACAAGTCGTTTTGGGATACATAACGTGCAAGAAAGCCAAAGCGCTAAAGCTCTAATTATTTTGTATGTTCCTGGTGCCCGAATTTCACATATGTGAAATTCGGGCACGTTTTTGTAAAAAGAAAGATATATTATTGACGCTATGTATACGTTTCCATTAATATAATCACAGTTCTTGCACAAAATAAAAACAAATGCACATATGTGCACAGGAGGTGAAGAGATGGCCTGGGATGAGGAACGTCGGTTGATCCGCGCAGCCAAACTATATTATGAAGATGAGTTAAAGCAAAGCGAAATAGCCAAAATATTGGATGTGGATCGTACGACCGTTACAAGAATGCTTCAAAAAGCCAGACAGGAAGGGATTGTGCACATTACGATTCAGGGCAACCATACGGCTCAGGTGGAGTTGGAAGAATCTTTACGAAAGCTGTTTCAGTTAAAAGAAGTAATGGTCCTTCCGACAAGTTCTAGCCAGTCAACGGAAGAGCGTAAAAAAGACCTGGGAAAAGAAACGATGCTATGGCTGAACCAGAAGATTCAAGACGAAGACGTGGTAGGGTTCGCCTGGGGAAGTACATTAGGTAGTATCGTTGAAACTGGAGATCGTTTTAAAAGAAGACAGGCGGACATTGTGCCGGTAGTCGGAGGCCCCGGGAAAATGCCGACGGCCCAGCACGTAAATACGATCGTTTACAGCGCAGCAAGAATGTTTCAAGCACAGGCCCATTTTATCGATGCTGCAGCAATAGTGCCATCCATACAAACAAGAAGGGACTTATACGAGGCGAATTACTTTCAGGATATTTTACAGCTGTGGAGAAAATTAACGATTGCTGTGGTAGGCATCGGAAGCCCCATCAACTCGTCCAACCTGATCTTTTCAGGATTTCTCGGTAACGATGATTATCAGCAGTTGGAAAATGAAAACGCTATCGGAGATATTTGTTCCCGCTTTTATACCATTGATGGGGAAATTATTCGGGGAGAGATTGATCAACGAACAGTAGCCGTCGAGTTGGAACAACTAAAAGCCACGCCATGGGCTGTCGGTGTCGCGGAATCGGTCGAAAAAGCCGGTTCGATTCTAGGAGCTCTCCGAGGAGGGTTCATTAATACATTAATCACCAATGATGAAACGGCCGAAGCGGTATTGGAATTAGCAAAGGAGTAGTGAAAAATGATATTTCTATTATTAGCTGTGATCGGCGGGTGCTTCATTTTTCAAAGCTTTCTGGGATTTTGGCAGATCAAGAATTTTAACTACCATTACCGGGAGTTAAAATCAGAAGGAAAGGTCGCAATAGGAAGATCCAAAGGTATCGTACGAACAGGCGTTGTCCTATTGATTGCTGTCGATAACCAGGCCCGCATCAAAGAAGCTAAAAAAATGCAGGGATTAACGGTATTTGCCCGGTTCAGGGAAGCACCGGAGCTGCAACATGAAAACTTGATGGATATACCGGAAGAAAAAATAAATAACATGAACCGGTTCTACCGAAAAGCGGTATGGGATGCGCAGCATGTGTACCGGTTAGTGCAGGCAGGGCATGAAGTGCCGAAGTCAAGCTCACCAGCAGAGAAAATATTGTCCGTGTTTATGAGAAAAAAACAAAAGGGGGCAGCTAAATGGACTGGTTAGTAATAGCTGCAGAAGGTTTTATCGGTGTATTTGAACGAGGAGCCGAACAGTTTATGGATTTTGTTACCGATATTATTCCGCTGTTGATCATGCTGCTCGTAGCGATGAATGCGATTGTTCAATTTGTCGGCCAAAATCGGGTGGAAGGGCTGGCCCGCAAAGCTTCCGGAAACATTTTTTCAAGGTACTTACTATTGCCGCTGTTAGGGGGATTCTTTCTATTAAACCCGATGACTCTGTCTTTGGGACGGTTTTTACCGGAAGTATATAAGCCCGGCTATTACGCCTCAGCAAGTTATTCGGTTCACTCCATGAACGGTTTATTTCCTCACGTGAATCCGGCAGAGCTATTTGTCTTTCTGGGAGTGGCTGCTGGCATTGAAACGTTAGGGTATGAAACGACGGAACTTGCGTTAAGGTACTTCCTTGTCGGGATCGTCACCAATATGTTCCGTGGGTGGATTACCGATATGTGTGTACGTTACGTCGAAAAACAGCAGCATGTACGGTTGAAACGAACGCTGTCCAATGCAGAAGTCGAAGGAGGAACATCCAATGGCTGAAGAAAACCAATATAAAAGTGTCATTGTACGCAAAGGCCAGGGCGGGTTCGGTGGCCCGTTAACAATTACTCCAACTCCGGAAAAGAACAAAATTGTTAATATTACCGGCGGTCCTATTTCGGATGTGGCTCAAACGATTGCAGATACGACCGGGGCAGAGTTAGTGAATGGTTTTAAGACCTCTGTTCCTCAGGAAGAAACAGCTTGTGTGGTTATTGACTGTGGGGGCACGCTTCGTGCCGGCCTGTATCCAAAACAAGAAATCCCTACGATTAACGTCATGCCTACAGGGCCAAGCGGACCGTTGGCAGCTTACATCAAAGAAGACATTTACGTCTCTGGGGTCAAACCGGCCAACGTGGAATTGACGGATGGCACCGCTGCTCCGGCTCCATCCCAGGCCAAGGCTAAGGAAAAAAGTGAATCTGCGTCCAAATACGATTCATCCAAGAAAATCAGTGAACAATCCGGTCAGGGCCTTATGACCAAAATCGGTAATTTAATGGGTGGTATCGTCGGAACCCTTTACCAGGCCGGGCGGGATACCATTGATACTGTTGTTCGCACCATTCTTCCGTTTATGGCTTTTGTCGCGATGCTGATCGGTGTCATTTTGGAAACAGGGATTGGGGATCTGTTTGCTGATATTCTGTCTCCGCTTGCAGGAAATGTTGGGGGGTTGCTGTTACTGTCAGCCATCGTCTCCTTTCCTCTCCTGTCACCTTTTCTTGGACCGGGAGCTGTTATTGCCCAGGTGATTGGCAGTCTGATCGGAGTGGAAATTGGACGTGGCAATATTCCGCCCCAGTTCGCCCTTCCGGCTGTATTTGCGATTAATTCTCAGGCAGCGGCAGACTTTGTTCCTGTAGGACTCGGGCTTGCAGAAGCAGAACCAGAAACGGTGGAAGTCGGCGTGCCAGCCGTCTTGTATGGCCGGTTTCTTACAGGCGCTCCCACCGTGTTTATCGCCTGGCTGGCCAGCTTCGGATTGTATGAATCCTAAAAACGTTTGAAAGAAACAGCGAGTGAAACTGCTGAAATGATAGTGAAACAAGGGATACGAAATAGTAAACAGGAGGAGAGGATTTGTTATGAAAACCATCTATGAAACGACGGTCACTAAGCTTGGTCCGGAAGTGGAAGCATTCCTGGAAGAAAAAATTCTGGTGTTATTTAAAGGCAATGCTCCGGCAGAACTTGCGGAATATTGCGTTCTTCACGAGGAGAATGTGCTGCATGAAGATATTGAAGCGAAGGATGAGCTTCGACTGAAAGATAAAATCTTCACCATCACAAGCGTCGGCAGCGCTGTAACAAAGAATCTTTCGGAACTGGGCCATATCACTTTGAAATTTGATGGGAATACGGAACCGGATCTACCGGGTACGCTGTGCTTAGAGAACAAAGAAGTACCGACGTTCCAAGAGGGCGATAAAATTGAGATTGTGCGTAATTAAAGGAGGAGTATCTATATGACAGAGCAACGAAAAACAGCGATCGTCGCAGGCGGCGGGCAGAATTTAGGAGAACATATTTCCCACCGCCTGGCAGAAGAAAATTACAATGTGGTGGTTGCCGACCTTCAGGCAGACAACGCCAAAGAAGTAGCAACTGCGATACAAAACAGCTATGGCGTAGATGCTTTAGGGCTTCAGGTCGATGTGACAAATGAAGAAGAAGTAAAAGAAATGGTCAATCAAACGAACCAAGCGTTTGCGAGCATTGATTTGCTTGTATTTAACGCCGGTGTCGCTCGGAGCACCAAAATCACTAATTTTGAGCTGCAGGACTGGGAAGCTATGATGAAGGTGAACCTCACCGGTTACTTTCTGTGTGCCCGGGAAGTTTCGCATACGATGATTAAGCAGGGATCAGGAAGCATCATCCAGATCAACTCCAAATCAGGTAAAGTGGGAAGCAAGCACAACGCCGGCTATTCGTCGTCAAAATTCGGCGGGGTCGGCCTCACCCAGAGCCTCGCCTTGGATTTAGCAGAACACGGGGTGCGAGTCAATGCCATTATGCCGGGAAATTTACTGGATTCTCCAATGTTTCAAAGTCTCATTCCCTCCTATGCGAAAAAGCTGGGCATCGAGGAAGAGGAAGTGTTGGACGTGTACCGGGATAAAGTGCCGATGAAGCGCGGCTGCAGCTATGATGATGTGGCCAATGCTATTATTTTTTATGCATCTGAGAAAGCTTCGTATATGACCGGCCAGTCCATCAATGTCACTGGTGGTCAGGTAATGCATTAAAAAGTCTTAATGGTCATCGACTTTTCATATGTTCATAGAAAGGACGGTTTAGATGAAATATTATCTTGATACTGCAAACATTTCTGATATACAAAAAATATTAAACGTCTTTCCTATTGAAGGGGTCACTACAGCGGAGATCGGCGATCTCCGCGGTGGTGACGCCCTTGTGGTACATATGCATCACAAACGCTTCCAGCGTGTCATTCGTCCGTTTGTACGGCGCGACCGTCTGTTGGTGAAAATCGCCGTTCCGGTCCCGGGGAATCGCCAGCGACAGCTCCCCAAATTCGGTTTTCAGCGTGCGCTCGTACGTGCCGTTGCGGGAATTGCCGGAACCAATGCCGGCCGCATCGTACTTCTCGTAATCCAAAAAAGACGTTAATTCGGTTTGAAGCAGCTGATTGACGGCGTGTTCCAAATGAGATCGGAAGATCTCGTTGACATCCTGATGTTGGACTAGAGCGTGAGCAATATCTGTAGTAAAATTA
>NZ_ATVM01000040.1 GCF_000420725.1 Marinococcus halotolerans DSM 16375 | reverse complement strand
TCGGGGATCATGGGTTCCAAACTCATTGGAATCGGGAAGCTCTGTGTGTTATCATCGGTAAACATAAGAAATCATCCTTGTCGTATGGAAAGTGTCGTGACTTCACCATATCATCGAAGGATGATTTCTTTCTTTATTTGCGCACAGAAAAGGGGGCTGTCCTATTTTGGGACAGCCCCTTTTCTGTAAAAATGCCCCGGCCTCCAACGCGGTTGGAAGGGCCGGGGCTCTGTTTTTTTGGCCAGCCTTAGCTGCCTAATTTTTGAACGAATTCTTTAGCTACGGCTTCTGTCGATTGTGGGTTTTGTCCCGTGATCAGGAAACCATCGGATTCCACGTGTTCACTCCAGTTTGGTGCCGTAACGAATTCGGCTCCAAGCTCACGTAGACGGCTTTCAAGCAGAAACGGCATGTGAGCTGTAAGACCGGTATCTTCTTCCTCAGAGTCCGTAAAAGCGTTCACCCGCTTACCGGAAACAAGCGGCTCCCCGTTTGAAAGAGTAACGTTAACTAGCGCCGCCGGTCCGTGGCAGACGGAAGCCACGTACTTGTCCGCTTCATAAAATTCACGGATCAGTTCCTGGACTTTTTGACTTTCCGGCAGGTCAAACATCGCACCGTGTCCGCCAGGAATAAAAATAGCATCAAAATCTGAAGCAGAAACGGTATCCACCTTCACTGTTTCTTCGAGATATTTCTCTGCATCCAGGATTTCCTGGCGCGTTTCCTGCTGCACGCTTCCTTCATCAATCGGCGGCTTGCCGCCGTCTACACTTGCGATAGTTACATTGTAGCCTTTGTTTTGAAATTCAATATACGCTTCCGCGAATTCGGAAAGCCATATGCCTGTTTTTGCTTCATTGTTCACTTTGGAATGACTTGTTACAACCATTAATACGTTTTTTGCCATGACGATTGTCACCCTTTCCACAATTACTTTCTGATTTAGCCTGAAAGAATGTAAAGATGCTTTTCCTCTCTCCCATCTTTTCAAACATCCTTCAAGCTGATGCAGAACCTATTGTACTCATATCCGGCAGCCATGCAAAGCAAACTGCTCACGCTCAGCCGTTCCACTGCAGCAGCTGGGCACCTGTTAAAAAGATTATTGCGATACCCATCCAGATGAGAAGGAGGGGAAAATAAAATTTCACCCATTTGTGCCAGGGCACGCCGGCAAGCGCGAGGGTTGCCATGAAATAACCGGAGGTTGGAAAAATAATATTACCTAAGCCGTCCCCCAGCTGATAAGCAAGTACTGATGTCTGCCGTGTCACTCCAAGAAGGTCCGAAAGTGGAGCCATGATTGGCATTGTTACGAGTGCCTGACCGCTTCCTGATGGCACAAGGAAGTTAAATAAAAATTGAATGACAAACATTCCGACAGCGCTGAGTACAACTGGCATACCACTTACTGCTGTGCCCAGGCCATGGACAATGGTATCCATAATCTGTCCTTCCTCCATCACTACGGCTACCGCTCTTGCTACACCAACAATCATTGCCCCAACCAACACGTCCCGAAAGCCTTCATTAAAACCATCGCATACCTGAGTCGGCGTCAGCCCTGCAATCATACCGACCACGATGCCCATTATGATAAACAATCCAGCCATTTCAAGCATGAACCATCCCTGGGCAAGTACTCCGTAAACAAGTATTCCAAAAAATATGAAAATAAATGCGGAAGCAATTTTCTGCCGTTTATGAAAAGTATACGTTTTTGTATCATTCGTATGCAGGTATAATGATCGTTTTTCTTCGTCTTCTTCATAGGTCAGGCTCATTTCCGGCCGCTGTTTTACTTTTCTTGCGTACCTGATCACCCAAAGAATTCCGATAACAGCCAGTGTCAGGAATAATGCGATACGCAGCCCAAGCCCTGAGTATAATGGTACGTCTGCTACCTGCTGGCCAAGCCCAGTGTTAATCGGATTCAGAAAACCGGCGGTAAAACCTGCAGTAGTAGCGATCAGTGCAATAGCCGCCGCGGTCACTGAGTCGTACTTTAAGGCGATCATCAGCGGCAAAATAACAGGCACGTATACAAGACTGAGCTCCTGGGTGCCTATCAGGCTGCATATGAACGCAAAAACAAACATCAATACAGGTACTACCGCAAGGCTTTTGTTTGAAAATTTTCGCGTTAACCGATCCACGGCGATTTCAATAATACCGGTGCGGCGAAGCACCATAAACATACCGCCAATCACGAAGGTGAAAAATACTACTTCAGCTGCAGCCACCAGACCATTCGGCACCGCAAGCATAAAATCAACGATTCCTATTGGGTCAGAAGCAATCTGCTGGTAAGAATCCGGATCAATCGTTGTTCTTCCTTCCGGTCCGGGGATTTCCTCAAATGTCCCGGCAGGAACTATGTAGGTGGCAATCGCTGCTAAAGCAGTAAAAATGAATAAAATGACGTAAATATGAGGCATTTGAAACCTGCGTTTTTTCTCAGGCTGCGGCTGCTGCATTTCCATCTCTTCTGTGCGATCTTTCATTTATTCTCCACCTTTTTTGAATTTCTTACGTTTTATATTAGAGAATTCAAAGGCAGAGTTCATTGGTTATTCTGATTAAAATTAGAAACTTTTTTCATGTATTTTCACTAATTTTTTTCATCCTGGTATTCTTGTTTCGCAGATAATATAACAACAGCCTCTGTTTTTCAAAAATTTCCCGTAAACAAAACAAAGCGCGCTGCCGAAGCAGCACGCTTTTGGTTTATTCCGAAGGACGTTCGCGGAGTTCTTCCCCGTTCTTTCCTTCGTAGCGGCGTCCCCATCCGGTAATCGCTGCAAGCAGCATTATCAGGACAAGAAACCACCCCTGGAAGACGAATGGAAATACTGCAGTAGGCTCGACCACCGGCAGCCAGTTATACTGCTCCTGCATCGTCTGGATCGTAGACCAGCCAAGAAGCACCGGAGCTCCCCACGGGAAAATGTAGCCAAGCGCAGATGTTACTGCGTCAAGCAGGTTCGCCCGGCGGTAACGGTGAATCCTATACTTTTCCCCAATATCCCGGACAAACGGGGCCGCTGCAATTTCTGCAGCTGTGTTAATGGTAATGGAACTGTTCAACAGAGCTACAATGCCCCACATTGAAAGCTCTGCCCGGCGTACGGAATTTTTAATCCAGCGAACCAGGCCGTTGGTAATCGCCTGCATAGTTCCGCCGAGCCTCATCAAATAAGCTGCTGCCACAATTAATAAAATCAAAATGGCCATGTTCACATAGCCGGTGATACCATCGATTAACGCCCCTTCGACTACAGCATCTGCTTTAGGGTTAAAACGAATGATGTCCGAAAACGAACCAAGACCGGAAATTACGATTAACGGAATGGCAGACACAATTCCCCACGTTAACGAAGTGATTAAATGCTGGCCGGATAATGCCAATATAAGCACGAGTAAAAATGGCAGAAGCATAATCAGGCCACCCGGTGATACGTCTTCCACCACGCTTGCTGTGGAAACACCGGAGGCAGCACTGCCGTCTCCCCCGCCAAATATCGCAAATAATACGGCACTTGGTATGGCTGCTGCAATGGCGTACTTAAACCTGCTTCGCACCACGCCCGGCACATCTGCATTCTGCGTTGTCGCTGAAACGATCGTAGTATCGGAAACCGGTGCAAGGTTGTCGCCAAACACTGCACCAGCGAGTATCGCAGCAAACAGCAGCACAGGATCTGCTCCTGTAGCTACGCCGGCCGGAAACATCAGTGTACAAAACGCCACAGTCGTGCCGTAGCCGGTGCCGACTGCTGTAGAAAAGACTGCAGCAAGCAAAAAGGTGACAGCGGTGAACAGGCCGCCGGTCACGCCTGTGGCTATCCCTGTCCATACAAGCCCTTCTACCAAACCGCCTACCTGAAGCACCTGTGCAAACATTCCTGCATAAAACCAGGCTACCATGGCGATTACCCCGATAGGCTGGGCCAGCCCGTCAAACAGCCCCTGGGCGTAGTCTGCCCACCGGCTTTTACAAAACAGCATGCCAAGGGTCAGTCCGATGACTGCCCCCAGCACCAGTCCGATCTCAGAAGACAGCTGAAGGACACTGGTAGTGATCGCCCAAACAACAAAAAACAACAATGGAACTGCAGCTCCAAAAGCCCCAAGCCTGAAATCCAAATTTTCGATAGATTTTGCCCCTACGGCTCTCTCTAACTTTTCTTCCTGTTCTGCCATGTGGAAAACTCCTATGTATAATATTTATTCAGCACGAAAACCATTCTACCACTCCTGTGCCTGTTTGTAATGGACAAACGTACACCATGAAAAGAATTTCGCAAATAAAAAAGCCGCCTGTAAAAATGGCAGCTTTTATGTCAGTATTACACAATTATTTTACAACAAGCACAGGATGACGGATCTGCTCCACGATTTTTCTGCTTACGCTGCCAATAACCATTTTCTGCAGCGGGTTCAGCCCCCTGCTTCCCACGACAACACAATCAAATTCATATTCGTTCGCGTACTCACTAATAGCCGCTGCCGGATCTCCGTGGAGCACCACTTTTTCTGTTCTTATTCCTTCTTCTCCCAGCCGTTCGACCGCCGGCTGCAGGATTTCTTCTTCATTCTGCTTCCGGATGTACAATTCGTGTTCGCTGAGTCTGCTTGATTTCGTCTGCGCGGAGGTCGTAGCATAAACTACCTCCACATAAACTTCGGAAAGCTCCGGCGCGATGCTTTCAATCGCTTTTTCCACTGCACGGGCCGAGTGTTCAGAACCGTCTACTGCAATTAATAATCGTTTAAACATACAAGTGTCCCCCTGTAACTTCGCTCTCGATTTCCTGCTTTTAATTTATTGTTCCCGGTTTTTAATCAGTTTATACGGCGTTTTTCCTGCAATGACGGCGAAATTTATTCACATCTTGAGTTTATTGATTCTTTTACTTTAACATACCATATTTTTACGTATGAATATGGATACTGTTTTTCTCCTGTTCATGTTTTCATGATATGGTAGAGAAAACGCTACGGGGAGGGAGTTTCGTGTGGGATATGTAGAAAACTTAAGGCGGCTCGTCGGAAAAGAAACAGTAATTCTTGTTGGCGCTCTCGTTATTGCAGAAAATGATGAAGGCCGTATTTTACTTCAGGAAAGAACCAACCCCCCGGGGAGCTGGAGCTTTCCCGGAGGTTTAATGGAGCTCGGGGAAGCAGCCGAAGAAACAGCCGTGCGTGAAACCCTGGAAGAGACCGGTCTCATAGCCGGGGGGCTCCGCCTGTTTAATGTTTATTCCGGTGAGGACACGTTTGTGATTGCACCGAACGGGGACCCTTTTTACTGTGTGATTATTGCCTATACCGCTGAACATTTGGAAGGCACCATCCAGCCCGACCCTAATGAGTCAGCATCGGTGGCTTTTTTGGATCCTTCAGCCCTGCCTGAAACCATCGTAGACGGCCAGCAGACAGTTATGAAGGAGTACCTGCGAAGCAGGCATTCGGTTGATACGTAAAGAAGCACGCCTTTTCCTACTGGAGGAGGCGTGCCTTTAAATGTCTTTGTACAGAGCTTCAGCAGTATTTATCCCGTTTTGAATGCACGCCCCGATACCAACCCCGTAATACGAGGCACCGGCTACATACACGCCTGGAAACTTCTCCTTCAGCAGCCTTTCAAGTTCTTCGACAGCTGACTGATGCCCAATATGATAATTTGGCATCAGCTGTTCCCAGTCTGTTACTTCAAGTCTTGTCGGCTGCTGTTCAATATGAAGACTTTTTTTCAGGTCATTTAGCGCTGTCTGCTTTATCTGTTCTTCTCCGCCTTCCTGCATTCGCTGATACGCAGGCTTGGAGCTTTTGTAAAACAAACGCACCAGCACATTTTCCCCTTTCGAAGTATGGGTCCATTTCCGGTTGCTCCAAGTGCATGCATTACATTCAAGGTCGCTGTTTTCGGAAACGATAAACCCTGTCCCGTCCTTTGGCAGACTGTCCGGCGGCAGGGAAAAACCAGCATACACGCTTAAAAGGGACGAAGTCTGGAACTGGTTAAATATCTTTGTCATTTCTTCATCCTGCAGTATATGTGCTGCAGTCCGGTGCGGCGCAGCTATAACTACAGCATCTGCATCCAGGCTCTCTCCGCTGTCGAGCTTCACCTGATACGCTTCATCCTTCTTCTTAATATGCTCCACCTGCTGTCCTAACAGCACCTCTGTGTCGGTTAATTTTGAAAGCAGCGCCTCCGGCAGTGAAGACAAACCATTTCGGAAGGAAATGAATTTTTTTCCTCCTCCCGCTCCGAACGCTTTTTTGTTTTTAGCAATTCCCCGCATGATGCTTCCAAACTCATTTTTATAATCCACTAAATACGGCAGCGTCGATGCCATGGTAAGTGAGTAAATGTCCCCCGAGTACACGCCGGATAAAACCGGTGCAATTTGGTTTTTCACCAGTTCACGGCCTAGAAAGGATTCGAGGAACTCCCCTACCGAGCTTTCTTTCGTGAATTTTTTATTCTTTTTCACGTAGTCCCCAAGTGCCTGAATCTTTCCTTTCCAGGAAATAAGCGGACTTTTTAAAAGCGACCCTGGTCCCGATGGAATGCCAAAGACGGCATCCTTCGGAAGCGGATACAGCTGGTCTTTTACATAAAGATAAGACACTCCGGTGCTGTTATACACCATCTCTTCTTCAAGCTCCGTCTCTTTAACTAATGGGAGCACCGCGCTGTGTCTGGCTACAACAGAATCAGCCCCCGTCTCCATAATAAAATCTTCATGATGGACGGTCCGTATTTTACCGCCTGCTTTGTCTTCTTTTTCTACAAGGGTCAATGTAATGTCACTGTTGCTTTCCAATTTCCATTTCTGCAGGTAATACAGAATAGTAAGTCCTGTAATTCCCCCGCCGACTACAGTAATACGTTTCATCAGTCTTCCTCTTTTCTGCGTTCTAACGGTTTTTATACTCTCCTTAAAATTATGCCGCCGTTTTTTATTTGATGCAAATATATAAAATAATCTCATGCATTCGTTTACAAATGTTTACAAAGAGACAGGAACAGGTATTGGTATCAGGCTGATACTTGCTATTTTAGAAAGGAGAAGTACCTATGGAAAAATTAAATGGAAAAACAGCAGTTATAACTGGTGCAGCTAACGGGATTGGAAAAGCCACTGCAGCAGTGTTTGCAGAAGAAGGAGCAGAAGTCGTTTGCGCTGATGTGAATGAAAGCGATTTGCATGAGACTGTCTCTTCCATCAATAATAATAACGGCAAAGCCGCTTCTGTTAAGCTTGACGTTTCAAGCGAATCAAGCGTTCAGGAGTTTGCAGAACATATGAAAAACACCTACGGGACAATCGATATTTTGTTCAACAACGCCGGTATTGATCAGGAGGGAGGCAAGCTTCATGAATATCCGGTCGAATTGTTCGACCAGATTATGAGTGTTGATTTGCGAGGAACCTTTTTAGTGAGCAAATATATGATACCGTTAATGCTTGAAAAAGGCGGTTCTATAATTAATGTCTCTTCCATGTCCGGACTCGCTGCCGACCTGGACCGTTCCGGCTATAACGCGGCCAAGGGCGGTATCACAAATATGACAAAAGCAATGGCAATTGATTACGGGCGTAATAAAATCAGGGCGAATGCCCTGGCTCCCGGTACCATTGAAACTCCGTTGATTGATGATCTTGCCGGAAGCCGGGAGGAAGAAAGCGGCCAGCAGTTCCGCGAGGCCCAAAAATGGGTGACTCCGATGGGACGCCTTGGAGACCCAAGGGAAATGGCCACGGTAGCTCTTTTTCTTGCCTCGGACGACAGTTCTTTTGTTACCGGGGAAACTATTTTAGCTGATGGTGGGCTGATGGCCTACACCTGGCCGGGCAAAATGCTGTTTGAACAAGGATGGAAGGAGAGCACCGAATAGCTCACCATAACTAAGAGCCGTTTTATGTCCGGGACATAGAACGGCTCTTATCTTTTCTTATTCAATCTATTTTTTATAAAGCTGTATGTGTAAGCTTTAAGCTTCATCGTACGTATATCGCACCACGTATTTATTGGAGCGCAGTTTTCTTATTTCTACGAGCGGTCCCAGTTCATATCCGTTGTGCCAGTTTTCTTCCAGCTTTGCTTTGAGGCAGCCGGCCTGAAACTTTGAGTGGAAGGTCTTTTTCCAGTATATCCAGCGTGGTTTGGTTTCTTGCACTAGAATTTCTACTCCTTTATTGTATATTTAAGATTGCTTTTTCTCTTCATAATTGTACTCCCAATTGCTTTATTTGTTAAGCACAATGATTATCCGCACAAAAACCCCGCAGCCAAAAAACTGCGGGGGTACTCACGATTTCTTTCAGCCGATCAGTTCTTCATCTTCCCGGTGTTTAATCTGCCTGCTCGTGCGCTCTTCTTCCTTGTCACGCATCCGGTGGGCAAGACGAGCAGAAGCACTCGATGCAATGCTTGCGACCAGATCATCTAAAAAGGTGTGCACTTTGTCTTCGCTTGTGTCCAGTTCGTTAATGATGCCGTCTTTGGCTTTATCCAAATATCCAAATGTAGTAACGGCTATACTCCCGAACCCAAATACCGAACCAAGCGCCACTGTCTCGTCAATCCCAAATAAGCCTTCATCTGTATCAACCAGCGACTGCAGCGGCTCGGACAGCTGGTTATTTTCAGCCAGCTTGTCGATTTCCACGCCCACCAGGATAGCATGCTGAATTTCCCTTTTATACAATACAGCATCCACGCTTTCCAGGCAGTCATCCATCGTCAGATTAGGAGCATATTTTGCCTGCATATTATATACGATATCTGCAATGTCCTGAAGGGAAACTCCGCGCTCCTCGAGCATATCCCTTGCTGCTTTTTCTACTTTTTCACTTGATACTTTTTCTTTAGTCATATTGCTGCCTCCTTTGTCGAGTGCAATCCGGAATACATAAAAGCCCTCAAAATTATGTTACAATAGCTATTGCAACAATAAGGGACTTCACTAATACTATTTCCCTATGAAAGGATTGTGAAACGTCATGGACGGTACCCAGCAGGATGTCACATTTCACAGTGAAATATTGGATCACTCTTTTGATTTACGTATCTACACCCCGGATGGATTCACTCCTATGTCTACATATCATTTAATTATTGCCCAGGACGGCAAGGATTACTTCCGGCTCGGCCATTTAGTCCGCTACGCAGAGCAGGCGATGGAGGAAGGTGCTCCCGACACCGTAATCGTAGGCGTCCCCTATCCTTCTGTGCGCCAGCGCAGAAACTGGTACCATCCCGATGAGGACGGCCACACTGATTACCTTCAATTTATGGCCTCAGAACTCCTTCCATTTATGGAAAAAGAGTATCACGCGGAACCCTCGCCTCAGGCAAGAACACTGCTTGGCGATTCACTCGGCGGCACGGTGTCTTTAATGGCTGCTCTTAGTTATCCTAACATTTTTCAGCGGGTCGCGATGCATTCACCGCTTGTTAACGACACAGTATATAGCGCACTGAAAAACTCGGAGGACTGGCCTTCCTTTACGATGTACCACACTATTGGTACAGAAGAGCAGGAAGTAGATACGACGGCCGGTACGGTCGAAGATTTTCTAAAACCAAATCGTGATCTGTATGAGTACCTTTCGGCCAAGGCGTCCCACTATCATTATAAAGAGCTCGAGGGCGGGCATTTATGGAAGGTGTGGGAGCAGGACGTGATTCATTCGCTTGCTTATATGTTTGATATTGAACTAGATTGAGAAAGGACTGCGTTTTATGATTGAAGTGTATGAAGTCAGTAACAGGCAGCAGCTTGAAGATGCCTTCCGGATCCGTTTCGACGTTTTTGTCGAGGAACAGAACGTGCCCGAGGAAGAAGAAATTGATGAATTTGAAGAAGAGGCCGTCCATTTCGTCGTATATGACGGCGACCAGGCAATTGGAGCATCGCGGCTCCGGTTTGAAGAGGAGTATGCTAAAGCGGAACGTGTATGTATTTATTCCTCCTTCCGCGGGACCGGAAGCGGCCGTCTGCTCATGCAGGCCATGGAATATAAAGCACTGGAGATGGAAAAGTCCGTCATGAAGCTCAATGCACAAAAATATGCTTCCGGCTTCTATCAATCCCTTGGCTACGAAGTCACGTCCGGAGAGTTTATGGATGCCGGCATTCCCCATGTCGAAATGAAAAAGTCACTTAGCTGGTGAGCAGAGATGCTCACCCTTTTTTCGTTTTTGACCGTCGTACCTTCACCCTTTTTTCTCCCCGCTGCTTTCGTATCCATTTAATAAACCGCCAAATTTTTTCATCGGCCCGCAGCTGTTCGATCGTGTTCAGTCTTACGGCCAGCTCTTTATTGCTGTACAAAGCATGTATCTGGCGGTGACAGGCTTTGCACAGCCAGGCAGTTGCACCGTGCGTTCCTCCTTCATCCTTTGGCACCAGGTGGTGTACCGTGCGCTCGACTTCTTCTCTTCCGCAAAGCTCGCACGTGCCCACTGATTTCGCCTGTTTCAACTACTTTCCCTCCTTTTTCGCAATAAAAAGAGAACTGCCGGACGGCAGCTCCCTCAGGCAAGCGTATGAATGCGCCGACCTTTCTTATTTTCTTCTTTTAAAATACGCTCATGCCTCTTTTCGAGTGCTTTATATGCTTCCTGCTGCTCACTCGAATATCGTTTCGGCTCTACCGGCTGCACCCGCTGAACGCGGTGTACGCCCGGCTTTGCCGGCGGCTGTTGGCGGTTGGCATAATTAACGGCTGATGCATTAATATATGGAACTACAAGTGCCATGTTCAGACCCTCCTCCACTGATTACAACCATGGATTGCTGAAAAAATGATCACTAGTATTCTTTACCCTTTTTTCCCTATATTAAGCATTTCAGACCGTTATTTAATTGTAACAATACCGTCTTCCTCCGCCCGGACCGCTTTTCCACTCTCTACGCTGACAGTATATTCTTTATCCAGATTGGTGAACACTATTGGTGTCGTTGTGGAAGCTGCTTCCTGACGAATTTTCTCAAGGTCAGCTTTAACAAGTATATCCCCTTGCTTTACTTTATCATTTTCTGCGACATAGACCTCGAAGCCTTCCCCTTTCATATTAACCGTGTCCAGACCTATATGAATGAGAATCTCTGTGCCTTCATCCGTCTGCATCCCTACAGCGTGTTTTGTTGGGAACACAGTAGTAATAGTGCCGTCGGCAGGCGCATGGAAGGTGCCTTCTTCCGGCACAATTGCAAATCCATCCCCCATCATTTTTCCCGAGAACACTTCATCCTCCACTTGATCGATTCGAATCAACCGTCCGGCGGCTGGGCTTGTAATCGACATGGCCTGGATATCTTCAGCAGAAGCAGTAGCCATTGCTGTAGCCGCTGTTTCTTTTTCTGCTATCGGTTCAGGCGTTTTTCCTGCAATAACGTCCTGCATCTGAGACTTAATTGCATCTGATTTCGGACCAAAAATGGCCTGAACGTTATTGCCAACTTCCATTACGCCGGAAGCTCCGAGGGCTTTGAGCTGATCTTTATTCACTTTATCTTTTTCATTGACGGTGATCCGGAGCCTTGTAATGCAGGCATCCAAATGTTTTAAGTTCTCCTGGCCCCCAAATGCGGCGATGATTTCTCTTGGCAGTTCATCGTCAGAAGCTGAACCAGACATTCCAGCGGCGCCTTCTGTGGCAGCTTCGCGCCCTGGAGTCATCAGGTTGAATTTTAGAATCGCAAATCGGAAGCCGAAGTAATAAATTAACGCAAAGCATAGTCCAACCGGAATAACGAGCCACCATTCTGTGCGGTTTGGTACGATGCCAAAGAGCAGAAAGTCGATAACCCCTCCGGAGAAGGTCATGCCAATTTTGACATCCAGCAGCTGCATGATCATAAAGGAAAATCCAGCAAAAATCGCATGAATCGCAAACAAAAGTGGCGCTACAAACAAAAAGCTGAACTCAAGCGGCTCAGTAATACCTGTCAGAAATGACGTTAATGCCGCTGAACCCATAATACCTGCAACCATCTTTTTATTTTCCGGACGGGCACAGTGGTAAATAGCAAGCGCCGCAGCTGGAAGACCAAACATCATGAACGGGAATTTCCCAGTCATGAAAGTTCCGGCAGTAAACGGCACCCCGTCTTTCATTTGTTCAAAGAAAATCCGCTGGTCGCCATTGACCGTTTCTCCTGCCTCGTTCACATAGCTCCCAAATTCGAACCAGAACGGTGAATAGAAAAT
>NZ_ATVM01000039.1 GCF_000420725.1 Marinococcus halotolerans DSM 16375 | reverse complement strand
CGAAAAACCCTAAGTAGGTTGGCAGATTAATATTATAAAAGCGC
The DNA here is from genome assembly GCF_000420725.1 of Marinococcus halotolerans DSM 16375. Classification (GTDB taxonomy): domain Bacteria; phylum Bacillota; class Bacilli; order Bacillales; family Marinococcaceae; genus Marinococcus; species Marinococcus halotolerans. The sequence goes on along the minus strand of NZ_ATVM01000039.1, from coordinate 13,900 downwards.
TGGTACATCACTGCTCCTAATATACCGGCGATAATTCCTCCAAACACCCCTGTCTGAAGTGTAGGGATACCTAATACCGATGCGTAACCCGGCTCTTCGAGCATATCTGTATTTACACTTAATAATACGCTCATCGTAACGTTTATAATCATAAAACCGATCAGAGCAGCAAGAGCTGCAACTCCGTCTCCTGCCAGGCCGAGTGCTACACCGACCGCAAATAATACCGCTAAATTATCAAATACTACCCCGCCTGCTTCCGACATAAGCTCGGCGATTAATTCTGCCGGTGCAGAAGTCAGAAATGGCAGCAGTTCGATCATTTGCTCTTCCTGCATGGCAGTACCGATAGCAAGAAGCAGGCCGGCTGCTGGAAGAAGGGCCACCGGAAGCATAAGGGCGCGCCCGATACGTTGAAGTACACCAAATGATTGTTTCCACATATGTATCTCTCCTAACTGTTTTTTTGGAAGGCTCGTAATTGACCACAGATCCCAGCGCATAAAAAAAGGCATGAGAGATACACTAATCGCGCGGTCACAAAGAGAAAAGAAGCTGCTTCTCCCTTTGGTTTAAACGCGATCAGCATTCTCTCATGCCTGCTTTACCAGTAACACGGAACACTAGATCAATATTTTCGTTTCGATGAAAGCCTTTGCAGATGAATGGTTAAATAAACGGCTTCGCCTTCTGGTATCGTCGTCTGCAAAGCACGCTGCATCGTTCGTATGAGCTTCCAGGACAGATTATAGCAGAAGGGATACTCGGCCTGCAACATTTTTTTTAATGGTTCAGATGCCTCTTCAAACTCCCCATTTTTTACCCTTGCGACGGCCTGCTGCAGATGCCGGAACAGCCGGCGGTGATCTAAATCTTCCGGAGACAGCTGAATGTCGAGAGCCCGCTCTACCATCACCGTCATATCTTTTACAAGCCGCGTATAAGCGTTCACCTGGTCGAGCGGTGTTCTCGTTACTGCCCCGTGCAGGTGCAGAGCGATAAACCCTTTTTCCTCTTCCGGCAGCCGCACTCCTGTCCATTGTTCAATTTCGTCAATGATCCATCCGGCCGCACGGTATTCTTTGTCATAAGCAAGCTGCGTTTCTTTTAAAAATGGGTTGCTGATGGTGAGACCTTTTTTTGTTCTCTCAAGTGCAAAGCTGACGTGATCTGTTAACGCTACATGAATATGTTCTTCGAACGTTTCCGCCCACTCGGCTTCGAGTACCTGCAGAATTTCCGTAATACAGGCGATAAATGTCTCATCGATATGCTCGATTAACTGTCGGTACTGAGTTTGTTCATTTTCATTTTTAAGTATGAAAAACTTTTCCGGCGTTTTATCGTCAATAAGGTCTCCCGGGCGTTTCGAAAAACCGATCCCACGCCCGGTAAGAATAACTTCCCCGTATTCCTCATGTTCTGCAATAACAACGTTGTTATTTAACCCTTTAATGACTTTCATCCTTCACCACCATTTTTCTGTAATTTTAATTACTAATTCATATGCATGCTATATTACACTTATATGAATAATTTCAAAACATTATTTTTTCACTCATTTTAAATCGTAAAACATAATAACAATTAAAACTTAATAATTACTTTTCGGATAACCTTTTTTAGGTACTACTTATAAGAATAAAAATTAATATAGACAATTCTGAATATTTATTATAAGATGCTTTTAAGTAAACGTTTGCTTTGAACGATACAGTATGTTTTGCAGACGACGATACTAGAAGGCGAAACCGTTTATTTAACCATTCATCTGCAAAAGCTTTCCTAGAAATAGGAATATCGATTTAGTGTTCCGTGTTACTGCTCAAGCAGGCATGAGAGAATGCTGATCGCGTGTAAACCAAAGGGAGAAGCAGCTTCTTGTCTCTTTGGGACCGCGCGATTAGTGTGTCTCTCGTGCCTTTTTTAATGCTTTGAAACATGCTGGTTACTCATGAGTTTTCCAAAAAACAGTGAAGAGAGATACCTATGTGGAAACGATTTTGATTGAAAGGGGGCTTGATATTCTTCTGCTGAAATAATAAAGAAAATAAAAGCATCTATCTCAATTTATGTATGGAGAAAAAATTTTAAAGGGGAGTAACAACCATGAAGAAGCTTAAATACATTGTTACAGCAAGTTTAGTCTCTTGTCTGATCTTACCTGCTGTGGGGGCAAACGCGTCCGAAAGCGATGAGCGCCAAACTGACAATAATCGTTCAAATAACGCTCAAAACCAATCGGAAAAACATCGAACGTCTGTGCATTCTCCAGACGAAAATGTGAAAATTGATTTTCAATTGACTGATCAAGGTGTACCGCAGTACCAACTTTTCTACAAGGGTCAGCCCCTGGTCGAGCCTTCTTCTTTAGGATTTGATTTTAAAAATCAAGCACCCTTGAATGGGGATTTTGAAATCATCGGGACAGAGACCGAAAATGTGAATAAAAAATGGGAACCGGAGTGGGGTGATCAGTCCGAAGTAAAAAACCACTACAAGCAATTAACTGTTCAACTCCAAGAGAACGGGGGGGCCCATCGACAAATGAATATGGAGTTTCGTGTATACGATGATGGGGTTGGTTTTAGATATGTGGTCCCAGAGCAGGATAATATAGATGAAAATGTAGAAATTACCTCGGAAAACACCGAATTTAACTTTTCTAGTAACAATGATTCCTGGTGGATCCCGAATGATCCAGAAAGTTATGAGTATAACTATACGAACAGTGACTTAAGTGAAGTAGAGGAAGTCAGCACACCGTTTACGATGGAAACACCTGAAGGCATACACATGTCCGTTCATGAAGCGGCTTTAGTGGATTATTCGGGCATGGCTTTAAAAGCGGTTGAAGGAGAAGAAAATGCGTTCGAAAGTCATTTAGCTCCCTGGCCAAATAGCGATGTGAAAGTGAAAAAAGAGGACTTGCCGATTAAGACCCCGTGGCGAATGATTCAAGTCGGTGATGATGCTGGAGATTTGGCTGAATCGGACATCATGATGAATTTAAATGAACCGAACCAATTAGAAGATACGTCTTGGATCGAACCCATGAAATACATGGGAGTATGGTGGGAAATGATCAGCGGAAAGTCTACATGGGAATCTGGTGAAGATCACGGAGCCACAACCGAAAACGCTAAAAAGTATATTGATTTTGCCAGTGAACACTTAGACACTGAAAATCAAAATATTGGCATGTTAGTAGAAGGTTGGAACATTGGTTGGGACGGGAACTGGATGGAAAATGGTGCATTATTTGATTTCACTGAACCTTATCCAGATTATGATTTGAAAGAAGTCGTGGAATATGCTGATGAACATGGTGTGGAGTACATGATGCATAATGAAACGAGTGGGGACATTTTGAATTACGAGGACCAGATGGATGAAGCTTATGATATGTACCAAAGCATGGGGATCCATGCCATCAAAAGTGGATATGTCGCAGACGACGGCATTAAAAATCCAGAAGGACAGCATCACCATGGTCAATATATGGTAAATCACTATTTAGAAGCGGTGCAAAAAGCTGCTGACCATGAAATCATGATTAATACCCACGAGCCGATTAAAGGTACTGGCTTAGAACGGACATATCCTAACTGGATGAGCCGTGAAGGCGTAAGTGGCATGGAGTATAGCGCGTTCGCGTTGGAAAATAATCCACCAGAGCACGATACCATTCTCCCGTTTACCAGGCAACTAGCGGGACCAATGGATTTCACGCCTGGTATTTTTGACACTGAAGTGCCTTATAACGACAATGCACGAGTTGATTCCACTCGAGCTAAACAGTTGGCTCTCTATGTAACCATCTCCACGGGAGTGCAAATGGTCGCTGACTTGCCGGAGAATTACAAAGACGAAGATGGAAATCTATTACCAGAATTTCAATTCATCAAAGACGTCCCGGTTACTTGGGATGAAACGATGGTACCTAATGCGGAAATCGGCGATCACTCGACGACAGTTCGTCGTAGTGGCGATGAATGGTATATGGGAAGTATTACAGATGAACAAGCAAGAAATGTCGAAACAGAACTCGATTTCTTGGATCGTGGGAAACAATACGTAGCTGAAGTGTACTCAGACGGACCCAACGCTAACTATGAAGACAATCCTCATGAAGTGACAATTGATAAAGTACTTGTAGATGCTAACGATGTGTTTACATCGTCTATGGCCACAGGAGGGGGGCAAGCCGTTAAGTTCACCCCTGCGAGCCAAGAAGAAAAGAAAGAGTTGCCGAAATACGAACAATCTGAAGTGTCAATGGCTTATGAAAAAGTACCAGAAACCATTCAATCCAACGATGAGTTTGAAATCATCGTGAAAGCCAGTAATGACGGCTCAATAACAAAAGGAAAAAACATTGAGTTAAAAATCGATGGTAAAGTAGTGCATGAAGAAAAAGTTAGAGTGGGGCCGGGAGAAACGAAGGAAGTAAGTCTTCCATACAATAAATTGTTTGAACCAGGTGCTCATCAAATCAGTGTTAACGATCTCGAAAAGACCACTATTGATGTAGAAGAGAAGGCACCGGGGTTTGAGTATAGTAATTTAGAGGTGAACGCTGAGGGACAGGAGATTACAGCAACCGCTGAGGTAACGAACATGGGAAGCAAAGAAGGCACCGTGGAAGTACCATTGTATCTCGACGGGGAAAAACTTGATAGCCAAGAAATAGAAGTTCCTGCTCAAGCAGGGGGAGGCACTAACGAAGTGACTTTCACCCATGAAGTAGCGGACGCAGGCGCATACGAAATTGGGATAGGAGATCTTGAAACACAGAAAGTAGCTTTGCCCACTATCAAACTCTCCGGCGAATGGCTTTTCCAGCCGGGAGATAATGACGAGTGGAAAGAAACCAATTTTGACGACACTCAGTGGCAAAGTGTGCAAATACCAAATAGTTGGGAAGAGCATTCCGGTTATACAGCAGATAATGTGTACGGGTGGTACCGTAAAACGATTGATATCCCTGAAGAATGGGAAGGCCATGACCTTAGCATTTCTTTAGGAAAGATTGATGATGTAGATACCACGTATGTTAATGGAGAAGAAATTGGTCAGTCAGGAGAATATCCTGATAAAGAGAATGGAGAAGGTCTTGTTTCAGCTTGGGATCAAGATCGAGAATATGAAATTCCAGCGGAAGCCATCAATTTCGGTGAAGAAAACGTCATCAGTGTACGTGTCTTCGATGCAGAGAATGAAGGTGGCATCTATGAGGGACCTTTCCAACCCATTAAAATTCAAGAGAATGAGTAATCATCAAACTTAAGCTTTGAACGTCAGCGAAGTTTCGAGCTCTAAAAGTCAAAAGATCAATAGTTTTTTTCTATTGAAAGGGGTTGTTCCCACAAAGGACAGCCCCTTTTGTTTTTACAAACCACAACACTCCTTTCTTAGCTATGGTTTGCAGGAAAGAAAAAAAGTTTAATATAAAGAACTTGTTTTCTACTTCATGTCTCAAAATAAGAAGAATACTTATTAAATTGAAGTAAAAACCCTTAACTTTCGATAAGATAGATCATGTTGAACATAAGTTACTTGCAATCGTCAGAGTTGAGTATGTTCGTTCGATGATATCCTTGTTAAAAGTATCGTAGCCACTGGTGGCCTTCTGGAAATTGTTTCGTTAACGATGTTTCCAACCACAGTTTCTCTTGTTTATCTAAACAGGGTAAAACATGTATCAAATCTTGAAGGTCTTTCTCTCGAATCTTCGAAGATCCTCCTTTGTAAAGAAGTTGGATTTCTGGTTTGATGTAAGGAAGACCGTTTGTTGTTTGTTGAAACACGTTGTTTTTTCCTAATCGAATAGAAGGTTCTCTTCTGTATATCTAGTTTTCTGCTGCACTATCCATGAGTGTCATTTGAAAGGTCCAAGAAGAACGTTCTCTTTTACTAACCCAAATATCATGGGTCGATGTCAAAAATCCCCCTTCATGCCAGTGTTCCAGTACATCCTGCTGTGCTTTATATAATACCCAATCTTCCTTTAAGTAATGGTATAACACTTGTTGATCGTTTCGATATATAGCTATGCCTATATCAGCATGTTCTCGGGTTTGATGACCTACATGGATATCAAGTGCCCAACCACCTGCCACAAACCACCGTATAGAAATGTTAAAAAATAAAGCATATAATTCCTCGATGGTTAACGGTTACCAATGATAAAGATCATTCTCAACTTCATCCCCCTTTTTTTCATGCTAAGCGATGATATTTTGAAGCAAAGCGACATACACTTATTTCGCAATCATGTTTAACCCTGATATAATAGGATTTATCGCCTGTTCACCTTCTGGCGAAATGTGTGTCAGAAGGGAGGTGTTGAGGATGATATTTGAACTTTTATTGGTGCACTTTCTGTTTCCTTTCGCGTCAACCGTGTTAGGAATCGTATTTGCGGATGTGTTGCTTAAGCGAATACGCAAGAAATGCAAGAACAGGCGATAACAGCAACAAAAAGAGCGCTCAGATGGTGTCGACATCTGAGCGCTCCCTTTTTGGTGATGAGAATGATAGTGAACTTTTATATTTATATCTTATCATGTTATATATAACATGTAAACGTTCACGGTTACTAAGCACAGAGACTCGAATAATCTTATAAAGCTTAGATCGATGGAAAAGATTTTAACTACTTTTTGTTTAAAAGTTCGAAAACTGCTTAGTATATTGTGAAAACTTCCGATAATCTACTTTATGTTTCATGAGCAAAATGGAATATAGCTCACTCCCTCAAATATCAAAACTTTAGCTTAACACCTACAAAATTTAAACAATTTTTTACAGGAAATTAATTCCTCCTTTAATTTTCTTTAGTATGGTTGCTAAAGAAGGGGGGCATACATATGAATAAACGATTAGTGTATTCCGTATCATTAACGGTCGTTGCCGGGGGTTTAATCTTAGGCGGAGTCACGTCCGCTGAAGCAGAAGTACCTGCAGATCCTGCGCCGGAGCTTCTTCCAGATAACCCCAACGGAGAGAAAGTACTCTTTGACAATTCGCACGGCCAGACAGCTGGTGCAGCTGACTGGGTCATCGATGGAGCGTTTTCCGATTTCGGGGAAGCCCTGCAGGACGAAGGTTATGAAGTCCGAGAACTTCGGCAGGAGGATCCCATTTCCCTTGGCGATTTAAGTGCGTATGATGTGTTTGTGATGCCAGAAGCAAATATTCCGTTGAAGACGTCCGAGCAACAAGCGCTCGAACAATACGCCGAGCAGGGGGGCAGTATTTTCTTTATTTCGGATCATTATAATGCCGACCGTAATAAAAATCGTTGGGATTCGTCCGAAATCATGAATGGGTACCGTCGGGGAGCTTTTAACGAACCAACAAAAGGAATGAGTGAAGACGAAGCAGCGTCAGAAGCGATGCAAGGCGTTGAAAGTTCAGACTGGCTTTCAGAAGAATTTGGGGTTCGTTTTCGCTATAATTCGCCCGGGACCGTTACCGCTGACCAGGTAGTATCTCCGGAGGAATCATTTGGTATTACCGAAGGGGTCGATGAAGTGGCCATGCATGCAGGCTCTACCATGGCTATTACAGACCCGGAGCTTGCCAAAGGCATTGTGTATCTGCCCGATGGCCTAACAGAAGCCGATAAATGGGGACCTTCTGTCGACGAGGGCATTTATCACGGAGGTGGCACAGAGGAAGGCCCATTCGTCGCAGTTTCTAAAAAAGAACAAGGGAAAGCAGCTTTTATCGGCGATTCGTCCCCGGTAGAAGATGCAACACCGAAGTACAAGCGGGAAGAGACCGGGGAGTCAAAACGTACGTACGACGGTTTCACCGAAGCGGACGATGCAGTACTACTTGTACAGACCGTCGACTGGCTGGCTGAACAAGAAAGCTACACATCTCTGAACGAAACAAATGTATCCTTGGATGAACCGTCCCCACTGCTGGACAAAGAAAAACCCCAGGAGTCAACGCAGCCTGAACCAGAACCGTGGAGCCAGCCGGCCGATGGTTACCTCTGGTATGATCCGGATACGTTTGCTCCTGGTTCCTACGGTTCAGATGAAGCACCCGTAGAGGATCCTTCATATATGTTTAGTCATATGTCGCTACTCCCGATCGGAGAGAACTTCACCGTGGATGTAGAGATCGATAATGTCGAGCCGGGAGAAACGGTGTCCGGTCTCAGTCTGGGCATTTATTTAGACGGAGGCCAACAGGTGGCTCAAGTACAACGTGAGGACGGCAGTTGGCCATCGGATTATGGCTACAGTGAAGCATTCTCGATCACCGCAGATGAAAACGGGGTGGCAAAGACGACGTTAACCATTCGTACTGCCGAACATACCGCAGCGAATGCCAATATGCGCATCCGGCAGAACGGAAACAATGAATACACCGAGTCCGTCAATTTCAACAGTGACTCATCGGAAAACCCGGAAGAGGAAACGGCATCCGTTCCGATTTCGAATGCCCGACAGGCAGCGGATGGAGAAACGGTGACAGTCGAGGGAACGATTACGACGGATCCGGGGCTGTTTGGTTCCAACGGGTTCTATCTTCAGGATGAAAGTGCCGGTATTTACGTTTATCAAAACAGTGGGGAGTGGAAGCTGGGCGACCGTGTCGCCATCACAGCACCCGTAACGACTTATAATACGGAAAAAGAACTGATTGACCCAGTGTCCATTGAAAAACGAGGGACGGAAGAAGTGCCCGAAGCACAAACCGTGACAGCGGTTGGAGAAGAAAACCAAGGACAACGAGTGAAGCTTCAGAACGGCACTATTTCAAGCATTGAACAGGTCGGCAATTCGTTTGAATTTACCATTGAGCATGATGACACCGAAACGCTTATTCGCGTCGACGGACGGACAGGCTACGGTTTTTCCGACTTTAACGAAGCTTATGCTACGGGGGACACGGTAGACGTAACAGGCATTTCATCCATTTACCAAGGCACGTATCAGCTGAAGCCAACAACCGAAGCGGACATTCAGCAGGTGAAAGGACAAGACACCCAAGCACCAGAAATTTCGGGACTATCAGAAAACCAGTTCTCTGTCACGGAAGCTTGGACCCCGGAAGCTGAAATCACCGACAACAGCGGGTCTTCCATCTCTGTGGAATATACATTGGAGGACTGGAAAGGCGAAGAACTGCCTCCATTGACAATCCTTCCCGGAGAGCATGAACTGACGGTAACTGCCATCGATACGGCCGGTAATAAAGCAGAGAAGACCTATCCGGTAGAAGCCCTTCTTGAGACGGAAGATCTTGACGATTTAATGACCGAAGCGAACGCGAACAATTGGATCACGGATAAAAAAGCCTTTCAGCAATTGATGAAACGGGCAGAAAAAGTTCAGCAGGCGCCGAATGATCAAGCCGCGGCTGGAAAATGGCAGGCAGCTGTCAACTACGCTTCGGCAAAAGAAGGAAAAACGGTGACCGATGATTTGCTTGCCTATATGAACAGCTATGACGCTAGTCATGGAAAATAAAAAACGGAAGGAACAACGATCAGGGGCTTGTTACCACGCCCTTGATCGTTGTTTTGACGACCAGGGTTATCGCGAACAAAAAATGTAAATCGTTTATTCAAATAGTTTTAAGCTTTTGTAAATGCAACCAATAACTCCCAAAAAACATTTATACTGAACTCGCAAAGAAGATACATAACACAGGGGGAATTTTCATGAAAAAGCAATGGATGGCAGGATTTACCCTGGCTTCAGCTGTCATGGTGACGGCAGCCTGCGGATCTTCGGGCGGAGGAGAAGAAAGCGAAGGCAGTGAAAGCAATACAAGCGCTTCCGGTTCTGGAGGAAATGCTTCGGAGGAGCTTGAAGAACTTCGGGTTCAGTTCGTTCCTTCGCAGGATGCGGATACGCTTGAAGCGAAAGCCAAGCCACTTGAGGAACTTCTTGGTGAGGAGCTGGGTATTCCCGTGGAGGTAAGTGTGTCTACAGACTATAATTCCATCGTGGAAGCCATGAATTCTGATCAGGTGGATGTAGGCTTTCTCCCTCCAACAGCGTACGTACTTGCCCATGAGCAGGAAGCGGCAGATGTACTTCTGCAAGCCCAGCGTTACGGGGTCAACGATGATGGATCAGAGACCAATGAGCTGGTAGATTACTATCTTTCCCAGTTTGTGGTTGATGCGGATAGCGACATGGAAAGCATTGAAGATTTGGAAGGAAAACGTGTCGCATATCAAAACACCACCAGCTCTGCTGGGTTTGTATGGCCGGCTGCCGAGATGATGGACGCCGGACTTGAACCTCTCGAGGACGTAGAGCCGGTAACCGTCACGGGACACGATCAGGCTATTGTATCGCTTTTAAACGACGACGTAGACGCAGCGGTCACGTTCCAGGATGCACGCAACACCGTCTCGGAAGACTATGAAAACGTATTTGAAGACACCAAAATTCTGGAATATACCGAAAAAATTCCAAACGATACCGTGTCAATTCGGCCAGAAATTGAAGGTGACATAAGACAAGACATTGCTGACGCCTTTATTTCTCTCGGCGAGAATGATGAAAGCCAGGAAATCATTCGCGATATTTACTCTCATGAAGGCTATGTCGAATCCGAGGACAGCAATTTTGATGTCGTCCGTGAGTATGAGGATAAGGTTTCCGACCTTACAGGCAACGAATAAGTAGAGGACACAGCTGGTGTCTGCAACGAGAGGCTGTCTGTCCGGGCAGTCTCTTTTTGCTATTGAAAGGGGAGGCACGTGTGATTACGTTTAAGCAGGTATCAAAACAGTATAAAAACGGAACCAAAGCGCTGAACAATGTTGATTTGTCCATCGAACAAGGCGAATTTGTCGTGATTGTCGGACTCTCGGGAGCCGGAAAATCTACTCTTCTCCGGACAATCAATCGGCTGCACGATGTAACAGAAGGAACCGTTGAGATTGACGGCGTAGCGATCACAGAAGCAAAGGGCAAGAAACTGTATGCTCTCCGCCGGGATGTAGGGATGATTTTTCAGCAGTTTAATATCGTTAAGCGTTCAAGCGTGTTAAAAAACGTACTGGCTGGACGAGTCGGATATCATTCCACTCTTCGAATGATCCTCGGTCTGTTTCCCAAAGAGGATAAAGGCATCGCATTTGAAGCTTTACGTCGCGTAAATTTGTTGGATAAAGCGTACGTCCGTGCGGATCAGCTCTCTGGCGGTCAGCAGCAGAGGGTCTCCATCGCACGAGCGCTTGCTCAGGAACCAAAATTATTTTTGGCCGACGAGCCGGTAGCATCGCTGGATCCGTTAACGACCAAACAGGTGATGGATGATCTGCAGCGTATTAACCGAGATCTTGGTATTACGATGGTGGTGAACCTGCATTCCATGGAAATCGCCCGGAAGTATGCGACAAGAATTATTGGTTTAAAAGAGGGAGAAGTGGTATTCGACGGGCCGATTGAGGAGGCCACCCCCAAACGGTTTATGGGCATATACGGCGAATCTTTGGAAGACGAGGACCAACAGCAGAACAGTGGCCAAGCTCAGAAGGAGGCTGTTCAATGAGCACATCAACCATTCAGGCCCATGATGTTCCTAAGCCTCCCTCCCGACTGAAGCACCTGTTGACAGTAGCTCTGGTCGCTTTGATTTTAATGGGAAGCGCCTGGCAGGTGGAGTTTTCCTTTTCACAGCTATGGGCAGGCATCCCGAACATTGGTGATCTGCTCGTACAGATGTGGCCACCAAATGCTGCTTACGCTGCGGAAGTTATGGCACCGATACTCGAAACCGTTCGTATGGCCTTGTTAGGGACGACGTTTGGCGCCATCCTGGCTTTACCTATCGCCCTGCTTTCGGCCAGAAATATTTTTGCCACCGGGTGGATTACGTTGCCGGCACGGATGGTCATGAATTTCATTCGTACGATGCCTGACCTTCTTTTAGCAGCCCTGTTTGTTGCTATTTTCGGGATTGGCCCGGTTTCTGGCGTGTTTGCACTAACGTTTTTCTCGCTTGGCATCATTTCCAAACTGATCTATGAAACGATTGAATCGGTGGACCGGGCGCCGCTCGAAGCGATGACTGCCGTAGGGGCCAATAAAATCGTATGGATTACTTTCGGTGTTTTTCCGCAAATTGCTGCTTCTTTTCTATCGTACACATTATACTCGCTTGAAGTAAACGTACGTGCGGCTGCTATCCTCGGCCTGGTTGGGGCCGGCGGTATTGGTTTGTACTACGAAAGCACTCTTGGGTTTTTTCAGTACGGCCGGGTGGCTACGATTATTTTATTAACCCTTCTCGTCGTGATGCTGATTGACTACTTGAGTACGAAAGGTAGGGAGCGTCTGGCATGACCATGCAAACCGATTGGCCAGCGCCGCCAAAACAAAAAAAATGGAAATTGTATGTTGGATTCATTCTTTTGGCCCTTCTATACACCTGGGCTTTTGCAGGCCTCCCGCTGCTTGAAATCAAAGAAACGTTTGTCGAAATTATCGGCTCTATCATCGGCGGCATTTTTTCACCAGATTGGGGCTACGTGTATGATCCTGCCGGAGAAGATCTCATTCGCGGATTGCTGGATACGCTTGCGATTGCACTTTTGGGAACGGCCATTGCCGCTGTCTTCTGCCTGCCATTTGCCTTACTGGCAGCCCGGACCATCATGCGAATCAAACCAGTTTCCGGCTCATCAAAGTTCGTGCTCACCTTTGTTCGTGTGTTCCCGGAAATCGTTCTCGCCCTCTTGTTTATTAAAGCCGTAGGACCAGGCGCCTTTGCCGGTGTGCTCGCCCTTGGTATCGGGACGATCGGATCGCTTGGGAAATTGTTTAGTGAGGACATTGAAACAGCGGATTTAGCCGCCCGGGAAGCTTTAATGGCGACAGGCGCCAATCACGGGAAAACCCTTTGGTTCGCCGTGCTGCCGCAGGTGCTCCCCAGCTACTTTTCATTCGTCCTGTATCGGCTTGAAATCAATCTCCGGGCTGCGACGGTACTCGGAGTCATCGGCGCTGGCGGCATCGGCACGCCGCTGATATTCGCTCTTCAAACCCGTGATTGGGAACGGGTAGGCATTATTCTGCTTGGGATCATCGTGATGGTCACCATCGTAGATATTGTCTCTGGAAAGATCCGGGCCCGTTTAACATAGAAGCACCAATATACCGGACGAAAGTCATCTTCACAATAAAATATCATTTGAAAGCATCAGACCGTCTTTATCAAAAATCGAATGATATACCTTATAAGTAGAAGCCAGGGAATATTCTCTGGCTTCCTTTCTATGATTCAAGCTTTTTTCGTTAAACGAAGAACATCGAACAATAAGCCAAATTCTATAATTACTTTAACATTGCTTTAGCAGAACGTGATCAGAAAACTACAGTTCTTTTTTGCTCATGTTTTTAAATATGAAGACTTGTTACGCTTGAAGTGAAGAACAATATTTTCCGATAATCTACTTTATAGTAATAATCGAAGGAAAGCAGCTCTTTCCTAAGCACTTCCCTTTTAGGATAAAGAATGAGTCAAACAACATCCATAATATTCCTTTTCAAATGATTGACTGCTATCATGGAAAAAGAAATGTTTTGATCTATTCATGGAGGTGTTCGATGACTAGTGCAAAACCCGTTCTTTATATATACGGCATCTTTTTATTTATTTCATGGAATTTGATGCTTTTATTGGATCAGACACATTATACGATAGAAGATAAGATTAAAGGTGTCCTATTTATCTGTACGGTGACGCCAATCTTGTTTACGCTTGTCTATATTTATCACAAGCATCGAATAGGAAAAATAATCGTAGCGTGGGCGTTAGGCGGATTATTTCTCATCAATACGGTATGTTTTTTTGTCGTTCCATAAAAATGGACGTTAAAACATGCTCTTCTCCAACTTATTAGGAGAGAGCA
>NZ_ATVM01000038.1 GCF_000420725.1 Marinococcus halotolerans DSM 16375 | reverse complement strand
CGCAGAGGGCAACCGGCAGGTCCGCATCAACCCGGTCTATGAAGAGGGCAAGGCGATCGCCCGCCGGGCGTTAACGAGTGACGAGGGAGCATCCACCTATGCCCGGCGCAAGATCGAAGCCGAAAGTGTGTTTGGGCACTTGAAAGCGAACCGCCGCTTTCGCCGGTTTGCCCTCCGGGGCACCGCCAAGGTGACCACGGAATTTGGATTGTTAGCCGTCGCTCACAATCTACGAAAAAAAGCGGAAACTACGAAAAAAGAAGCCGGAGAAACATCTCCAGCTTCAGCTTAAAAGAGCTATCATTCGATTTTTGGGACAGCCCCTTATTTTTCAGGGATAGTAGTAGATTGTCTGTATTCCAGACGATGCGGAAGGACTACGGTACTTTCATCTACTTCCTCTTTGTTCATAAACTTCGTCAAGAGGCGCATGGAAACTGCCCCAATATCATACATTGGCTGCACTACAGTAGTTAATGTCGGCCTTACCATCGTCGCAAGGCGTGTATTGTCAAAGCCGATGACGTTCACCTGATCCGGTACGACGAAACCGTCATCCTGCAGACCGTGAATAACACCGAGCGCCATTTCGTCTGTAGAAGCAAAAATCGCAGTTGGAGGATTTTCGAGTTTCATCAGAGACTGTGCAGCCCGTAGCCCGGAATCATATGAATAATCTCCTACTGTCACTAATTCTTCTTCAAAAGTAATATTGTTTTTATTTAACGCTTCTTTATATCCGCTGAATTTTTTATATCCATTGACCGGGTCTTCAAGAGAGCCGGAAACCATACCGATTCTTTGGTGGCCGCCCTCGATTAGCTCTTCCACAGCGTCAAAAGCAGCATCTGCATAATCGATATTTACTGAAGGTACTTCCTTATTTTCATCGACTGTCGCAGCCAGGACGATTGGCACCGGTGAGTGTTTAAACTGTTCCACATGCTCCTCGGTAATTTCGCCGCCCATAAATACAATGCCATCCACCTGTTTTTCAAGCAGAGTGTTAATTAGATTAATTTCCCGGTCTTTATTCTGATCGGAGTTGCTGAGGATGATATTGTATTTATACATCATTGCAATGTCTTCTATTCCCCGTGCCAGCTCAGCAAAGAAAATACTCGAGATATCGGGAATAATCACACCGACCGTCGTCGTTTTTTTGCTTGCCAGACCGCGTGCTACAGCGTTTGGACGGTAACCAAGGCCTTCAATGGCATCCAGCACCTTTTTTCTTGTAGCTGGCTTTACGTTTGGATTTCCGTTCACCACACGTGAGACGGTCGCCATTGAAACGCCAGCCTCTCTTGCTACATCATAAATTGTTGTATTCACTAGTAATCCTCCTTCAAGTCCCTTTCATCCACTTCTCAACAGATGATGCTATCATATAATAATGGTTATCGCCTCTGCAATTCATTTATGAAAAATTTTCATAACTTCCTATCCAATAAGGTTTATTCAGGTTTGTTCTTTTCTTCACAATCACAGATTTTCCAATCATACCATATTAAACATAAAACGTCTTTATTCTTGATTTAACCTGTTTTCAATTGTTTTCATTCTACTATGTTTTCATACTTATTTTCAAGAAAACGCTATCAAATAATTTAAATTAATTATCAGGGCTCACCATATAAAAAAGCACAGGCAGCCCTGTGCTTTCTTGTACTGAATTATGATTTGTATAATCCGGAAGCCCGTAAAGAATCCAGGAAGGATTCAAATTGAGCAAGATCCATTTGCTGAGCGGAATCAGAAAGAGCGACAGCCGGATCAGGGTGTACTTCAGCCATAACTGCATCTGCCCCAATAGCGAATGCTGCACGTGCTGTTGGCTCAAGCAGATCTCTTCTGCCCGTAGAGTGCGTCACGTCCACCATTACTGGAAGATGTGTTTCTTTTTTCAGAATTGGTACTGCAGAGATATCGAGGGTATTTCTCGTTGCTTTTTCGTACGTCCGGATGCCGCGTTCGCAAAGAATAATGTTTTCATTCCCTTTAGCCAGAATGTATTCGGCGCCTTTAATCAATTCATCGATAGTCGACGACATGCCGCGTTTCATTAATACAGGCTTGTCTACGCCACCCACTTCTTTTAATAGTTCAAAGTTTTGTGAGTTTCTTGCACCGACCTGAATAACGTCGAGGTAGTCCAGTGACATTTCTACATCCTGCGGGCTTACGATTTCGCTGATTACTACCATGTCCAGTTCATCAGCTACACGACGCAGAATTTCAAGGCCTTCTTTGCCAAGTCCCTGGAAATCGTACGGGGAAGTTCTCGGTTTGAATGCTCCGCCACGCAGAAGGCGAATGCCCTGGCTTTTCATAAATTTAGCTACTTCGTATACCTGTTCGTAGCTTTCAACGGAACAAGGTCCTGCAACAAGACGCTGAGAACCGTCTCCAATTTTTTCACCTTTCAGGTCAACAATTGTATCTTCAGGCTTTTTCTTCCGGGATACCAGCAGCTCTTTGCGGTTATCGTCTTCCTGAAGCTCAAGACCTGCCTGAAAGATTTGTTTGAAAATATGCTGAACCGTGGAAGTGTAGAAAGGTCCTTCGTTATGTTCTGCAATATGATCAAGCATATGGCGCTCACGTACCGGATCGAACCGTTTCTGGCCGGATTTGCTTTTTACGTCCCCGATTTCCCGGACCAGACGGCCACGTTCATTGATCAGTTCCAGCAGCTTTACGTTCACATCATCCAATTGTTCTCTCAAGGCATCTAACTGTTCGTTACTCATGCTCTCCACTCCTTCAGTCAATTACTTATCTTTTCGATTACGCCCAATTATAAACGAAGAATTCTGTTCTGTCAGCCCTTTTTTCTTTATTTCTTAAACGCTTTTAAGTATTAAAGTGTTTTTGCCTTTAGAATAAGCTTTTTATCTATAATTCACTGGAAAAACATATTAAAAACCGCTGCGTTTAACACAGCGGCCTTAACTTTTACGTATTATTGCTGTTGTTTTCCGTCGAATCTTTATGCAGATCGCGCACATCTTTTTTTACATCTTCTGCTGCTGCTTCTTCACTTTCATCGATACGTTCATTAAGTTCTTTTGCCAACTCTTCCGCAGACTTTTCTTCGTCTTCCCCCGAGCTTCCTTTCACCCGCTCATATAAATGAGAAGACTGCGCAGAAACATTTTTAGCTAGTTCACTGGACTTATCTTTAGCACGATTTGCCCATTCACTGCCTTTTTCATACGCCTCAGAGGTTAGTCCGCTTGATTTCTGCTTTACTGACTGAGTGCCTTCGGAAAGATCCTGGCGCCATTCTTCTCCGGATTTTGGTGTAAGGAGCAGCGCTGTTGAGGCTCCTACAATACTTCCAATAATTGTTCCAATAATAAAATCTTTTGTGTTGTATGAAGCCATTCTTTATCGTCCCCTTTTATTTTGTCCGTTTTTTCCAGCGGGCATACAAATCAATAAAGGCATTCCCCCACTGAATTACCTGGGTGACCTGCTCTGATTGTTTTGAAGAATAATTGGAAACAGAATCGGCTACACGACGGAATGAGTGGTTAACATTATCCACCGATTCCCCGACATTTTGCAGCGACCCTACAAAACCATTAATACTCTCTGTTTTAGTCTGCACATCTTCCATAATAGTATTAGAACGGTTAAGCATAGCCTCTGATTCTCTGGTAATGCCCTGTACCTGCTGCTCTACTTGTTCCATTGTATTCCCTACGCGCTCCATCATTGTAGTCGCTGTTTTCAGCGTTTTCACGAGGAAAATAATTAGAACGGCAAAAGCGATCGCTGCGATTAGCGCGCTTATGTACCCTAAAATAGCCATATTACCATACACCTCCTGTCGCCATTTTACCACTATTTGTTTGGTTTGAAACTCCATTCTTCATAGAGGACCTTTCTGTTCCTTTGTTCCCTTTTCCCATTAAAAGTATGCATCCTGAATGAAAAAACAATCAATTTGACGACTATTCAAATCTTTTTTGATATTAACACCAAAAGAACGGAAAGCTTTTGCTTCCCGTTCTTTTAATTTTACTGTTTGGAGGATTCAAGGTGGGCTTCATAGGCCCTCTGAAACTTTTGAATGTCTCCGGCTCCCATAAATAAAAGTACAGCATCATTATGTGTTTCAAGCACCTGAACACCGTCTTCCTGAATTATTCCGGCTCCAGGAATACGCTGTTTTAAATCATCGATACTTAAGCTTCCATCCTGTTCCCTGGCTGATCCGAAAATATCGCAAAGGTAAACGTAGTCTGCCATCTGCAGGCTGTCTGCAAAATCATCAAGAAACGCCTTTGTTCTTGAGAACGTATGAGGCTGAAAAACAGCTGCTACCGGCCGGCTTGGGTACTTTTGTTTCGCTGACTCAATAGTAGCACGGATCTCGGTAGGATGATGGGCGTAATCATCAATCAATACCTGCGAGCCGGAAATTTTTTCTGTAAACCGGCGTTTTACTCCGCTAAAAGAAGCCAGCTGTTCACGGATGATAGAAGCCGGTACTTCTTCATAGTGACAGATAGCAATAACGGCGAGCGCGTTTAAAATATGATGATTGCCATAGCCTGGAATCGTAAAACGGCCAAAACGGTCTCCGCGTATTTGAACATCGAAGCTGGTGCCGTTTTCGTCTACTGATATATTTTCTGCGTTAAAATCATGTTTTCCTTCAATGCCGTAGTAAACAATTGGTACCGGGGCGTGGAGCTTTTGAAGATGCTCATCATCACCGCAGGCTACAATACCTTTTTTTACTTTTTGGGCCATTTCATTAAACGCCTGCACGACATCCTCTACGTCAGAAAAATAGTCTGGGTGGTCAAAATCGATATTTGTCATGATGGCGTAATCAGGTACATAATTCAAAAAATGACGGCGGTATTCACAGGCTTCAAACGTAAAAAAGCGGCTGTTTTCCATACCCTTTCCCGTGCCGTCGCCAATTAAGTATGAGGTTGGCTTATACGCCTCGAGCACATGGGCTAAAAGACCGGTTGTTGTCGTTTTGCCATGAGAGCCCGCTACTGCTATCGAGGTGAAATTCTGAAGAAATTCTCCTAAAAACTGAGGGTATGAATGAACCTCCAGCCCTGACTGCTTTGCCTTTTTCACTTCTTCGTGGGTATCACCATAAGCTGCTGAAGCCACTACTGTCTGCCCTTCCTGGATGTTATCAGCCTGAAAAGGAAGAATAGAGATGTTTTTCTTTTCAAGAGGCTGCTGGGTAAAAAATGTTTTTTCAACATCCGAGCCCTGTACAGTGTGGTTCATATCGTGCAGAATCTGGGCAAGAGCACTCATGCCGGATCCTTTAATTCCAATAAAATGATAATTAGACATATTGTCTTCCTCCGTTCTTTCAAAAAACCTTGCCGCCAAAACGCACAGGTGAAAGAGATCGTTTTTCATGGTGTGTATCATATGTAAACATACTTGTCTTATTATAGCAAAAACCTTTAGTTCCTCCAATGGAACGACTTGAATTGGCCAGAAAAGCCTGAATCCCGTCTTCGTTTAAGGTTAAAAACTAACAGACGGGAGTGCAAACTGCAGCCAGGAGGCCCCTTTTTCTTTATGCCACCGAATGTGTTCTTCCTTCTGGTAAGCTTTTTCCGCTTCAAGCATCAGTGCATGAAAGTCTTCGCTGCCGGGCCGGAGCGGTGCTGCCTGTCCCAAACGGGTATCCTCAAACCCCACACGCGCTGTCCGGACAAGCCAGGTCGATGAAACAGCCGGCTCCAAAGCAGCGTCCCGCTGCAGCCGGCCGGAAAATTCCTGCTTCCCGACTGCTCTTATCCAGTGGTTTTTTTCATCTAACTCTACCGGCAGCCAGGATGCCGTTAATAACAGGCCCCCGAGCTGGAGATCCATACGGGTTCTAGCAGACAGCGTCTGCTTTAAGAACATATCAAATAAGTGGGTACCGATGATTGTAACGTAATCATACGAAAACCATTCCTCAAACAGCGTGTCCCACGGCTTCTTTTCCACCTGCTCCACCGCGAGGCCGGTCTGTTCGGCAAAAAGGTGCTTTGCACGCACCTTTTCACGCAGGTTCGTATTTTCTTCTTTCCAGGCTTTAAATGCTGCGAGCAGGCTTTCGAGGCGCCGGTCCGCTTCTGCCTGCCGGCGCTGTCGATACCTTTGTATATCCGAACGCACGGCCAAGAACTCCTTTCCGGGAAATTTAATACTCAACGAGCTCCATTCGATTATTCGGGCGGTATTTCCGCCCCGCTTTAGCTTCATGTTTTCCATTTAATAACACATTGTCTCCCGTAAAACCAATATGAATTTTTAATAGGCTGCTGCCAATACCATAAATATCAACAGGAACGTCTTTAGCTTCATATTCCTCAATACGGGCCGCGTTGAAACCACCACTTACCATTATTTTAACATGCTGAAAACCTTCTTCGTCCAATACTCGCCGCAGGGCAAAGATCAATTCGGGATTGGCACCCGTAGGATTGAAGGAGCCAAGCACTTCTGGATGACGGCAGAAATATTGGTCCACCATACTGCCCGACGTGTCGAGACGCACTGTCTGGAGATCGCTGCCGAACTCTCTGGCCACTTTCAAAGAATCGGTAATCACATCATTATTATAATCCACCAGTGCTACGAGTTCATCCTCCGGAAACGTTTCTTTGTAGGCGCGGGTTGCCTGGATAATATCTCCTTCGAAAAGCTGGAGAAGGGCGTGCGGCATGGTGCCCATACCCTTTTTCCCCCACCATTCACTCATAGCGTGGGTCGCCTGGGCCTTAGAACCGCCAATAAAAGCGCTGTAACCATCTCCTGCCTGCTGCGTGAAGTGATCATCCCGGTCTCCCATGAAAATTACGGGCTTTTTTCTTCCGGAGATTTTCGCCGCGTTTACAACATTAAACACATTTGTGGCAACAGAGGTACGTCTCGCAAGTATACCGTCGATCAGGCCTTCGAGGAAGCCGAAATCCTGATACTTTCCTTCCACCGTCATCACTGTTTCATACGGCTCAATTTTGTTGCCGTCTTCAAGGGCGTGGATAACAAGTTCTCCCGGGTTGGAGGAGAAGGTTTTAACCAAAGCCACCGCTTCATCCACTCCACATAAAACGGCGTGATCCTTTTGAAAAAACTGCATCAGCACACGTTCATCCGGCTTATATTTCTCCGCGATTTTTTTGGTCTTCAAAAAGTATACCGCGGAAAACCAGCCTTCCTTTACTCGTTCGTCGAATTTAAATGTTTCGTTTGTTAATCGTTTTTGTTTTCCTTGCAGTTTGAGTTCAATTTCTTTCATAACGGCTGCTCCTTAACCTATGTATCAGAATAAGAGCCCGTGATTTTCCACGGGCTGCTTCTTTTTATTCTATTTATCATATAAAACCTTCCACACGAAAGCAAGCTTATACGGATTCTTCCCACTCCTGCCGGGTTACTAATACATTCCGCGGCTTGCTCCCTCTCGCCTCCGAAACGATACCACGGTTTTCCATCGTATCGATCAGCTTGGCCGCACGGTTGTACCCTAAAGAAAACCGGCGCTGCAGCTGGGATGCGGAGGCCTGCTTCTGATCAATAACAAATTCGCACGCATTATCGTAAAGCGGATCCTGGTGCTCTTCTTTTTCGAGGTGCTTCTGCAGCTCCTCTTTCTGGAACTGATAAACAGGTTTTTTCTGTTCTTTTACAAAGTCTGTAACAGCGTCTATTTCTTCATCCGTCACAAATGTGCCCTGGACACGTGTTGGTTTGGACGCCCCGTTCGGGTAGAAAAGCATGTCGCCCTTGCCAATTAACCGCTCAGCGCCTCCCCCGTCCAAGATAGTGCGTGAGTCAACCTGGGAGGATACAGAAAATGCTATTCTGGTTGGAATATTTGCTTTAATAAGGCCTGTAATGACGTCCACTGACGGACGCTGCGTTGCCACAAGCAGATGCATGCCGCAGGCTCTTGCTTTCTGGGCAATACGGCAGATCGCATCCTCCACATCCTGCGGTGACACCATCATCAGGTCTGCGAGTTCGTCAATTACAATGACAAGGTAAGGCATTTTATCAGCCGGGCGTCCCTGTTTTTCCATGCGCTCATTGTATTTTTTCATATCGCGAACGCCTTCCCGGGCCAGTCGTTCGTAGCGGTCTTCCATTTCCTGAACCGCCCACTTCAACGCTCCTGTAGCTTCCTTGGCGTCGTTGATTACCGGCGTAATAAGATGAGGAACCTCCCGATACGAAGCAAGCTCCACCATTTTAGGATCGATCAGCATCCATTTACACTCTTCCGGCGAAGACTTGTATAACAGGCTAAGCAGGATAGAGTTGATGCAGACACTCTTTCCTGAACCGGTAGCGCCTGCGATCAATCCATGCGGCATGTTTTGCAGATCAGCTATAACTGGATTGCCTCCAATATCGAGACCCATGGCTACTGACAACGGCGATTGATGATTTTTAAATACGTCCCGACGGAGGATCTCCCGTAAAAATACCGGCGCGGAGGTAGGGTTAGGCACTTCAATGCCAATAGCATTCTTTCCCGGTATAGGCGCTTCCATTCTTAAATCCTTCGCAGCGAGCGCCATTTTGATATCATCTGTCAGATTAGTCACTTTTGTTACTTTCACTCCCGGCGCAGGCTGAACTTCAAACCTTGTAACCGACGGCCCTTTTGTAATCTGGGAAACCTTTGCATCCACATGGAAGTTTTTTAACGTGGTTTCAAGCTGTTCTCTCTGGTCTTCCAGTTCGCTCTGGTCTTCGTCCTCTTTTTTAGGAGGAATATTGAGCAGCTGAAGTGATGGCAGCTGGTACCCCTTTTGTTTTGGCTGCTGGGCAGAACGCTTATCCTTAGGATACATCATGACATTAAACGGGGTGGACGTAGAAGTCCGCTTGCTGCCGTCTTGTTTTTTCGACGGCGCTTTTGGCCTTTCTTTCACGGACGAAGGCGAAGAATTTTTCGCTTTTTCTGTTTTCGTTTCGTTGATACTCGCGGGGAGTTCGCTACTTTCCGGTACTGGCACTGGCTTATTTTCTACCGGTGCCGGCTTTATTTCCTGCACCTCTTCTACAACAGTATCCGGGGTGCGTTCTTCTTCCCCGGGAGCAGAGACTGTCTGAGAAGCATGCTCCTGCTCCGGCGCCTCTGGGTCTATGGGCGCTGTATCTGCGGCTTCTTCCGGTTCTATTTCAAACGCAGTGCCTGAGGGAAACAGATCAGGATCTTTTTTTTCCTCTGACTCAGGTTCATCCTCCGGCGCACTGCTCTCAGATTCCTGGTCTTTTGCTTCCGTGTCCCACCGGCCACTTCTCTGCGCCCTGCTGATTTCCATAAAGCGGTCGGTATCTTCCTGCAGAATGGAAGGAGCCCGGCGCTTTCGGCCGGCCTCTTTCTCCTCGACCTGCTTCGTTACGGATGAAGGCCTTCTGTCGCCCGCCCGGATTGAATTCAGAAAAGCGATATCCTGTCGGATCTGTTCCTGGACGGAGGTTTCCTTTCTGTCTTCCGCCTCCGGGTCCCTTAAATTACCCGGATGCAGGTCAGCCTGCTGATATCCGAAGATAGGGGAAGGGATACTCCCTGCTTCAAAGTTTTTCCCCCGGAAATAGCTGGACTCCTCTGTCACGGGCTTTTTTTCATCTCTGGAATCAAGGCGTTTAGAGCTTTTTTCACTACGCTCCTGTTCGGCCCCCCCACGATCGTAGCCAGCTGTGCGCGGTTCGGCAGGAGTGCCCGAAAGCTTTGCTGCGCTCGGTCGTTCAGGGGCCCGTGCGCTGTTTTTTTGTTTTTGTGCTTCCTCATAGCTTTTAGGATAAACATTAAACATTTTCACCGGCTCAGATTCCTGATACGTCATTCTCGCTATGTATGGAGGAGGATCCTCTCCGGAGCGCTTTATACGACTTTCATGGTTGTTTTCCTCTGGCTGTTCTTCATCGTTAAAAAGAAAATGCTGCATTCTTTTCATCCATTGTTGAAAGGATGACGGCATTTTCAACCCCTCCTTTTCTTCCCGGACCTTTTTGAATTTACTTTTCTATACCTGCACAAGAAAAACCCCTAGCACAACTAGCGGTTTTTCATTCACTTACTACACGGAGGCCGGAACCGGGTGTTCGTGATACTGCTTATAAAAGTCCTGTCCTGTTTCATACGTATCACCGAGAACGAGGATACCTTTTTCTGTCTGCTTTTCCGGCAGGGCAAGCTCAGACACTGAGCAGATCATGCCAGTAGAAGTCACACCACGGAGCTTCGATTTTTTAATCTTCATTCCTGAGGGCATAACCGCCCCTGGTACTGCCACAGCTACTTTTTGGCCGGCATCCACATTCGGGGCACCACAGACAATTTGAAGCGTTTCTGCTCCTGTATCCACCTGGCAGACGCTCAATTTATCTGCATCCGGATGCTGTTTTTTCCCGGTCACATATCCCACCACAAATTCAGACTGGGCCGGCGCTTCAAGCGAACTGTCTATATTGTTTTCTTTCAGGGCTTTATTAACGAGCTGGACATGGTCTTTATCCGCTGCTATCCGGCCTGTGCCTGTAATTTCTCCGTAGGAGGAGGCATTAAAAATATGATAGCCTACTGTTTCCTTCGTGGTGGCGTGCGTGAGCACGGCCACGTCTTTGTGTCTTACCGTTTCACGCTGTTTTGAGTTTATTGGTTTTAAAGAGATGAGAAGTACATCCCCAATTCCTTTTGGATTATAGAAAATATTCATTCGTTGAGGCTCCTTTTCGCTAACTTAACTTTTATTGTATCACAGCTTGAACGCTCCCGCGAATCAGGTTTTAGGGCGTTTTTTGGCTAAAATAAAGATCGGTTCGAATTCTCCGTTTTCATACATAAACGGAAGAGCTGTAATCGGTACCCGGCCGTCATTAAAAAAGCGGAAAGCCATCTGCCCGAGCACATCGTATCCGTTGTCGTTTGTGATATCTGCAATAATAAAGACGTCATTGTGGGGCACAGCTACTGCCATATCGCCCTGCACGTCTTCAGCCACACTCTGCAGCAGGGCTTCGTTTAATATACGGCTTGCATCGTAACCATCATTTGTATTAATAAAATAAAACGTGTTTCCCGCCACCGTATCCTTTTTCATCGGCACTTCCAGCGTTTTTAAATTATTGCGGGCGGCCCGGCGGATGCTTTCCGTTTCTATTTGTTCGGCTTCAAGCGTCTCCTGTTCGATCAGGGAATATGCTTCTCCCATATCGAGGGCGTAAAAAATTCTTGTTTCCGCTGTATGATCGTCCCATACGAGTTCCTTTCCGTCTTTCGTTTCGGTCGGAAAGGAAGTGGAACGGATGACCGGATAAATATATTGCTCCTGCCCGGAAAGTGAAACATCGCGTTCCATGGCGCGAAACGAGGTGTCAATATAATGTACGACCTCTTCCACAGCCTTTTCTCCTTCACGTTCATATTTTGCGGCCCATTTGCTTAAATCCAGGTCCACCCCGGTTTTCAGCTGCTTGTGCTCGACCCGCAGCGAGCTTTGTTCCTCATCATATTTAAACGTACGGGAATTGTCGTCTTTCAGTCGTTCCCGCAGTATGCGCTGTAGCTTTCGTACTTCCATTCTTATCGCTCCTCTTGAAGATTCTTAATTCCATCGTAACATGTGCAGACTTCTACTCCCACACTCTTGCTTTCTGTCAAAAAAAGACTGTCCCTTTTTTAGGGACAGCCCTTTTAATCTTTATGAAGCGGCGTTAACTTTTTCCAGTGATTCGTTCAGGAAATGCTGGACTTCTTCCGGTGTCTTCCGCTGCTTGCTTACGAAGCGGTGCACTTCTTCTCCGTTATGAAAAACCAGAAAACTCGGTATGCCCATCACTCCGTAATCAATGCATACATCCATCAGCTCATCACGGTCCGCTTTGTAGAAGGTAAATTGGTCATACTGCTGTTCGATTTCCGGCATCGCCGGATCAATATACGTGCAGTCCGGGCACCAGCCGGCTGAGAACATAATCACTGTATTTCCATTATCAATAGCTTGATTGAAGGATTCCTGTGTAGTTAAATTTTCCATTGTTTTGCCTCCTTTAAATTAATACATACAGAAGAGGTTACCCCTCCCGTATCTTCATATCACCCATTCTAATCCAATTTCGTTTTCTCATCCACTCTGACAAACCGAGACTGATTAATGCGGGAGCAACGACATGAAGAAGCATTACTGCGCCAAGTACTTCAAAGGAAAAACCCATCGTCTGAAAGGTCATTATCTGGCCAACCAGACCGCTCGTTCCCATACCGGCACCTGCTGCATTATTTTCCATCATAAAGACCATTGTGGAAAAAGGGGCAACGATCATACCGGCGAGGGTCGGTGGAATCAAAATGAGCGGCCGCCTCACAACATTTGAAACCTGAAGCATGGAGGTACCAATACCCAGAGCAGCAAGGCCGGAAAATTTATTTTCCCGAAAGCTGCTGGCTGCAAAACCAACCATTTGGGCTGCACACCCTACGGTAGCTGCCCCGGCTGCAATCCCGTTCAGATCAAGAATAATGGCAATAGCCGCACTTGAAATCGGGGCTGTCAGAGCAAGGCCCATCAGCCCGGCAACTAAAATGCCCATAACAAGCGGCTGCCGCTCTGTAGCCCATACAATTAAATCTCCAAACCCTGTCATAAATGCCTGAATGCCCGGACCGAGAAGCCGGGCTATCCCATAGCCGGCAATAATCGTTACCAGCGGCGTTACAATAATATCAAGGCGCGTTTCTTTAGATATCAGCTTACCCAGCTCCACTGAAACGAGAGCTGCGATGAAAGCCCCTGCCGGGCCTCCGAGCTCCGCTCCCGCAGCACCCGTAGCTACCGCAGAAAAAACAACCAGCGGCGGCGCCTGCAGGCCATATGCCACTGCTACTCCGATCGCCGGGCCCATTAATGAAATCGCAAGCGCCCCCATGTCTTCAAAAAAAGCAATACCGAGCTGCTGGCCGATTGTCTGAATGATTAAACCGATAATTAAAGACGCAAACAGGCCAAGTGCCATGTAGCTCAAAGCTGTAATTACATATGTCTTTACACTTAAATTTACACCCTTTTTCAAAAAAAATGAACGCATCCACTCTCTCCTTTTCTTTTTTTCCATTGTAACCGTATTTTCATTTAATGAAAAGGCGCCGTCTAAAAACGGCGCCCAGTTTGATATATCCACTGTCCGTAAAGCAGAGAGACTATATGATGAAATAGGGCAGTACGGTCCACCTGGCCGGCGGTTAAAATACCGATAGCTCCTTCATTTTGATGAACATTTTCCAGCTTGGTATAGTGGTCTACTGCCGTTTTTAATTCCACTCCGTCATGAAGCATAACAGCAATACGTTCCGGAAGCAGTATACGGGCCCCGCCTGCTGTCCATACAGCAGTTCCATCCGTAAGCGCCCCCCAGCTGCACAAATATACATCTTTTCCTTCGGGCTGCACGCCGCCTTCAAGTCCTATGCCCAGATCAGCGTTTTTTTGTGCATACCATGCCCGGTTCACAGCACCTTCTCTTGTTTCCTGATCAGAAAATGGCTGGTCACTTACTCCTGAAACAGCGGACACTCCCGCCACAGAAAAGTCCGGGCTAAACACCTGGCGGACAGCCGCCACCTTTACAGCATTTTCTGATCCCACCATAACCTTTTTCAATCTCAGACTCCTTTATGAATCATATCAAGGGCCTGCTGGTCTGTAGTCCGCACGAGCTTCGTCAGCAGCTCTTTTGCTGCAGCGTAATCATCCACGTGCAGCAGTGAAGCAGAGGTGTGAATATAGCGGGAGCAGACACCGATAACGGCAGACGGAATACCTTCATTGGCCATATGCACCCGGCCGGCGTCTGTCCCTCCCTGGGAAATAAAATACTGGTAAGGAATGTTGTTACTTTCTGCTGTATCGAGAACAAAGTCCCTCATACCGCGGTGAGTAATCATCGTCTGGTCAAATATACGAAGCAGCGCTCCCTTGCCCAGCTGGCCGAAGGCATCCTTACCTCCTGTGGAGTCGTTCGCCGGACTTGCATCCAGCGCATAAAAAATATCCGGCTGAATCATTTGAGCAGCCGTCTGTCCTCCGCGAAGTCCTACTTCCTCCTGTACTGTAGCACCTGCATAGAGCGTATTCGGAAGGTTTTCACCCTGGACTTCTTTCATCAGTTCGAGTGCGAGCCCGACTCCGTACCGATTATCCCAGGCCTTTGCCATAATTTTTTTCTCATCCGCCATCGGGGTAAATGGGCACACCGGAGACACCGGCATTCCCGGGCGGACTCCGAGTTGCTCTGCATGCTCACGACTGTCTGCTCCGATATCGATAAACATTTGATTTAACGGCATAGGTTTTTCACGCTGCGCCGGTTCAAGCAGGTGCGGAGGCGTGGATCCAATCACCCCCGGCACACTTCCTTCCTCTGTATAAATCTGGACACGCTGCGCAAGCAGAACCTGGCTCCACCAGCCGCCAAGCGTCTGGAACCGGATCATCCCGTTTTCATCAATGGATTTGACCATAAAACCAACTTCATCCATATGGCCGGCTACCATGACCTTCGGCCCCTCCTGTTTGCTGTGCTTCACTCCAAATAAACTGCCGAGCCGGTCCTGTATAATTTCATCACTTACCGGTTCAAGCTCTTTTTTCATATATGTACGAATCTGGTGTTCAAATCCCGGGACCGCCGGTGTCTCTGTTAGATACTTAAACATATCGAGTGTTTCCTGCTTCATAGAATACCCCTTTCGATTATCAGGCTCTGCCTAATTTTCATTTTATCGAACGAGTCACGTTTTTACCACTATTGAAAACGGGTATGTATTTGGATATACGCATTATTTGCGGTATACTGATTAAATAAGAAATGGAAAGGCAGGGACATAATAATGAGAACAAAGAATATTCTTATTGGAGTAGGTCTTGGAGTTGCTTTGGGGATTTTAGTTAAGCAGTTCACAAAGAAAGATGAAATTTCTCCGGAAAAAGCGCTGAAGACAGTTAAAGAAAACGTGCAGGATCATCTTCCCGTTAACGGCTCCTGGATTCACATGACGCCGGAAACGTACAAAAAAGACGACCTGGAATACAAGGTTTACCGCGGCGGCCTTTCAAGCACCAACCAGGGAGAGACCCGTCAACTAGACTTTATTGTAGATGCTGAAACTGGCACCATTTTGGAACTAAGCTCTTAACTCAACATAGCCCCGGGCCCCTTCAAAAAGGCTCCGGGGTTTTTTATTTCCGTCTAAACAGAAAGACAGGCTGCCTAGGTATGATATGCTCCCCTTTAAGTAGACAGATGAAATAAATCATCTGTTTTGCTTAGAGGGGAGCATTTTTATGCCTTATCGAGGATATACGACCGAGCAGAAAATAGAAATCATCCACGCTTTTGATCAGAGGACAATGAATATGGCTGAGTTTTGTCGTCATTGGGACATCAACGAAAAGACGTTAAGGGGATGGATCGATCGGTACGAACGCCATGGAGCCGAAGCGCTGACGAAAGCCACCCAGTGGAAGCGGTATCCCCCGGAATGGAAACAAGAAGCTGTGGAAGCGTACCTGAATGAGGGGATATCCCAGCGGGATATTATTAACCTCTACGGCATTTCGAGTAG
>NZ_ATVM01000037.1 GCF_000420725.1 Marinococcus halotolerans DSM 16375 | reverse complement strand
CCACCGGCACGATGTTGCACAGCGACCAGGGCTGCCAGTACACGTCGTATGCCTTTCAGGAGGCTGCCCACAAAAAAGGCATTATCACAAGCATGTCGCGCCGAGGCAACTGCTTTGATAATGCCGTCATTGAATCCTTCCATTCCTCGCTAAAGTCGGAAGGATTCCGCACCCCGAAAGGGGTGCCCCTAACATTTCCAATTATACTAGAAAACGTGCAGACGTACATGTATTATTACAACTATCAGCGACCCTTGACGAAATTAGCCTTCCACACGCCGGTGGAATACCGGACGGCAGAAGGCTAACGGCTAGGTGCTTTATCTTGTCTCATATTTCTAGGTCAGTGCATCATAAGAAGCTTTTACAATATCCTAAAAAGCATTCGCTTAAAAGAAATATAATTATATTATAGATAAGTACGGTCCTTGAAATTTTTAAAACATAAAAAAACCAGCCCTTGGGCTGGTCATACTGGTCGGGTTAAACGATCAAGGGGATGTTTGGGGAGAGGTGTGACTCCCCATCTCCACCGTACCATGCGTATCTGGCTATGGATACACGAAAGACACCATCTTTACAAATCCTTCAAACATAGGCCACCGACATCTTAGAGCATGTGGACGTCGTTTCTAAACCTCCGCCTTATAGATTGGTTTCCTCTCTGGTCATGGCTCTCCATACACGACGTTCAGCATACGGAACGATTTCCTCAACCAGGGGGAGGGACAACGCCTCGCGTTCACTAACATCCACCATAGCCTGGTGCTGTGCTTGCGCTTGCTGGGGGAATGCATGGTGATCCCAGGCTTCCCGCCATGCACGCCATACGTGATATTCCATGGCACGCAACACCTTTCAGGCCTGAGAAATCTCCTCGTTGATATGCGACAAGCGACCGGCGACCGTTGTTAGGCATAGCTTTTCCTGATAGACCATTCTTTCCCTCCTTTCGTGTGCGTCGAACTCTACTAGGGCCTGAACGTTAACCGCCCCAACGTATGAATCGTGATCGCTGGGGCTTCTGGGCACTGTCCCCCCACTACCAATCGAAACTATCGAGGAATTCGGATCTTTCTTTAACAAAAAACAACGACTGACAAGACCCGATGTTGGTCCTTGTCGACACCATTTTGCATTAGATTCACCCCTGGTTACTGCCATACTTGCCGGCGATCCCCCGTTCGCAGCTCAAAAACGTTCTCGCTCATTGTTTTTTTGGTTGCAGAATAAGCAACGCGTACCCTTTGTCCCCGGTAAAATGCCAGGAGACAAACGTTCCGGTGATCCTGCTGTCAAGGAACGATTCCAGGCTGGCCCGGTGAATCATCCGCAATTCCAATGGCTTTTTCACTTTCTGGAGTTCGTTCGTATATCCTGCCCGAATCAGTTCTTTCTCAATCTCCACAAAGATCCCGGTCCGTTTAATCACAATGGTCCGGTCATTCAGCCAAAACGATTCCGTGGTCGCCGGTACTTTCTGCCCCCACTTGCTCAGCTCAATGACTTGCTCGTTGAACTTCCGATGGTTTAAGTGCTTCGGCCACCGGACTTCGCATTCCGAGGCATCTTGCGACATTACGCCAAGGATCACGCCCCGTTGCTGCTGCAGGTCCCAATCAAAGTACATCTCTTGAATGGTAATTCCTGCGATGGTCTCCAGCCGAGCTCGCATTTCGCCCTGCAGTTGTTTAAATATCAGGCCCCTCGTGTCTTC
Source organism: Marinococcus halotolerans DSM 16375 (assembly GCF_000420725.1). Lineage (GTDB taxonomy): Bacteria > Bacillota > Bacilli > Bacillales > Marinococcaceae > Marinococcus > Marinococcus halotolerans. The sequence goes on along the minus strand of NZ_ATVM01000037.1, from coordinate 14,091 downwards.
CACCCGTTGATATTCACCCTGGGCCACCAGAATGGATTCCATTGACGCTAAGAAATCCCGGAGGCGGATCACCAGAAACGGATGCTCGAGGCTCACATACACGGAGGTCGGCCCTTTACCAAAGTGGTTCCGAATCAGCTTGCCAATGTAGCCTGCCATTTCTCCTTGTACCGCTTGTGTCTCTTCCATGGTTTGGCTCCTTTGGATAATCCCGTTGAAGCGTCCCAGGAGAACCGCTTTCCACAGTCATCCGTTGATGGTTGTTTCGTTGACGTTTCTCTTGCCCCTCTTTCCCCGCTGGTCCCTCGAAAAACGTACAGCCATTTCTTCTCTACGGGTGGCAAAACACAAAAAAACCACAGAGAATAAACATCCCTGCGGCTGATTCCTCAGCGCTAGTTGTCTGAGGCCTTTGCCTGTCGGTATCCAATTATGGTAGTGGCTACCCATCGTCCGTTCCTAACAAAATGCCCAACAATAGGCAAGCAGCCTCCTGGGCCGCTTTCGTTCTTCATGATTTTTTTGCCTTGTCTCGATTCGGTGTTCGGCAAGAAGTACCGTGGAAACAAGCAACAACATTACCGGGACAGGTCATTGCGAGCACTACCGTCTCTAATGTTCCCTGTCAGTGGAGGAACCCTGTTGATAACGGGTATTTTTAGCTTCGTCTAAGGCAACGTGTTACCTCTATCTTACCACGGTTCCTTGGTTAGAACCAACGTTCTGTTTTTTTATCTACTGATGGCGGAAGCAATCAAGGAGGATATTAGTTTTTATTCATGGATATGGTATTTAAATAAGGACTAAATAGATTCAAAAATACGTCTTATCTTTCTCCGCCTGATCCCCTATAATTATGTATAAAGCACCAGAAACTTTTATCCCCTCATGTCATCTGGGATAATCAATCAACCATATACGGCTCTGAACCTAAGACTGAACGCTTAGCCTTCAAGCCATTCCTAAAGGGATTTCTTTAGGGATGGCTTTTTGTATGTTTCAGCACCCATCTTCTCAATAAAGGAGTGTTTTTATGCCTTATACGGCCTTTATTCAGCGCCCCCAGGAGTGGGAAGTGGCAACCGGCACCCTCCTAGATCTGCAACAGCAAGGCTGGACCTCGTTCGATGCCATCTTTGCCACCATTGAGGAATTATTTACCTCCCTTCAGGTCTTCCGTGAACAGGAATGGATTATTACGTGCATATCCGATCTCCCGGAACTGCAAGAGCGGTGGCAGGAGAAATGGGCTGGTACGTCTTCGGTGCCAATAATGGCAATGCCAATACGAAAGGAGAAACAGATATGAGTGCTATGCTTGTCGTGAGTTTGTATGGGTTTTTTTGTTGGACCCTCCTTGCCTCTCCCGGTTCCGCGACAAAAAGCCCGAGTTCTTCAGAGAGGGATTCTGAAACGACGACCCAGTAACTATTGTTAACATTATCGCGATTATTAGTAGAAACTACAATAAAACAGTATTTTTCGAAGATTATAGTGTACTTTTGACATGCCGATAAATCAAAAGCCAACCTTCGTCAAGGTTGGCTTTTGATTTATCGTTTATTTCGAGTGTATCGCGAACAATATCTTCTTAAACCAAGTACTGTCAGGAAGCAAATTTCTGGGCCAGTGGATAAACCCCGAGACTTTGAATCACAAGGGAAAGCAGAATCGCGGCAAACGTGAGAGAAACAATAAGATCGGCACTGCTGCTGGACTGTGTTTCAATGCTAAGCAGCAGAGCTACAGAAACGGTTCCTTTCAGCCCGGACCAGGTCATCATAAATACGGACGACCACTGAAACCGTTCGTTAATGTGCGGGGACAATTTTAGAAATCCGCCTAGTACTAGGAAGCGGACGATTAAAGAAATCATAAATATTCCAATCGCGAACAGCCAGTGCCCGAACGCAAGGTAACTAGCCGCCTGAATGCCGATCAATAAAAAAAGCAGTGATAAGACGGCCGGCTCCACCACTTTCCAAAAACCGTCCAAATAGGAGTGAAGCTCCTCCTCCTTTTCAGATTTCTGAAAGGCCCGGGAGAGCATAATACCGGCCGACACGGTGGCCAACACCCCGGAAGTCCCAAGCCCTTCCGCTATATAAAAGCCGCCGTAAGCAAGAATCACGCTGAGCATGACCTGGTACACGTGATTGTGCATGATGTGGACCGCTTTGGTGACCAGCCAGCCCCCTGCCACACCGACGGCTACACCCCCGAGCGACACCAAAAGAAATTCACCCAGAAATGAAAGGATGGAAAAGGATTCATTGTACAAAAACATGGAGGAAGCAATGCTGAACAATACTACGCTGGTGCCGTCGTTAATCATGGACTCCCCTTCCACGACTTTCGGGATATCCGAATCCCCGAACACATTTTCCAGAATGGCCGTCACGGAAACCGGATCGGTTGGCGTCAGTATCGAAGCAATTAAAAAGGCCGCTACGAACGACAGCCCGGCGAAGGGAGCCCCTACCAGATAAATGAGCACGGCCATGAAAAAGACGGTCGCCATCAATCCCAGGGTCCCGAGCGTCGCAATCGGCCGAAAGTTCTTTTTGAATGAACGTATTGGGAAACTATAAGCCGACACAAACAAGATCGCTGGCAGCATCAGATCAAAAATAATATCATGGTTCAGACTCAGCCGATTAAAAACAGGAATGAACGAAAGGCCAAGGCCAATAACTAAAAGCATCATCGGGACCGGGAAATAATTGCTTTTCACATCAAATATATAAACGATCAGTCCGATCGCTAACAGTATCACGAGCAGGGACGCGTATAACAGCACCTGACTCACCTCCTAATATCATATATGCAGCCAATATCTGTATTTACCCTTTGTCCATAATGAAAAACTAAAAAGCTTTCCCGCATGGTCTATGGAATGATGGCCAACCTCTAGGATTCCAATATCGTTTACATCTCTCTTACATGTGATATAATGCATGTAAGAGTAGATATTTCATTGGTTACACCAAACCCCCAACGTATGCCCGTACGTTGGGGGTTTTTGTGGTGCGGCTATGGCCGCCCTAATGATGGTTGTTTCGCCTATATAGCCAGTAGGCGAATATATTCCCGCTAATGACCACAATAAGTGGAAATAGAAGGTCACTGAGTAGATATTCCATGGTTACACCTCCTTTCCAGGAGATGTTCGCCTGAAAAGTGGGCGACAGTCTTTATTGTATCACGGAACTCGAAAGAGAAATTTCTGAACCTTATAGATATAAAAGCCGCGGAGCCTTTCTCTGAATTTATATTAAACAACTTTCTATTCTCGGACAAATAGCTGGCAGACTATTCCTTTTACAGTAACAAATCCTCGAAACTGGAAATAAAATGAAATATTCTGAAATTTCACTTGATTTTTGATCTGAACGAAACCATACAACAGTGGCTTTTTACAAATTCAATACCAACACTTTATCGCGAAGCATCGAATCAATGCTTCTTCCAATGCCCTGGACGCCCTGACCCGAATTTTTCACTCCCAGGAACGGAAAATGGTCGGGGCCACGAGAGGTTTTGCCGTTGACCTGAACCGTGCCCACGTTCAGCTTATCGGAAATAGCGAAGGCATTCTCCAGATTTTTTGTGAATACACTGGCTTGAAGACCATACTCGTTACGCTTTTCCAGTTGAATGGCTTCCTGTTCACTCTCCACCCGCACAAAAGGGAGCACCGGTCCAAACTGTTCTTCCCAGGCGATGGCCATGTCTTCGGTTACATGATCCAGCAGGGTCGGCCCCAGCAGATTCTTTTCCTTCACACCTTCAAGTATGACTGCAGCTCCCTTACTCCGGGCGTCGTCAATCAGCCTGGTAACGTTATCTGCTGCCTTCTGATCAATCATTGGCGTGACACTCGCGTCTTCTCTGGATGTGCCTACGTTCAGGGCGGACACGATATCTTTCACTTTCTCTACGAGCTCATCCGCGACCCTGTCCATTACGATCACACGCTTGATCGCTGTGCAGCGTTGGCCGGAATAGCTGAAGGCTCCACTGACAATTTCTTTTGCTGCTTGATCCAAATCGGCGTCCTCCAGGACAATCGCCGGGTCTTTGCCGCCAAGCTCGAGCACCACTGGGATCATGGATGCTTTCTTTGCAATATGTTTTCCGGTATCCGTTCCCCCGGTAAACGTAATCATATCTATCAGAGGATGAGTTACGATGAAGTCGCCAATCACCGATCCCCGCCCCGTAACTACGTTTAATACGCCTTCCGGCAGCCCGGCTTTCACGAGTGCCTGTACCATTAATAACCCACTAATAGCCCCCTGCGTCGCTGGTTTGAAGATCACGGTATTGCCGGTAATAAGCGCCGGTGCAATTTTGGAAGCGGCCAGGTTGACCGGATAGTTAAATGGTGAAATCGCCAGGACAACGCCGTGAGGAACTTTCTGCACCATCGCTTTTGTCTGCTTCGTCGCTCCGGGAAAGGCATCCCCCTGAATAAAGCTTCCGTGTGTCCGAAGCCCCTCTTCTGCTGTATGGCGAATCAGCTGGGCTGTACGCTTCACTTCACTTTTTCCCGAGGAGAGCGTTTTTCCTACTTCCAGGTGAATCATTTCCCCAATCTCATCGGTCATCTTTTCCAACTCTTCGGCCCACCGGTGAAGCAGTTCCGAACGCTCATGGCCTTCTCTGGCTTCCCATGCTTCCTGGACCTCAGCGGTGTGTTGAACCGCTTTATCCACTTCCTCCTGACTTAACGCTGGTACTCTTCCTACCACTTCATGGTCATCGGGGGCATAAATAGGAACCGTTTCTCCGCTTTCACTCCCGATCCATTGATTGTTAAGCAGCGTTTCAAACACATCTTCCGTTTTGCGTGTCATCATCTTTTCTCTCCCCCTCTATGTGTTTAACCTCTAAAAGGTTAATGTTTTCTATTAAACCACATAAGGGTTCTCATCAACAAGTCCCAAATACAAAGTAATCAGATTAAAATCATCGGGATAATGAAGTATCAATTCCGTTAATTTTGATTGTAAACATAACGGCCCTTATCGGAAGTATAGTTCCAAACAACCGTGACATAATAAATATTGTTTTCACTTGATAATAATATTAACATTTATAATATTATTAATATTAATAATTAGAACAATACCGTGTGACGGGTCAACAACTATGATGAATCAGCCTAGGTCCTCACCGCATTTATCACCGAGTAATTGCCACTCTACCCATCGCTTCGCCGTGTGCTCGTCGAGCCCCCATCTTACTCACCTTTTATTATTTCTCCTCTGCCACCTGGCGGAGACTATATTCGATCAACCTCATCGAAATTTTTCAACAAACAACTAAAAAAATACATTAAACGAAAAGAATAATTTCCGAATGAAGCATCCATCAAACAATTTTTGATCAGCTGGTTCTACGCGTACAATCAAAAGTTGCCCACTCACTGCCAACTAGACTTCGCCCAGATCCAACATCAATTGGAAGATATGCTTGAACGGCAAAATTAACTTCATGATGGGAAAAGGACAGTCGATTACACAAATTTATTAACGGTTCCTGATCTTCTTATATCATCTAATATTATTTTGTTGGTTGCTTTACAATTCTAAGATACTTATTTTGTTTTCAATACTTTCTATAGTATTTTTCTTTTTAGTTATTATTAATGTTAATGTTAATGTTAATACAAATAATAACAATAATAAAAGTTTTTATTGTATGCTAATAATCAATAGCTTTGTGAGAAGGTATTTAGCGCAAACATAGGGTGATATTCCTACTATTATTTTTATGTGATATTTGTCTACTTAATATTATCTTTGTTTCTAGTAAACACTTTTCCGTTAACCTTCAAACATTAAAGTTAACATTAATATTAACTTTAATGTTTTTATTAATAAATATTTATATTTTAAGGTAATTATGCTATGGTTATCTATAACAAATATAAACTGATTTAAGTTAATGATAAATCAAACAACAATTATTAATAAAATTTATGAGTTCGCCGACAACTATCCTTTAGCCCAAGGCATTTATGTACGACATTATAATTATTATAAAATCTTAGAATTCATCTAAGGAGGGAAAGAATATGTTACTAGCCGTTTCAACTAACAAAGGCGGAGTATTAAAAACCTCCATTGCTACAAGTCTGGCCTCAATTTATTCCCAAGAGCAAAAAACATTGATTATTGATGCTGATAATCAAGGCAACGTAGCTCTTACATATGGCCGCAACCCAGACCAATATGAATACACCATTTATGATGTATTAGCCCAAAACGTCTCTCCTGAGGCTGCAATAGATAAAATAAACTCGAATCTTCATATACTGCCAGCTAACGATGAGTTAGCCTTCTTAGAGTTTGATGTACTATCAAATCCTAATGATTATCCTAAGCCTTTTCATATCATGCGCGAGAAACTGACACCCTTGTTAGCATCTTATGATGTAATAATAATGGATGCCCCCCCTAATATTGGGCTTATCACAGGTAATATCTTATCTTTTGTTCAAGATATAATTATTCCATTTCAACCAGAACATTATTCAATGCGTTCATTTATTAAAATGTTAGAAGTAATAGATAACTTTAAAGGAAGCCATAATAAAAATCTAAAAGTCAGTGGAGTCGTTGGAACTTTGGTAGATAGTAGAACTGTTCTACACAAACAGATTCTTGAGCAATGTGAAGAGTACTGTGAGAAAAATAATATTCGTATGTTTAAACAGATCATCCCTAGATCAGTACAGTTTGCTAACAGTATTGCATATGAACAACAGCCTGCTGTGATGAATCGTAAAAAGAACCCAGCTACAGAAGTCTATTTTAATATTAAGGAGGAACTGGATAATGGCAAAAAATAAAAGGAATATTGCAGGATTTGGAGAAGTTGCAGGCAATAGTAATATTAACAATGATGATGATGTTAATATTGATAATGATAAAAATGTTAATAATGAAGACGAACTAGACAACTTCTTTAAAAAACATCAGAACAAAAATGAAGAAAAGCCCAAGGTTAAAGGAATTTATTTTGACCCGGAGGTGTTGATTGAATTAGATCGCTTAAAAAATCAATACGGACGAGGATCTATTTCTGAGTTTGTTAATGCAGCCGTTAAAAAAGCTATGAAAGAAAAAGATATGTTATAAATCTATGTTTCATGTAAAAGCTCAACCTAAAAAACAGTTGTGGGTTATGCTTTGAATAATAAAAAATAAGCCACTCCCTGGAGAGAAGTGACTTATTTAAGGGATGGCCATATGTATTTAAACAAAGAACCTAAGGATAGTTTATCCTAGTTGGTAATGTTTTGAAAGCAATTTGCTTATTGCTTTTTATTCAGATAAAATATACTTAATAAACGAGAAACAGCCGGTGCTGGATACACCGACTGCTTTCGTAGAGAGTTAGCTCTATACACTAATTCTTCTGTGGCTAGAAGAAACTATTTGACTTTAGTTTAGCATATTCTCATATCTTTTCAAGGGATACGTTTAAGCTATATCAATAATTTGTTTCATATAGCATATGTGTGTGTATAAAGTAACTCTCAATCTAATAAACAGATGGGAGTTTTTATTATGTCTACATTCTTTAATATCTATGAGGAACAAGGGTTAACTTATTACCAACTGCCTAAAGTTTTTTTTCAAAATGAAAAATATATGAATATGAGTAATGACACAAAAATTGCTTGGTCTATTTTAAAGGACCGTTTTCAACTTTCTATAAAAAACAATTGGTTTGATGAGAATGGGAATATTTATTTCATTTATACAAACGATGATCTAATGGAAATCTTGAATATTAAAAGTCCAAATAAAATTTCTAAGATTAAAAAAGAATTAACTGAAGCCGATCTTCTTTATCAAGTACGTGTAGGGTTAAACAAACCTAACAAATTATATATTAAAAAGCCACTAGCATCTGGTGATGATATATATAAAATTCAAAAAGAAAGTGATCCAGAACCCTTGGGGGACAAGGATGTATCAAAATCATACGTCCGGAACTATGAAAATGATAGCTCCAGAGATATGAAAATGATACATCAAGAAGTATCGAAATCATACGGGAATAAGACTGATTATAATAAGACTGATTATAATAATATTAATATTGTTAACAAGGACGTTGACAATTTTTCTTCGGAAACGATTAATACATATGAAATCGAAAAAGAATATATCCAGGAAGGCTTATCATCAGAAGTGATTCAACGAGTCAAAGAAGAAATCGCCAACAAACCAGAACCGGTCCGTCATTACGAAGCGTATCTGCGAACGTGCCTGGACAATACCTTACATAAGCACCGACTAAAACGAGACATGATTGACCAGCCGTACCCGCATTTACCAGGTGATCATCCGCTGAACTATAACTGGCTGCAGGATGAATCATAAAAAAACCATGGAGGAGGGATAATTCGATGGCAGGAACCATCTCCAAGATTAATCGAAGTGTGAAACAGTTGGAAAAAGAATTAACGGCTATCGGTTTTCGCGTCCAGGTCGAAGGAGCTTCCGATGGCATGACGCAGTATTTGATCGTGAATGAGGGACAGGTTCCCGGTATTACAATAAGTGATCGTCGATCCAAGGGAAAAAAACGTGCGCAGTGGGCCGCCGAAGTGGTGGTTACGGCTCCCACGGAGACATATGAGATGAATACCTATAAGGATCCGGAAACCAAGCAGCCATTTACCCACTATGTCTTTTCCTCCCACAAAGCGAACAAGATCCCGAAACTCTGGAAGGGGTTTAGCGAAGAGGCCACGTAACCATGTTGGTTCATGAGGAAGCCCTGGAGCCAATACAGTCATCCTTAGAGCATTTTTTCTCGGTTATTAGGACTTCGAATAAGACGAATCAACAAATAGGGTTTCTGGGGCTTGTGAGAGCCTTTAAACGTTTCCGGTGTTCGATGGATGGAGGGACACGTCCAAAAACCAACGACGGAGGCGTAGAGTCCCGTCTACGATACCTCCGTGTGGTCGATAAGAAATGAAAAAGGGAAGATGAAACCATCAAATGCTTTGGTCCCACAAGCGAGCCATCAAGAAACGCTAAGACGTTGCCAAAGATGGTAAGGAAAGAAGCTAGAGAATAAGCTTCTTTCGTGCCACAAGAGACAATGTCATAGTACGTATCAGTTGATGGTTTGGCACGAACGATGGGACATAGTCGAGTGGGGAATGTGATCATGCTCTGGTGTTTTGTTTGCAACGAAACAAACGATAAGACCCTTCGATCGTGTTGGATAGCTGCTGAAGAAACACGGTAGTAGAGACAAGCATAAGCGTTAGTTCGATGGACAACAAGGAGTCGACAACGATACATGTTTGTTCATCCATGGAATGGTTTTGATGCACGATTCATCGTCCGTGTTGAACGCTGTAGACGTACGCTTGTTGGTTCCCAATGGAACAGCTTCGGCTTCATTTTTGCCCAAGTACCTGTTTAAGAACGAGCATGGGCTGTTCACAAAAGCGTGAACAACCCCCTGATTTGTTCACAGATCCGTGAACAAGGTGTTCACAAACCGGTGAACAACAGCCATTTTGGCGTACCCATGAAAAATCCGGCACTGCCGGACACCCCAGCTTGTCTGGGGTCACTTTTCCCTTATGCTCTTTGCAACTATTTTGGTCTTGCATCGGGGTTGTCATTAAACTAGGGTTTTCTGTTACACGAAAGGAGTATAGAACATGGACATTAAAGTGCGTGAATTAAGTCCAATCGTGGTCCAAACGATTGATGAACGAGCGAAAAAACGAGGGCTTTCCCGGCAACATTATCTGAAAGAGTTAATCGAAAACTATGTGATGCAAAAAGAACTGAACGAAACCGATCAAGCGTACAAAACCTTAATCGAAAAAAACACCGAAGCCCTCCACCGGTTCAGCGATCAAATGCAACGACAAAACGAATGGCTGGAAAGCATGAGTGAGGATATGGATCCCACACAGGAAAAAGGGTAACGGTCGATCACCTACGGCATGGAAAAGCCCTCGATGGTTCATAGAAGGATGCGTGGAAAAGATCGTTGTTTTCAGGAACCAGTACGGACGAGTGGTTGTAACAATCGTGTTTATCATCAATCAATTGAGGCATGATGGGTGCGGTTAGATGCCCATGAGTGAACAGCAACAGGATCATGATCCAACCGGTCTCGTGTCATGAAACGAGCTCCCTTGAGAACACACCCCCTGTAACGATGAAAAAGTTGCAAGAGCATAAGGGGAAAATGACCCCAATCAAGTTGGAGTGCCTGGCAGTGCCAGGCTTTACGCGGGTACATCAAAAATGCGTTTTGTGACACCTGTGAGACAGTGCTGTGACAGGATTGAGTACAAAACCGGGGGCCTGTGACACTTGTGAGACAGGTTTTAACGCTTCGATAACCGGCCAACGATTGATTATGGACCAACCCCTAGTCAATAAACGACCGATTCCTGAACATCATCAGAGCCTATATCGTGTTCCCGATCGAGCTCTTGGAATGCTCCGAACGTGTCCTAACAGGAAACCAACATCGGTCTCGACATGAACCAAACGTGTTCATGATGGGAACATGATGGAGAGCCAAAACATGGCTGTTATGGCAAGCCCACGGACCAAGATGGTGAACAGCAAAAGGCCAAAAAAGGAACATGAACATGGTCCGTTTCGGCTTCGTTCCGGAACAACCAGCTTCACGATTATTGGTTATCAACGATCATCCAACGAAGGGAAGAAAGAGTCATGAAAACGAACAATACGATTGCTGCTTTTCACATTCTTCGCCGGGACGAAAACGGCGCCCTGGTGTTAAACACGAACCAACTGTATCACTGGAACATTCCGAAACGACTGCGCGAAGAACCGATTCAGCCAGGAGACATTGTCCAGGTACCAACGAAAAAAGGAAAACGATCGGTCGTGGTAATGAACGTGTTTCGGGAAGATATCGAAGACACGGGCCGGGAATACAAAAAAGTGATCAAGGTGCTCGAACGAGCCCCGAAGAACACGGCGCAGGAATCGTAACAACGACCTCCTTGCTCATCATTGGGATTTGTGGAGAAGGTCCCAATAGGATACAAAAAGCCCAGGCAGCTGCCCGGGCTTCCGAAGGTTTAGTTTTTAATGATTCGTACGCCAATCCATAACGCTCAGGGCCGAAACATTTCCCGTTGGTTTCGCCGTGCCTGGATCGTCATACTGATACCGTTCATCACGCATACCGCCATCAAGATGATACCACTGGTCAGGATGGCCGAAGAAACATCGCCTGTTCCGGCCATGACCAGTAACAATAGGCCAATGATAAGAGCAGCCCCAAACATGATTGCCTGAGCGATTCGCAGGGAACGTCCGCGCATGATCTTCCTCCTCGTTTTAAATGGTCATTTCAGGATATCATACGAGGTGGTACTTCGTCAGAAAGCCGTTCGAAGCCACACAGGCTTTTTTCGTTGTTTGTGTCGAAAGGGCTGTTCGCAATGAACCAACGACCACTTGATGGTGTGCTGATGGCTTCTCTGCAACGGAAATGCTATTCGCATGGTTCAGGTGTCTTATCGGAAGAAGGGATCGAATGGGAAGCCGAAAAAAGCCCTCTCTCTGCGATGCAAAGAGAAGGCACCAGGCGGTGATGGGGCACCGACTGGCTGCTAGATACGCCTTGTTGTCATAGGCATGAACTAGCTCCTTGAACGTACAACGATTCCCCTCATAGAGTACATACTCTATAGGAATAGTCTACCTATTCGGGAAGAAGAACCCAATGTTTTTGATTGATAATTTCATCTACCGTACAATTATTGTAAATAAAAGAGTACCAATGAGAACGAACAAAAGCCCTCCGTCAACGAGGACGAAGGGCTTTTGCATGAAAGCAGTTGAATGTCATGGCGTCGCATCTCCGATCAGAGATGAAACAGGATCGTACAAGATATGTCTTCCCAGGTAACAAAAGCCATAAACATAGACCACGGGCGTCTGCTCGAGAATCGAGAGACGCCCGTGGAATGGACAAAAAATAGGAAGCATCACGATATGGGAGATGTTCTTAAGAAACATCCTTAAACATTTTCCCTAAGGTATATAAAAATAAACTTTAATAACAAAACAGAGAGCCATAGGGAAGACAAAGACAAGCTTCCTCTTTCAAGAAACGGATGTCGTTAGACCCTTCGACGGCTCCTGTGGCTGATGATGGTTGGCGCGGGGGTCAGCGCTGTTCTTTTTCTTCCGGCCAAAAGCTAACCGATTCCCAAGAGTCATGAGGTGATGCCATGGCATGCCGCGTGGAACGTCCCAAGCATATGCGGAAGATCATGCGTGTTGGATCCCTATCAACCTTAGTCATCCTGAGTGTAAACATAAGGGAAAACCAATTTTCATGCGCTGGACTTGGTTTCTTTCTTAATAAGCCATATTGAGGATGAGGACTATTGTTTATGGCAGATCGCTTGATCGTTTAACATAATGACGATTATTAGCAGTCAGTAAATATAAAAAGCAAAGCCTAATCATAGAGGCTTTGCTTTCTTTTCGTTTGAATAAACGTATATTTTGGTCCCCTGTTTAGTTTTAGACGACCCAAAATGTCATGAAAATAGCGCAAGCAACAGCTAAAAGAAAAGACCCTACAACAATTACCTGTTGGAAATGTTTACGACTTTTCCGTTCGATATAATCAGCCCCACTAACGACCAAAAACAAAGCTACAGCTGGTAAACCAAGATTGTCTACCGTGAGCGTCTTTCCTGTAGCTACCATGAGTGCGACAAATAGCATCGCATAAATCAAAGCAATTTTTGCTCCAGTGCTTGCTGGCTTCAATACGCCTGCTTGCTCTTCTTTTTCCTTTGCAGCTAACATGCTTTTTCTCCTTTCTTTGTTCGCTTAAAAGCAGTTTTCTTGCACACCCTGGATACCTACAATTTCAGCTGCGGCTCCACCACCAATGGCAATAAACTCGTCTACACTTCCTGCTTTAACAAGCAATTCTGCTGTTGTTTTCATACCTCCTAGTGCCTTTACAGCCCGAAACGCTGCCATACCAGGAAAAATAACTAAACCTAAATGACCAGCGCATTTGGTCACTTTCCAAGCGCCTCCCCAAAAGCCATACAATGAAATGCTACCATCATCAGCTGTTTCAGCTACAAACTCACCAGCCTGATTGACGTCAAAGGATGTTGTGTTCTCAGGGAGCGTTTCGACACCTTCCGCTGCCAATTGATCATTGATGGAAGCAACTTGGTCTTTGCTCATCGCTACTGAAGTCTCCGTACCGTTTACGGAAGCGTCATTGAGCTGTTGACGCTCTTCCTCCGATAAATGTTGAGCTAATACAGACATTTTGGTAAGGTTCTCTGCTATCTGATCTGCCTGTTTTTGCTCTTCAGCGGTCAACTCCCGGTCCATATCTACAGCTTCTTCTGCTTGTGCTTTTTCCGCCCAAGGGGTAAGCACAATCGATAGTGTTACAATGGCAGCAATCATAAACATGAAAGCTTCTTTCGGTGCATGCACGTTTAGTTTCATTATTTTTCCCCTTCCATATGTATGTTAACTTCCTCTTGAACATAACGAATATGAAAGGAAAAAAATACCTTTTATTGTAAAAAATGATGTATTTACTACATGTTTTTTCTTTTGATCACGTTCATTAATTCAAAAGTATCGCCACTTTTATCTTTATGGAAGATCCGTATAATTAGATTATTTCTTTGATCGTCCAAAAGTTTTAACTTCTGGACAATACTCGAAACACCCCGTTTTTGACAAAAAAAACGGGGTGTTTTCTATCTAAAAGTTCGTCTATAATGAAAAGTACAATAGATTGCAGACTTTTAGACAAATTATACTTCATCCTCAATAAGTAAAACACAGTTCCTTAAAAGGAGAACAACCATCATGTTTACGCTCACCAGTCCGCGACTGATGTTTCGAAATTACACCGAACAAGACCTCGATTTTCTTCAGGGAATGTTGGCTTCGCAGGAAATGATGCAATATATCGGCCAGGGGTCGACGAAAACCCATCAGGAAACGGCACAATTTTTACAATGGATATTTGGCCATTACGAGGAGGATGAAC
>NZ_ATVM01000036.1 GCF_000420725.1 Marinococcus halotolerans DSM 16375 | reverse complement strand
ATGGTCATTCACCCGGGACGTGCGAAAAAACCGGGTCACCGACGAATGGTGAGCGTGATGATTCGCAGCTTCCTGAAGGGCCTTCACACTCCCGTTGCGATGCTCCCGGGTCCAACCCTCCAGCAGCTTTTGCATATGCCGGGCAGCTGGGGCGGACATAAAGAACCGGAGGTTCCATTGATCAAAGGCGTTGGCGATGCAGGAGGAATATGATACGGTAGACATGAGGCAGAATCCTTTCTCGATGGTGTTTTGGTCGATGTCATCGTACCGTATCAACGGGGATTCTGTCTCTTTTTTATCGATAATGGAAATAATTGTTAATAAATCCGCAACATAAAAGTTTCTAAAAAAAATGTACTTTATATGTATAAAATATAGTTCTTAAAGCACGGTACTTATTACTATATTTGCAGTATAATAAAGGAAATAATGAATGCTTATTCACTCATACATATGCCGGGTAACCGGCATAACTAAATAAATGGGGTGAGCAGGATGGGTATGAAGTGGTTGAAGGCCGCTGTCATTCTAGTATTTTTGCTTGTTACCTGTTTCTCGTTCCCGGTTCAGGCGGATGCTGCCAGTTCAAAGTATGTAGTGAAGGGGAATACTTCGAGCAAGGTGGTGGCGCTGACTTTTGATGATGGCGCGGATGGCACGAACATTTCCAAAATCCTTCAGACATTATCGACGCACAATGTAAAAGCCACGTTTTTCTTAACAGGTTCTGGAACGAAAGATCATCCTCAGTCTATCCGGAATATCGCAGACGCCGGACACCAGCTCGGTAACCATTCATACTCCCATCCTGATTTTACTACCATTTCCACTACGAAAATGAAAAAAGAGTTAGCAGACACGGAAGCCCTGGTAAAAAGCACTACTGGTAAATCAACCAAGCCAATCTTTAGGGCTCCGTTCGGTGCCACTAACTCCACCGTGCTTAAAACAGTAGGAGATGCAGGCTATACGCATACTCTGCACTGGAATATCGATACGATTGACTGGAGAGGCCTTTCAAAAACCGAGGTGCTGAATAAAGTAGTGAATAATATTGAACCAGGTTCGGTCGTATTAATGCATACCGGGGCAGGAGCCCCTGGTACGCCAGCTGCCCTGCCGGAAATGATCACAAAGCTGAAAGCACAGGGATACAAATTTGTAACGGTATCTGAATTGCTGCAAATTCAGGGTTCGCCGACGGACGGAGCTTCTTATACCGTGAAATCGGGCGATACGCTGTACAGCATCGCGAACCGTAATGATGTGAGCGTGACCGAGCTGAAAAAAGCGAACGGCATCCCGACGAGCTCAAACGTCATCCGGGTCGGCCAGGTATTGAAGATCCCGGGCAAAGGGACCACTACTCCGCCTCCGGCTGAATCCGGTTCGTACACGGTAAAATCGGGTGACACACTGTACAGCATCGCGAACCGTAATGACGTGAGCGTGACCGAGCTGAAAAAAGCGAACGGCATCCCGACGAGCTCAAACGTCATCCGGTTCGGCCAGGTATTGAAGATCCCGGGCAAAGGGACCACTACTCCGCCTCCGGCTGAATCCGGTTCGTACACGGTAAAATCGGGTGACACACTGTACAGCATCGCGAACCGTAATGACGTGAGCGTGACCGAGCTGAAAAAAGCGAACGGCATCCCGACGAGCTCAAACGTCATCCGGATCGGCCAGGTATTGAAAATCCCGGGCAAAGGCACCACGACCCCGCCAGCTTCCTCCACTACGTACACGGTAAAATCGGGTGATACGTTGTACAGCATTGCAGGAAGATATGATACTACTGTCCAAAAAATTGCGGCAGACAATGACATTTCCAATACGGGAGTGATCAGTGTCGGTCAGAAGTTGAAAATCGCTTCGTAAGAAAAGGTTGAACGTAAGCTCTGCGCGGGTAAAGGGAACCAGACCGTAAGAAAAGGGAGGTTTTCTAATGACCGAAATTACGTTCAAACCAGAAAAGGGCACACACACCACAAAAAGCAGCGACGGCCATAATATTCAGTACACGATCAATTTCGTGGAAAAAAACAACGAACGGGCTGTGCACGTGAATTACGAAACTAAGGACCGGCTTACTCCGCAGGCCGGAACAGTACTATTTGAAATGGGGCAAACAAAGATAGAACAGCGCGGCGTTGTTTTTAATTTAGATGGTACGCTTGAAAAAGGAGAAAACGAATAAACCGGCCGGCTTTTTCGGCCGGTTTTATTTGTGTGATAGAAAATGATTACAGCTAAGGTCGTTCTTTAATTGGCAAAGCTATGCTGGCCCTTGACACATTAAAAAACAAAGCGTAATATTATCTTTAATTAAAGATAATTGAATTAAGGATATGATGAGCATGAGCAATCCCGGAAGCGGGCAGGACCTCGCTTTAAAATCATTAGTCGTGTTATCAAGAGCCAATCACGCGGTAGAAGAAAAAATTCGGGAAGATATACGTGCCCATGGTTTGAATCCTACCGAATTTGCTGTGCTTGAGCTTTTGTATCACAAAGGAGAACAGGCCATTCAGCGCATCGGAGAAAAAATTCTGCTTTCAAGCGGGAGCATGACCTACGTTATTGATAAACTCGAGAAGAAAAAATATCTTTTCCGGACCCGGTGCCCCGAAGACCGGAGAATTATTAATGTACGTATTACAGAAGAAGGCTCGGCGTTGATGGATGAAATCTTCCCCCGTCATCAGGCAGCTATTCAGGAAATGTTCAGTGTACTTGATGACCAGGAAAAAGAAACATTTATAGCTCTGCTGAAAAAATTAGGTCTGTCTCTCGAAAAATAAATTTTTTTGCGTTAATATCTTGAATTAAAGATATATGGATTCAAAATAATAGTGAAGAGAGGATGAATATGAAGAAAAAAACCGCTGGTATTCATCACATTACGGCCATTGTAGAAAATCCAAAAGAAAATATCGCTTTTTATTTAGAAGTACTTGGTTTAAGGCTTGTTAAAAAAACCGTTAATTTTGATGATCCCGGCACGTATCATCTGTACTTTGGCGACCGGGAAGGTTCGCCGGGCACCATTATGACGTTTTTCCCCTGGAATGAGGCACGTAAAGGGCGGACCGGCAGCGGCCAGGTGGAGACCACGGTATTTGCTGTACCTTCCGGGAGTCTGGCCTTCTGGAAAGAACGCCTTACGGCTTTCGGAGTGGAAGTAGAAAACGTTGGAAGGTATAGCGAAGCGTATCTCCGTTTTCAGGATCCGCACGGCCTTCACCTGGAACTGACGGAACGTCCGCTGAACAGGAACAGTTCTCCAACGGTCCCTGAGGCTTACGCCATTCAGGGGTTTGCCGGGGCGGTACTGAATTCCGGGGCGCCCCATTACACAGCTGATCTTCTTGAGCAGGTGATGGGAATGAATTATGTGGGACAGGAGGGGACGTATTTGCGTTTCCAGGCCGAAGCCTCTGTCGGTAATACCGTTGATATCAGTACAGCTCCCGTTCCACGGGGAGAGCTTGGGACAGGTACTGTACACCATATAGCTTTCCGGGCTCAGGATGACGCAGACCAGCTTGAATGGCAGCAGCATATGAAGGTCCATGGCTACGCGCCCACAGAAGTGAAGGACCGTGACTATTTTAAAGCAATTTATTTTCGGGAGCGCGGTGGCTTGTTGTTTGAGATTGCGACCGATCCCCCGGGGTTCACCCGGGATGAGCCGCTCGAGCAGCTGGGACAGGAATTGAAGCTGCCGGAATGGCTGGAGCCCAGACGAAAGCAGATTGAAGCGTCACTGGAACCGGTGAATGCATTAGAATAAAGGAGGATTATAGTGAAACACATTTTTCAACAGGGAACTGACCAGAACAAACCAACATTTATGCTTCTTCACGGCACAGGAGGAACGGAAAACGATCTATTGCCGGTGGCGGGAATGATAGATGATTCCGCTTCGGTGCTTGGAGTGCGTGGAAATATTACGGAAAATGGCATGCCGAGATTCTTTAAACGGCTGGCCGAAGGCGTGTTTGATGAAGAAGACTTAATGAAGCAGACGGAAGAGCTTTATGGATTTATCGACACCGCTTCTGCAGAACATTCCTTTGACCGGAAAAATGTGGTGGCGGTTGGATATTCCAACGGCGCCAACATTGCTGCGAACCTGCTCTTTCATTACGAAGAGCCGGTGAAAGGGGCAGCACTTTTTCATCCGATGGTGCCACGCCGAGGCATTCAGCTTCCGGATTTAACCGGCCTGCCCGTGTTTATTGGGGCGGGGAAAAATGATCCGATCTGCCGCCCGGAAGAAACGGAAGAACTGGCGAAAATGCTTGAAGCAGCCGGTGCAGAGGTTACCCTGCACTGGGAGGACGGCGGCCACCAGCTGACAAGAGAGGAAGTGGAGCAGGCGGCTGCCTGGTATACCCGCTCTGTGCTGTAGCCCGATACCTCTCGTGCGTAAAGGGAGCGCACAGCCTGATTCAAGCAAGCAGGAATAAACGAAATGGTGGTGCACGAAAGTGGGACTATTTGATTTTTTGAAGCAAAATACAAGGAGCGATGAAGCAATGGAAAACGTAAAAGTAGCAGTTATTTATTACAGCGCCACAGGCACAAACTACACAATGGGACAATGGGCCGTAGAAGGCGCAGAGGCAGCGGGAGCGGAAGCGAAGCTCGTCCGTGTTCCAGAGCTTGCTCCTGACGAAGCGGTACATGCAAACCCGGCCTGGAAACAGCATCTCGAAGATACCTCTCATATTCCGGAAGCGACACTTGCTGATCTGGAATGGGCGGATGCCTTTATTTTCAGCATGCCGACGCGTTTTGGCAACCTGCCGGCACAGATGAAGCAGTTCATTGATACTACCGGCGGCCTGTGGATGAATGGCCAGCTGATCAATAAAGTAGTGAGCGGCATGTCCTCCGCCCAGAATCCTCACGGCGGACAAGAAGCTACAGTGAAAAACCTTTATACGACGATGATGCACTGGGGAGCCATTATCGCTTCTCCGGGCTACACAGACCCAGTAACGTTTGCTTCCGGCGGCAACCCTTATGGCACGAGTGTCACCGTGGACCAGGAGGGTAACATGCAGGAAGACATTGAAGAAGCCGTCAAGCATCAGGCGAAGCGTACAGTAACAGTAGCTTCGTGGGTGAAAAAGGGCATGGAGCAGCAGTAGTCAAAAGGGGGGCGTACGCGCCCCTTTTATGCGGAATTTAATAAAGCATTAGAACAAGGGAGGAACACAGGGTGGAAGGAATCAGAGGCCTGCACCACGTAACAGCTATTACGAGCAGTGCAGAAAAAAATTATGAGTTCTTTACGTACGTATTAGGCATGAGACTGATCAAAAAAACCGTCAACCAGGATGATATCCAGACGTATCATTTGTTTTTTGCCGACGATGAAGGTAACGCCGGCACAGACATGACTTTTTTTGATTTTCCGGGTATCCCTAAAGGCACGCACGGTACGAACGAGATCGCGCGCACATCTTTCCGGGTCCCGAGTGATGAAGCTTTAGCATACTGGGAAAAGCGGTTTGACCGAAAAGATGTTAAACATCAGGGCATTTACGAACGATTTGGCAAAAAACGGCTCCCATTTGTTGATTTTGACGAACAGCAGTATGAACTTGTTTCCGATGAAAACAATGAAGGAGTGCCGGCAGGGAAGCCGTGGAAAAACGGTCCTGTTCCGGATGAATACGCGATTACGGGGCTCGGGCCCATTTATGTCCGTATTGACAACATTGACTATTTTAAAGAAATGATGGAGCGCGTGCTCATGTTTGAAGAAATCGGGCATGACGGCTCGTTTCATTTATTTGAGGTCGGAGAAGGAGGAAACGGCGCCCAGGTGATCGTCGAATACAACGCGGTGCTTCCGCCGGCGCGTCAGGGATTTGGCACCGTACACCACTCGGCCTTCCGGGTGAAGGACCGCGAGGAGCTCGAGGCCTGGATTCAGCGGATGGCAGACTTTCGCTTCCGCACGTCAGGGTACGTGAACCGGCATTATTTTGAATCACTTTACTCTCAGGTGGCACCGCAGATTTTATTTGAATTTGCGACCGACGGACCGGGATTCATGGGCGACGAACCATATGAGACCCTTGGAGAGAATCTCGCTCTGCCGCCAATGCTCGAGCCGCAGCGCGAACAGATCGAAGCATCTGTGCGGCCGATCGACACGGTAAGAAGCACGAAAACTTTTGAAAAAGAATACAATGACTAAGTCATCTCCTTCGGCCTCCGGGCCGGAGGTTTTTTTATATGAATCACCTTTGCCTGAAAAATGGAAAGTATAGTAAGCTGGTAAAAAGTACTCAGAACGCATCTCCATTCAGAAAGGCGGACGTAAAATGAAAAAAGACATCTATGTGGTGGGAGCAGTCATTTACGACAAAGAGTGGATTCTTTGCGCTCAGCGCGGGCAGACGAAAACCCTTCCGCTGAAATGGGAATTCCCGGGTGGGAAAATTGAAGCAGGGGAAACGCCGGAGCATGCGCTGCAAAGAGAAATCAGGGAAGAAATGAAATGCGGCATCAGCATTGAGGAAAGAATTGAGGAAACCACGCATGAATATGACTTTGGCATTGTGCACTTAACAACATTTTACTGCAGGCTTACAGGAGAAGAACCGATGCTTACGGAACACCGTACAATCAAATGGGTACATAAAGAAAATTTGTATGAACTGGACTGGGCGCCAGCAGACATTCCCGCCATTCATAAAATCACTCAATAGTTTTTTATTACAAACATAGGCAGGAGCTTGATGATGGATACAGTGCGTCAACTACAGGAATCGTTATACCGCGGCTTTATTGACCAGAACAGCTACGAGCGCAGCCCTTATGCACCAAAGCTTTTGATGAATGACAAACAAAAGCACGAGGAGGTGCTTGCTACCCTTGTTCATGAATTGCAACGATGTGAATCTTTTTTCTTTTCCGTCGCCTTTATTACGGAAAGCGGTCTGGCCACCTTGAAAACACAGCTGCTCGAGCTGAAAAAACGCGGCGTGCAGGGAAGAATACTTACGTCCACCTTCTTGCAGTTTAATCAGCCGAAGGTCTTTCAGGAACTGCTGAAAATTGCGAATGTGGAAGTACGTTTAGCTGAAATCGACGGGTTTCATTCTAAAGGGTATGTATTTAAGCATAACGACCACTATTCGCTGATGGTCGGGAGCTCAAACCTGACGGTGCATGCGCTGAAGGTGAACTACGAATGGAATATTAAGCTGCACTCTCATGAAAATGGAGAGGTGATTCATCACTTCCGGCAGCAGTTTGAGGATACCTGGTCGCAGGCCATTCCATTGACAGAGGGATGGATAGAAAAGTATCAACAGCTGTATCGTCCGCAGACCCAGGAGAAGATCGCTGAGCTTTCACCGGGCTGGATTGACCGGAACGCCATGAAGGAAGCATTGGAAATTAAGCCGAATAAAATGCAGCAGGCAGCTTTGAAAGAGCTGGAGGCCTTAAGAACAGCCGGGCAGCAAAAGGGGCTCGTTATTTCAGCAACAGGGACAGGAAAAACGTATTTGGCCGCATTCGATGTAAGAAAGTACCGGCCCCAAAAGATGCTGTTTATCGTTCACCGGGAGCAGATTCTCCGGAAAGCAAAGGACGACTTCGCCCAGGTCCTCGGCGGACGCACGGAGGATTTCGGATTATATACCGGTGCCGGTCAGGACACTGGGGCCCGTTACGTGTTTGCAACGATACAAGCGATTTCAAGAGATATCCATCTGCATCAGTTCGACCCTGAAGCGTTCGATTATATTTTAATTGATGAAGTGCATAAAGCAGGGGCTGCATCATATCAAAAAGTGATCGATTATTTTCAGCCATCGTTTTTACTTGGTATGACAGCGACCCCGGAACGAAGCGACGATGTGAATATTTTCGCTCTGTTTGACTATCAGGTGGCGTATGAAATACGGCTGCAGGAAGCGCTTGAAGAAGAAATGCTATGCCCTTTTCATTATTTCGGGGTAACCGATTATGAGAAAGACGGAGAAGTAATTGATCAGACGACAGATTTGAGCCGGCTTATATCGGAGGAACGGGTAGAACACCTGCTCGAAAAAATCCATTATTATGGTCATTCCGGGGAGACAGTGCGTGGGCTGATTTTTTGCAGCCGCAACCGGGAGGCAGAGGAGTTGTCGGCTCTAATGAACCAAAAAGGGAAAAATACCGTAGTGCTGACGGGGGCCGATTCGCAGGACGAGAGGTGGAGGCAGGTGAGCCGTCTTGAAAACGGAGTGATTGAATACATTATTACAGTGGACATATTCAATGAAGGTATTGATATACCGGGGGTGAATCAGGTCGTCATGCTCCGGCAGACGCAGTCGAGCATTATCTTTACTCAGCAGCTTGGGAGAGGGCTCCGCAAAGATCCCACTAAGGATTTCGTGACCGTCGTGGATTTTATCGGCAATTATAAAAATAACTACCTGATTCCGGTGGCACTCTCCGGCGACCGCTCGCTCAATAAAGATCATATCCGCCGGCGGATGCAGACCAATAGCTTTGTTCAGGGCGTTTCCTCCATTAATTTTGAAGAGGTGGCCAAGAAGAAGGTATTTGCTGCTATCGATCAGACGAACCTGCAGGAAATGCGAAAGCTGAAGGAATCTTATATGAATGTAAAGCAGCGTATCGGGCGAATGCCGCTTTTAAAGGATTTTTTACAGCAGAATGCGGTGGACCCGGAAGTGATTATCTCCAAGCACGGAAGCTATTACAGGTTCCTGGGCAAAATGAAGGAAAAGGCTCCCCGGCTGTCTCCGCTCGAGGACCAGCTGCTGCACTTCATTTCTGCTGAATTTATTAACGGAAAGCGCCGGCATGAACCTGAAGTGCTCCGGCATCTTCACACGCACGGTCGTATTACGAGAGAAGAAATAGAGCGCATTGTATATGCGTCGGGGGACGTGGACATAAAGGCAGCGTCCGTATCAGTGAAGAGGCTTTTAACGACGGATTTTTTCACAGACCCTTATCAAAAAAAGTACGGCAGGACTCCGCTGATTGAAGAGGATAAGGGAATCCTCATATGGCACACTGCGATGAAAGAAGCGCTCGCCGGTTCATCCTGGTTCAGCCTGCTCGTGGAAGACGTGCTTTCCTGTGCGGAGATGAAGAATGAACAATACGGCAGACCTCCGTTTACGCTGTATCAGAAGTATTCCCGTAAGGACGTATGCCGGCTGCTGAATTGGGAAAATGATGAAAGCTCAACTATATATGGCTATAAAACGAAATACGGCACCACTCCTATTTTTATTACGTATCATAAGCCGGAAGACGTGGAAGCCAATATCAATTACGAGGACGAGTTTATTAGCCGCAGGGAGCTGCAGTGGTACACTAGAAGCAACCGGACGACTGCTTCAAAGGAAGTGCAGGAAATTATCAATGCGGATGAACAGGGCAACCGTATTTATATTTTCGTGAAAAAAGACGATGATGAAGGCCGTGAGTTTTATTACATGGGCGAAGCAAGCCCGCTGAAGCATACTGCAGAGGATACCTCCATGCAGGATAAAAACGGAAAATCAATTCCGGTGGTGCGGTTGAAGCTTCAATTGAAGGAAGAAATCGATGCCAATCTGTACCGTTACCTGCACAGTGATTAACAGGTAATAGAACCTACAAATTAAACAAGCTGAGCCTGCAGAACTTAATCTTCTGCAGGCTCATTTAATAGGCTGTTGAATAGTACTAAGCTTCTTTTCGTTCCTTGGATTCCCACAGGCCAGGAAGTGGTACGAGTCGTACAGGAATAATTTCGTCTTTTGAATAAGCTTCTAAAGAATCCCCCTCTCTCATCAGGGAAACGTACACAAGCCTTTCATTATGCAAAAAAGCCATATCAGACTCTAATCGTTCTGTTTGGGCGGGAGTGAGGTGAAGAGTGAAAGGCTGGTTACTTTTTAGTCGTTTATCTACAGGGGCACCCGCTAAATGGTTAAACTCCTTAAGCGTTTTTTCTGTTTTGTAATCGAACATGCTCCGAAGCATAGATACTTTTCCTCCTTTAACTGAAATACAGCAGGCAATCCCAGAGACATTGATTATTCGCTTTTCTTCTGGCTGTTTGTGTTTAAGCGGTCCCAAAGCAGCAGTCCATAGCAGGAAATACCGCAGAGAAGTGTGAAAAATATGGCCATATTAGTTTCTGTCCTTTCTTTGTGTTTTATCTTAAAAATACAAAAAGCCAGAAAAGAGCTCACACCCTTTTTCTGGCTTTTGGCCCGGTTATAGATCCAGGCCACTATTGCCAATTATGCAGTTAGTGTAGAAGCAGGATAGCTGACAGCAATTTGTTCCATTTCGTTTCAGAATTTGACGATCAGCTTTTAAACTGATGCCTATATGACATTCTGAAGAGAGTGTAAATATTTGTGCCTGCCGTTAAGAATCTTGAAGATATGATATACATATTGCCATATTCTTTGATTATTAAACATATCACATGCATATAAATTATTGTGGTAAAATATGTTAATAAATTGGAAACCTGAAGAAACGTTTTTATTCTCAGCTTACTGGTGGGGGAGGATAGAATGACTGGAAATTTATGGACGGTGATTCAAACAGAAGGAAAAATAAAAAAGTTCAGCATAGCAGCGATGGGGATACTTGCTGTGCAGTGGGTGCTTTTTCTTACTGGCTTTTATACCATATTGCCATATGCTGCAGGGGAAAAAATATTCATTGCTGCCTGGGTGGCTTCCGCCGCTGCAGGTTTTGCGGGCGCTGCTCGGGAGTGGAGAAATAATCAAAGGTCTTCACGCCTGCTGCTGATGCTTGCTGTTTTGAATGGCCTCTTCGCCTGGGCAGCACATGGCCTGGGGAGCATGTAAAACAGATTGCTACTTTCAGCTTTAACGTAGATGGAATATGTCTATTTTAACAGCTTGTTTCCCGGACTAGGCTGCTCATCCTTAGGGTATAGGAGAGCATGCAGACCGGGAGGAGGATCATATAATGAAAAAGAACGCATTGGTGACTGGCGGGAATCGTGGCATTGGACTGGAAGCCTGCCGGCAGTTAGCTCAAAGCGGCTTTAAAGTATGGCTTGGAGCAAGGAATGAAAAAGCAGGCGTGGAAGCAGCGAAAGCATTGCAGGATGAAGAACTTGAAGTGCAGTTCATTGCATTGGATGTCGGTCTCCCTGATATGGTGGAGGCGGTCAAAAAACAGATACTGAATGAAGACGGAAAGCTGGATGTGCTGGTAAATAACGCCGGAATCTTTCCGGATCAAAAGCATTCCATCATTGATATTGCACCAGAAACGTTTGAAGACATTCAATTAACAAATTATTTCGGCCCATTTTTTACAATGAGGAGCTTTATGCCCTCCATGCTCGAAGCAGGCTATGGTCGTATAGTAAACATAGCTGCTGAAATCGGAGTTTCCGGTACTATGGATGCCCCGATGGGTGGAGCTTATAAATCCTCTAAATACGGATTAAATGCTCTGACTCGTCTGTTCGCCGGAGCGGTGCGGAAAAAGAATGTGAAAGTGAATTCGGTCAGCCCGGGCTGGGTACAGACCGATTTAGGTGGAGAGAAAGCAAAGCGAAAGCCGGCTGAGGCAATGGAGGGTATTTTGTGGCTTGCCCAGCTTGAAGAGGACTGCCCGAATGGAAAGTTCTTCCGTGATAAGGACGAACTGGATTTTTAAAGCAGGCGCACCTCCCGGAGTGCGTTTTTTTATTGGATAAATTTAGTTATTAACCGTAAAAATACCTCCACCTTAATCTGTGGTGGAGGTATCATCTGCCTCATCGTTAATGATGTTAACTACCTGCTGCGTCGCACGCCGGCCTTCATCGGTGTCCTGAAGCTGAAACACATGAGGCATCTTTGGATACTCATAATAGTTGATGGGGATGTTTTTTTCATCAGTGATCTCAGAAAACTTCCTGGCATCCGCAAGAAACAATTCGTGGGTACCGACAATCAGAGTCATATCTCCAAGCCCGGTCATGTCTCCATAAATAGGACTCACCATAGGATTTCTCAAATCAGCGTCCCCGGCATAAGAGGCTCCGGCATTGAGCAGCCATTCCAGATCGAGAAAAGGGTCAACGGAAGTTAAATCCTGAATGTCTGGGTTTGTCATGCTGACATCCAGCCACGGAGAAAGCATGATAATGTCTCCCGGCTGTTCAATGTCCTGGCGGCGCAGCTCCTGGGCGAGTGCGAGAGCCAGCCCTCCTCCGGCAGAATCCCCCATAATCACAATGTTTTCAGCCTCTGTGTTTTCAAGTGTCTGTCGATAGAGAGGCACCAGCTTTTCGAAGACCTCTTCATACTGATACTGCGGAGCTTTTGGATAAACAGGAAGCATTACCGTGCTGTCGGTCTGATCCTGCACTCTTTCGAGCCACTGAAAATGACGGGGGTTTGGCTGACTGACATAGCCGCCGCCATGCAGATAAATAATTTTCTTTTCTGCGGCCTGTTCATTTTCAAGTACATAGTTGTCCATGCCGTTTAATGTCATTTTTTCGTAATCGTAGCGAGTCTCAATTTCGTCGGGAAGCTGATACTCGGGCCTGTCCGGATAGGGTCCGTCCCTCCCGGCATCTTTTGAGCCGTCGGCAAAGTTTGTCACTACGGACATTACCGGGCGGTCCTCGTGCCAGCTTGTATAGAGAATCAAAGCAGAAAATCCTGCAGCGAAAAGACCCAAAAGGCTCAAAATCCAGTATTGTAATTTTCTCTTAGGTGTTTGTCTTTTCATGCACCGACCTTCCTTAAAAGTTGCTTCGTGAGAATTAATACGTATTATCTTAACACAGGCACTAAATTGTTTATAGTTTTCGGCCCGGGTAGAAGCGGAACTGTTATTTGCCGATAAGAAACGGAGCTTTGTTTTTGATTAAATACACGAACGGGACACTGATTATCAGCGTAACTACAGTAAATATAATTCCCCATAAAGAAGTAACAGGCATAGGATTGCCTTCAATACCGAAGCCGTATTGAAGTGTGATACGAATGATGGCAAAAATCATAAAGTGAAGAGCGAAGATGATCAGTGAGTTCTGGCCCAAATAACTGAGGATGCGGCTTTTTCCTTCGAGACGGAAGCTTAAAAATAAAATACCCGCAATGCCGAGCAGAGAAGTGGAAATAAAAATGGGAATAGACTCATATTCCCCGGAACGCATGTCGATCCGATTTGTAAATTGTATTAGCGGATATATAAGGCTGAGTGCTGCTGCGGCTGCTATCCAGCCGAAGGAGTGTTCGAATATTTTTGTCCGCGCCTTCAGCAGATAACCAAGTCCGAAAAACAATACGGCAACAGTAGCCACCTGAATACTCCATGGAAGCATGGAGTCAAACCACCGGGTGGAAAAATATCCTGCCGCAGCGACAGCGACAATGCTGATAACGCGGGCAGTATTGCTCGGCACATATTTAAGCAGCAGATAAAAGCCAACCTCGACCACAAACAGGCAGGTTAAAAACCATATAGCCGGGTTGTAGGTGAGCAGGTAGTTGTCTCCAGCAGAGTAAAAAATACCAAGAGCGGGAATAATGGCGTCAACGTCATCTTTACCCAAAAGAGGGCGCTCGAGAAAAAACCAGAAAGTATATGTAATGACGGAGAAGGTAAAATAAGGGATAAGCAGTGAACGGCCTTTTTTCCTGGCAAAATTGACCGGCCGGAGGTCAGTATAGCCGCCTTTAAACGTTACCCCGGATAAAAGAAAGAATAAAGGCATATGGAAAGCGAAAATATATTGGCGTAGAATATCGTCAATGGGGGCGTGTCCAAGGACCACTAGAATTATGCCGAGACCTTTGGCAATATTCACCCATTCAAAGTGCTGATTCATTATTATCACCTGCGTCAACTGTTAATTTTAGTATCAGAAATGCTGAGAGCTACAGCATATCATGGAGAAAAAGCGAAAACTATCGCAAGCCTATGTAAAAAAGTAAAATAAGCTGCTTTCAAAAAATAAATAGACTGATGTCACATACCCTGTATACTGCCATTGTATACGACGAAATGAAACAACGCCGCAAATAACCGCAGAAAGGGGTCTATTCTCATGAAGGAATATCGTCTGACAAAAATTAAGCTCGAGCATTCAGGGACAACGATCAGCATTTCACGCGGTTCTCTGATTGTTTATAATGATGAAGCCAGTATATGGTACGCCGAGATTGAACAGCCTTCGGAACTGGAAGCATTACACGAATGGAAGAAAAAAGACAGGAAAGAAGAAGTAATGTTTTTTACCGATGGCCACAGTGCAAGGATCGGCTATGCTAAAGTCACGAGAGTCACAGAAAGCAGTTCAGGTGTGAGTGTGAGCTTTAAGGGAGAAGGAGAGCTCCGGCTCGTCGGAAGCACATAGTAACAGAAATACTTATGCGGCTGGAGGAACGCTTGTACCGGTTACTCAGTAACGAAAAGAGCGGGAGAAATAGTGTAAGCGCTTTAAATTACTTTTAAAATGTGTGAAAATAGGGAAAAGTATAAAAACAATAAAATACAGACTGGAAGTAGAAGTCTTTGGCACTCATTAAGGGGGGCGTTACCAATGAAAGAGTATCGCTTAACGAGGTTGAGGTTTGAACACTCACAAACACCATTGACGTTCGATAAAGGACTTTTAACTGTATATGATTACGAGCCGGCAGAAGTGTGGTATGTAGAGCTTGAAAACCCTCATCATATCGAGCTGTTCGAAGAAATGTATGAGAACTGCGACGTGCGCAGCATGATTTTTTATACGGAGCGAAACAGTGCACGGATTGGCAAAGCAAACGTTACCAGGGTATTAAAAAGCAGTGGAAAAGTGAGCGTCAGTATTAAGGGGGAAGAAGCATTAAAGCTTGTCGGAAGTTAAACAGCCGGTACCCGGGAAATAACCCGGGTCTTTTTTTGCTCTGCGGGCAAAAAACAGGTTCCGTAAAGGGCTGAACGGGAAAGAAAAAAGCAGAACACACAGAATGGAAGATGACAGATGCTGATTGATGTAAAAAAGGAATGGGAAAAAATCATTGGACCGTTTATGAGCGAGCGGCTGACGGGAGGGTTCAGTCACCACACCTTTTTAGTCACCCAGGCCTCCGGCCAGTACGTATTGAAAATTGAGAAAGGGCGCGCCGGCTATCTGCGTCGGGAATATAAAGTGCTCGAACAGCTGCGCGGTGGCTCCTTTCTCCCGGCTCCGGCGGGCTGTCTGGAAGCCGAAGGCTATTTTTCATTTATGCAAAGCTATCATCGGGGAGAAAATGTCTCCCAGCTGCCGTCTCACTCTTCCTACTGGCTCGAAGCTTATAAAAAGCTTGCTGCCACGCTTGCTTCTGAGGTGCACAGCCGCTCAGGGACCATCCGCGAGTACGACCGGAATGCGGAGCCTCTCCAGCGGGAAATAGATACTCTTGCGCCAAGGAATATGCATCATCAGGCTGTTGAAGTCTGGGAAGCACGAACATCTTCAGGAATCACATTTGTACACGGAGACGCAGGGCCGCACAATATGATTCTGAACGAAAATCATAGAGCAGTCCTGATCGATTGGGAGTGGGCCGGATGGAATGATCCGATGATAGACATCAGCTGGGCGCTATGGAACGCAGCATTTCACGCCCCTGAAAGATATAGCGAACTCCGTCGTGCATTTTTAGAAACGTACGTAAGTATTCGTACGATGAACATTACTGAAATCAATATTAAAGCGTACAGTCTTGCTGTGATTTACCGGGCGCTTGGCCGGGTAAAACGTTCGCCGGAGGCTATTCGGCGCCGATGGATCAAACGGTTGGAATGGACATTGAACAGCAATTGGGAAAAGGGGGAAGCGCTGTGAATATTCAACCAATGAAAGAAATTGACTGGAAGAAAAAAGAAGATTTCTTTGCCACCTGCTGGGAAACAAATGAGATGCATGTTAATAATCAAACGTATGTACTGCCGGAGCTTGAAGGATTCTGTGTCCAGGAGGATGGTGTGCTTGCCGCAGCGATTACTTATACATACGAAGGCGGCATCGGTTTAATTGTGTCACTTGACAGCATAATTGAAAAACAGGGACATGCGAGCCACCTGCTTACGCATACAGAGGAGTATTTAAAAAAGGCAGGAGTGGAGGATCTGCGGGTCGTCATTACAAATGAGAATGAATACGCGCTTCGTTTTTACCGGCGCCGGGGCTTTCAGCTGGCGAGCGTGCATGTTGATGCAGCCAGAAGAGCCCGGGAGGATAAGCCCTCGATCCCGCTTGTCGGCGTGAACGGAATAACGATCCGGGACGAATGGCACCTGAGAAAATGGTTATAGTAAAAGAGAGCCCGCATAAATGAACTGACCCCCGTCAAGTAGACAATGAAAATAAGTAAAACTCTTAAGCGGCTTGATTCCGGTATTCTATCGGGGTCAAGCCGTTTAAATGTTCCTGGTATCGCTGGTGGTTGTAAAACCCGATATAGCGGCGAATCGCGTCCACCAGGTCCTCATAGGTGGCATAAAACGAGTCCGGCAGATAGTATTCCTCGCATTTCAGCGTGCCAAAAAACCCTTCCATGG
>NZ_ATVM01000035.1 GCF_000420725.1 Marinococcus halotolerans DSM 16375 | reverse complement strand
ATCCGCCGGGTGCTCGACGAGCACCCCACGTTACTTACCTTTTATGATTTCCCGTCCGCCATCTGGCGGAGCCTGTATTCCACCAATCTCATCGAATCGTTCAACAAGCAGCTGAAAAAATACGTTAAACGCAAAGAACAGTTTCCGAATGAAGCATCCATCGAACGGTTTTTGGTCAGCCGGTTCGACGCGTACAATCAAAAGTTTTCCACCCGCTGCCACCTGGGCTTCGCCCAAGCCCAACATCAATTGGAAGAGATGTTTCAACGGCAGGGTTAACTTCAAGGCTGGAAGAGGACAGCCGTTTACACAAAATTATTGACGGTCCCTGCTTTTTTTACAAAAAATAATGAAGGCAGGGACAACATGAAAAAAAAGTTAGGTATTTGGGCCTTAGCTGCTGCATTAACTGTCACCTCGGGGCTAACAGCATCAGAGGCAAAGGCGGACGAAGGAAACGGGAGCGATCTGGCTTCGATGACGACTGGTGGACATACATTAACACTTGAAGGCAGCATGCCGCGCTTTACATATGATTCGGGCCTTAATTTCAGCTACCCGGAGGAAGGGGTCAAAGGAATATATGTTACTGGTCATTCAGCGGGGGGCGACCGAATGGATAAATTAATTGATCTCGCTGATTCGACAGATTTAAATGCCATGGTAATAGATATTAAAGATGATCACGGGAACTTAACCTTCAGCGTCCCGGAAGGATCGGACCTCCCTGATATAGGAAAAAATATGATCAAGGACCCTGAAGCACTGATGAAAAAACTGGAAGAGCACGATATATACCCGATCGCCAGAATTACAGCTTTTAAGGATAATGTACTTGCCAAAAAGCATCCGGAATACTCCTATCAGACAAGTGGCGGGGATACTTGGTCAAATGGAAGCGGCCATATGTTTACAAACCCGTTTATGAAAGAAGTATGGGATTATAATCTTCAAATAGCGGAGGAGGCGGCCAGGCTCGGCTTCCAGGACATCCAGTTTGATTACATCCGGTTTCCGGAAGGTTTTGAAACGAGAGAAGACCAGCTCACTTATTCCACAGGGGATTATGATAGCGGTGATGACAACGTACAGGAACGAGTGGATGCCGTTACGGATTTTGTCGCCTATTCTGAAGAGACGCTTCAAACAAAGTATAATGTAAATGTCTCAGCAGATATCTTCGGTTATTCTGCCACCCAGGAACGGGCACCGGGCATCGGCCAGGATTTTCGGTTAATTTCTGAAAATGTAGATGTTATCAGCTCTATGATTTACCCAAGCCATTGGGGAAGCGGCTATTTTAATATCGACAAGCCGGATACAAAGCCGTACGAGGTTATCGACGCCTATGCGAAGGCAGAAACAAAGATTTTATCAAGTCTCGAGGAGCAGCCGATAACCCGGCCGTGGATTCAGGATTTTACTGCAAGCTATTTAGGAAGCGGTAATTATCTGCAGTACGGAAGCACCGAAGTGGAGGCGCAGATTCAGGCGCTGCAGGATAACGGCATTGAAGAGTACCTGCTGTGGGATGCCCAGAACTCTTATTCCAAGGGTACAGACTATACGCCGTAAAACCAGAACCAAAGGAGCGGGAGATGAAAACCGCCCCTTTTTGCTGTGCGCACGAGTGAGAAAGAGCAAATTCAACAACGTTTCTCTCCGAAGCTTATATATTGGAAAGAGCGCCTGCAGAGACCTTAAATAAGTACTGAAGGCACTTACTATATACCGGATTTCGCGTTATAATGTATGTAACACAAATTTGGGGGTCATTATGTCTAAACTAAACTGGTATGAAAAATTGAACCAATACTTTCCAGTTGAAGAGATGAAATCAAAAAAGCACATGGAAGTTCTGCTGGATGAAAAAGGTGATATTTACCATAAAGATGAGGGGCCTCACCATGTTATGATGTATGTAGAAACAGAGGAATTTGTTTTTATTGATTATTTGTTAGTATCGAAGGAAGCAAGAGGGGAAGGGCTCGGGCAGAAATTA
The DNA here is from genome assembly GCF_000420725.1 of Marinococcus halotolerans DSM 16375. Taxonomy (GTDB): domain Bacteria; phylum Bacillota; class Bacilli; order Bacillales; family Marinococcaceae; genus Marinococcus; species Marinococcus halotolerans. The sequence continues at coordinate 15,429 of NZ_ATVM01000035.1, read as the reverse complement.
CTTGACAGTCTGAAAAGTAAGAATAAACCGATTATTTTGGAAGTGGAACCCCTTGATTATGAAGAGAGTGATACGACAAAGCGATTCCGTTTTTATGAAAGAGCCGGGTTCCGGCAGGCAAAATCCATTGGCTACAGCAGAATTTCCCTGGCAACCAATGAAGTGAATACGCTCGAAATTTTATATTGGTCTCCAGACGATGCCTCAGAAGAAGTTATTTATGAAAAAATGAAGCATACGTACAAAAACATTCATACGTATAAGGACGAAGAAATATACGGGAAAGCGTATCAGGATGTTACAGAAGTGCTTACGTATAATGACAAAAATGAATTGAAGAACGCTTAGAAAGGAGGGCGAAGAGGTTATGAAAAATGCAGTTGCCAAAAAACGCAGGAAAATGAAAAGAGAAGTGCTCAGAGACATGCTTAAAAAAAACCTCAAGGGCCTGAATAAAGAAAAATCGCCCGAAAAGGGCGTTCCGACTCCTTCAAGACACACCGCTTAATACAGTGTATGCGCAGCTCAGACGGGCTGCGCTTTTTTATGCCCGAAGGTTTAAAAGTTAAATTAAGGTGGAACACTCTAACCTGTAAAGAAAAATTGGAGGGTTCCTGATGCAGACACATCAACTGTACATTAATGGCGAATACGTAAACGCTTCTAGTGATGAATATATTGAAATTGAAAACCCGGCGACGGAAGAAACTATTTCCCGAACGGTGAAAGCGACAAAAGAGGATGTGGATAAAGCTGTTGCTGCCGCCTCTGCTGCTCAAAAAGGATGGGAGCTGACACCGAATATCGAACGGGGGAAAATTGTCCGTGCCCTCGGAGATAAAATAGAAGAAAACAGGGACCGGTTTATTGACCTTCTTCAGGAGGAGCAGGGCAAAGATTACGGACTGGCCAGCGGTGAAGTGGATCTTGCCATTGATTATTTCCGCTATATGTCCGAGTGGGCAAGAAGAATTGAAGGAGAAATCCTGCCAAGTGACCGTGAAAATGAAAATATCTTCATTTACAAAAAACCTATAGGCGTTGTCGGTGGTATTGTGCCGTGGAACTTTCCGGTGTTTATTCTGGCCAGAAAAGTAGCAACAGCGCTCGTTACCGGCTGCACGATTGTACTGAAGCCGAGCCAGCAGACGCCTAACACTGCTGTCGAATTTACGAAGCTTATCGATGAAATGGATGAACTCCCAAAAGGGGTTTACAACCTGATCACAGGCACAGGCTCAGAAATAGGAAATGCTCTGGCTTCCCATGAAAATGTAGACATGATAACAATGACTGGCAGCGTGCCTGCGGGAACGAAAGTAATGGAAGCGGCAGCACAGAACATTACAAAAGTTAATCTCGAACTCGGCGGGAAAGCACCGGCCATTGTAACAGCGAACGCAGATATTGATACTGCCGTAAAACACATTACGACCTCCCGGCTTGCTAATAACGGCCAGGCCTGTACAAACGCAGAACGGGTATATGTGCACGAAAGTATCGCTGAAGAATTCACCAAACGTCTGCAGGAAGCGTTCGAACAAAAAACAATGGGAGACCCGCGCGCATCTAAAAATGCCGACGTCGGCCCGCTCGTGAGCAAAGACCGCTTCGATGAAGTGCATGCGATGGTGGAAAGTGCTAAAAAAGACGGGGCGAAAGTAGTTGCTGGCGGTGAACCAGGCGATCAAAATAAAGGTTATTTTTACAAACCAACGGTGATCAGCAACGCCCGGCATGACATGGAAATCATGCAGGAAGAAATTTTTGGTCCGGTTATTCCTATCGATACGTTCCAAACGCTTGATGAAGCAATTGAAAAAGGCAACGATACCGTATTCGGTCTTTCTTCCTCCGTTTATAGTGAGGATATGAACGAAATTATGAGAGTGGTCAACGAACTGCGCTTTGGCGAAACGTACGTCAACCGGGAAAATTTCGAAGCTGTCCAGGGCTATCACGCCGGCTTCCGAAAATCCGGACTTGGCGGTGCTGATGGCAAGCATGGAGTAGAAGACTTCTTAGCTACTCACGTAGTTTATATGCAGTACAATAACGAAAAAAATTAAAGAAATTTGGCTGGAGGGTGAACCTTCAGCCATTTTCTAACGTATATATGGTAAGGGCGGAAACAATTAAATGAGTTGTTGAAAAACAAAGCATGTAATTGAGAATCGTTCATTTAAAATAAAAAGTGAACAGTTTAAATGAATTGTCACAAAACGTTAACAAATTGTGCGCTTAGAAAGTTTTAAAACCATGATGAAGAGGTATAAATAAAGTATTGTTGAATTAAAGTCCAAAAGTATAATCATTCACAAACCAGTTAAAACCTCTTTTCAAATTAGAATAATTATTGTATAATAATCTTGTGACTAAATAGCAGAGAATATTATACGTTGTTTTCGCCCATTTTACTCCCATAGTTGGGGAAGGAGAGATTTGTTAACATGGTGACATTGCTTACATCTCCAAGTTGTACATCCTGTCGGAAAGCGAAAGCATGGTTGGACGAACATGAGATTGCTTATAATGAAAGAAATATTTTTGCGGAACCGTTAACAGTGGATGAAGTGAAAGAAATTGTCCGCCTGACGGAGGACGGCACCGATGAAATCGTCTCCCGCCGTTCAAAAGTATTTCAGGAATTAGACGTGGAAATGGAAAACCTTCCATTGCAGCGCCTTTTCCAGTTAATCAGCGAACATCCCGGGCTGTTGAGACGGCCGATCATTTATGATGATAAACGTTTACAGGTAGGCTACAATGAAGCTGAAATCCGTCGTTTCCTTCCAAGAAAAGTCCGTACTTTTAACTTGATGGAAGCGCAAAAAATGGTAAACTAAAAAGAAAGAAAAATTTCGGCGCCGGTCGGAATTTTTCTTCTTTTTATAATTACGCTTCGTTTTGCTAAAATGAGTTTCTTTCCTTGACATGAGTGTGATTTTATCTGAAAATATAAAATCAAACCAGTGTTAAATTATTGATGCTCCGCTCCCTCAACGAACGTTGCATCCTGGGATGAGCACAACTCACAAAGGGTCCAGTACGGCGCTATGATTAAAAGGATTACTATATGTTATTGTTAGGGTATAGTATTTCATAGTAAGTAGAAGACCGACCCTAGCTTGAGGAGGGAGAAAAATAGTGGAAATCGAAAGAATTAACGAGTCGACAGTGAAGTTTTACATTACGTACACGGATATTGAAGACCGCGGTTTCGACCGGGATGAGATTTGGTATAACCGTGAACGTGGAGAAGAATTATTCTTTGATATGATTAACGAAGCACACGACTTAGAAAACTTTGAAATAGAAGGACCGTTATGGATTCAGGTACAGGCACTCGATCAGGGCATGGAAATCGTAGTTACTAGAGGACAGGTTACCGATGGAAATGTGAAGCTTGAAATTCCGGTATCAGAAAACAAAGAGGAAGCCCCTGTGGATGACAACATCGTGGATATGCTTGATGAACAATACCGCTCGTCTAAATCAGACAGAAATGGCTCACTTGAGTCTGAGGATCTGGAAATCGTTATTTCCTTCCAGGACATGGAAGATTTAATCAGCCTGAGTAAGGCCTTCCACGTATCGGATGTTCACAACGAAGTATATTTCTTTGAAAATCGGTATTATCTTTATTTAGTATTTGATCAGCGTTATACAGAGGACGAACAGGACAACATGGTGAGTCATGTGCTGGAGTATGGAAATGAATCCGATCTCTCCATTTTCCGTATACGTGAGTACGGCACGACGATTGCATCCGAATATGGTCTTCAAACCTTCAATGAAAACTTCTCATAAGTATGTGTGTATCTCTAAAAGGCTGGCGTGTGACGCTGGTCTTTTATTTTTATTTTATATGACATCCCCGCATTACATCCCCCACCGGAAAGGCTGATACACATGTTTAATGCTCTCAACGCGAACGGCCGGGCAGTTTCAAGCCTGGATTCCGCTACTCTTCCCCCTTACTACTGCCCGGAGTGCGGGCACGAAGTACATCTTCGTAACAAATCAAACGCCCGTCCTCATTTTGTCCATTCCCGGCGTGCAGACTGCCGTCTGCTTTACGGAGAATCGGGGGAGCACATCCAGGGAAAAACTATGCTCGCCAGCTGGCTTAAAGACCAGGATCTTTCTCCTGTTATTGAGCAGCAGCTGCCGGAGGAAGGAAGAAGGGCAGACGTCTTCGTTCAGTGGGCAGAACGCCAAGTGGCTCTGGAGATACAGAGGAGTGCGATTGATTCGCCGCAGCTTTTGACAAGGAGCCGTACATACAAAGAAAAGGAAATCCTTTCACTGTGGTTTTTTGCTCCGAAACTGGTGCAGCGAAAAAACGCTGGACGCTGGTTTTGGAATGAAGCAGTGTGGTCTTCATTATTTTCCGGGTATTTTAATGCGGCGCCTGTGCTGATACCGTCTTCCGGGGAAGTTTTAATCGTGCAGCCGTTTTTTGAAACTTCGCCCAAGAGAATAGTAGCACGTTCCTTAAGGCTCCCGCTGGCTGCCATAAAGCTCGATTATTTTTTCGCTCCTATGAATCTGTCATTTAGCTGTATTGATGAAATACTTGCACATAAAAACAAGTGGCGCTTTTCTTCTTATCAATTTACAGGATGCGTGCAGTATTGGGAGGCCCTGGAGATATATACCCGGAACTTTTCTCATATTAGTTTGTATCCTGCGGACCTGGGCTGGCCCACGCCGTATTGCTGCGTTTTCCGGGGGCCGCCGCTCGTATGGCAGACCCTGCTGTTTTACCGGATTATTCATCAAAGGAACGTTTCTTTAAAAGATATTTTAAATTCAGTGCAAAAAGATCCGCTGCTTACTCCGTTGATACGGCCCGGTCTTCGTACAGAGGCTTACCTGCATCAGGCGGTCTGGCATTTTTTGCAATGGCTGAAATGGCGGAAAACGGTTTACTTTCACCACGGACACTGGCACATGAAAAAGGACCTGTCGTTCGGAACCTCCGCAGAAAAAGGTTGGTCGCAGGATCGCAGCTTAGTCAGAATATTCACGGCCTATATCAAAAAGCTTGAAGCAGAAAAACGATTCATTGGTACAACTGGAAATAGTTCGATACAATAGGAGAGAAAGATAAAGGGAGGTGCGTTCCATTGAGTTCATCTGCTGTAGAACAACTGCCAAAACGCGAAGAAATCAGTGAACAGTATAAATGGAATTTAGAGGATATTTTTTCAAGCAATGAAGAATGGGAAGAGGAATTCAAACAAATTCAAAGCCTGATTCCGGCAATCGAGTCGTATAAAGGCCGCCTCGGAGATTCGGGCCATATGCTGTATGAAGCCCTGCAGCAGCAGGATAAAATTACAGAGCGGTTCAGCCGTTTATTTGTTTATGCACACATGCGTTATGATCAAAATACAAATGAATCGCTGTATCAGGGTATGGAGGACCGGGCAAGAAGACTGGCGAGCCAGCTTGGCCAGGCGACGGCTTTTCTCGTGCCGGAAATTTTGACTATCCCTGAGAAAACGATTAAAGCATTTTATGAAGAAGAGCCGGAGCTCCGGTTGTATGAACATGCACTCGATGCTATTAATAAAGAACGCCCCCACGTGCTGACAGAATCAGAAGAAGCATTGCTTGCTCAGGCTTCTGAAGTGATGGCTGTACCGGGGAACACTTTTGGCATGCTAAATAATGCTGATCTGGAGTTTCCGTCGATAAAGGATGAGAACGGAAACGATGCCCAGGTGACACATGGACGTCTGCTGAACTTTTTGGAAAGCGACAACCGCCGTGTGCGTGAAGAAGCTTTTAAAGCTGTCTACAGCACCTACAGCAGGTTTAAAAATACAATCTCAAGCACACTTGGCGGTCAGGTGAAAAAGAATACGTTTAATGCAAGCATCCGCAAATACCGCTCAGCCAGAGAAGCTGCGCTAAGCAACAATCATATTCCGGAAAAAGTGTATGACCAGCTCGTTTCGACTGTCCATGATTATCTGCCGCTGCTTCACCGCTACGTAAAGCTGCGTAAGCAGGTACTTGAGCTCGACGAGATTCATAACTATGATCTGTATACGCCGCTGGTTAAAGACATTGATATGAAAATGACGTACGAGGAAGCGAAAGAAACCGTTCTTGAAGCGCTGCAGCCATTGGGAAAAGAATATACAGAAACAATTGCCGGCGGATTTGAAAAAGGCTGGGTAGACGTTTATGAAAATGTTGGAAAACGGAGCGGAGCCTATTCTTCGGGCGCATATGGAACGATGCCCTACATTTTAATGAACTGGCAGGATAGTATTAACAATGTATACACACTGGCCCATGAACTTGGGCATTCGATGCACAGCTATCTGACTCATCAAAATCAGCCTTATCCTTATGCTGATTACACCATTTTCGTCGCAGAGGTAGCTTCTACTGTCAATGAAGCGCTGCTTACCCGCCACTTATTGGCAAAAACGACAAACAAAACAGAAAAAGCGTATTTATTAAACCAGTACCTCGAAGGCTTCCGGGGCACGGTTTTCCGCCAGACAATGTTTGCTGAGTTTGAGCAGTTAATTCACGAAAAGGCAGAAGCCGGGGAAGCATTAACTCCCGATCTGCTGAACTCCCTTTATTACGAGTTAAATGAACAGTATTTCGGGCCGCATATGACGCTCGATGATGATATTGCGCTTGAATGGGCAAGGATTCCTCATTTTTATATGAACTTTTATGTATATCAGTATGCCACCGGCTACAGCGCTGCGGCTGCTTTGTCCCAGCAGATTGTTGAGGAAGGGGAGCCTGCGGTGGAACGATACCTGGAGTTTCTGAAATCCGGCAGTTCCGATTATCCGATTGAAGTTCTGAAAAAAGCAGGAGTCGATATGACTACCTCCAAGCCGATTGAACTGGCAATGAAATCCTTTGAAGATACCTTGAATGAACTGGAAGAACTGCTGCTTCAATAAAAAAATCCGCGGAGATGCATTTGCATTTCCGCGGATTTTATTTTTTCAGGTAAAGGAAGGAACATACTCCCAGTAGGCCCCATTTTTTAATGGAACGTGCTTCATTTTTCTCAACAGCACAAGCTGCTTCAGCTGCTTTTCAGCCTCTTTTTCACTCCAGTCGAATACGACTGAAACCTCTTTTGTCGTAATTCGCGGATAGCGGGAAAGAAACTTCTCAAGCGTTAGTGAATGAGAAGGCGCCGGTACGTGCCCGAGCATGTCGGAGAGGATTTCTTCGTAAACCTGGTAGGGATACAGTCCGGAAACCTTCAGGCCTCCATCTTCCACGTGATCGTTAAAAAACACGAATGTAGGGGCTTGATCGACCTCCATCTCGCGGGAGGTCCTGATATCGCAATTCAGAGCCTTCCTGGTACAGGCAGAATGTATATCGCGCTGAAATTCTTCAATGTCGAGCCCGGTAGCTTCCGCAATCTGGACAAGCGTTTCCTCCGTAGAGATGTCCTGGCCATGCAGAAACAAATTCTCTCTTATATTCCGGAAAAAAACCGAAGCAAGCTGCTTTCCCTGCATTTCTGCAGCCTTCATGGCGAGCGCAGGAATGTAAGCAGAAGGAGCCGAGTGCTTCAGCCACACGCTTCCGTCTGCCGGCATGCCGGTGCGGGTAGCCACTTCCTCATAAAACAAAGCCATTTCTTTTTTCATATCTTCTTTCACGGGCTTCTGTTTCTCTTCACTCCAGCATTCAATGTTTGAAGTGAGCAGAAGCTTTGGCGTGAAATAGTGGCCGTATTCGATGAGCAGCTTTTTTAATACAGGTTCAAATGCCCAGCATTCGGGGCATAATGGATCCATAAAAATATATAATTCAAGCGGCTTTTTCGATAAATGTGTGTCGGTAGACTGCGGCAGACTGCAGGAACCGGAACTGTCATCACAAAAAGAAAAATGCTCGTTGCCCATGACCAGTTCACGCTCCTTTCGTTATGAATTTTCTTCAGTAGTATTTATCATGTGCTGGGCTGTCACCATAAGCCGCTGAAACATTTCCTGTCTTACATCATTTTCCATTTTTATTTCTTCCATCGCTTCGTCCATGCATAACAGCCAGGCTTTCGCTCGTGTTTCCGTAATTGGAAACGGGAGATGCCGGGCCCGCAGGCGCGGATGGCCGTGTTCTTCTGTATATAAAGGCGGGCCGCCTAAAAATTGTGTCATAAACTGCTTTTGTTTACGGGCAGTTTCTGTAAGGTCTTCTGGAAAAATAGGAGCCAGATCCGGATGATCGCCAACCTTCCTGTAAAATGTATCAATAAGTTCGGAAAGTTTTTCTTCGCCAAGTTTATCAAAGCTGGATTGAAAAGCTGCCATTGTAAGCCTCCGGAACAACGTTTTAACGTTTATGCCTCCAAAGGAAGGACACTAGCGAAAAACGCAATTAGTGTATTTCAGTTTTTATTCTAGCAATGAGACCCGGCAACCGCAAATATTTTGAACGGCAGAAGCCTGTCGGGGCAAAAAAACAACCCCGGGACGGGATTGTTTTTTTTCGGGTTATACAAGATCCTGATAGTTAGCGAGCACATTTGGCACGTACTTTTGGGTCTCTTTAAACGGTGGAATACCGTCGTATTTATCAACGTTGCCTGGACCGGCATTATAGGCGGCAAGGGCAAGCGTTTTATTGCCATTGTATTTATTGAGCATGTCTCTTAAATAGCGAATTCCACCATCGAGGTTTTGTTCAGGATCCATCGGGTCTTTTACCTTCAGCATAGAAGCAGTACCCGGCATCAGCTGCATCAGCCCCATAGCACCAGCATGGCTTTTCGCATCCGGATTGAAGCCTGATTCCTGCTTTACCAGAGCTCGAACAAGTTTACTGTCTACACCGTATTTTTCAGATAAACGCTCAATCGTCTGCACAACACCTGAGCCTGAAGACTGTTTAGGTGAAGAAGGACTGGCAGAGGCGGCAGATGTTTCCTCTTTGACTTCTTTGGCGGCAGGCTCAGCTGAAGTGCTGGATGCTTCGTCTCCTAAATGGCTGAAATAGCTGTTGGCGCTCGCCGGGTTTAAGAATAACGAAGAAGATAACGGGCTGAAGCCGCTGCTGCTCTGTTCGGACATGATGGCCTGCGTTGACTTCAGGGAATCGTATAAAAAAGAGCCAAAGCGCCCGGAAGCAGAAGCTGTTTGCGAAGACATAGACGGCTGGCCGCTTCCTGCAGCTGCATTGGTTGAAGACGGGAAAAGAGAGGAAGAAATCGTCAAAAACAATCACCCCACTAATAAAATTCAGATAAGAAAAATATACCAGTATTTCAAATGAAGAACAATGTGCGTATGTTACTGTTTTTCATTCTGCTCCCGGCTGCGCTGAAAGAGACGTTCAATTTTGTTTGGTGTGCTGCGCAACGGGAATTGGTGCTGGTCTGCCAGCTCGTTCATCCAGGAAGAGACGTCTTTTTCGCTTGGGCCTTCTATTTCGAGCTCATAATCCGTGACTCCTAAATAATGACTTCGGTCAAAAAAGACTTCTCCCGTGCGGAAAGGCTGGGAGGCCCGGTAAGTGGTGAGTGTACCTATATTTTCAACAAGCCCGGAGCCGATCAGTGTCTGAAGGCGTTCGGCAACTTCGCCGGCAGGAAGCGTTCCAGCTGTGATCGCCTCCTGCGCCTCCTCGGCAGTGACAGCCTGATTCCATTCGGTGAGCCCCTCCTGGGCCGGCTCTTTTAGCGTTAAGGTGAAAGAACCGGCCCGTTCGCGTATACGCAAAGCAGATTTACGGGCGCGAAGGTCGAAGCTGCTCGTGTCAAAGTATGTATTTTTCTGCGAAGAAAAATCACTTTCCCGAATCGCAAAGTCAGCTGTAAGAGAGGAAAACTCCTTCTCCGTTAAAAGGTTCTTCGCTTCAATTTCCTGTTCTTTCGCCATGGTGAATCGTCCTTTCTAATACCGAATTACTGGAAAAACGCTATGCATTATCTTATCATATGGTTTGCGCTCTGTCTGTGTACATAAGTTATGATAAAATTAGGTACAGACAAGAAACGTATACTTTCCCTGTTTTGGAGGAATTATGACATGCAGCATATATTAACTGTGAATCATTACGAAGAAGACAATGAATCATTAATGATGTATCCGGTAGAAGAGTGGCCGGAAAAAGAATGGCAGAAATTAAGCGACGGCGGGCAGATGCTTGCAGATTCCGATGCCCTGACGCTAGTTTATGTACTGGATATGGAAGATGAATTTGTACAGCTTCGTATTCCAAAAAGAGTGTGGCCGCTTTTAAAAGCAGCTCATGAGCAAGAAAAGCATGTCTATGTAAAGAACGGGAGTGCGCTGCATTTAGAAAACTTTCATGAAGAAATTGATTATTTAATGGATAATGTGCCGGGAAACGGGAATTACGGTACTGAAATGGTATCTGCATTTGAAGAAGCGTTCAACGTATAACCTCATAATAATGTAAATGAGTGGTGGTAAACCATGAGTAACTGGCAGACATTTCTTTCGCCTTATATGCAGGCGGTAGAGGAAATTAAGGTAAAATTAAAAGGATTAAGAGAGCAGTACCAGATGTCTTCACAGCACACTCCGATTGAATTTGTTACCGGAAGGGTCAAGCCGGTAACAAGCATTCTTGATAAAGCCCAGCGCAAAGATATACCGCTCGACGAGATCGACACAAAAATGCAGGACATCGCCGGTATTCGCATTGTCTGCCAATTTGTGAGCGACATTGATACTATTGTGGAGCTGATGCGGACAAGGCAGGATTTTGATGTTTTGGAGGAGCGGGATTACATTAAGGAAAAAAAAGAGAGTGGCTACCGGTCTTTTCATATGGTCGTTTCTTATCCTGTGCATACGATTGACGGCCGCAAAGACGTCCTCACAGAGATTCAGGTACGGACAATGGCCATGAATTTCTGGGCTACTATTGAACATTCTTTAAACTACAAGTACAGCGGTGAAATTCCGGAGGATATTAAACATCGACTGCAGCGCGCTGCAGAAGCTGCGTTTCAACTCGATGAAGAAATGTCTAAAATTAAAGGCGAGGTACGGGAAGCACAGCGTATCTATATGCAAAACAGGGAAAGTGAGGGTCCAAATACATGAGTATCCCGTCCACCGATGAAAATATGCGATATAATGTTACGTCCCGGGGAGATGACACCTCCAACGAAATCAGGGACAAAGTGCTTTCCTATCTGAATGAATTCGGCCTGATCCATGACGAAGTCCATCCGGATATTGTTATTACTGTAGGAGGCGACGGCACACTGCTGCAGGCGTTCCATCATTATTATGAATCACTTGAAGATGTATGCTTTGTAGGTATACATACCGGCCACCTCGGTTTTTACGCAGACTGGCAGCCTGAAGAAGTGGAAAAGCTGGTGATTCATCTTGCAAAAACGCCGTTTCAGGTGGTGGAATACCCACTGCTTGAAGTGATTGTCCGGTACAATGAACATACGAGATTCGAACGGTACTTAGCCTTAAATGAGTGTATGGTAAAAACGCTCGAAGGATCCCTCGTGTGCAATGTAGATATTAAAGGTGAACATTTTGAAACGTTTCGCGGAGACGGCTTATGTATTTCCACCCCTTCCGGAAGCACGGCGTACAACAAATCCCTGGGAGGGGCAATTCTGCACCCTTCCTTATCAAGTATTCAAATAGCTGAAATGGCAAGCATCAATAACCGGGTCTACCGGACGATAGGCTCGCCGTTAATTCTGCCGCAGCACCATACCTGTCTTCTGCGTCCGGTAAACGATGTGGATATGCAGATCACTATTGACCATATCACCCTTGTAGACCAGGGCATCGAGTCCATTCAGTACAGGGTGGCAGAAGAAAAAGTACGATTCGCCCGTTTCCGTCCGTTTCCTTTTTGGAAGCGCGTGAAGGAATCGTTTATCGGGGAGTAAAAGGATGCGGACGATTACGTGGAGCATGCCTTCCGGGGCAGAAGGCTTGAAGGTGAAAAATTTTCTGAGTCAGTACAAGGATGTCTCTCGGCGTTTATGGAAAAAAATAGATACACTTCCGCTGTATATAAACGGGGAACAGGTCCGGGGAAATGATCGGTTAAGTGCCGGGGACGAGCTGCAGATAAGCATTCCAGCAGGAACCGTGCCGGCTCATTTTAAAGAGTCCCGGGAGCAGCTCGAGGTGTTGTACGAGGATGAAGATGTAATCGTCGTCAACAAGCCTGCAGGCCTTCCGACGCTTCCAGGAAGAGCAGTAGGGGAGGAATCACTCGCAGGGAGACTTGCCGGTTATCTGCGAAGCAAGGGCATACAGTCTGCTATTCATCCGGTTTCAAGGCTCGACCGCGGAACGAGCGGCATCGTGCCGTTTGCCTGTCATGCATATGCCCACTCCAGAATGGAAAAACATATGGATGCCGGAGCCAAAGAGTACATGGGGATCGTTGAAGGCAGATGGCCGCAGGAATTTACGTTTATAGATGTTCCGATTCGCCCGAGTACAACCAGTCTGGTGGAGCAGATAGCAGCACCAGATGGCAAAAGAGCTGTAACCACCGCAGAGGTGATTGAATTACTTCCAGAGTATACAGTCATGAAGTTTGGGCTGAAAACCGGGCGGACGCATCAAATCCGGGTGCATGCCTCTGTTTCAGGCTTTCCGCTTGCTGGTGATACGCTGTATGGAAATGAAAATGAGTGCTTGAAAAGACAGGCGCTGCACGCCTGCCGGCTGGATTTCTTTCATCCGGTACAGGAAACAATGATCACTGTTAAGGCTCCCTTCCCTGAAGATATTAATGATTTTCTGACTTCTCAGCGGCTGAAGGTATTTAAGTGATCCGGCTGCAGCGGCAGCGTGGAAGGAACCTCAACGAATTCATTCTCCGGGTAGCGGTAGGCGGTAAGCTTGTTACCAAACGAACAGCCTGTATCGATGTTTAAGGTCCGGTCGACGAGCCTCGCTTCCCATACAGGAGTATGGCCGTAAATCACAAAAGGCTTGCCGCTGTAAGAGGTGGCCCAGTCTATGCGCTCAGGTTCGCGCTCGGCGTTTAGCTTTGTCGGTCCGTACAAAACGACATTCCGGGTTCTGCGGTCCATCCGGCCGATCAGCTCCTTTTGCATGCCTCCGTGGGAAGCAAGAATATTTCCATCGTCGAACAGCTGATACAGCGGTGCTTGTTCAAATAAGTCCATAAACTTCTGCTTCACCTCCTGCTGCTTGTCAGGGAGGAGGGCTTCCCACTCCTGGATCGTTTTTTCAAGTCCGTGGCCTACCTGAACCGGCCGCCCTAAAAACCAACGGTATAGTTTGTCGCAGTGGTTTCCAGGCAAATACAGAGCATTTCCATTTTTAACCATGCGGTCTGTTATACGGATGACGTCTATAGAATTCGGCCCGCGGTCCGTGATGTCACCAACGATTATAAGCTGACGGCCGCCCGGATGCGTATAATTTTGACTATGATCATAGTCAAGTGCTGAAAGCATCTCATTCATTTCGTGCGCACAGCCGTGAATGTCACTGATAAAGTCAAATTGCCTGTTCATTCTGTGTTCCCCCTTTTGAAAAAATATAAAGGCTGTTGGACAGCCCGGCGGTTCAATGATATAAAGGTAAAGAAATTATTTGATATTGATACAATCATATCTAAAGGAGAGACAACGATGCAATTATCGCTTAAAGGAAAAACGTTTGTGGTGATGGGTGTTGCCAATAAAAGAAGTATAGCCTGGGGAGCAGCTGAAAGCCTGGCAGAAGCAGGAGCTGATTTAGTATTTACATACGGCCAGCAGCGCACCGAAAAAAGTGTCAGAAAATTGGCGGATTCGCTGGATCAGCAAGAGCCGCTCGTCGTGCAGTGCGATGTCACCAATGATGAGCAGATCCGAGAATGCTTTGCGAAAATTAAAGAAGAAGCGGGAACGATTCATGGTGTCGTTCATTCCCTTGCCTATGCGAAAAGAGAAGAGCTCGAAGGCGAATACTTAAATGCTACACGTGAAGGATTTCTCCTGGCCCAGGAAATCAGTGCGTACTCCTTTACCGCAGTTGCAAAGGCCGTAAAAGAGTTCGATTTAATGACAGAGGGGGGCTCCTTTGTGACGATGAGCTACCTCGGGGCAGAGCGGATCGTAAATAATTATAACGTTATGGGCGTAGCAAAAGCTTCCCTGGAGGCGAGTACCCGGTATTTGGCAAATGATCTTGGCGCAGATGACATTAGAGTTAATGCAATCTCAGCCGGTCCGATTCGTACACTGGCAGCTAAAGGCGTTTCCGGCTTTAACGATACCATCAAGGCTATGGAGGAGCATGCCCCGCTGCGTCGTACGGTTACCCAAAAAGAAGTCGGAGACACCACTGCCTTTCTGATGAGCGGAATGTCGAGTGGGATTACAGGGGAAGTTATCCATGTTGACGGAGGCTATCACGCTTACGGTATGTAAATCAGATCAGCAGGAACATGGTGGTAAAAGATGAAAGTAATTAAAGGGTTAAACAATAACGTTGTTATTGCAGAACATGAGGAATACGGGGAAGTTATTCTTACCGGGCGGGGGATCGGTTTTTCCAAGCGCCCGGGAGACTTCATTGACGCCGGGGCGCCGGAAAAGTTTTTCATACTGAAAAACGAAAATGAACAGACGCAATACCGACAGTTAATTGAGCATATCGACGAAACGTTTATCGCCTGTATTACAGAAATTCTGCAGGTGCTTGAAGCGGAGTGGGAGGAAACGTTCGAAGAACACATTCATGTAGCGTTAACGGATCACCTCAGCTTCGCACTTGAGAGAACAAAAAAAGGTCTAACCATCAGCAACCCATTTCTAAAAGAAACGCAGCTTGCTTATGACAAAGAATACCGGGCGGCTGGATGGATCATTGACGAAATTGAACAATGGACAGGAGTGCGGCTGCCTGAGGAAGAAAAAGGGTTTATTGCTCTGCACCTGCACGGGGCAGTGACGAGAACGCCGCTTGACCAGGTGAACGCTTATACGCGCCTGGTCAAGGATATGACGGTAATGGTAGAGCGGGCTCTTGATATTCAGCTGTCTCCGGAGGATTTAGATCACCGCCGGCTGTTCCGGCATCTGCAGCAGGCTGTCGCAAGGGTAAGAAATGGGGAGTTTGAAGAGGCGTCTGAACCATTAAAAAAAATGTTGCAGGCCGAGTATCCCTTCTGCTATAATCTGTCCTGGAAGCTCATACGAACGATGCAGCGTGCTTTGCAGACGACGATACCAGAAGGCGAAGCCGTTTATTTAACCATTCATCTGCAAAGGCTTTCATCGAAACGAAAATATTGATCTAGTGTTCCGTGTTACTGGTAAAGCAGGCATGAGAGAATGCTGATCGCGTTTAAACCAAAGGGAGAAGCAGCTTCTTTTCTCTTTGTGACCGCGCGATTAGTGTATCTCTCATGCCTTTTTTTATGCGCTGGGATCTGTGGTCA
>NZ_ATVM01000034.1 GCF_000420725.1 Marinococcus halotolerans DSM 16375 | reverse complement strand
ATTTCTTTTTCCATGATAGCAGTCAATCATTTGAAAAGGAATATTATGGATGGTGTTTGACTCATTCTTTATCTTAAAAAGGAAGTGCTTAGGAAATAGCTGCTTTCCTTCGATTATTACCATAAAGTAGATTACCGGAAGTTATTTGCTTTTGTCTCATTAAGAAATTTCTTCCTGTTTTAAGAAATAGATAACATAAAAAGGAGCTGCCCTAAAAATGAGGACAACCCCCTTCGTGTGTGTTAACAAAGAAATTTGTTTTTCCATTATACGATTAAGCAACCGCCGCCTCCTTAAGAGATAGCTTTATCATTCGCACGAAAATAGACAGTCTTTAATTTTCTAACAACTTCTTCATGTTAGCAACTACTTTTTCTACGGTAAATCCGTATTCTTGGATGACGCGATCACCAGGACCGGAAGCACCGAATTCATCGACACTCATGATGATCCCTCGATCGCTAGCATATTCCCGCCAACCTAGTTTTGATCCCATTTCTACTACTACTCGATTGGTTAAATTTAAAGGAAGAACTGCTTGTTTATAAGCGTCATCCTGTTGCTCAAAAAGCTCCCAAGAAGGCATATTCACTACGCGAATGTAAATATTTTCTTGTTCTAATTTTTCTTTTGCTTTCATAGCTAGTTCTACTTCAGAACCGGTAGCAATAATGATCCCCTCTTCTTGCTGCTTAGGCTCGGATAAAATATAAGCCCCACGGTGTAAAGAAGACGGGCTCTTGTCTGCAATTTCAGCAAAAACCTCAACTTTTTGTCTACCGAGAATTAAAGCCACAGGACCATTGTTATGCTCAGTGATCCATTTCCAGGCTTCTTTTGTTTCATTGGCATCCGCAGGCCGGATAACTGTTAAACCAGGCATGGCACGAAGAGAGGCTAATTGTTCTACTGGCTGATGGGTCGGGCCATCCTGACCGACGGCTATGCTATCATGGGTGAAAACATACGTCACTGGCAGCTGCATTAAAGCTGAGAGGCGCAGAGCCGGCCGCAAATAATCGGAAAAAACGAAAAACGTACTGACGAACGGCCGCAAATGATGAAGAGCTAATCCGTTTGCTGTTGCTGCCATCGCAAACTCACGGACGCCAAAACGAATATTACGTCCAGACCGATCCAAAGGAGAAAAATCTTTTTCTTCGAGTAAACGAGTTTTGGTGGAAGAATCTAAATCAGCAGAGCCACCAATAAAAGCGGAAAATTCTTTTGCCAGTATATTTAAACTTTCTCCTGAAGCATTTCTGGTAGCAAGCGTTGATCCTATTTCATAGGAAGGGAGCGTCTCTGTTGGCACTTCTAAAGAATCTAAATTCTGCAATTTGAAAAATTCATCAGCAAGGGAGGGAAATTTTTCTTGGTAGCTTCCTAGTAATTCATTCCATTTTTCTTCGTGTTCTTGCCCAAGGTTTTGAACTCGTTCAAAGTCTTGCTTCACTTCATCAGGAATATAAAAGTCTTCTTCATAACTCCATTGATATTTTTCTTTAATTTTTTTAATTTCTTCTATCCCCAATGGATCACTGTGAGCTTCATGTGTACCCGCAATACTGGAGCCAAAACCAATGGTGGTTTTGATTTCAATAAGCGTTGGCTGATCGCTGTTTAATTTCGCTTTCATTAAAGCTGTTTCGACTTCTTGAATGTTGTTGCCGTCTGAAACGAATAGTACTTCCCAACCGCAAGCCTCAAATTTTTCTTTTACATCTTCCGAGTAGGAAAGAGAAACATCTCCATCCAAACTGACATCATTAGAGTCAAAAATCATAATAAGTTTTCCAAGCTGTTGGTGACCAGCCAGCGAGATAGCCTCGTTAGCCACCCCTTCCATTAAATCACCGTCACCGCAGAGGCAGTAAGTGAAGTGGTCGACAATGGGATAATTCGGGCGATTAAATTTTGCCGCTAAATAGGCTTCGGCCATGGCCATACCAACGGAAGTTGCCACCCCTTGGCCTAAAGGTCCCGTAGTAGTTTCAACACCTGGAGTATGCCTGAATTCGGGGTGCCCCGGTGTTTTGCTTCCCCATTGGCGAAAAGACTGCAATTCTTTTAGCGAAAGATCGTAACCAGTAAGATGAAGCAGGCTGTATATGAGCATCGAGCCATGCCCGGCAGAAAGTACGAATCGGTCACGATTAAACCAGTCTGGGTTTTTAGGGTTGTGATTCATCACGTTTGTCCACAGAGCATAGGCAAGTGGGGCCGTGCCCATGGGCATGCCAGGATGCCCATGTTGAGCCTTTTCAACGCTGTCGATCGTTAATGTACGAATGGTAGTAATAGATAAATCTGAAACACTTGTTTTACTGGTCATTTGCCAGTCCTCCTCATGTTAAAATGATTGAATTAAGCGGATTTTTTATCAGACATATCTGTTTTCTTACCGCCCCGGGATTTAATCAGGATGGAAACTGCTGCAAGGATAATAATGCCGGCAATGACGCCGATGTATCCAAGGTATTGAGCAGCATATCCGAATGTCATCCCAACAGCGAGGAAGTCTGTATCGGAGAAAGTGGTACTTGCCTGACCCAGTTCACCCAGGAAGGGAATCAACGGAAGTGGTAGAAAGGTGATCAACAGCCCATTCGCAAACGCCCCGGCAATTGCTCCTTTGATGCCGCCAAAAGCGTTGCCGAACACGCCTGAGGTCGCGCCAAGAAAGAAATGAGGTACAATGCCAGGAATGATAACTGTTCCACCGATAAAAAATAGAGCGAACATTCCTAAAATTCCGGCGATAAAACTGGTGAGAAAACCAATAAGAACGGCGTTCGGAGCGTAAGGGAAAACAATAGGGCAATCCAGTGCCGGCTTAGACCCTGGAACAAGCTTTTCGGAAATTCCTTTAAACGCTGGAACAATTTCAGCTAGAATCAACCGGACCCCTGCAAGAATAATGAAGACTCCTGCTGCGAAGGTGACACCTTGAATAACAGCGAAAACAAGATAGTTAGTGCCATCACTTAAATTTTGTTCAATAAAGGTTGGACCCGAAAATAGGGAAGCGAGAACATATACAATAACCATCGTAAGAGAAATACTCACTGAAGTGTCTCGTAAAAAGTCCAAACCTTTCGGAAATTTCACATCTTCCGTCGATGTACTTTTGTTTTTGAAAAGCATACCGATGCCGGAGGCCATCACATAGCTGATGGTGCCAAAGTGACCAAAACCGACACTGTCATTGCCGGTAATCTTCCGCATTGTTGGCTGAGCCATTGCAGGAAAGATTGCCATAAAGAAACCTAAGCAGATAGCTCCTAAAATAATAGAGGAAACTCCGCCTATATTAGCGACGCTTAAAATAATCGCCATAAAACATGCCATGTAGAAGGTATGGTGTCCTGTAAGAAAAATGAATTTAAGATTGGTAAATCGAGCAACCAGGATATTTATTATCATACCGAATAGCATGATTAGTGCTGCAGTAGAGCCATATTCTTCTATAGCAATAGAAATAATGGCTTCATTATTGGGAACGACTCCCTGGACGTTGAACGCATTTTGAAAAATTTGACCAAACGGTTCGAGAGACGTGGATATGATACCAGCACCAGCGCTCAGTACAATGAAACCAAGAAACGTTTTTGTGGTACCTTTGGTTACTTCGCTGATGTTCTTCTGTTGTACGAGTAGGCCTATAAGAGCTATACCTGCAACTAATACAGCAGGCTGGCTTAATAAATCGACAATCAAAGAAATAATGCCATTCATGTTTTATGCCCCCTCGGGTAGTGGTTTTAAATCAATGAGTCTTTTTCAAGGCGCTCAACAATACGCTCTTTTAATTCTTGTTTATCCAATATATTGTTTAATACGATTAATTCTCCAAGAGACTGTGCTGCCCCGGCTAAATCTTTTCCTACAATAAACACATCTGCTTGATCGGGAGAGGCAGAGCCAAGATCGGAATGATCAATATCGACGTTTTTAGCATTTATTTCTTTCAATATTTCTTTTACATTCATTTCAATCATAAAACTGCTGCCAAGACCACTTCCGCAAACTACTAGCATTTTCATTGATAGTCCTCCTCTATAATGTTTTCGTGAACGATTTCCATTACTTCCTCATATGTCTCTGTATTCTTAAGGCGATTAATATTTTCTGGGTTGCTCAATAAATGACTGAGTTCTGTAAGCATCGTTAAATGCGAGTCATCAGAGACTGCTGCGAAAGTAAAAATTAAATAGACGGGTTTTTCCTTGTTTGGAAATGTTGTTCCTTCTTTTAAGTTCAGCAAGGTGATACCTGAAGCTAAGGCGCCGTCTTCCGGCCTGGCGTGGGCAAAAGCCACTCCGTCCGTTAAGACTATATAAGGCCCAAGTTCTTTCACATTTCGAATGATCGCATTAACGTAATCTTGAGAAATAATACGTCTTTTTAATAATGGATCAGAAGAGGATTGAAGGGCTTCTTCCCAATGATGTGAAACATTCGTGAAGTTAATAGAATCCTCATAGAGCATTTGTTCTAGCAACCGACCCCGCCTCCTTTAATAAATTAATCAAGTTACCTGTTCAGCCAAGTTCAAAATATTATTAATTTCGTTTAATGTTCCTGTTAAGAGTATATTTCGATAAGTTTGATCCTGCCACAGGAACCGGAATTGATATAAAGCCTGGAGATGTTCCCGACCATTTTTGGAAGCTAAAAACAAAATGAGAGAAACGGGATCATTCGAATCATGGTTAAATTGAACTGGTGTTTGTAATCTAGCTATAGCAATAGCCGTTTGATAGACATCTTTGTCGGAAGGCGCGTGGGGCATGGCCAAACCTTTATCAATAACAATATAAGGGCCGTGCTGACGAACCATGTTAATTGTTCTTTCGATATAGGAAGAAGAAACAGCATCTGCGTTTACTAATATTTCACCGGCATTTTTAACGGCTTCTTCCCAATTTGAAGCTTTCAGCTGTAGGCTTTCAGTTGAAACATGAGTAATTTCCTGCAGAGAAGATTTTGTAGATGAGTATTGGCGATTACTTGCCTGTATAGTAACTGTATTCAGTTTCACTACTAACTTTTCTTTGTCTTGTTCATTTAAAAAAGGGGTAACTTGTACCCAGGGTATGCCCACATCGTGTAAAGGAATGGTAGAAATAAGAAGGTCAATATCATTAGTAGTTGCACTTTCTGAAATTGCTTGGGAAAAGGAAAAATGTTCTATTATCTCGACGTTAGAAAATGTGTCTTTTATATTTTGGTCCAAAAGGTGAGCAGTACCGATCCCCGTTCCGCATACAAGGGCTGCACGTACTGGTGCTGTTTTGTTGTTTTGGAGTCTTTTAACTGCTGCTCCGATATGAAGAACAATATATCCCACCTCATCTTCGTTAAATTTCGTTGAAAAGGCATGTTCTAACATAGGAGTAGCATGTTCTACAGCGTTTTTTAATGTTGCGTATTGATCATTGATTTCCTGAAGGAAAGGATTTTGGGAAAGTAGACCGAATTTCATTCTATGCAGAGCTGGCTTCAAGTGAATGAATAGCCCTTGCTGAAGCTTTTCGTCCTTCGCTAAATCTACGGCCAATTGGCGTTCAATATGCTGAATAAACTGTTGGATCTGATTTTTGAGAATAAAATCTGCTTCTTGATCTTGTTCATTTTTAGAAGATGACAGCTGCTTAGCCCCTAGTAAGTGTAAGGTCAAAAACCCTATTTCCGCCTGAGGAAGATCTATTTTAAATGCTTTCTCTACATGAGTTTTAATTGTTTCTGCCAGAGCGTATTCGGCATGTTTTTTTAACGCTTCTAGTTCTTGCCACGGCATATCAATTGTGAATTTTTGATGCCAACGTTGAATACTGATGGCAATATGAAATATTAATCCTTCTAACGATTGTTCTGTATAACTGTGAAGAGAGGTAATATCAAAAACAATTTCTCTAATTTTTTGCAGCTCTTCATTAGAAGTATCAAATAATGGTAAAGCGTAACTAATATCGTGCTCGCTACCGGTAATTTTCCATTGTGTCCAAATGTCTTTAATGAGGTTTCGGCGGCTGGTTTCTTCTCCGAGAAGGATAAAGCCCTTGTTTGTTACGTACTCCAATGACAAATTGTGTTTGTCCAGAACAGTACGTATTTTTTTCATGTCTTCGTTCATCGTTCGTTTAGTCGTGTTCAATTTATCCGCCAGAGCTGTAGTGCTTACAGGCTTAGAGGATTTTAAAAAAGAAAGAATAATTTCATATGCCCGCTCATTTGCTGTGTATTTTGGTAGCAAATCTTCCTTGCGGTCATTTAACTCCGGCAAAGTAATTGGGTCTTTAGAGTAATGGAGGGCAATACCTTCTTTTTTATTCCTTTCTACTCTTATTCCTTGGTTCATAGAGAAATTTTCAATCTTATCCAGATCATTTAAAATACTGCGTAAACTAATATTGTATCTCGCAGCCAAAGTTTTCGTAGAGGTAAACTCATGGTGGTCCAGCAAATATTTAAGGATCTTTTTTTGCCGAAGGGTCAGCACTAAGGTTTCCTCCTTTCTTGTACTGATTATAAAACAAAAGAAAACGATTACATATGAAATGGAAGAGCTTTTTTGAATCCGCAATTTTTCATACCAGTACATAATATAGTACTTAATAAATTTAGATACGGATATGAACATGCTAAGATTAATAGGATCTGGGACGTTTAAGCCACAGAATACAAGGTTTCACCCATTCGTTTTCATCAAACGTTATGAGAAAGCTACATAAGGTAATGATTATTAACTTTTTAAATTAAAGTCAACATTCCTTTTATTAGTCGGAAGTTATTTGCCTTTATCTCAATATAATAAGTAGTTTTCTCATTTTGAGACATAAAATAGAAAGTTTCATAAAAAGCCCATTGAAGAGTTCTCTCATTCTTCTTCCTATTAATTATTTACTCAGGGGTATTGGTGAATGTATTAAACCCGAAGATATTGTTATTTTATATCATGTTCCTGCCGATTTTCCTTCCCTCTTCCCGAAGGAAAAAGCGAGAAGAAGAATTTTTCAAGTTATGTTCTCCCTAAGCGAAAGTTTATTAAGCTAACATATAGTAGATTATCGGAAGTTAATCATTTTTGTCTCTATATTATAAATAACTTTTCCATTTTGAAATATAATATTTAAAAAGCAAGCCCGTAACATTGGGCTTGCTTTTTTCTAAGTAGATAATAATTATTATTTTAATGAATAAACTCTAGCTTCATAAGGTTTTAAAGTTAAGGCTTCATTTTCATTGTTTTTTTTCTCTTCGTAATTAGAAATAATTAGATTAAATGAATAATTCATAAAAGATGTTGGAAGTGTAAAAAAGGTTTCTTCTTCAAACAAATTTGTAACAATTAAAATCTTTTCCGCTTCTAAAGTTCTGGTATAGGCGTAAACCTTAGGGTGATCTTCTTGAATCAAATCGTAAGTACCATAAAGAATAGTCAAATGATTCTTTCTTATTTGTATTAGTTCTTTATAATAATTGTAAATTGAATTCTTTTCTTCTATTTGTTTCGTAACGTTTATTTTTTCATAATTAGGATTAACTTTTAACCATGGGGTACCATCAGAAAAACCTGAATTCAAACTATAATTCCATTGCATTGGTGTTCTTGAATTATCTCTACTGGTTTTTTTGATAATATTAATAATTTCTTCGTGAGACTTCCCCATTTCTTTTTCATGGTAATAGAAGTTTTTAGTAGCAACGTCATTATACTCTTTAAGATGCTCAAAATAGGCGTTTGTCATTCCAATTTCTTGTCCTTGGTAGATAAAAGGTGTACCTTTCATCAGGAAATATAAGGTGGCAAGACACTTGGCAGATTTATCCCAGAATTCTTTATCGTTCCCCCAAGTAGAAACTGAACGCGGTTGATCATGGTTTTCTAAAAATAAAGCATTCCAGCCAACCCCTTCCAGTCCTTTTTGCCATTTAGTCAAAACATTCTTTAACTTATATATATCTAGTCCATTTTCTTCGCTTTGATTCCATAAATTTAAATGTTCAAACTGAAAAATCATATTAAATTTTCCATCCTCAAAACCTACCCAATCATTAGCTTCACTTACATCAACTCCATTAGCTTCTCCGACGGTCATAATATCATAGTTATCGAATGTTTGTTCTTTTAACTCTTTTAAGAATTTTTGTATACCAGTCTGATTCATATGTCCTTCGAAAGATGGAACGAATTTTTTGTTTTGAGGGTTCGGCAAATTAGGTAAATTTGAACGTTTTTTGATATGAGAAATGGCATCCACACGGAAACCATCTATGCCTTTATCTAACCACCAGTTTATCATGTCATATACTTCCTCACGAACTTTCTCATTTTCCCAATTTAAATCTGGTTGTTTACTAGAAAAAACATGCATATAGTATTCTTTCGTGTATTCATCGTATTCCCATACTGAACCACCAAATATTGATTCCCAGTTGTTTGGTTCTGAAATTCCATCTCCTGAACGCCAAATGTAATAATCACGATAAGGATTATTTTTTGAGGAACGTGATTCTATAAACCAAGGATGTTCATCAGATGTATGGTTAATCACTAAATCTATTATTAATTTCATTCCTTTTTGGTGAATTTTTTTTAGTAAATCATCAAATTCTTCCATCGTTCCAAATTCGGCTAGAATGTCTTTATAATCACTAATATCATAACCATTGTCATCGTTGGGAGATTTATATATCGGGCATATCCAAATTACATCTATGCCTAAATGTTTAATATAATCTAATCTTTCTTTAATCCCTTCAATATCTCCAATACCATCACCATTGGCGTCCATAAAACTTCTTGGATAAATCTGATATACTACCGTTTCCTTCCACCATTTTCTATTCAATTGTCGTTCCTCCTTAATGATAAACTTTTTGTTGAATTACGATATTTTATCTTATGTGGAATAATGATTGGCTCTACCGATTTACTATTAATTTTATTTATCAAACTATTAGTAGCTTTTGCTCCTAACTTGAAAATGTTTATATCAACTGTCGTTAATGGAGGAGTTGCAATTTCTGCTAAATAAACATTATTGAAACTTACTATTGATACGTCTTTGGGAACAGAGAAGCCTAAATCGTTTAAAGTATTCATTACCCCCAGGCTGACTATGTCATCTGTAACTACTAATCCTGTAGGTGGATCTTCTAAAGAAATTAATCTTTCAACCGCTTTGCGCCCTCCATATTCTAAAAATTCTGTTTGAATTTTATATTCATCTGGAACCGAAATTTTTGAATTTTTCATGCTTAATTCAAATCCTTTTAAGCGGTCAGCAGTAACCATTTGCTCAGCTGGCCCGCCAATAAATCCGATATTTTTATGGCCTAAATCAATTAAATGTTGAGTCAATTCTTTGCTGGCTTTGATATTATCATTGTCGACATATGTAATGTCTTCAAACGTATGCAAAGGTTTTCCTACAATTACAAATGGAAAATTTTTCTCTAATAAAAACTTTGTTATAGCATCATTGACACGAGAATAAAGTAAAATTACTCCATCGACTCTGTTTCCAAAAACCATTCGTTTAACTTCTTCAAATTGTTCTTCTGGATTCCCCCCTGTTGAAACGTACAAGGAATAATCCAATTCGCGTGCCACAGAGCCAATTCCTCTTAAAACTTCTGGAAAAAAAGGATTTTGTAGAGCTTTATCTGTAGAAGAGGGCATTACTACACCTATAGAATAAGTAGAATTAACTGCTAAATTTCTAGCATTCACATTAGGGTGATATCCTAAATCATCCATAATTTTTTTTACTTTCATTTTTGTTTTTGGACTTATACGAGGACTATTAGAGATGACTCTAGATACAGTAGATGGGGAAACCTGTGCAATTTTGGCTACTTCTTTTATAGTGGGTGCCATAATTCCCTCTTTTCTTTTTGAACATTATTCTTTTGAGCCACCAGCAGTAAGGCCTCCAACGAGATATTTCTGTAAAAATAAATAGATAGTGGCAATAGGAACAGCAATTAAAACTGAACCAGCAGCAAATCTAGTAAAATTATTTGCGAATTGATCATTAATAAAATTAAAAAGGCCAACTGCTAATGTAAAATTATTTGGACTAGATAAAACAATTGATGGAAGCAAAAAATCAAATAAAGGCATCATAAAATTAAATAAAGCCACAACGGATAGTATCGGTTTTGCTAAAGGTAGCATAATGCTCCAAAAGACTCGTAAATGTCCGGCTCCATCAATTCTAGCAGCCTGATCTAGTTCGCGCGGAATTGTATCAAAATACCCTTTTACCAACCAAACGTTAAAAGGAATTTGTCCGCCCAAATAAATCAATATTAAACCTGTTAAAGTATCTAATAAACCTATCATATTTAAAAACATATAAAGAGCTACCATTGCCATCATTACAGGAAACATTTGTAGTAATAAGAATATATATAAACCATTTTTTTTACCAATAAATTGATATCTTGAAAAGGCATATGCTACAAGTGAAGTGATTATTACACTTCCTATCATTACAGCCAATGAAACGATCATTGAATTTTTATACCAGAGTACGTAGTCACTTTCCTCACTAAACAGCCATTTATAGTGTTCTAGAGAAAAATTTTCCGGAATTAAACTTGAAACATATAAACTGGAACCCTGGTTTAAAGACATTCCTATTGTCCAAAGTAACGGATAAAATATAACAATAGTTACACAAAGCAATATTAAGTATATTACCGTTACTTCTATTCTTGATACCAACCGTTGATTCATTAAACTTCCCCCTCTTCTTTAAAAGAACGAGTTTTTCTAAATTGATAAAAAGCGAAGCCAGATATTAATAATCCCATAATAATTGATATGACGGCGGCCATGCTGTAATTATTTGTATCGAAGGTAAGTTTATATACCCAAGAAATTAAAATATCTGTGCCGCCGGCATTTTGATTTTGTACTGGTGGTCCTCCTTCATTGAAGAGATAAATAATATTGAAATTATTAAAATTTTGAGCATACTGCATAATCAATAATGGGGCAGTAGCGAAAAGTACGTGAGGTAATGTTATATTTCGAAACTTTTGCAAACGAGAAGCTCCGTCGACACTAGCAGCTTCATACCAATCTTGCGAAATGCTCTGCAAAACACCAGTAAACAATGCAAAAATAAAAGGGAATCCAAGCCATGTTTGAATCATAATCACAGCGGTTTTAGCATAAAATGGATCACTTAACCATTGAATACCTTCTCCACCGAAAAGAGGAATAATGATATCATTGTTAATAGCTCCAAAATCGTCATTGAACATAGCCGAAAATACTAAAATAGTAACGAAAGCAGGCACAGCCCAAGGTAAAATTAAGATAGTACGAATTAATTTTTTAAATCTAATACGTGGATCATTCACTATTAGTGCTAAAAAGAGCCCCAAAAATATCTGTAAGGTAGTGGCTAATACAGTCCATACTACTGTCCAAGAAATAACACTCAGAAAAGTATCTTGCCATATTGGCACAGTAATTAAATTTTTAAAATTTTCAAAGCCAACCCAGTCTACCAAGCTTCTAGGAGGAGAATTATATAAGTTATAATTAGTAAAAGCTAACAATACAGAAAACATTAAAGGAAATATTACTACAAAAATCATTAAAAGAAGTCCAGGACCAGTCATTAAATAAGGAAAAGAATAATCGTAAAATTCTTTCAGTGCTCTCTTAAAACGGGGTGGTCTCCATCCTTCTCTTAACTTGGTTGCTTGTCTCTTGGCATCAATGATATTAAATATGTATAGGGTAGATATTATTACAACACCAATGAGCGCTAATACACCAAAAACAAGTAGTTGAATAGAATGGTCAACACCTGGCATTGTACCTAATGTTCTTAATCCCCAAAGCCCATAATTTATGCTATCTAACAACGTAATTAAAAATGTGCATTCTAGAACAATGAATATTGTACCTTTTAAGTATCGACGGTTATATAATTGTCCCAAACCAGCAAAAATAAAAGAAAGAAGCATAGCTAAATATGGCATATGTTTTGCAAAATTTTTAGATTGTTCTTTACTTTTAATTTTTTTACTAGACAAATCAAATCCTCCTAATAATTCATGAATAGTGTATAAGGTGAATATAAATGAGGAATGGAGAAGAAAAGTTTGTTTATTTTTCCTTCTCCATTCTTCAATTATTGAGCTCCACTTGCTTCTATATTTGTTTCAATTTGATTTACTGCTTCATCCAATGTCGGTTTAACTTTTTCGCCCTCTGCGATAAATTGAAGAGCATTATTCATAGGTTCCCAAACCTGTGAAGTTTGAGGCGTATTTGGCATAGGTGTACCATACTCTACTTGTTTAGCAAATTCCGAATATATTGGATCTTCAATAGATTCCAAAGCATTAACATTTGCAGGCAATTCCCCTGCTATTTCAAAGTAGCGTTTTTGATTCTCTTCGTTGGTAATGAACAAGGCTAGTTCCTTTGCCCATTCTTTTTTTTCAGAATAATAAGAGACAAACCACCCCTTAGTACCGACTAAAGTGGTCCCAGGTTCATTATTTATTTCGGGAAATGAAGTAAAACCTAAATCTTCTCCTAGAGATTCTTGGTAATTTTCAATACTCCATGGCCCATTAATTACAGCTCCAACATTACCTGAAGTAAAAAGCCCATCTATAACATCTGAGGTTGTTGACGTCGAAATTAATCCTTCTCCGAAAAATGTCTGAAATAGTTCCGCTCCCTCGACTGACCCTTCATTATTCAAACCAATATTATCAGTATTAAATTCTCCGTTTTCCTCTTCAAAGATATATCCACCGTAATTTTTCAAAAAAGGATAGGCGAAATACAGATCATTAGGTTTCATCAAAAATCCGAACTTATCTTTCGAAGCATCCGTATTATTTTCAAGAATTGTTTTTAAATCGTCGATGTTTTTTGGTTCTTCAGAAACAATTTCTTTATTATAAAAAACCCCTTGAGTTTCAACATTTGAAGGTACAGCATAATAATTATTTTCATTTTCGAAATTGTATGATACAGAATCAAGTGCAGTGTTGCTATAACCAGAAATTTCTTCATCTGATAAGTCTAAAGGAGTAGCTAAACCTTGAGATACAATATTTCCTATCTGGTCATGAGGTTGAAGAAACAAGTCAGGTCCCTTCCCCTCAGGTCCTGCTAGTGATAATTCTTGCAATTGATCTAATACAGGTTTTGCTTGTACATTAATTGTTATATCTTCTCGTTCTTCAAAGTCAGCGGCTATTTCTTGGACGGCTTCTAAGTGTTTTTCTTCATCATTAGCCCAAATGGTTAATTCTTCTGGTTTACTTGCTTCCTCTTCTTGGTCTTCACTAGCAGAGTTTTGGGAACGTTCAGGGGCACACCCAGCTACTACAAAAATGGCCGTGAAAAGAATTAAAAATAACCTATTAGTTTTCAAAATCAATAATCTCCTTTCTTTTTCAGTAGTAAAAATAATAAGACATTTTATCAAAATCTGCGCAACCGGTTGCGCATTAAAATAACTTGGGGAAATAATACATGATCTATATAATATTTGCAACCGTTTTCAAAAAATAATTATTGGTTATTTTTTCAGCAAATTATATTGACTTTTTAAATTGTTTACATTAAATTATCATTAAACATGAGGGCAATGTTTTATTCAATAAACGACAACCCCGTTATCTATAAATAGATAACGGGGTTGTCGTTTTTGTTTTATGAATTTATTTTAAAAAAGGAAGTGAAAACAGTTATGATAAAAGAAGCAATACAGCATCGGCCTATTAACAATTTCGCTTATTCCTACGACGAGAACACTTTACACATCCAATTAAAAACTAAAAAAAATGACATGAAATCTGTTGAGTTAATTTTCGGAGATCCTTATTTTTGGCTAAATAATAAATGGCAAAGTAATTCAGCTTTAATGCAAAAGTCAGGTTCAACCAAATACCATGATTACTGGTTTATAGAAATATCTCCTGAGTTTCAAAGACTACGCTATGGTTTTAAATGTTCTGACTCAAAGGAAAGTTGTTATTTTACAGAAGGTGGGATTTTTAAAGTTCAACCCGAAGATATTTCTAACTACTTCTGCTTTCCTTATCTAAATAATACTGACATCTTCCAAGCTCCATCATGGGTAAAGGACACAGTTTGGTATCAAATATTTCCAGAACGATTTGCTAACGGAGATAAAAATTTAAATCCTCCAAATACATTGAAATGGGATAGTGAAAAGCCTAGTCAGAATAATTTTTTTGGTGGCGATTTCCAGGGTATTATTGATCATTTAGATTATTTAACTGATTTGGGTATAAACGGTATTTATTTAACACCCATTTTTGAAGCGTATTCTAATCATAAATACGACACAATTGACTACATGAAAATTGATCCTCAATTTGGCGATGAAGAAACATTTCGAAGATTAGTTCAAGAATGCCACAAGCGTAATATTAAAATAATGCTTGATGCAGTATTCAATCATAGTGGATATTATTTTGCTCCATTTCAAGATGTGTTAAAGAAACAACAAAACTCTAATTATAAAGATTGGTTTCATATATGGAACTTTCCTATTGAACAAAACTCTGAATTTAACTATGCTACATTTGGATTTGAGAAATCAATGCCTAAGTTGAATACTGAAAATATCGAAGTTAAAAATTATCTATTACGTGTTGCAAAATATTGGACTGAAGAATTTGATATCGATGGTTGGCGGTTAGATGTAGCTAACGAAGTTGATCATGCTTTTTGGAGAGAGTTTAGGCAAACTGTCAAAAAAATAAAGCCAGATGCTTATATTTTAGGGGAAATATGGCACGATGCTATGCCATGGTTGCAGGGCGACCAATTTGACGCTGTTATGAACTATCCAGTCACCAATGGAATAATCGATTTCTTTGCTAAACAAAAAATCGATGCTCAACAATTTATTAATCATATAAACCAAGTTATTCATATGTACCCTTCTAATGTAAATGAAGTTTCATTTAATCTATTAGATAGCCATGACACTTCTCGTATTTTAACCATGGCAAAACACAATAAAGATCGTTTGAAACTAGCTTATTTATTTCAATTTTCATTTATTGGCGCGCCATGTATTTATTATGGCGATGAAATAGGTATGTTTGGCGGAGAAGATCCTGAGTGTAGGGCTTGCATGATTTGGGATAAGCATAGATACGATGAAGACTTATATTCGTTTATTCAGATTTTAATAAAATTACGCAAAACAGTTTCTGCTTTCGGTGGTAATGGAAAATTTCGATTTTTAGATGTAGGTGATAAAAAAGATGTAATTACCTACGAAAAATATACAAAGAAAGAAAAATTAGTTTTTATTTTGAATAATAGTGAGGACAAGCAGCAAATTGAATTATCATCTATGCAATATAAACGGGCTAAAGGGTTATTAACTAACAAAGAATATAATTTCAGCAATCAAACAATGATAGAATTAAATGCTTATGATTTCAAAATACTTCAACTAATAGAATAAAATCAAAAAATATTAGTTCAATTTGTATAAAAGAACTTCAAATATTGAAATGTAAGAAAGGCTCTAATAATCGAATTAAAGATTTGAGTGTGAGGTTGATTAAAAATCAATGCTTCGATTGAAAGAAAAGACAATTATCCATAAAATAAACCCTCCTAGTTAGTTGCATACTAGGAGAGTTTATCTATAAAATCTATTTATTCATTTGTTGTTTGAATTCTTGTTCTTTTTTTCGTAGGTCATTAGCAAATTCTTTCTTGGTTTCGGAAGATAACGGATGGTCTTTGTTTCCAGCGAATACACCCTTAGTTTCTTCGGCAGCTTCCTGTTCCAATTGTTCGAGTTTCTTGTGTCGGACCTTTGTTCGCATCATGATCCCTCCTTTTTATAGTATAAGTCACGCATGGCTTTCGCACAATATCCTTGCACATAGATCGCATCTCGACGTTCATCTCCATGCCACTGTACGGCCCAACTGTATGTATATCCAAGGTCGATAGCTTGTTGAGGAATATAGGCTAACGTCGTATTTAAGATCTGATTGTACATATCAACCATGATCGGAGTAGTCTTAGGAATAATAACCAATATATAGTCACCAAATACTCGAAAGTTAAGTTCGCAGGCGTAACCAATAAGATGAGGCAATATGTGATACGCGACGGGCCGATCCGTTTTATAACCTGCTCGTTCCACATATTCCACCGTTGCGACTCCTGGGGAGAAATCAACCGCCATTAAAGCCAGCAGGTGATGATTTGCTGCGAAAAGTCCATGGACTTCAAAGGGAGAAGCAGGGTTAAGCATCGTTTCCCAATCAAAAAACCAGGGTTCTTTTTGTAAATGGCGTTTATCGGCTAAAGATAGATGTCGAAAATACCCTCGCCCGCGCTGCTTTCTTCTTCGTTTTCGTAACGAAACATACATTATAGTTCTCCCCTTTTGAAATCAATAAAGCGTACTATTTAAATTTCACGTATCGTAATTTATACATTAAAAACTTTATGTTAAGACAGATTCAAATTTATTTTGTTTTCTCATATCGTTTCACTAGTCGATAAAACGTACTGTTCGATAGCTCCAATTGACGCATCGCATCTACAGCCTTAATTTCCCCGGCTTTCCATTCCCGGTAAGCTACCTCAAACGCTTCGGTCACAGGCGTTTCCGGTCGGCCGAACTTCACTCCTTGCCCTTGGGCGGCATCAATGCCTTCACGTTGACGGGTCCGAATGCGCGTCCGTTCTTCTTCGGCCATCCAGGATAGAATCTGCAGCACTAGGTCGACAATAAACGTCTTCATGGTGTCATCCTGTTCTTTCGTATTCAGCAGCGGCATATCCAGGACGACAATATCACACTGGATCGTTTTGGTGATTTCGTTCCATTCCTGTAGAATCTCTTCCTTATTCCGGCCAAACCGATCCAACGAATGAATATACAGCACGTCTCCTTTTCGCAAGATGCGTTTCAACAGCTGGTACTGATCCCGTTGAAAATTTTTGCCACTGGCCCGGTCGACAAAGATGTCTCGCTCAACAATGCCAGCTTCTCGCATCGAAGCTAATTGCCGACTTTCATTTTGATCTTTACTGCTCACGCGTATGTATCCATAATTCCGATATTCCATATCGATGTACTCCTTTTTTAAATGGATGAAAAAGGAAATTGAAGCTAAAAATAAGCCCATAACCTGTATGTTTATTATGGCACATATCAAAACCGTTTTCTAGGTATTTTGAAAGGAAAAAAGCCAGGGTTTAACCAGGATCCGCGCATGTATCAAAACGTGTACCTTTTGCCACGATAAATATTTCCATATTTGGTCAAGCAACAATAGAATGGCGAGCCCATCGACAACTTGTACATTTAAGAGGAACCACCAAGATTACCACGAAATTTGGACTGTTGGCCGTCGCCTATCATTTGCAAAAGAAAACGGAAACCATGAAACGGAAGCCAGAGAATTATCTCCAGCTTCCGTTTCATGAGCGATCATTTGACTTTTGGAACCGCCCATCTTTTTTTGCTTTTATTTTGATGGCTGTTTATCTAAAGCTTCATTATCATTTCGCTCATGCGGCATGAGAAGCGGCTTTGGCACAGCTTTTTTCTTCGTAGCTTCCGAAACAACAAATATAAGAATAAACGCGATAATGACGGTCATCGTACGGAAAGGGAAAAGCACAATGCCGTCTTCGATCATCGGGTACGGAAGAAAGGCCGGCAGGCCGATCGCCGGCTCCCCGCCGCCAAGGCGCAAAAAGACCGAGACAATAAATGCCGTAAGGGAACCGTACACATTCGCATTTTTATAAAATAAGGCCATCGTCAGCTGCGGGAACAAAATACAGAAAATCAAATCCGATGCAAGGTACCACAGGGTATATACACTTCCGACGTTTAAAGCGATCAGTGTCGATGCCGCCCCGACAATCACAATCGAGGTCTTGATCACTTTTTTCAGTTCATCGTGGGAAGCTTTCGGACGGATCAGCGGGCGGTATATATTCCATGACGCCATCGAGGAGGCGGACAGAATCGAGGAGTCCATGGAAGACATGACGGCTGCTGCAAGTGCCCCGAGACCAATCGCCGCTACCCATCCCGGCGTCAGATGCTGAAGCACTTCCGGCAGGACCATGGCCGCTGTTTCCGGTGCCGACGTCCCAAAGGACGCCCAGTCAACGTTGTAGCCGATGATACCAATAAGAATGGCAGGAATCGCCGCAATAATACATACGATACCGGCAATGATCGAAAACCACATCGCCGTTTGTTCATCTTTAGCGGAGAGCACACGCTGGAAATAGACCTGCCAGGCAATGCCGCCGAAAATCAATAGAAAGGCATAGTCCCACCAGTTCCAGAAATAGTTCCCCCATTCCGGATGATTCCACCCGTCAAGCGGCGGAAAAAGGTTCGCATAGGTGCCAAGATCCGCCTGATA
>NZ_ATVM01000033.1 GCF_000420725.1 Marinococcus halotolerans DSM 16375 | reverse complement strand
AGTACACGTCGTATGCCTTTCAGGAGGCTGCCCACAAAAAAGGCATTATCACAAGCATGTCGCGCCGAGGCAACTGCTTTGATAATGCCGTCATTGAATCCTTCCATTCCTCGCTAAAGTCGGAAGGATTCCGCACCCCGAAAGGGGTGCCCCTAACATTTCCAATTATACTAGAAAACGTGCAGACGTACATGTATTATTACAACTATCAGCGACCCTTGACGAAATTAGCCTTCCACACGCCGGTGGAATACCGGACGGCAGAAGGCTAACGGCTAGGTGCTTTATCTTGTCTCATATTTCTAGGTCAGTGCAATCAAGGAAAAAGGGGTGTTTCTTTATGCTTTCGCTGCTTCTGTGCTTTCTTTTTCTTTATTCTTTCTGACTTTTTTAATATTGAACCGCATGACAATCATAGCTGTCAAAGCGACTACGAGAAGAATATTAAATAAAGTGAAGGACAACGCATAGCTTCCTGTAGCCGAAACGATGCTTGATACAGCTGTCGGACCGGCTACCCCGGCGAGAGCCCAGGCAGTTAAAAGAAAGCCGTGAATGGCGCCGAGCTGTCTCGTGCCGAACAGGTCACCGATATAAGCCGGCAGGCAGGCAAAGCCTCCACCGTAGCAGGTAATAATAATAAACAAGAGAATCGCGAGCAGCACTACGTTAGTCGTTAACGGAAGGAGGAAAAAG
Source organism: Marinococcus halotolerans DSM 16375 (assembly GCF_000420725.1). Lineage (GTDB taxonomy): Bacteria > Bacillota > Bacilli > Bacillales > Marinococcaceae > Marinococcus > Marinococcus halotolerans. The sequence goes on along the minus strand of NZ_ATVM01000033.1, from coordinate 20,261 downwards.
GCAACGATTTGGATGAGAAAGAATAGCGTAAAAGTGTTTGTTCTTCCAAGATAATCCGAAAGCGACGCCCAGACAATCCGTCCACCTCCATTGAAAAAGCCCATTACACCAACGATAGTAGCTGCTACTGCTGCGCTGGTGCCGGTAATCGACTGAGTCATGTTCGATGCTACCGCAAGCAGCATGATTCCTGAAGAAATGTTAATAAACATCACGAGCCAAAGCAGGTAAAAACGCATCGTCCGGAGCGCCTCTTTCGCTGAAAGCTGCGCCAGGTCCCCGCCTTTCTGGTTCGTTTGAAGATCTTCCTTCTTGTACCCCTTAGGCATCCAGTCCTTCGGCGGCTTCTTCATATAGCTTGCCCCCGCAAGCATAAGAACGAAGTACGAAGCGCCCAGAATGTAAAACGCTCCCGGAATCGATACAGCGTTCATGAGCCATTCAGCTACTGGGCTTGTAATCAGCGCCCCGGCGCCAAATCCCATAACCGCCATGCCAGTAGCCATTCCTCTGCGGTCTGGAAACCACATAACGAGCGTAGAAACCGGGGATATGTACCCGATACCAAGACCAATGCCGCCGAGCACGCCATAAGAACCAATAAATAATGGCAGACTTTCAAGCTGAACCGCAAGCCCGGCCCCCATCGTTCCGGCCCCGAACAGCACGGCTGCAATGGCAGCTGAGATTTTCGGCCCATATTTTTCCACAAAAAACCCGAGTGAAGCGGCCGACATCCCCAAGAAAAAAATTGCAATTGTAAATGCGAGTGTTACGTCGGAAATGTTCCAGCCAAGTGACTCATTCAACGGATTCTGGTACACACTATACGCATACACCGAACCGATCGACAAATGAATCGCTACGGCTGACAATGCCATCAACCAACGATTTCGATCTGCTTCCATAATTAGTAAGTCCCCCTTCTGTAGTAATACAATCCTCCCTTTCCCTCTGTGTGTACATTCAAACGGCGATTCCTTAAAAACTGGAAAAATTCTTTATTGAGAACTGTTTTAAATAAAAAAGCACCCGGGCGGATGCTTACATTTCGTCGGCGTACACATTGTCCAAACGAACGCTTCTTCCAGTTCTGCTGCTTTCATAAACAGCTTCAATAATCCGGGTAACACGCAGAGCCTGTTCGGGTTTCACCACCACCTCTGCCTGCCCCAGACATGCTTCTGTGAAGTTTTTCGCCTGCAGCACGTCTTCACGCTCATAGCTTGTTAAGTGAGGCTCCGCACTCATCATGGCTCCGAATTTTGACTGGTAAAGTTCAAGCGGAAAAACCTGGAGACCTCCGTCGACCCCGGAAATGCTCAGTTCTTCTTTATCTTCTTTAATATTGGCCGCCCACGAGGACTCCAACAGCAGCGTCATGCCATTTTCAAACGTAATATAGCCGGTCACGTGGTCCTCCACGGAAAAGCTTTCGGCATCGATAGTTCCCCACTCGTTAATCTGGCCCGGGGTTTTACTCAAACGATCGTAAGTTCTTCCGTTTACTTCCACCGGCTGTGGGTCATCCAGAAGCCAGAGAGCCAGATCCAGCAGATGACAGCCGTAATCAATCAGACTGCCTCCGCCCTGAAGGTCTTTATTTGTAAACACACCCCAGCCAGGCACTTTTCGTCTGCGCATCGCCTGAAGACGCACAACCAGCGGATCGCCAATTTCGCCCTCCTGTACCATTTGTCTGGCTGTACGGGATTCCTTCATGTAGCGATAATGATACCCAATCGTTAACACAGCCCCCGAACGCCTGGAGGCATCAATCATATTCCGGCATTCGGCCGTAGTCATCGCCATCGGTTTTTCACAAAGAACGTGCACTCCCGCTTCCAGGGCCTGTACGGCAAGCTCTGCGTGAAATTTGTTCGGTGTACAGATGACTACTGCTTCAACATGCTCCAGCAATTCTTCTACCGTTGCGTACACAGCCGGGATGTCAAATGCTTCAGCCGCCACCCCTGCTTTACTAAGGTCTGTATCAAAAACAGCAGCCACGTTCACATTTTCAATCTGTTGAAAAGCGGGCAGGTGTCTGCCCCGGGCAATGCCGCCTGTACCGATAATGCCTATCTGCAGTTTCCCCATTAGTCCTTTCCCTCCGCATCTTTGTCCGAAATGGCTTCCAGAGGGCTGGCATTGCCATAAACGGGCACCGGGGTATTTTTCGGGGCCGACCATCTAACAGCATTTTTAATCACTGTTTGAACATCTTTATTATAGTATGTTGGGTACGTTTCGTGCCCCGGACGGAAATAAAAAATCTTTCCCCTTCCCCGGGTAAATGTGGCGCCGCTGCGAAATACTTCTCCGCCCTCAAACCAACTGATAAACACAAGTTCATCCGGTGCGGGAATATCAAAATGTTCGCCGTACATTTCCTCTTTTGGCATCTCAATATACTCCCCGATTCCTTCTGTAATGGGATGACCCGGTTCTACGACCCAGAGCCGCTCACGCTCGTCTGCTTCCCGCCACTTCAGATCACAGCCTGTACCCATCAGCCTTCGGAATATTTTTGACAGATGACCGGAGTGAAGAACAATCAGCCCCATTCCGTCCAGCACACGATTCTGGATACGCTGGACAATGGCATCCTCTACCTCGTCGTGGGCAATATGGCCCCACCAGAGCAGCACATCGGTGTCATTTAAAACTTCCTCTGTAAGTCCATGCTCCGGCTCATCGAGCGTTGCGGTGCGTACAACGTCTGCTTCTTCTGCCAGAAAATCAGCCAATGCTCCGTGAATCCCCTTTGGATACACCTTTGCGACTTCCGGGTTCTTGTTTTCATGTCTATTTTCGTTCCAGATGGTAATTTTCATGCCGTTCCTCCTTTAGTCGTTATATGACCGCTGAATACGTTACCAAAAATCAGTAATCTGATTCACCATTATTAAACCGCTTCCATTTCATAGTAATCCAAAACGTTTCGGATCGCAATCGACAATTGTTTTTTATTAAAACAGGCAAAAGCCTTTTCGGGCTTTTGCCTGTTTATCAGGGTCTCTTTAACGGCAAAGTCTGGGCATAAATTTTCTTATACGCCTGGAATGATTGTTCATATATGAGCGACTGGTCCGGATCAGGATAAAATGTTTCACTTTCTTTGACAAACGTTTTTTTGCAGTCCTCAAGCGTAGCAAACCATCCTGTACCGTAGGCCGCAAGCATTGCCGCCCCGAGCCCTGGCCCCTGTTCATGAGCTAGCTTACGCACAGGGCATCCGAAAGCATCCGCCTGCATCTGAAGCCAGAACGAGCTTTTTGCCCCTCCTCCAATAGACACAAGGGAATCTATCTGAAAGCCCTGCTGGAGGAGGATTTCGTGAGACTCCTTTAGAGAATACGTGATCCCTTCCATGACGGCCCGGACGATATGGCCTCTTGTATGCCGGATATCGAGCCCGGTAAAGCTCCCCCTGATGCCTGCGTCCATATACGGCGTTCTTTCACCGGTCAGAAACGGGGTGAACAGTAATTGTTCTGCTCCTGCCGGCACCTGGGATGCCCGTTCGACCAGCTCTTCAATCGTTTCGTCAAAAAACAGATTGTCCTTTACCCACTGCAGACTGTTTCCGGCAGAAAGCGTGACGCCCATATAATAATATTGATCCTTAGATGCATGATTAAAATAATGCAGACGTCCATCCGGAACCGCTTCGCCGTGATCCGGCACGAGGAGCACTCCGGAAGTTCCTATACTTAAAAGGCCTTCCCCGGGTTCTGTAATTCCGCTTCCTAAAGCACCACAGGCGTTATCGGCCCCGCCGGCTATAACATTCACTCCTTCATGGAGCCCCGTCTTATCTGCCGCTTCCTTCGTCAGGGTCCCCGCACTTTCATGCGATTCTATCAGCGGAGGGCAGAACGAGGCGGAGAGATTAAAGCCTTCCCGCATCGTACGGCTCCATGATTTCCCTTTCACATCCAGCAGAAGCGTCCCGGCTGCATCAGAGAGTTCCATCTGCATACTGCCTGTCAGCCGGTACCGGACGTAGTCTTTTGGCAGCAGAAAAGATGCTGCCCTGCTCCAAATTTCCGGTTCGTGCTCCTGTACCCAGAGCATTTTCGGAAGAGTAAAACCTTCGAGAACGGTGTTCTGCGTCGCCTCAATCAGCTCGTTCTCTCCGATCGTGCGACGGATCGTCTCGCACTGCTCCGACGTTCTTGTGTCGTTCCAGAGTATAGCCGGGCGCAGCGGCCGGCCGGTTTCATCCAGGAGGACCAGGCCGTGCATCTGGCCGGAGAAGCTGAGGCTTTCCACTTCCTCTGCCTTTACCCCTGTTTCCTGGAGCAGTGCCTGAATCGATGCTTCTGTCTGCTCCACCCATTCCTCAGGATTCTGTTCAGAATGCCCTGCAGCCGGCTGTTGAACAGACAGCGATTTTGATACCGACGCTGTCACCTCGCCACTTCTATTCACAAGAAGCGATTTCACTGCGCTCGTTCCTAAATCGACTCCGATTACGTAAGTCATGCCAGCACCTCTTTGCTTAAACTTTTACTTTATTGTTTGCGTTTAAAATATACTGGTTCAGTTTTGCCTTAATAAGCTCCTGTTTACCCGACTGATGTTCGATCGGCTCCTGGAGTTCAAGAGCATAGGCTTCGAGCTCTTTAAAGCTTGTTTTTCCGGCGAGAATGTCACTTCCCACACCTTTATCAAAGCTGCTGTAGCGCTCTTCCACGATGTTTTCAAATACACGGTCTTCGATCAGCTGGGAGGCTGCCTTTAACCCGTAGGCAAAGGTGTCCATTCCCGCAATATGCGCATGAAACAGGTCTTCCGGCTTATGGGAAGGGCGCCGCACCTTGGCATCAAAGTTTAAGCCGCCGGTACCGAGACCGTCGTTTTTCAGAATTTCGTACATCGCAAGGGTGGCATCATAAATATCAGTCGGGAACTCGTCGGTGTCCCATCCGAGCAGCAGGTCGCCCTGGTTGGCGTCCACCGAGCCAAGAATGCCCATTTCTCTCGCGTAGCGGAGCTCATGTTCAAATGTATGGCCGGCGAGCGTGGCGTGGTTTGATTCAATATTCATTTTAAAATGGCTGTCGAGATCATACTTTTGCAGGAATGCGTAAGCTGTAGCAACATCAAAGTCGTACTGGTGCTTCATTGGTTCCCGTGGTTTTGGTTCAATCAGCATTTGTCCTTCAAAGCCTATCTCCTTCGCATAATCCACTGCCATATGATAGAAGCGTGCCAGGTTATCCATTTCGCGTCTCATATCGGTGTTAAGCAGAGTCTCGTAACCTTCCCGGCCGCCCCAGAACACGTAGTTCTGCGCGCCCAGCTCTTTAGCTACTTCAAGCTGCTTCTTTACTTTAGCCGCAGCATAGGCATATACGTCCGCGTTGTTTGTTGTAGCCGCCCCGTGCATAAACCGGCGGTCTACAAACATATTTGCCGTATTCCACAGAAGACCGATGCCATGCTCTTTCATATTATCCTTCAGCATCGCAGTGATGGTATCAATATTTTGATATGTTTCTTTTAAAGAGTTACCTTCCGGAGCAATATCAATGTCATGAAACGCAAACCGGGTGATCCCCAGCTTATTCAAAAGCTCAAAGTTAGCCTCGACTCGTGCTTTCGCGAGATCCATCCCGCTGTAGTTCTGGTAGGAACGCTCCATTGTCGGCCCGCCAAACGGGTCCTCCCCGCCGAAAGTATGTGTATGCCAGTAGGCTACTGAAAATCGCAGCCATTCATCCATCGATTTCCCCATGACAGTCGCGTCCTTATCATAGTGCTTAAAAGAAAAGTCGTTAGCCGAAGCGGCTCCCTCAAAGTTGATTGTTGGTACGTTGTTAAATACAGTCATTATTCATCCTCCTAATTATTAGTTAAAATCATTACTGCGGGATCACCCTTTAACAGCACTTGAAGAAATACCCTCCACCACTTTGTTGCTGAAAAACAGAAAAGCCAGAAGAACCGGAATGATACTGATAACAAGTGTCGCTCCGATAGAGCCCCAATCCGTCATATACTGGCCGATAAAGTTCTGGATTCCGACGGTGAGCGTTTTGTATTCATCTGAGCTGATAAATGTATTCACAAATACAAATTCATTCCAGTTGTAGATCATATTAATGATAACTGTTGTTGCCATTACCGGCGTTGTCATCGGCAGAATGATCGTGAAAAACAACCGGTTGATCGAAGAGCCGTCCATCACTGCCGCTTCTTCAATTTCTCTCGGCAAAGTATAGTAGAAGCCGAGCAGGATCATAATCGTAATCGGTAAATTGTAGGTAGTATATGTGAGCACAATTGACAACGGATTATCGATTAAGTTCACGCTGAGAAACATGCTGAACAAAGGAATCAGCGCAGAGTGAATAGGAATCATCAACCCGACCATAAACAGTCCCAGCACAAATTTATTCAGCTTCCAGTTCATGCGTGTAATAGCAAATGTCGCCATACTGGCAAAAAGTACTGTTAATACAATCGCGAGACCCGTAATCCAGACGCTGTTGAAAAAATACAGCCCTATACCGCCCTGCCAGACGTTCAGGTAATTTCCCCACTGCGGATCATTCGGAAGCGCAAATGGGGAGCCTGAAAAAATCTGGGCGTTATCCTTAAGAGAAAACAATACCAGCCACAGCAGCGGAAAGATCTGGAACGCCGCTACCAGCGCCAAACATGCGTACAATAAAATATATCCAATTCGCCCCATAACGTTCACCTCATTTCAACTAGTACTGAATATCTTCCTTGGATGCAGTTAACCTTCTGATGATGACCGTAACGACGAGTGTGATAATCAGCAGTAAAAAGCCGATGGCACTGCCGTAACCGAAGTTATTCGTACTAAAAGCAAGATCATACATATACGATGCCATTACTTCACTCGAACCACTAGGTCCACCGCCGGTCATTACATAGATCAGGTCGAAATATTTCAGTGACCCGACGATGGCCAGAACGATGGTTACTTTTACTACGCCCATGATTAACGGGAGTTTTATTTTGTAGGCAATCTGCAATGGATTCGCTCCATCGATTTTTGCCGATTCAATTAAAGATTCCGGAATGTTCTTCAGTGCCGCATAGTATATAAGAATATAAAAGCCTGCATACTGCCAGAGGATCGGTATGAATATGGCATACAGTACGACATCCGGATTAGCCAGCCACGACGGTGGATTTTCAATACCGATGCCGCGGAGAATTGTATTCAGGATTCCGTTTGCAGGGTTATATACTTTAATCCACAGCTGCGCAATTGCCACAGATGACAAAAGCATCGGTATCAAATAAATTTTTCTCAGTAAATCCGCACCTTTGATTTTGGAAGCCAAAATCATGGATACCGCTAAGTAAATTACCAGGCTTAACGTTGAAAATAAAGCCAGCAGCAAAGAGTGCCATGCGCTGTCCCAGAAAGCCCCGTCCTGAATGGCATTGATATAGTTTTCCATACCAATGAAGGTCATTGAACCGATACCATTCCAGTCCATGAGACCGTAATAGCCGGTCAATATGAGCGGAACTATAATAAGTACGGCAATGAGAAATAAAGCTGGGAATATGTAAAGCGTAATCATGAGTTTGTTCGACATAACTTTATTCATTTCACTTGCCCCCAAGCTCTGCATTTGCGTTTAAAATGCATTCATGAATGATATAAAGGGCACACCCTCAGGAATGCCCTTTATTCATTTTTTCTTTACTCGTCTTCTTCTATTGCCTCGTCATGCATTTCAGCAAATTCTTCCGGCGTAATTTCTTCACCAAATAATGACTGAATTGCTGTCAGGTGAGTTTCGGCGACATCCGGGCTCATCTGTACATCCGCAAACAATGTCAGGTTGTCAGCGTTGTTTAAATCATCGAGAACTTCGAGGTACATATCCGGAAGCTCCACGTTATCCGTGTTTACTTTCGTAGCCGGGATAACGCCCGCATCGCTGACGGATTTTTCGCCCCACTCTTCAGAGAAGTACTTAACAAAGTCTTTCGACTCTTCTTTTACATCAGACTCTTCAGAAACAAACAGCCCAACGCCAGGTCCGCCTACATAACTGTTCTGGTTGCCTTTACCCTCCACTGTCGGGAAGTCAAAGTAGTCAACGGCATCCCGGAAATCCTGTGAGACGCTTTCGTCCGTTGTATAGTTTGGAAGATCCCATGTAGCAATCAAATACATTGCTGCCTGTTCACTCATAAACATACTTTTTGCTTCCTGATCGGAAAGACCGTTAAATCCTTGCGTGAAAGCTCCGCTTGCAGCCAGGTTCTGCGTTTTTTCCGCCGCATTCACCAGTGGCTCTTCCGTAAAGGATGCTTCTCCGTTGATTGCCTGGTTTAATAAATTGTCTTCACCAAGCCGGTCTGCCATATACATGTACCATAGTGAACCGGTCCATCTATCCTGGTTTCCTAATGCAATAGGGGCCACGTCGTTTTCCTGAAGCGTACTTACAATTTCTTCAAGCTCTTCGTATGTTTCCGGCTCTTCTAAATTATATTCATCAAATATCGCACTGTTATAGAAAACCTGGGCTACGTTCAGCTCGAGTGGCAGTCCGTAAGTACTTCCACCCATTTCATATGCTTCCGTAGTGCCTGCTACGTATGAATCACGCAGGCCGTCTTCATCAAGCACATCATCAAGTGGCGCAAACATTTCACCGTCAACGTAAGGTTCAAGGAATCCCCCCGGCCAGGTCATCCCCACATCCGGCAGTTCACCCGATGTAGAAGTTACCTGAAGCTTTTCCTTATACTGTTCATTACTCAGCACCTCGAGTTCCACTTTAGTATCCGGATTCTGCTCTTCATAATCAGCTATGATGTCGTTTACAATATCGTAATGGTCCTTGGAACTTCCTTCCGGCCATAAGTGCATAAATTCAATCGTTTTTTGTTCCCCGTCTCCGCCCCCGTCACCAGACCCCGAAGATTCCGAGTTACAGCCTGTCATTACCATTGCCGTTGCACAGCCTGCCGCCAAAAACGTAAACGCTTTCATCTTTTTCATTTTTTCCTCCCCCTTTTCTTATATATTAAGGTAACACCCTCTACATAATTTGTCCAGTAAACAAACTAAGTTTTTATAATTTTTTTGAAAATATTTTTATTGACAACTGTGGCGATTAACGCCGTGGCGCTTATGCCGAATATAAAGCCGAGTGCAGGCACCATGTAGAAAATAACTCCCAGAAGAAACAAACTTAACGCCAAAAAGATTAAATGAACAGGATGGGTCAGCATAATAAAAAACGCATTTTTGAAAACATTTCTTAGTTTATCGTCAAAATGAGCAAAGGACGGAAAAAGAAACAACAGAAAAATAAAAACAAACAGGATATATACAAACAACGGTATATGCAGCCAGTTCAGCGTCTCACTTGCTGCAATAAACTGAATATCGAGAACAACAAGCACGAATAAAAAAAGGACTACGGCCCCAAGCTTATTCGACTGAATAAATTCCTGTTTATATACTTTCCAGAAATAAGCAAACACCGGCAGGTCCTTTTCTCCACTCACCCATTTGCGCACTACTGCGAACAAAGCATTTGTAGCTGGAAATACGCCTGCAACCACAGCCCCCATCAGCGTAAAAAACACCCAGAGCACCTGAACGTATGCGAAATTCATCACCCACGTCAACGCCTGATAAATTTTACTGTTCACTTTCGAACAGCCCCCTTTCTATACTTATACAACCGTAACTCTGCTGGTCGAAAAAAATGTTTCAATCGAAAAAGCAGCCGAGCCCAGAGCACAGGAATATATACTGTTTTCAGAGAAGGAGAGCACGAACGAATCCCGAAATTCTTCATGCAGGCGCTGCTGAAACACTCTTTCAATAGGATTGCGAAGCCACTGCTCCAATTCTGCAAAGCGGTTGCCTATAATGATTTTTTCCGGATTGAATATGTTAATAAGATTAGTCAATCCTATGCCAATATACTCCCCCACCTGGTCGAAAGCGCTTAGCACTTCCAGGTTTCTCTCCTTTGCTTTTGCAATGAGACAGTCAATTGTCACTTTTTCCTCACCTGAAAAAAGATGTGCTGTTTTCTCCACCATAGCGCCTTCCGAGCTGTACAGCTCCCAGCAGCCTTTATTGCCGCACCGGCATTTTCTGCCGTTTGGTTCAATAGTGAAATGTCCGACCTCCCCGGAGATGCCGCTTCCGCCCTTATATAATTGGTCATTAATAAAAATACCTGCACCGACACCAATGCCAATACTCACGTAGATAAAGTTCGAAACGCCCTGTCCGGCCCCGTACCTTTTTTCGCCGTGCGAACCAGCCTTTGCTTCGTTTTCGATGAATACCGGCAGCTCATATTTTCTTTCCAGATGCTGTTTTAGATGCACATTTTTCCACCCCAGGTTCGGCGCAAATAAAATGGTGCCTTCGTTATCGATCAGCCCCGGGACACCAACACCGATTCCCACTATGCCATAGGCACTTTTCGGCGTCTGATCCATAAGGTCTTCAATAACTTCCTCCACCTTATTAAATACAGCTCCTTCATCAATGGACAACAGCGGCTCGTTAATTTTAGCAACGATCGCTCCCTGCAGGTCTGTCAGTATACCAAGAACATAATTTACTCCAAGATCAATCCCAATAGCATAGCCGGCTTTATTGTTAAAAAAAAGCATGGTCGGCTTTCTTCCTCCATTGGAAAGCCCGGCTCCCATTTCCTCCACGAGTCTGCCCTCCAGCAGATCGGACACCAGACTCGAAACTGTCGCTTTATTCAGCCCGGTATCTTTTGAAATCTGCGCCCTCGAAATTGGACTTTTCTGCTGAACGGTCGTCAGCACGATTGATTTATTTATTTGCTTTACCAGAGTTTGGTCTCCCGTGCGCATATTATCTTCTCCTACTTCTCAATTTTGATCGGTTTACGTACATAATAGCATATATTCTCTTCCAGTCATTATATAGTTTTTCGATTAAACAAAGTTGAAGACATCTATAGACAACAATTTATGTTTTCAACCAAATTTTTACTTAAAAACAAATTACCAGTTGAGCAGAATTAGGAATTAAGTTATATTTAGTTTATTGCTTATACAATCTTTTTTTGAAAGCGTTACCAATTCAAGGAGGCTGCTATCATGAATGATCAAATTATCAATCCAATTTTAACTGGTTTTAACCCTGACCCGAGTATTTGCAGGGCTGGAGAAAATTATTATATTGCCACTTCCACGTTTGAGTGGTTCCCAGGGGTGCAGATTCATCACTCAAAGGATTTAAAAAACTGGGAAGTCGTAAAACATCCTCTCGAACGAACCTCCCAGCTTAATATGGAAGGCAATCCGGACTCGGGCGGCGTCTGGGCACCCGCACTCTCCTGGCATGATAACCAGTTCTGGCTTATTTATTCAGATATTAAACAAATCGACGGTATCTGGAAGGACGGTCATAATTACCTCGTCACCTGCGATACAATTGACGGTGAATGGAGCGACCCAGTGTATTTGAACAGCTCTGGATTTGATCCTTCCCTTTATCATGACGACGACGGCAGAAAATATCTGCTGAACATGGTCTGGGACTATCGTCTGGGCAATCACCGCTTTTACGGTATCGCTCTGCAGGAATACGACGCTGAAGCAGAAACACTGATTGGTGAGCGCCAGATTATTTTCACCGGTACAGATATCAAGCTGACCGAGGGACCACATATATATAAAATCAATGGATGGTATTACCTGCTTACCGCAGAAGGCGGCACTACCTTTGACCATGCATCTACAATTGCACGTTCCAAATCATTATTCGGCCCTTACGAGGTCCACCCGGAAAATCCATTTATTACGTCCTGGCCCTACCCGAGAAACCCTCTGCAGAAAGCAGGGCACGGCTCTCTTGTAGAAACACAGAACGGCGAATGGTATTTTGTGCATCTGACCGGGAGACCGTTAAAAGAAGCACAAAAACCTTTATTGGATCCGCGGGGCTTCTGCCCGCTCGGGAGAGAAACCGCTATTCAAAAGGTTTATTGGGAAGAGGAATGGCCTTACATAGCCGGCGGCAACGAGCCTTCGCTGTACGTGGAGGGTCCTGGCCTTTCGGAGGAGCCTCAGCATTCACCGTCCCCTGTTTACAGCCATTTTGACACCGGCGATCTGGATAAGAGCTTCCAGTCACTGCGGGTTCCTTTAGGAGAAAATACTTTATCGCTTAAAGACCGCCCAGGCTATTTGCGATTGTACGGCAAAGACTCCCTGACATCTAAATTTACCCAGGCGTTTGTAGCAAGAAGATGGCAGCACTTTTATTTTGATGCAGAAACTGCCTTCCAATTTGACCCGGATCATTTCCAGCAGTCCGCAGGTATGGTCTGCTATTACAATACGCAAAACTGGATTTATTTTCACATTACACACGACGAGAGTAAAGGAAGGATTTTAACCCTTCTAACTAATGACCATTTTCAGTTTGATATGCCGCTTAGAGGCAGCGATATTGAGGTTGGCCAGCATATAGAAACGATTTATCTTAAGGTGTCTGTACGCATGGATAAGTACTGGTTTTCCTACTCCTTTGACGGCAGCACCTGGACTGCGGTGGATATTTCTTTTCCTTCCGCTAAACTATCGGACGACCATATCCAGGGCGATGGCTTCTTCACAGGCGCTTTTGTCGGTATGCAGTGCCAGGACAGTTTTTCTTCCAAGCCTGCAGATTTTGAATATTTTCATTATGTTCCTAAAGAAGAGAACGAAGCATAACATTAAGAAGGCCCGGCTACATTTATGCAGCCGGGCTTCTTTTTTGCAGGCTTACTTTTTTATTCCCATCTCTATCTCTTCAAGCGTTTTTCCTTTCGTTTCAGGTACAAATTTCCATACGAACAGAGCGGACAATATACTCATGAGACCGTAAAATCCGTACGTTAATCCGCCGCTGAACTCGATCATGGCTGGATACGTGGAAGAAATAAAATAGTTTGCGGCCCACTGGGCTGCCACCGCAATAGCGAGAGCCTGCCCGCGGATTTTATTCGGAAATATCTCGGATAAAAGCACCCATACTACTGGTCCCCACGACATCATAAAGGAAGCCGTATAGATGATAATAAATACAAGCGTCGCTATACCAATTGTGCCGGTAAAAGCGAGAGCGGAAACACCGAACATTCCGATGGTCATCCCAATCGACCCGATAATCAGCAGCGGCTTCCGTCCAAATTTATCCACTGTCATAATCGCAATGACTGTAAATATTAAATTGACGGCCCCCATAATAATTGTCTGGAATAAAGAAGCGTCTCTTGCCGCTCCCATGCTTTCAAATATTCTCGGTGCATAATACAATGCAACGTTGATTCCGACAAACTGCTGGAAAATTGATAGAAGAATACCAATAACAATAATCAGCTTTCCGTAGGCAAACAACTTCTCTTTACTTTTATCAAACGATTGATTGATCTCGTAAAACGTAGCCTTTGCCATTGTCTGATCGTAGATTCTTGATAAAATTTTCATTGCTTTATCGTCCCGATTTTTGGAAACCAGGTACCTCGGTGTCTCAGGCACAGTTAACAGGAACAATAAAAACAAAGCAGCTGGTATGGCTTCAGAGGCAAACATGTACCTCCAGCCGAGAGTATCCACCCATTCTGCTGTTTCTCCGCGGGCGATCCCCCAGTTGACAAAATACACGACGAACTGACCAAAAATAATCGCAAACTGGTTAAGGGAAACAAGCCTTCCGCGAATGTCGGGCGGAGCCATTTCACCAATATACATCGGCGCGACCGCTGAGGCCAGTCCCACTCCGATACCGCCGATAATCCGGTAAATATTAAATACAACTAAAAGTGCGACAGAAGGTTCGCCAGCATTAAAAAATAACAGCTCCGGGTAGGCTGAACCCAATGCGGAAAGAAGAAACAAAACCGCTGCTATAATTAATGTAAACTTTCTTCCTATCCGGTTTGCAAAAAATCCTGAAATTAATCCCCCGATAATACATCCAATAAGAGCACTGGAGACCGTCAGTCCGTGAATAAACGGACTCAGGTTCAGACTGTCAGCAAAATAGGTCTGCAGCGACCCCTCTGCCCCGGAAATTACAGCTGTGTCATAGCCAAACAATAAGCCGCCAAGTGTAGCTACCATTGTCACTAATACTACATAGATCGTTCGTTTAGAATTCATATGCCCGAGTAGCTCTACTACTCTTCCCTCCTTTATGTAAGCGATCACAAATTAGGGTAACATCCTTTGTTTGTTTAATCAATAAACTTTATTGGCAAAAAATCCTGCTGAGCCGTTTTCGTTTCTTCAACCAAGCTTCATTTTTCATTGGTTTCTTAGCATGAATAAAAATCTTTTGTGAACTAAAAAAGACGTTCCTTTAAAGACTTATCCGGGAATAAGTATAAACAGCCGATACATGAGGAGGAAATCAATAGTGAGTCTTTTTTCATCTATTAAAAAACGTGTGACAGACGCGAAAGAAAACGGAGTAACCATTCCGGTAACGGAAAAAATGTTTTTGAAGGTGCTTCAGGTTAAAAAAATGGACAATGTGGATATTTCCGCGGTTCATATTCAGGACCAGGTTCTGCGTATTGAAGGTGTTAAAAATGACAGCAGCCAGAGCCGCTTCAGCATGCTGCTTGAACCTTCCCACGCTTCCGAGCGGACCCTTTACTTCACATTAAAATCCATCTCCCCTTTAGAAGCGGACGACGTGTTTAAAGAAATCTTCGACCGCCCGCCTTACTTCTCTGCACAGGAGCAGCAGGCAGGCTTTCACCTGGAAGTATTTGAGCCTATGAAAAAGGTTCCTTATGGAAAAATAGACTCCTACTACTTTGAACAGAACAAATTAAAAGTCGTCATGAAATGGAAATAAAACAGTTATTGCCCTGCGCAAAAATAAAATAGGAAAATTGCATTCTCCAGAGTACTTTTTACTTCCGGCTTCGGCCGGGAGTTTTTTAAGTAGAAATTACCTAGTTTTTCATGCATAATGAAAGAAAAACGAATGGGGAGAATTTCATGGAATATCAAGCAGCTTCCTTTGGCCGGTACCGTGTTCTCCAGAATGGTTCTATCGAGGTTATCGCAGACATCACAAGCCGCTTTGAACACCCGCGCTGGGAGAATATGTGGTATTTATCGGAAACAAAGAGGATCTGCCGGGAGCTCGAGGCACTTGGAATCATCTCGGAATGCGACAGCTTTGAAATTGTCGACCGCAACCAGTTTAAGATTTTTTGGAAAAAAGATCGTATTGCCTGGGGCTACATTGATGAAGGCGAAACGTCTTACCGGCTTAGGTTTACCGGACTGGTCGATACCCCAGCCACCGATTAGCAATACTACCTGTTTTTGTTATGGTTGCAATTAAGAGCCATATCATTTACGGTATACATACAAAGCAATTACTTAAGAGCAACTAAATAGATGGTGGAAATGGATAGACAATGGCGCTATTTCCCATAAGCCAAAAAGATACACGAGGTACCTGCCTCCTGTTTATCTTTTTGGCTTTTTTATTTGTCTTTATGAAAGGAGAACTCTTTAATTTATGAAGTTTTTAATTGATCACGATGGACAGAAGATCCATAAATCTGTATTTGTTAACGACCGCTGCATGACCAACAGCAAACCGTCCGATTGGGATAGCCTGGTGGAAGAAGCTGCCCTGCAGGCATTCACTCAAAAGAACTACTCTTACTGTGTCCACTGCTTTCAAGCCTACGTCGGCTGAAGCTGTGGATGAGAATGTTATTTGCCATTAACCGGATCCGCTCATAATGAAGACAATGACGCTGCGGTCCCGTTCAAAGTCCCAGTCGACAAATACATCAGCAATGTTCATCCCGGCGATGGAGGTAAATGACTTCCCCTCTATTAACAGTCGTTTTTCCAGCTTGCGTTTAGTCACCTTCAGCTGCTCTTCATAACCCTGCTCCACTAATTCTTTTTCGATGTTGATCAAAAGCCCCTCCCGGATCACAAGGACAGTCTTATTGTTTAACATTCCTGAAAAGACTTTATCCGGTTCTTTTTCCGCCTCTGCAGTGACCTGCCGCACCCGCTCTTCCAGCTTCTTTTTACCGGCATATTCTTTAAACGGATCTTCGCCGTCATACGCGTTTTCATCAATCCCAACAAAAATACTGGATTCCTTATTAAAATCGCTGTCGTGGTAAAAGTTTTTATAGACCTGGCCTGTAACCGACTGCACATAACCGTTAATCTCCGGAACAATTTTGTGCATCATGCTTTCACGCAAACGAAAAACAGCCTGTTCACCCTCCTGTTCAAGAATGACCCGCTCCATTGGGCTTAGAAAATGCCGGAGGTAAATTGTAATGAACGGCCCCTGCATTACAACGTGGGCTGCTTCCGGTCCTTTGCCAAACCTTTCCCGCAGCAGTCTGCCGGCAAAGCTCGCGATATCTTTTTCATTTTCTGTTGGTCTCATTTTATCAGTGTCCTTTAACTAAGTATTAACAATAAGTTCTCTATGTGTTGTTATATTTACTCTGCTACTAAACATAACATATTCTTTCTCTCCTACCCACTGTTATTATCTTACTTTCCACTAATAAGACCAGCCGGAAAAATTCGGCTGGTCTTATTAAAAGCGTTCTGCCTGTACTTATTCTTATTTGTGCCGCTGATACTTTCCCTGTTTAAACTGAAAATAAAAGAATAAGATAATTTTTCATTTTTTTATACGTAGTAATCATAAAAACGTCTTCTACTTTTCTTCCTGCTGCTTCCTCTATATTGCATTTCTTTACACCCTGCTCTCCCAAGGCTTTTCTTACTTTTTTCAACTCTTCGCTGTAGTCCCGGTCAAACAGTTCACGCTCCAAAGCTGAAAGCTGAAAAGTTCTCTCCACTATCAATGTCCGCTCATTCAACCAGTGAGCCGTTTCAGTGACTGTTTCTATGTTTTCAACTTCTTTTCCCATTTCCGAGAGACACTGTTCGAGCTCTAAGTTTACCATTGGTTTCGGCCAAGTGGGGGTTTGTGTATAGTCTGTTTCGATAACGGCCATTATCAGCCCAGTGCGATTACCCAGGTTCCAGTCAAAATATACGTTCTCCACGCGGCAGTCAGCCATGTCGTTTACCTGTCTGCAAAACTCCAGTTCAATTTTTTTCATGAAAAGGTAACGCAGCCTCTCTACCTTTACTTCTTTTTTATCTATTGTCAGCATTTCTTCTACCGGGGCCAGCATCCCTTCAAGCTGAATAATCACGTATGGCGGCGCTATCGACACGTAGGTTGATGTTGGGCCCTTCCCCAAATAATCCCTCAGTTTTCTGCCCACGTATCCAGCAATAGAATATTGTATTTTGTTTACCTCCATCGATATACTCCTTTATCTTTTTTATATTCTTTTTCACAAAAAAAGCTGCAAAAGGATAAACTCCCTTTGCAGCTTTATCAGGTGGCGCTTTTTGTCCCCTAACTTTGCTAAACCGTATTTATTTTGTTGTTTGAATTTTAATGTTTATGTTAAATTCCTTCCGCAGACTAAGCTTATCTTCAGCGTATATCTAAAAATTTTGGCCCATCATCTAACGGAGCATCGATACAGATATTAAAGATGCATATTTAATACTAGTCCATGATACATAATTTTGCAATCAAAAACATTAGCATCGCCTCTAGAACTAAAAGCGCCAGTATACTTCTGACTTTTCAGGCACTGCCTGGAGAAATTTTTGGCTTTTTTCTTCTCCAAGCACCACAAGCATATATCCATAGTTGCTTTTTATATTGCGGGCAAAGTAAATTCCTTTTATTTGTTTATTCAATTTGGCCGATACAGCATCCTCTTTGATTAATTTCCTTTCGCAATGCCGCTTAACAATAGAAAGATCATCATCCTTCCCAGCCTGAATTAATTCCTGCTCCAAACCAGATAAAAGGTTTTCTCTTTTTACTAAAATAATGTGAGAGGCTAACCAGTATATTTGTACATTCCTATTTTCCTCTGTTACCCAGTAGTTCACCTGGCTTAAATTATTGTATACCTCCTTATCTTTTACTATTTCCAGTTTTCCTTCTTTTTGTCCTTTCTGCTCCATAATGCCAAGCAGCATCCCTGATGCATTTAATAAATCCCAGTCATAGTAGATTTCTTTTAGCTGAATATCAGCGTGTGTTTCCACGATATCTTTTATTTCATTTCGCACCCGCTCCTCCATAATAATATTTCGGTATTTTATTACTTTTTCCATTTTGTCTGCACCGATTAATTCCTTTTCTACCGGGCTTAAAAAATTTTGTATATTGATAAAGAAATAGCCACCGTTAATGGTCACTTGAAGAGCAGAGGGCCCACTGCCGAAGTTATCTTTAAAAATATCTCCGATCTTTCCAGCTATGGACCTCCTGCTTTCATTATCTAAATACACAATAATTTCTCCTTTCTTTGTTTATATGAACTGCAGTGGACCACTTTTACTGCCAAAGGAAATTCGCCTGGCTCATGACATTAAAAAAGCCAGAAAGATCCCATCGGGGCTCTTTCTGGCCTGCTACCGGCTATATTCCAGTAGCTATTGCCGCTCTTTCTATTTTATTTAGTTAATGCAGCATCTTTTATAATTTCAAACAACTCAAAAGCTTAAGTACACAGTAATATACTTCTTACTTATTTATTCTCTGGATTACAAATGTTTAAACCCCTATTCTTTTACTTCCATTTAGATATTAATACTTTTGTCTTATTTTCCCTGTAATGTCTTGCATAAAGCTCAAAATAGGATTATGGTGCATGTACGTATCAAAACAACGCATTAAAACCTTTGCCAATAGTATTGGTCCCGTTGGATAGACAATCAGCTGTCCAAAAGCCAAAAAATCCACAGAGCGGATTTTTTGGCTTTTTTTATTTTAATGCGTTTACAGCAAAAAGGAGGAGTGTAAAGCAATGACTGAGCCTAATAAACAGCAAAAAAATGGGCAGGAATCACTCGAAGAAAAGCAAAAACGCGAAAAACGCGGGATAGACCCTGAACCTCAGGAAGAAGGAAAAACACAAAAAGACGATGATAAAAAATGGGGAGAAAATCAACCCAGCGAAAAAAATCCTGATGACTTTTCAAAAAAAGACCGTGACTAATTGTACATTCCACAGAACGACTTTTCTGTTCTGTGGAATGTTTCCCGCTTCAAACATAATCGTTCTCCCTGTCATTTTCCTAAGATAAAAACAATGATACTCCTATTATTTTCGAAGTCCCAGTCCACAAAATAATCTTTTACTTTCTGCCCAGCAACAGACTGAAAGGATCGATGCTCCCAAAGTGTTCTTTTTTCAACCTGTCGTTTCGCCCGCTTCAGTTCTTTATCATAGCCAAGCCGTATAAGTTCCTTATCTACTTCCGTCAGGACTCCTTCCCTTACGACTAAAATCATTTTTTTAGTGAGCATTTGCGAGGAAACTATTTTTGGCGTTCCAGCCGATTCTGTACTGAATTCGCTTATTTTTTCTTCTAATTTTTTCTGCCCGACAAAAGAGGAGGAAGATCTTTCTTTGTCATCGATGTCTTTATTAACTCCTACAAAAATGCCCGTTTGGTGATCTATGTTGAAATCGTAATAAAAACTTCCTAACCTTTGCTGCGCTTTTTCCTGAATATGCTCAACAATAGATGGGAGCGTTCGATTCATAACATTTTCTCTCAGGTCCTGGATCTCTTCTTCGTTTTCCTCTTCCATAATGATGTTTTCCATAGGTGTTAAAAAGTTCTGAAGATGTATTATAATAAACGGCTTTTTCATTACGGTGAACACCGTTTCAGGTCCTTTGCCGAACCGCTCTCTGAGCAGCTTACCGGTGTAGCTCGCTATTTCTCTTTCTATATCCGGGGTTTCCATCACGTTGCCTCCATCAATGTTAAGTAATTATTTGCAATATATTATCTTTTATGTTGCGGATTTATTAACAATTATTTCCATTATCGATAAAAAAGAGACAGAATCCCCGTTGATACGGTACGATGACATCGACCAAAACACCATCGAGAAAGGATTCTGCCTCATGTCTACCGTATCATATTCCTCCTGCATCGCCAACGCCTTTGATCAATGGAACCTCCGGTTCTTTATGTCCGCCCCAGCTGCCCGGCATATGCAAAAGCTGCTGGAGGGTTGGACCCGGGAGCATCGCAACGGGAGTGTGAAGGCCCTTCAGGAAGCTGCGAATCATCACGCTCACCATTCGTCGGTGACCCGGTTTTTTCGCACGTCCCGGGTGAATGAC
>NZ_ATVM01000032.1 GCF_000420725.1 Marinococcus halotolerans DSM 16375 | reverse complement strand
CGGTCGGTTTCACTGTCCTGCGGGCTAGCTCCGTAGATATTCGGACGGCCAATGGGCTGGTCGAGGCGATGCTCCTCGCCGTTCTGGACCCACTTGGCCCATTGCTTGATTTGGGACACATTCTTGATGCCGAAGGTATCCATAAGGGCCCGGTTGCTCCACCCTTCCTCCCACTTGAGCCGAAGGACTTCCCGTTTCACTTCTGCTGGATAACGTCGTTTCTTTTCTCCCATAAGAAAAACACCTCCATTTGTCGATCTTACTACGAATACGACGTGGGAGGTGCTTTTATCTGTCTCATTTATTTAGGTCACTTCAGTTCAGGATCTGAAGGTTTTTTTAAACTAATTCTTGCTGTCGAAAAAATAAGCGGACGCTGTGGCGCTCCTTTGTTCATACTTCCCCATATGGCGGCGTTTTTGACGCGATCCATGCAGTTCTTCACGGATCACCTGTTTCCAATTAACAAGCTGGCTGTCAATATAACGGTTCATTTTGACCGTTTCTTCCCCAAGCTGCCGCTCGGCCTCTGACCACTTCTCCATAGGCGGCAGGCCTTTCAGCTGCCGGTCGCGTGCCTGCAGGAAAAGGTCCACGCTCTCAATGTATTCATCTCTCGGCTGTTCGTTATCCGGGAGGGGCTGCGCGACTTTTTCATACAGTTCCCGGGTGGTGACGTACAGTTCGCGGACTACACTCATTACGCCCGGCCGCCTTCACGAAAACGGCTCTCCCGGTCTTTTTGCATCGCCTGCTTCCACGTATCGCGAAACTCTTCGACAAGTCCGTACACTTCCCGCAGAGCGTCGGTATCATTACTGACATTGGCTTCAATCAGCCGGCGGTACATGTAGTCATACATCTGCATCATGCTGCTGCCAAGCTCGCTGTCTGTTTTCAGCGTAATCATCAATTCACCGATAATGTTCTGCGCCCGGATCATAAGCTTATTTTTTTCTTCGACCTTTCCTTCGTTCATTGCCTTCTCCGCTTTTTGAAGAAATTTCAGGCAGCCGTTGTATAAAAGAAGCGTGAGCTCTCCAGGCGAGGCAGTCTGCATCGCCTGCTGCTGATAAGGATTGGCTTTGACCGGCGCCGGTTTCGGAGCAGGCGCTGCCTGTTTGGGACTGAACGTTTTCTGCGGTTTCTCTTTATCCGGGGCAGCCGTCTGCTTCATCGCCTGCTGGTACATTGCCTGTGCCTGGTTAAAACTCATATGTTTTCTTCCTCCTCAAGAAGGTGCTTTTGTTACTGGCCGTTGTTCATAAACTGCATCAGGTAGTTGGACTGCGAGTTGGCCCGGCTCATCGCCTGTTCCATCGCTGTAAACTGACGGTAATACCGGTTTTCCACCGATACCATCCGGTCTTCAAACTGAGCGATACGATCGTCAATGTTTTCCATGTTGCGCCCCAGCGTAAACTGATGCGGCAGCAGCTTGCCTTTGTAGCCACCGGCCCGTTCGGCAAGAGCGGAAACCCCGTTGTCGAGCGTTTCTCTCATCCGTCGCGCAAGACCCTGGGTTTCGGTTGTCGATCCGCTCGCTGCAAACAGCTGGTACACGCCTTCACTGTCGTCTTCAATCGCCTGGCGCAGCTGATCTTCATCAATTTCAAGCTTGCCGTTGTCCGTGTAGCTCGAGCTTGTCGTGATTCCGATTGAATAAAGCGTATTGTACGCGGAATCGGTGCCGTCCACCTGTTCATATAAAAGGGAGCGCATATTGTTCATGACGTTCGATATAGAGCTGTCACTGCGAAGCAAGCCGCTGCGGGCTTTTTCCTCCCAGAGCTCAATTTCTTTTTCGCTCATTTCTTCTTTTTGTTCATCGCTGAGCGGCTTAAAATCCCGGTTTACCTTTTCATTCAGCTTCCCGTTCACGTCTTCAACAATTTTATTGTACTCTTCAACGAAGCCCTTAATCGTATCCATGACGCCATCGGTATTTGTATCCGAGCCGAGCGTTACCGCGCCCTCCGCTTCAGTAAACGTTTCTTTAAGCGTAATGCTCATCCCGTTAACGTCAAACGTATTTTTCGCGCGCTCGGTTTCAAGCCCGTTCATCGTAAACACGGCATTCTGTTCGCCCTGGCGGGATTCACCGTCCACATTGTTCAGCCCCAGCGTGTTATTGAAAAAGTCGCCTGAAAAAAGCATCTCATCGCCGTCTTTGTTAAAGTCACCGGTCTCAGAGCGGGTGAGCGCTGCTTTACCCGAATGCTCATCGTAAAAGGCACTCACACCTGCGCCGGAGGAGCTGATCGCACTCATAATGTTGTTCATCGACTGCGCGCTTGTGAACGTGAATTTATTTTTCTGCTCGTTGCCGTCTTTATCAAAGGTCGTAATTGTGTTGGTGGAATATTGCTGGGTGAAATCAGCTTCAATTGTTCCGGTCACTGCTTCACCGAGCGTGACTCTGCCGGTTTTCATATCTACATAGGCTTCGTCTGTTGCGAGCTCCTTCTCGGGATCTGTCACGATCGTCAGCGCGGCGCCTCCGTTTACACTGATGTCCAGCGTGTCCGGATTAATCGCCCCTTTGCCAAGTGAAAAAGCAGAAGTCGGAGCGGCCGCATCAATCGTTTTGGTTTCATTGTTCGTGGCATACTGCACGCTGATGCTTTTTCCGCTCGTCACGGCTGAATCAAACTCCAAATCAATCTGGCCATCGTCGCTGAAGCTGGCGCGCACCTGCCCGGCCTCGAGTGGTTCTTCGCCGGTCACCACCTCATACTGCTTGCCGCTCACCTTCACGATCATATCGTCCGTATTTTGTTTAAGATTACTGCCTTCCACACTGTAGGATGTTCCGCCGTCGGCGTTAATCGTTTTGCTTTGAATCACGCCTTCGCTCCACTGCGGCTCTTTTCCGTCCGCAAACGTCTGGCTGCCGACAGCCTCCGAGGCGGAGAAATCAGTTCCGGTTGCCCGTTCAGAGCTGCTCTGTGATGCTGATTTGGCCAGCTGCTTGACCTCGCTGATCGAATAGGTGGCATTGCCGGCGTCCGCCGAAGCTGTGGCACTCACCCGGCTGTCGTTGGTGGACGTGGCCGAGCGGTCCGTCATCGATGACTTTTTCATGATCGAATCAAAAATTGTGTTCCGGAAATCAAAAAACTGTTTGTTGACGTCCTGATACATTTCTGTCTGCCACTCGAGCGTCTGTTTCTGCTGATTCAGCTTGTTGATTGGCTGGCGTTCCGCCCGCATTAAATCTTTAACTACCTGATCAATATCCATTCCTGAAGCAAACCCCGATACTCGCATGAATGATAGGCTCCCTTCTGCCGTTTTCTTCGTTACTGTTACTATCGGAAATACCTCAGGCCAGTTGAAGCGTTTGCCGCTTTTTTTCTAAAATACGAAAAAAGACCCGGATACCATCCGGGCCTCTGGGGCATTGCTATTCACTTTTTTCCACGGCATGGCCGCCGAACCCTTTGCGAAGGGCCGCAACCACCTTACCGTTAAAGGTGTCGGTTTCCTGGGAGCGGTAGCGCATCATGAGTGAGAGTGCAATGACCGGAGTTGTGGCCTCGTACTCAAGCGCGGACTCTACGCTCCACTTGCCTTCCCCGGACGAGTGCATGACGCCGCGGATTTCGTCGAGTCTCGCATCGCCCCGGAAGGCTTCCTCCATCAGCTCCATCAGCCAGCCGCGGATGACCGAGCCGTTGTTCCAGACGCGTGCGACCTGCTCGTAGTCATAATCAAACGGGCCTTTTTCAAGCAGTTCAAATCCTTCGCCCATTGCGGCCATCATGCCGTATTCGATGCCGTTATGCACCATTTTCAAATAGTGGGCGCTGCCGCCCTCCCCGGTGTAGTGATAGCCATTTTCCACCGACAGGTCCTCCATCAGAGGCTCTAGCACCGGGAAGATGTCCTTGCGTCCGCCGATCATCAGGCAGGCGCCGTTTCTGGCGCCGGAAATACCGCCGCTTGTACCGACGTCAAAGAAGTGGACGCCTCTTGCTTCGAGCGCTTCATAATGAGCGAGCGTCCGCTTGTAGTGGGAGTTGCCGGCATCAATTAAAATGTCCCCTTCATCAAGGTACGATGCCGTTTCGGTAAGCACCTGATCGGTCGCCTCCCCGGCCGGCACCATCACCCAGATGATACGCGGCTTCGGAAGCTTGTCCACCAGCTCCTGCAGAGACGACGCCGTGTCTCCTCCGTCACCTTTAAAGCTTTCGCGAAACTCTTCGGACAGGTCATAGGCAACAACGTCGTGATTTTTATCAAGCATCTGCAGGCCGATATTATACCCCATTTTTCCTAACCCAATAATTCCTGCTTTCATGTTCTCCACTCCTCTTTTCTATTTATACGAAGATACTTAAAATCAGTGCCACACCAAAACCGACAAAACCGATAATTGTTTCCATGACGGTCCATGTCTGCAGCGTTTGTTTTTCGTTCAGGCCGAAGTACCTGCTGACCAGCCAGAACCCGGAGTCGTTCACGTGGGAGAAGGCTGTGGCGCCGGAAGCAATTGTAATAACGATCAGACCGAGCATTGCTTCGCTGACGTCATATGTTTCAAGCAGCGGAGCTACAAGGCCGGCGGCTGTTACCATCGCTACAGTTGCAGAGCCCTGGGCAACACGGACAAGTACAGCTGTGATAAAGGCAAAGACAAGAATCGGCATGTTCGCATTTTCCATCGCGTTTGCGAGTACATCGCCCACACCTGACTGGATCAGCATTTCACCGAACACACCACCCGCACCGGTAACGAGAATAATAATCCCGGCTGGCTCGAGGGCTTTCGTTGTAATTTGCTGAACTTCTTCCTTCGAATAGCCGCGGCGTACACCGAATACATAAAAGGTTAAAAGCGCTGCCACAGTCAGGGCAAAGAAAGGATCCCCGATAAAGGAAAGGATTTCATACGCTGTACTTTCTTCCGAGAGGAAAACCCCGGAACCGGTGTTAAGCAGAATCAGCACAAGCGGAAGAAGGATGATAGCGAGAACGCTGCGGAAGCTTGGCAGCTCGCGGTCGTACTCGACGTTTCTCATCTGCTCCATCATGTATTCCGGAACGCCCACGTCGATTTTTTTCGCCATGTATTTCCCGAACATCGGACCGGCAATTGCTACTGCCGGAAGGCCGGCAAGTGTACCAAACAGAATAACCCAGCCGAGGTCAGCGCCGATGATCGAAGCAACCGAGATCGGTCCCGGCGTTGGCGGAATAAAGCTGTGTGTCACGGCAAGACCTGCTACAAGCGGAATACCGTAGTACACGAGTGATTTTTTCGTTTTACGAACGAGGCTGTACACAATTGGAATTAAGATAACAAGTGCAACGTCCAAAAAGACGGGAATTGAAACAATAAAGCCTGTGAGCGCAAGCGCCCAACTGACGTTCTTTTCTCCAAATTTATCCACGAGGGTGAGCGCCAGGCGCTCTGCGCCCCCGGAAACCCGGAGCATTTCCCCAAACATGGCCCCAAGGCCGATAACGACGGCAATAAATCCGAGGGTGCCGCCCATCCCTTCTTCGATGGTCGTTATAATTTCACTTGGCGGCATGCCAACGGCAATACCGACGAGGAAACTGACAACGAGCAAAGCGATGAAAGCCTGCAGCTTCGTCCTCATCACTAAAAATAACAGTGCAACAATTGCTAAAACGGCTACAATAATGAGCCAAGGTGCTGAAGTCGTCATAGTATTTCTCCTTTTTCAGTTGATAGTGTGCGTTTGCCTTCTGCATGTGCACGCTGCACGTCGGCAATCGCGGAAAATTCCGATTGAAGATTGCGTGCAAGCCGGAGGAAGATCGGCTTTAGATCCCGGTACGCTGTCACGTTGTCCATAATCGGGGACTGCCGTGTTTCGATCGGAATCAGTTCGTGAATCGTATCCAGGCTTTCCTTCTGCCCGGTTGCAGTCATGGCGAGCCAGGCAGCTCCGAAGCAGGCGCTCTGGTGGCTGTCCGGAACGACAATGTCGCTTTCAAATATGTCTGCCATCATCTGCTTCCAAAGCTCCGAGCGGGCGAATCCGCCGTTGGCACGAAATTCCTTAATGTTGATGCCGGCCTCAATCAACGCTACGACAACGGCGTACATCTGCATCATGACGCCCTCCATAACACTCCGGACCATTTGTTCACGCCCGTGGTGCAGCGTCAGTCCGAAGAATACGCCCTTTGTGTCGCTGTTCCAGAACGGAGCACGTTCGCCGGTCATATACGGCAGAAACAGCAGACCGTCGGAACCCGGCATTACACTCTCTGCCATTTCCGTCAGCACGTCGTAGGGATCTGTACCGTTTTTCCGGCACTCTTCCTTTAGATCCGGCATGATTTTATCCCGCATCCAGCGCAGTGCAATACCGCCGTTGTTAATCGGTCCGCCGATCACCCACAGCTCATCGGTCAGCGCGTAGCAGAATATCCGTCCCTTCGGATCCGTATACGGCCGGTCGATGACCGTTCGTATCGCTCCACTTGTACCGATCGAGCAGGCAACTACACCTTCCTCAAGCGCTCCGGACCCGACATTTGCAAGCACCCCGTCGCTTGCCCCGATGACGACTGTTGTCGTTTCCTGTAAATGCAGACGCTTACAGACATCCTGGTGTAAGTCACTGCGCTGATACGTCGTGCTTACCGGAGTGGATAAATGATTTTCCGTAATGCCGGCAAGCGCCATTGCTCTGTCGTCCCACTGCTTTTTATGAATATTGAAAAGCCCTGAAGCAGAAGCGATAGAGTAATCAACAATGTATTCCCCGAACCATTTATGGAAAAGAAACTCCTTTACCGAAATCCATTTCGCTGCCTTTGCAGCAATTTCTTCCCGGTGCTTCTGAAACCACATAATTTTAGTCAGCGGCGCCATTGGATGGATCGGTGTGCCGGTCCGTTCAAAAATATCCTGCCCGTTTTCAGCTTTTACTTTTTCCGTTTCATGCACCGACCGCTGGTCTGCCCAGGTAAGCGCCTGCGTGAGCGGCTCGCCGTTTTCATCCACAGCGAGTATGCTGTGCATGGCTGCACTGAAGCCAATCGTGCCAATATGTTTTCCTTCTTTCGCAACGTCTTCGACGACGTTTTTCAGCGTCTGTTCGACGGCGCGAAGAATTTCGTAAGGATCCTGCTCCTTCCAGGCCGGGTCCGGAGAATAAATTGGATATTCAAGCTCCCGTTCCGCCCAAATCTTTCCGTCTGTATCGTAAGCCAGCGTTTTAGTGCTCGTTGTGCCTATGTCCACGCCGGCTGTAAGTGATTCAGCCATAACATTTACTCCCTCGCTTTCGGTAACGCTTTCAAATGATGAAAATATTTTTCTCAATTCGTTATTATACGTGAAATAAAATTCTATGCAAGCGTTTTAAGAAAATTTTTTTCGTGCATTTTAATAGCTAAGTGAAATTTATTCCTTTATGATGAAGGTAAGACTTTTTTCTCCGGAGGGGTGCTCATGGCTACCGAAACGACTCATGTCCGCCAGCGGATTCAGTCGCTGTACAACAGTTTTAGTGATAAAGAAAAGCAAATCGCCGACTATATGCTGCAAAATCCCGAAACCATCGTCCATTCAACTATCAATCAGGTAGCCGATCAGCTTTCCCTGGCAGACGCCACCGTGTTTCGCTTCTGCAAGCGGCTCGGCTTTAAGGGCTACCAGGCGATGAAAATCGCGCTCGCTTCTGACATTATCGAGCCAATCGAAGACATTCATGAAACGATCCAGGAAAACGATACCGAAGCAGAAGTCATGTCCAAGGTGTTTCAGAGTAATAAAAATGCCCTTACCTACACCCAGGAAGTGCTTGATGAGAGCACAGTGCGCCAGGCGGTTCAGTACCTGCTTGAAGCGTCCGAGCTTCATTTCTATGGAAGCGGCGGCTCCGGGGTCACTGCCCAGGACGGACAGCACAAATTTATGCGCACCGGACTTCCGAGCCATGCCTACACCGATGCCCACTGGCAGGTAATGGCCGCTTCCCAGCTAAAGCCAAACGACGTCGCAATTGTAATTTCGCACTCGGGGGCCAATGAAGATGTGCTCGAAGCGATGGATGTGGCCAAAGAACAGGGCGCCCGCATTATCGCCATAACAAGCTATGCCAAAACGCCAATCAGCCAAAAAGCGGATCTGACGCTGCAGACCATTTCCCGCGAGACCGAATACCGCTCGGAAGCCCTCGCCTCCAGGCTGGCCGAATTGTCGCTCCTCGACGGCCTGTATGTAAATTACTGCATCAAAAAGAAAGACCAGGCTCAGGAAGCCGTGGCCAAGATACGCAAAGCCGTCGCACGGAAAAAGCTATAAGAAAAGCGGAGCCACCCTGCACAGCCGCTCCAGACGGCTGGCGTAATCCTGGCTGGAAGCGTCGTAAGACGGTGAAGTCAGGATGCAGCCAACGGACTGGACGGCGGGGTGGCGAAGCTGGACAGCAGGAAAAGCGAAGAGCGTTGGGTAGTAGTAAGGAAGTTCGATGAAAGACGTCACTATCGTGACACCACCGAACTGACCTGCCTTGCAGGCATCCCAAACAAAAACAGCCCGGCTTCTCCTGATATAAGGAAAAGCCGGGCTGTTTATTTTATCCCGTGCGTTCGATCAAAGCGGCATGATTATGTTTTGGGCTGTTCACTTCAGTGCTTACGGGGTACATCGTCATTCGGGAAGCGTCGAATGGCTGCAGCAGTGATTTTAACACCTGCTTGTCGGTTTCATGCGGGTCGAGCCAGGTTTTTCGTGCTTCTTCACTCAGAATGACCGGCATCCGGTGGTGAATGCTCTGCATTAAATCGTTTGCTTCGGTCGTAATGATCGTACAGGACGTAATCGTTTCTTGCTCGCCTTCCCACCTGTCCCACAGGCCGGCGAATGCAAACGGCGCTTCGTTGTCGACCGTTATCCGGTACGGCTGCTTCGTACCTCCCTCCCGGTCCCATTCGTAAAAACCATCGGCAACGATCAGGCAGCGCCGGCGCTCAAGCAGACTGCGGAACGCTGGTTTCGTATCAACGCTTTCCGCCCGGGCATTAATCATTTTATGACCGATTTTTTTATCATCTGCCCAGGACGGGATCAGCCCCCACTGCAGCCAGCCGGCTTTTACCTGTTCAGTGGAGGATGCCACCGCCAGCACTTTCTGTGACGGCGCTACGTTGTAGCTTTCCTGCCCTTCCGGAAATGCTGCACCAAAGGCCTGCTCCAATGCTTCTTTGGAATGGACCAGGGTGTATCTTCCGCACATTACAAGATACCTCCTTTTACAGCTTATGTACCCGAAAAATAAGTATTCTACCTAAAAAAATTACTATTACGCAAATCCCATCCGGCCATTACGAAGCACACAACGGCATAGAGGCTTAAAAACCCTCCAAGAATGCCGTACGATGCTCCCTCAAATCCCTGAACGTGCATATAGCCATAATAAAAAAGGGAAATGGCTGAAGCCATAAGTACAATGCCCGGCAGCAGCTTGACCCAGAGCGCCCAACCTTTCAGCACAAACAGCAGCGTAAAAAGGAGAGCGATGACTCCTGGAAGTATAGATGTTGTGAATGGTCCACTGATCATGATATCTCTCCCACGGTTCCCACCATTGATAAAAAGCGGTCAAATGTTCATGAACCCGCACTTCTCTCCTAATAAAGTAACATAATTTGACACCATATATCCTGTTTCAGGCAGGACGTTCCATGAAAATTTATGCTTCCGTCATCCTTATCCGAAAATCTGGGAAGCAATAGCGTACTGGGTCCCGTTCCAGGAGCCCCCATTCCTTTGATGCTGCGCCATCATATGCGGTTCGCTTTGTTTTTCAAAGCCGTACTGCTCAAGCATAGCCGTGACGATTCTGCTTTTTGTGGTAAGATCGATCCGAACCTTCACCGGATGCACCTCTATCAGTTGCTCGATTAACGCAGCTGCCTCTCTTTCACCTGGAGCTGTGACCGGGCCAATCAGCAGCTGGCCTTCATGCCAGATCGACAAACCAAAGCCCACCGGACGACTTTGGTCATCCTTTAGCACAAGACACTGATGTGCCTGATTCAGCCGGTATCGCAAAAAGGTACTCCGGCCTTCCCCAAACGCCTCGCGGTCCAGCTGTTGTACGCTGTGCCAGTCGGAATCCTTGTACTCCTCTATGTTATGCGGCAGAGCGGTGCTTTTTTTCTTCACTGCATGGCCCAGGGCGATATATTTGTACACCATACCTGCTTCTTCAAACCCAAGCTCACGGTATAGCGGCTTCCCTTCTTCAGTAGCAAACAGCATCACTCCAGTATCTGCCGGCAGCATAGCCAGACACGCCTGTACGGCTTCCCTGGCCAGGCCCCGCCGGCGGTAGGCTTTCCGGACAATAACGAGTCCGAGCGCTGCCGTTTCTTTGTATGGAATTACAGCCGAACTGGAGACCACTGTGCCTTCCGGGGTTTTATGACCGTATACAGCCCCGGAAGCGAGCACCGCCTTCATTTCCGCTTCATCATAGTCCCACCCAACCTCCCGGGGCAGCTCTACAAGTGACGGGATATCATTTTCAGTCAAACGCTGTATCGCAAGCTCCATCTGACGTTTCTCCTCCCCGGCGTTTATAGTTTATGACGCATGCTTTTCTCCATCCATTTTTGCTCCGCTTTCATTTTCCGGTAAATATATATGTCCTCCAGGGCCATGACCGTATAGACTACTCCGTAAAACAAATAGGTCCCCGCCGTGAAATCAGCTGACAGCCAATGAATAACTGTCACTAAAAGAAGCAGGGCGCTGCCGAAGAAATCCTTCTTTAAGCGCCCTGCATATATTGATTTTTTGTTTGCAGCTTTTTGCTGTTCGGCGTCCATCTCTGTCACCTCTTTATCCGGCATGGGCTTCTGTTATATTTTCACCATGTTTTTTCCATTGCTTTTCGCATCATACAGAGCTTGGTCCGCTTTGAGCATCATATCCTCCCGGTGGCGGTGCAGCGCAGGTACGACGACGTTTACGCCGATACTGACTGTAACCTTCGGGCTCACTCTCGACGTTTCATGGCGAATATTCAGCCTGCTTACTTCTTCACTGATCGTCTGGGCAATCGCCCGGGCTTCCTTGTTGTTTGTTTTCGGCAGCAGAAGAGCAAATTCTTCTCCGCCAAAGCGGGAGGCCATGCCCCCGGAACGCATGCACACTCCGTGGATAGCCCCGGCAATCTGCTTCAGGCATTCATCGCCTTCGAGGTGACCGTACGTATCATTGAAGTTTTTAAATTCGTCCAGGTCAATCATCATGACCGCAAGCGGAGACTGGCGCTTCATCCCTTCAGTCCAGTACCGTTCAAAGGCATCATTAAATGCCCTCCGGTTGGACAGTCCCGTTAAGCCGTCCACATTCGCGAGACGCTCAAGCTTGCGGACGTTCGAATTATGCTTTGTCCGATCCCGGATAATACCAATCATTCCAATGATGCGTCTATACATAAAAACCGGACTCGCCATTACTTCGAGCTCCATGACCGAACCGTTCTGCCGACGCAGGTTCACTTCAAAGTGCTGGGAATTGCCCTTCATGACCCGGTCAGTGTATTTTTCGACCAGCGCATGGTCCGTAAAGTTTAATTCCTTCATTGAAAGACCAATCACCGTATCACGTTCTTTATTCAGCATTTCAAGCAGCTTTTCGTTTACTTCAATCACCTTGCCGCGGTCATTTAACAGAAACACTGGGGAGAGCGGCTGATCAAATAAAGCATGATAATAGTTTCGCTGCACCTGCTGTTCCACGCTGCGCCTGAATAAAACCCAAAGCACGAGCCCAAGGAGAACTACGCCCGTCAGCAGTCTTGTAATCAGCCCATCTCTCTCAAGCGGAGCGCCAAGAAAAAGCACATCATAAAAGTTCAACAGCATAAATATCGGAACTAACACAACCATCGACAGACTGACGCGCTTCGCCACTTCCTGGGTCTTAATCTGCGTTATTTCCTTGTGCTTCATTTTACCCCCCGTTCTGCTTATGGACGCTAGTATATTTTATGGAAAATTTATGTAAGCACGCGATGATTGTCATAGTATTGACTCATTTTACCACATGCCTTAAGTTTTAGGTATATGTAATCAATCGAAGAGAAAATTTTCTTTCACTTGTAAGCATCATTTGCAAAAAAAGTTTACCACGACTCGTTCAACTGTTATATATTCCTGTTTAAAGAAGCGTTAAAACTCTTTATAACCAATTTCCTCTATGCATAAACCTATCCACCATCGTGATAATTTTCCTATATTGGCTAAAGCAAAAAAGACTGCCCATTTTCAAGGGAACAGTCTCATTTAAAAAGATTATCGCGGCAGCTTTTCGGGATTGAATGATCTCAGCCATGCCTCACGGTATTTAAAAACGTGGTTAACGCTATTATCCTTCGCTTTCATTATGATAACGGCCCTTTGGCACGACCATAGGAGAAAGCGATACAGGATCCTCGATCACGGCACAATCCAGATCTTAAATATCCTCCATCATATCTTCGGTGATCACTTCGGACGGTCCCCCACTTACCGCAAGCCGACCTTCGCGAAGGGTAAAAATCCTGAAGTTATTTCTATGCTTCCTTTTCCGCTATTATTGTATAAAACCCGGCTGCATGAAATGAGCAGCCAGTCACATGCAGGCTGGCACGGCTAACCGCCTCCTCCATCTGCTCCGGGGAAACTCGGGGTGCTTTGTGCGTACTGGAGGAATCATCTTCCAATTCGACAATCACCAGACTTCCGCCAGGCACGAGCACCCGCTGCACTTCACCGAGCACCGCGCCGAGGGACGGCGCTTCATGCAGCACGAGCGAAGCCAACACCACTTCCACTGAAGCCTCAGCAAACGGCAGCTGATCCATCTCCCCCTTCACAGTGCTTATGTTGGTAAGAGAAGCCTTATCCGCCTTGATTTCAATAAGTTCAAGCATTTCCGGATCACGGTCAAACGCATAGATCTGTTCCTGCGTTTTCTCCGCTGCCGGCAGCGTTAAGTACCCGGTCCCGGCCCCTAAATCCAGCACACGGCTGGAAGCGCCAAACTTAACAAGCTCAAGCACTTTTTCCGGCGGAAGCGCCCTCCGTCTTTCTTTGCCGTCCAAATAACCCCTTTTTTCAGATGATGAGTGATGATGGCAGTGTGTCATTGTTTTTCTCCTTTGTGTAAAAAAAGGTATTAAAGATTCTTATTATCTTTAATTAAAACCACTGTAGCACCGGCTTCTTTTCCTGTCCATATTTCTGCTTATAAAAAGAGCTGCCCGATGGTTGGCACAGCCCGCTTTATCAGTATCAATGAAAACATTACCTGTTTTTTTGCCTGCTTTCTGTGACAGCGGAGGATTCATGAAGAAATTTTTCAAACAGGGAGAGATTCGAGATAATCGTCACAATCCACTCATTCATTCGAAAGCCTTTCACTCCTTCATACAGCTCCTCTTCATCGCTGCATTCCACGACCGTATACCCTTTTCGTTTCCATCCTTCAGTATCCATGTCCTGGCACCGGCCGACAATTACTTCGCGTTCTTTCGAGCTGTAGCAGTAAACAAATGCGGAAGAATTCATCGTTTCAGCCTCTTTTCTGTAGGATATGCCGGCAGATAAAAAGCCAGCACTAAGAAGCATCCTTAGTACTGGCTGCGAAGAAAAACGTTCTTCTTTTCAACTACTGCCGGTGTATTATCTTGTACTCTGGCCATCGGCCTGGCTTTTTCATACGTATAAATATAAAAAACCACAGAGAGGTATGGCTCTCTGCAGCTTATCTATCAGCGCTGATTGTCTGAAGATTCCCGCCTGTTTTTGCTTAAAAGCCTTTCCTTATTCCATAAAGCTCCGGCCTCAAAATGCCGGCGCAGGCTTTTCAAGCTTTCGTTAATCGTATATGCTCATCCATATAGCCAGTATTTCGCTTCAACAGCAGTACATTACCGGCGCTTTTGTCCAGAATGTTTACCGCCCTTGGCTTAAGCTGCAGTTACCAAATGTATACTAAAACTATTTTCTAGTATTTCAAGCATAACACAGTCACTACGTCACGCCAATAAAGTATGATAAAAATGGTAATATAAGCATATAACACCAAATGTGAGCTATCTGATAGAAAGGGGACGGAAAACATGCAGACAATCGGGCTTCTCGGAGGGATGAGCTGGGAGTCGTCCGCGCTGTACTACCAGCTGATTAATAAAGAGGTGAACCGCCGGCTCGGGCGGCTGCACTCGGCCCGCTGCCTCCTGTACAGCGTTGACTTTGAAGAGATTGAACAGATGCAGGCCTCCGGCAGCTGGAAGAAAGCCGGAGAACGTCTCGGGGAAGCAGCCACGGCCCTTGAGCGCGGAGGCGCAGATTTTATTGTGCTCTGCACGAACACAATGCACAAGGTCATCGGAACGCTCGAAAGCTGCGTAAATATTCCAGTGCTTCATATTGCCGAAGCCACCGTTCGTGAGATCCGCCGGCAGCACCTTTTACGTGTCGGCCTGCTCGGCACCAAATATACGATGGAGGAACCGTTTTATACTGAAGGGCTCCGGGCAGGCGGCCTGGAGGTGACGCTGCCCGGCCCGGAAGCGCGTACGGAGATCAACCGCATCATCTTTGAGGAGCTCTGCCACGGTACCATCCGGCCGGCATCCAGAAGCTATCTGCTCCGGGCCATGGACCAGCTTAGGAAAGCCGGAGCGGAAGGCATTATTTTAGGCTGCACGGAGCTCGGCATGCTGGTCACTTCGGAAGACACTGACCTTTCGGTGATCGACACAACCCGCATCCACGCCCTCGAAGCCGTGAACGAGGCGCTCAGTCACTAACCACTACGGAGGGATTACGATGGAATGGTTTCAGCATTACGGCGTGATGGCCGCTGTCTTTTTCACGGCTGCGCTTCTTTTTGTGTTCAGCCGGCTGCTCGCCCGTAACCGCCGGCGGTCGGGGCTTGTCATGACTGTTTTCTGGACGCTGCTGCTGGGGGTGGCAGGTGCAGCTACCTACGGGTGGTGGGAAGCACCGGACGCCGTGACTGCCCTCAGCTTCGCGTTTCTCGCTGCGATGGTGTGGCTCGGCGCCGGAGCCGGCGTATGCCTCCTCGGCATCCGGAAAGCGTTAAAAACTTCAAAGGGGTGAACGTTCATGCAGCACTGGAATTTAACCAAAGAAATCCGCAGCACGTACGGAAATATCCGCTACGACGTGCAGGGGAGCGGCCCGCCGCTCGTGCTCGTGCACGGCACGCCGTGGTCGTCGTTTAACTGGCGCCACCTGCTTCCGGCTCTGGAGCGCTCGTATACCGTCTACTACTACGACCTGCTCGGATACGGGCAGTCGGAGAAACGGGACGGCCAGGAAGTCTCGCTCGGTGTGCAGAACCAGATTTTAGATGAACTGCTGGATGCCTGGAGCCTCGACGCCCCTATTATCGTTGGTCATGACTTTGGCGGCACCACCGTACTCCGTACTCATTTGTTAAACGGCCGCGCCTTCCAGCAGATGATTTTGATCGACCCGGTGGCCGTAGCCCCGTGGGGCTCTTCGTTTTTCACCCACGTGTCCACTCACATGGACGCCTTCCAGGGCGTGCCGGACTTTATCCATGAGGCGATGGTCGAGGCCTACGTGCAGGGGGCGGCCTATAAGCCGATGACGGCGGAAACGCTTGCGGGCATTAAAGCGCCGTGGCTCGGCACGGAGGGACAGCACGCCTTTTACCGGCAGATGGCCCAGGCCGATCAAAAATATACCGATGACATCGAGCCTCGCTACGGGGAGGCGTCTGCCCCTGCCTTGATTGTATGGGCGAAAACGATGCCTGGATTCCGGTCGACCGCGCCCATACACTGCACCACGCTATCCCAGGCTCCCGGCTGGAGCTTATTCCTGGTGCCGGTCACCTTGTGCAGGAGGATGCGCCGGCGCGCCTGCTCGCCTGTATCAGCGACTTTTTATCGGAGAAATAAAAATATCCAGCACGCCTCGCGCATGCTGGATTTCTTGTTACCATTCGGCAATCGTGCCGTCCTTATGCCGCCACACCGGGTTTTTCCAGTTGTGGCTTTCCTTGGCGCGCTCGCGCACATAGTCTTCATTGATCGTAATGCCAAGACCCGGCCCCTGCGGCATTTTTACCGCACCGTCTTCATAGGCAAACACGCTTTTGTCTTCAATGTAGTCAAGCAGGTCGTTGCTCTGATTGTAGTGAATGCCGAGGCTCTGCTCCTGAATAAAGGCGTTGTGGCTTGTGGCGTCCACCTGCAGGCAGGCCGCAAGCGCAATCGGGCCAAGCGGGCAGTGCGGCGCCACGGCGACGTCATACGCTTCCGCCATCGTCGCGATTTTTTTGCCTTCGGTGATGCCGCCGGCGTGCGAGAGGTCCGGCTGAATAATATCGACCCAGCCGTTCGCGAGAATATGCTTAAACTCCCAGCGCGAATACATACGCTCGCCGGTCGCAATCGGGATGTGCGTATGCTGGCGCAGCTCCTGCAGTGCCTCCATGTTTTCGGTCAGCACCGGTTCTTCAATAAACATCGGATGATAAGGCTCAAGCTCTTTGGCAATCACCTTCGCCATCGGCCGGTGCACCCGTCCGTGAAAATCGATGCCGATGCCGACGCCTGTGCCGACCGCTTCCCGCACAGCCGCTACGCGCGCAACCGCCTCTTCGACTTTGTCGAACGAATCAATATACTGCATTTCCTCCGTGCCGTTCATTTTAATCGCCCGGAAGCCGGAATCCACGGTTTCCTTCGCCGCTGCGCCGACGTCGCTCGGTCGGTCGCCGCCGATCCAGGAGTAGATGTTGATGTTGTCGCGGCAGGCGCCGCCCATCAGATCATAAATCGGCGCATTGTAGTACTTGCCTTTAATGTCCCAGAGCGCCTGGTCGATGCCTGCGAGCGCACTCATGTGAATCGGTCCGCCGCGGTAGAACCCGGAGCGGTACAGCTTGTTCCAGTGATCCTCGATCCGCATCGGATCTTCCCCGATCATGTATTCCATCAGTTCATCAACGGCCGCCTTGACCGAAGCAGCGCGCCCTTCCACAATCGGCTCGCCCCAGCCTTCCAGGCCTTCATCAGTCGTAATTTTTAGAAACAGCCATCGCGGCGGCACCTGAAATAGTTCGTAGGATCGGATTTTCATCGGGATTCCCCTTTCGTTTGTTCCAGATTGGCCAGCTGCAGGGCCCCCTGCAGCGACGCTTTTTCAAGATCATGTTTTGTAAAGACGTGGACCGGACGCTCCTGCTTCTGCTCGAGCACGTGCCGATACGCCTCCTGCATCGCTCCGTGGCCGCCAAGATACAGCCAGCCGGCGCCGTCAGCGGCGTGTTCAAATGCTTTCATATCCTCATATAATACCGCACCGAGCAAAAGATTCGCCCGTGCGTTTTCCGTGTAATCAGCAAACAAATGGCGCAGACGCACGTAATAGGCCGCCCGCGTGAACCCTTCTGTTTCCGCCAGATTCCACCCCTCCATCAGCACCTCCGGCTCGAGCGCTTCCACGAGCTTCGGCCCGACCGAATCGGATAAAATCGTGGACGTCCGGAGCGCGGAGAGCGTTTCTCCGGCCAGGGTGGATGTGCAGCTGAGCAGCCGCGAGCCGTCTTCCACCCGGATGTATTTGGTATGTGAGCCCGGCAGAATAATCAGCCCGCTTCCTTCAGCCGGCGTATGGCGCAGCATGCCGAACGCCTCGACCTCCTCGCCACGCATCACATCGACGGGCTCCTCGCCGTTTTTCATGCCCGTAATCCAGTGCCAGCGCCGGGCATTGTAGCGCTCGTGCACCGTTTGCGCAGCAAGCTCCTCCATCGTAAGCGGCGACGGCGCATGGGGCACTTCGCGCATGCCGATGTTCGCCGTCAGCATCCCGTAGCCGATCACATCCCGGAACGTAAACTGGGCAGCCAGCGTATCGAGTTCATTATCGATCAGCCGCTCGAGCAGTGAAAAGTCCTGCTCCATCGCCTGGTTGCGCACGCCCTGGTCAAGCGAGATACGCTTTTTCACCTCAAGCGTGTCGGCGTCTACGACCCGGAGACGCGTGTTGGTGGTCCCTCCGTCAATCACGATGACGTTCATTGGTCCCCACCGCCTTCGCGGAGGATGGCGCGGGCCTGTTCCATGTTGCGGGTCAGCTGCTTCATGTCTCCGCGCTCCATTGCCTTCGGGTCCACCACCTGGCTGCCAAGGCCGACCGCGTGCCAGCCATGCTGCAGGTACTGCTGCATGTTGTCGAGCGACACCCCGCCCACAGCCATTGCCCGCACGTGCGGAAGCGGGCCGTGCACATCTTTCAAATAGGATGCTCCAAACGCGCGGATCGGGAAAATTTTCACCATTTCCGCTCCGGCCTCGGTCGCCTGCAGAATTTCGGTCGGCGTGAGTACGCCCGGAATGACCGGAACGCCGTAGCGGCTGCCGGTTTCGATGGTTTTAGCGTCAAGCGTCGGAGCAAGCAGAAACTCCGCGCCGGACAAAATGGCAGTGCGCGCGGATTCGGCGTCCAGCACCGTTCCCGCGCCGATGTGCAGATCGCTGTGCGTTGCCTTCGCCCATTCAATCGCCGCAAGCGCCCCCGGCGTGTTCATCGTCACTTCGAGCACCCGTGCTCCGCCTGCGTATAAGGATTCAATCACCTGCTGCAGCTGCGTTTTGTCGCTGCTGCGGATGATCGGCACTATTTTCTCCTGTTCAATCGTCTGAATAATACTCATCAGCCTGCGGCCTCCTTTTGTTCCTTATTAAGGAACAATGTTCCGTATTATGAATAAAAAGAAAATCCCTCTGCGGGAAATGTCGCTTATAGTGTAGCAGACCGCGCGGCAGATTGAAAGCGTTCTTTTAATGGCCAAGCTCCCGCGATATGGCTGCCGCCGCCCGCTGCACCTGCTGCACGGTTTTTTCCCAGGCAATCGTTTCCGCGTTCATGTGCGGCATGGTGACACTGATTGCTGCGACCGCCCGCCGGTGAAAATCAAAAATAGGGGCCGCCACGCAGGTAACCCCGAGCTCATGCTCCTCCCGGTCATAGGCCACGCCCTCCTGTGCTATTTTATCCAACTCCGGCATCATTGCTTCTTTGGATGTGATCGTATGCGGCGTATGGCGGACCATTTCCTGCTCGTCGAGAAGCCTTTCCTGCATGTGCGGTGGCTGAAACGCCAGCAGCGCTTTACCGACGCCGGTACAGTAGAGCGGAGCTTTACGGCCAACTCTGGAAAACAGCCGCAGCCTCGCGTACGTCTCCACTTTATCGATGTAGACGACCTGGGCGCCTTCAAGCTGCACGAGGTGCACGGTGCTTGCCGTGGCTTTCGCGAGGTCATGTATGATTTCACCCGCCGCCTTTCGCACGTCGATGGATTCTGCCACCCGCTCGCCCATTTCCATAAATGTGAACCCGAGCGTATACACATCGCGCCCGCTTCCCTGCTTCACGTATCCCTTCTGTAGAAGGGATGCCAGCAACCGGTGTATTGTACTCTTGGCGACATTCAGGCGGTTCGCAAGCTCCGTGACACCCAGCCCCTCCGGCGCTTCCGCGAGCAGATCGATAATCCGGAGGGCGCGGTCGACGGATTGCACTCCGTTAGTATTCATGCAGCCTTCCTCCTTTCGGTACTGCTGTCATCGTAGCATATTTTCCCTGTATGTTAGTATAAAACTACACAGCAAATGGAAAAGTACGGAAAGGAGATTTGTATGTATTCCCGCGTATTTGTGGATGAGCATTGGAATCTGATTGCGAGTATTATCGGCAATTTTGCCGTGATGTTTGCGATGCTGATCGGTATCGACGGTCTTTCTGCCGGTGAGCCTCCAAGTATGGCAAGCAAGGTGAGCGTAGCGGCGGCTATTGCTCTGCTTCTTTGTGTTAGTACCGTACGGAAGTTCCGGAAGTATCGGGACGAGAAATAAAAAAACGCCTATCCCGGAGGATAAGCGCCGTAACTTACATACTTATTAGTTGTAGACAATTCCCCCGTCGATCAGAACGGCCTGGCCGGTCATGTAATCCGAGTCCGGTGAAGCGAGATAGGAAACAAAGTTCGCCACGTCTTCCGGGGTCTGCGGACGCCCCAGGGCAATGTCTGCGGTGAACTTTTCAAACGCATCGCCGCGCTTTGGCAGTCCCATTTCTTCCACCATGCGTTCGTCGATCCGGTCCCACATGCCGGTGCCAACGACGCCCGGGCAGTACGCATTGACGGTAATACCGTCTGGAGCCAGTTCCTGGGCAGCTGTCTGCGTCAGCCCTTTCACGGCAAATTTTGTCGCCGAATAAATACCGAGCATCGGGAAGCCTTTATGGCCAGCAATACTGCATGCGTTAATAATTTTGCCGCCGCCCTGCTTTTTCATCTGCTCGGCCGCTGCCTGAATGCCGAAAATAACGCCGTTCACATTTACACCAAAGATTTTATCAATATCGTTTTCTTCTACTTTGAGAAGCGGTGCCACCTGGTCAATGCCCGCATTGTTCACAAACACGTCGACACTGCCAAACTGGTCGACTGCCTGTTGCACAAGGCTCGTGACATCCTGCTTATTGCTTACGTTCGCTTCAACTGCGATCGCTTCACTGCCGCTGTCTTTAATCGCCTGTACGGTTTCATTCATTTTTTCTTTATCAATATCACTGATAACGAGGTTAAATCCATCCTTTGCCAACCTTGTGGCAATGCCTTTTCCAATCCCCTGCCCTGACCCGGTAACGACTGCTGTTTTACTCATAGATTTCACCCTCCATCTGATTAATTCGAACCATTATTCTCTTCCTCTGCTGTTATTTTTGTAAACCTTTTCGCGACAAAAATTTCCAAACTATATTCACGCTAAAAAACGTCTCCCCGAAGGAAGAGGCTTTTAACTTACCCTTTCTCGTTTACTAACAGCCCGGCCTGGCGAAGGATCGAAGCATTAAAATCTAGAAGCGATTCGGGAGGGATTTCCCGCACGACCTCCTCCGTGTCGCGGTCGATCACCTGCACGTACACCCGGTCGGTGTCTTCGTGCACGTTGAACTTCAACCGTGTTAAATGCGGATCGAGCATCGCACTTAACGTTTCAACTGATTTTTCTACTTCCTTCTTTGTTACGTGAAGCGTGGAATTGGTCTCTGCTGCTACCAATTCGTTCGGCGTTACTTTCGACGCGTCCATCACGCCCGCTTCCCGTTTGGGCGAAGCTCCCTCGCCTCCGGCTGATCGAATAGAAACATCCATCTCCCGCCTACCTCCTCCTGGGATGATCCCTATCCCTTTACGTCGATCAACTGGCCTTTGCCGGAAACCACGCTCTGCATCGTTCCGGCCTGGTTACCGCCAGCCATGTCATCGAGCAGCTCTGCGCTCTGCTTCGACGCCGTATCCATCGACTGACGCATGAGCGATATGTTCGCCTGCTGCTGCGCCTGCAATTGACTGCTTATGATTGAAACACTGCCGACATCGATATGCACTGACCTAGAAATATGAGACAAGATAAAGCACCTAGCCGTTAGCCTTCTGCCGTCCGGTATTCCACCGGCGTGTGGAAGGCTAATTTCGTCAAGGGTCGCTGATAGTTGTAATAATACATGTACGTCTGCACGTTTTCTAGTATAATTGGAAATGTTAGGGGCACCCCTTTCGGGGTGCGGAATCCTTCCGACTTTAGCGAGGAATGGAAGGATTCAATGACGGCATTATCAAAGCAGTTGCCTCGGCGCGACATGCTTGTGATAATGCCTTTTTTGTGGGC
>NZ_ATVM01000031.1 GCF_000420725.1 Marinococcus halotolerans DSM 16375 | reverse complement strand
GGCGCGACACGTTTCTAAGTGAAAAGCTTAGACACTGTGAAAAACACAGTGAACTGTTATTTCGAGAAGTCAAATGAAGGGGTAACGCCTGGAAGGGCTTCCTTTAATCCTTCGACATGCATGATGGTGAACAAGAACGATCATGTATGAAGCTCGATGAAGACGGCTGAGAGGCGCCGTAAGATCCCGATGGGATCAACGAAAGTCATTCAGCGGTGGATGATGTGCCCTATAGGCCGGAAGTCTATAAAACACCTAGGGTTAGAATACACGAGAAACTTTCAGCGAATTGA
The DNA here is from genome assembly GCF_000420725.1 of Marinococcus halotolerans DSM 16375. Lineage (GTDB taxonomy): Bacteria > Bacillota > Bacilli > Bacillales > Marinococcaceae > Marinococcus > Marinococcus halotolerans. The sequence continues at coordinate 23,007 of NZ_ATVM01000031.1, read as the reverse complement.
AGTAATGTGTAGACGAATCTCTGATCGTACGGACCTATATCGGGAGGAAGTCGAAAGGCTTTCGGACACAATAAGTGTCGCTACTGTGGATGAGTAAGACTCTCCTTTATGAAAATCCATAAGCCGTTACAGGCGGTTTCAAGGTAGCAGGTTCATAGGGGAGACCTACGGGTGTATGTACAGATAGAAATAACGGAACGTGGTAACTTGCCAACGTGGAGAGCTTGTTCTCAAGGAAACGGTTCAAAGGAAACATCGAATTTATCCGATGATAACTTTGATTTATGGCAAGGAAAGTGGTGGCACAGTACCAATGAAGCGTCTAATCCACGTGGAGGGATAGCCACTAGTCGTTGACAACTAACTCATTGTATTGGTTCTAACATGGATTCGAGTAAGACTAAGAGATGTAATCCTCCAGATATCTACGAGGGAGGTTACAGGCCATGTTAAAGAAAACGAACCTACGCTATCACGAATATTACGATATGCAAACAGCTTACGATCGTTTATATTCGGCTAGCCAAAACGGGAACAACTTTTATCAACTTATGAAAATGATCGGAGCAGAACAAAATATTCGGTTGGCATACCGAAACATCAAAACCAACAAAGGTAGTAAAACCGCTGGGCAGGATGGGCGAACCATCCAAGATATTTGGCATTTGAACGATCGAGAGATCGTCCAAGAAGTACGAAAAAGGTTGGAAAACTATCAGCCGCAACCTGTTCGACGAGTGTGGATTCCTAAAGAAGGGTCGAATGAAAAACGTCCTCTAGGCATTCCTACCATTTGGGACCGTATGGTCCAACAGTCGATACGACAGGTGTTAGAGCCGATTTGTGAGGCGAAATTCCATCCTCATAGTTATGGTTTTCGACCAAATCGTAGTGCCCATCATGCCTTTAGCCGGGTCGTATCGTTAGCTAACCGCGGTAAGTGTCATTACTGTGTGGATATTGATATTAAAGGGTTCTTTAATCATGTTCATCATGGCAAACTACTCAAACAACTATGGCAATTAGGGATTCGCGATAAATCATTGATGAAAATGATTTCGAAGGTGTTGAAAACAGAGATTGAGGGAGAGGGTGTTCCTCAGGAAGGAACCCCTCAGGGAGGGATCATTTCCCCGTTATTGGCGAATGTCGTTCTAAATGAATTAGATTGGTGGGTTAGTTCGCAATGGGAAACGTATAAGCCTCATCGAGCGGTATCGATCGGTTTTCGAGCCTATGCGAAAAAATACACGAATTTAAAAGCAGGTTTCATTGTTCGTTATGCGGACGATTTTAAGATCATGACGAAAAGCTACCGAGAATCGAAGCGCTATTATCACGCTGTGGTGGACTTTCTTCAATCCCGATTGGGATTAACCGTTAATGACAAGAAATCCAGAGTGATCAATTTGAAAAAGAATGCCTCGGAGTTTCTTGGATTCAAGTTAAAACTGGTACAGCAACAGCAGTCGAAACACGGTTACGTCGTAAAAAGCTCGATGAACGATCACTCGCTGCAGAAAACCAAACACCTTCTTAAACGCCGCATTAAGGACATTCAACACCACCCTAAACCAGAAAATGTTTTTCGATTTAATCAAACAGTGCGAGGAATACAAAATTATTATCGGTATGCCACCACCATTTACATGGATTTAACGGAGGTCCATTACACTCTCTTACAATCAATGAGAGCCAGATTTCGAACCTGTGCAACAACGATCTTATTCAAAGACACCAGTGCCAGCTTCCAAAAACGAGCTCGAGGAATTTCTCCTTGGAAAAAGATTTACTCGATCCAACAAGCCAGCCTTGTCCCTGTGACAGGGGTGCATCATAAAAACCCTCGGAACTTCAGTCAGCATGTAACGAATTACACCAAGGAAGGGCGAAAGAAGATTCACCAAGATCTTCGTGCTCTGCCACGAGGGGCCCTGGCTCAAGTCATGAATCATTATTCGAAGAATCAAAGCATTGAATACAATGATAACCGGATCTCTAAATATGTGGCGCAATATGGAAGGTGCTTTGTCACTGGCCAGCCTATTGGAATCGATCGCATCCATTGCCATCATATTCAACCAAAATCCAGAGGAGGCAGTGATCATTACGCTAACCTTGTCATTGTGGATACGTTCATTCATCGACTGATTCATCTATCGGATACGAAGAAGATCCAAGAGTACCTTCGGTACGTTATGTTGGCTCCTAAGCACTTGAAGAAACTGAATGAGCTTCGACAAGCATCTGGCCTAGAACCGATCAAACCGTCATAAGAATAAAAGAGTGAGTTAGAAACGATGGAACGCCGTATGCGCGGAAACGCGCTCGTACGGTGTGAAGTGGGGGAAAAGATGGAGATTACCTCAAAATCTTACCTATCACTATAGTTATTGGCGGCATCAAAGGAAACGCTCGAACACCGGGGCTATCATGTGGAAGCCCTGAACTTGATTGAACCGGAAATCCGGTCCATGAGTTTTCAGATCCTCCGTATGGTGATTGATGCCTATGAGGAAGGGGATTTGGGGAAGGCCGAACAACATGCGAAGGCGATTGCTCACATGCTGTATGCGGACCCGGATGCGAAGGATAAATTCTGGCAGGATTCGGCCAGTTCCTTATGTACAGCGCTGATTCTGGGGCTGTGCGAAAAGAACCTGCCGGACCACCCGGAAAAAATCACGATGTACTCGGTGGCAAACACCCTCAATGAACTGGCAAGCCAACAGGAAACGGACGAGAAAGGCACGATGATTTCCGGCTTGGACCACTTCTTTGACAGTCTGCCACGCAATCACCCGGCCAAACTTCAATACGCCACGGTCAAATTCGCGAGTGGGGCGGGCCAGACGGTCGCCGGGATTTTTGCCAATGCGTTTGATAAGTTGAGCATTTTCACCCTCACGCCGATTGCGAAAATGACCTCGTACCACTCATTTGATATGAGAAAGGTCGGATTTGGCAAGCACATCACGGGCTTTGCATCAGCGCAGGGCGAAGTCACGGCCACGTTCCCGGAAGGAAAGGAACGAACCCGGGCAAATACGAACGGCCTGTTCAAGTTCAGTCATGACCGATCTCTCAACGAAGGCCAGACCGTCACCTTTCACGATCACAAGACGGATGCAACGCTTACGGTGATGGTGGAAGCGATTGACGAAAAAACCGGAACGGTCACGTACAAAGTTGAGAAGGAACAGCAAGGCAATCAGCAGGTAGTAGTTACCCTCCGGGAATTTGAACACTTCACCAAGCCCACAGCCGTCTTTCTATTAACGCCAGATGATGATACGTCCCTGCATGTGATTGCGTCCCTGTACGTCAAGCAGCTGTACACCGAACTGGCGAAAACCTCCTACTTCACGCCGGGCCGGAAGTGCATCCGGCAGGTCGTCTTTATTTTAGATGAATTTGGGAACATGCCCTCGATCTCGGACATGGGCAACATGATTACGGTCAGTCTCGGCCGCCGGATTCATTTTAATCTGGTGGTGCAGGACCTGTCGCAGATCAAGCACAAATACGACAAGGAAGCCGACAACATCATTGGTAACTGTGCCAATAAAATGTATCTGCTTTCCACGGACTACGAAACGAACGAGGAATTTTCCAAACTGCTGGGCGAAAAGACGATCAGCTCCAACAGCCGGTCCGGGAGTACGCTTAGTACCGATAAAAACAAAACCGAAGGGACCGATGGCCGCCGCCTGCTCGATGCGTCCGAACTCGGACGATTGAAACCGGGCGAAATGGTGGTGTATCGGGGCATCAAACGGGAGGACTTAAACCGGGAGAATGTGACCCCGTACCCGATTTATAACCACGGCAAGACCCGGATGAAATTCCGGTATGAATATTTGAGTGACCAATTTAATACGGATACGGACCTGGAGGATATTGATATTCCCTGTGACCATGCAGGGCTTGATCTGACAAAAGTGATTTACCGATTCGAGGATGAAAACACCGATCACGGCCCGGACGATCAAGACGGGCCAACGCCAAATCAAAACGCCACGCAAGAACCGTCTGCGGAAGGGTCACAGGAGGAAGCAAACAACGAACAGGATAACGAGGAAGCCCCCGAAGGGGCAATAGAGATCAGCGATGAAGCGATTGCGTTTGAACAGTTGATCGTTCAAGACATCTTAGACGATCAAAACCTGCTCAAGGCGGTGGAACAACATACCGATACGTCCATTCATCATCTGCCGATCGGTCTACTGGAAGAATACTTGGACGACTGGCAGACCGAAGGCGTATTGAAGGAAGGATTAATTAAGGGGATGCGGCAAATGATTCAGAAAAAACGCCGGGATTATCACACGGAACTGGAAGGAGTGACAAACGATGCAGAACCTGTCTCTTCAACGACTAACTGATGTCTTAAATCATTTTGAGGATATACAGGTCGGGGGCGAACTGATTATCCGGCTCACCGATGCCACGGTCAAAGTGAAAGCCAAAGAGGATGATTCCGGTCATCTTGATGTGTTGGTGGATGAATATGATTATGCGGTCGAAACAAGCGTGGCCGAATTTTTAACCTGCTAGACCGGGCCGAAAGGAGGGAACGCCGTGAACGATGAACAAATACTGGAATATCTCGAACGGTTTTCAGATGAATTAACAAAAGGAACAATCGTGATCGACTTTCTCCGCATGATGGCATGGATGTTTGTGAAAGGCATGGCATGGATTGTCGATGCGTTTCAGAATATCACAGATTCGATGCTGGGGCTGAAACTCCTATACGACAATCCGCAGATCACGGAATTTGTAAACACGATGCAACCCGTGTTGGTCATTCTTATGGCAATCAACCTCATGTTCATTGGCTATCTGCTTATCTTGAAACAGGACGCCGTGAACCGTCCGGCGCTCGTCTCGAACATCTTCATGGCGCTGGCGATCATGACCATTTTGTCGGTCGGGATGAATCAGGCCAACGAATTTACGGACCAAGCCGTGGATGCGGTGAACTTTGAGAACGGCACAAGCACCTTAGCCGATGATGCAATCACGAATAATATTACCGATGCGGCGCTCTATGACGTAAACGGATGGGAAACCACGGAACTCGATGAAAGCAATAAGATCAACCCGTCCTATGCCCAAGACCTTACGATCAATGCACCGCTGAATGAAGATACAAACATTAACAGCGAAGATGATTTGTCCGAAACCGGGCAGGATATTGTCGAGAAAAAAATCCAGACCCTGCCGGACGGCACACGGGAAGTCGTGGACCTCGAAGATGGCGGGTGGATTTCCAATATTACGCAGGAATACTATTACCGCTATGAAGTCGATTGGGTCCCGTTGATCGCTACACTGACGGTCGTTGCGGCCGTGTTAGTGATTATTGGCGTCAAACTCGCCACGCTGTTTTTCAATCTGGCCTTTAACTATGTACTGGCTCCGCTCGTGGCGGCGTCCGACATGCACTCCGGGCAACGGATGAAACAAGTGGTCCAAAACATCATCAGCATCTTCATGGTCACGATCATGGTCTTTTTATCTCTAAAAATCTACATGATTGCGGCCGACATGCTGAACGACAGCACCGATGGTCTGGTGTACGTGCTCGGCATGGTCGGGCTTAGTGTGGCCGTGTTAGACGGACCAAACATTGTCGAACGGCTCTTTGGCCTAGATGCCGGGTTGAAATCCAGCTGGGGTGCTCTGGCCGGAACGTATGCCGCTGCTAAAGGCGCAACCGGGGCCACCAAATCCGGGTTGAGTGGGGTGAAAAACATCAGCGACAAAATGAGCAAAAACAAGGAAGAAGGCAACGGCGGCTCGGGCGGCTCCGGCTCGAAGTCGAACAATGGCAACGGCCAAGACCGGGAGAACGTGTCGCAGGCCGCCGAAGGGCCATCCGGCTCGGGAGGAACCGGAAACGTGGCAAACATGGCCGACTACCGGGGCAACAAAGCCGGAACGGACAGCCAGGGCAACGATACGGCCAACGAAAGCGCTACCGATCAAGGCGACCATCCGGCCGCCAACGGCTCCACATCGGCATCTGGGGATTCGGCGGCTTCTTCTTCCAAGGACACGGAAGCCAACCAAGCCCCGGCCAATAACAATCAAAGTTCCATTCCCTCTCTGCATGAAGAAATGAGCGAAGAAGAACAAGCCACGGGAACGGAAGGCCGGACGAACGGCAGGGCCAACGGCCAAGCAAACAGCTCCAAAGGGGCATCCGCATCGAACCTTGAAGCCCAACAACGCATGAACAGTTCGGCGTCTGGAACGAACGGACAGGCGACTTCTTCTCCGGCTCCAACCGAAGCAACGGACACGGATGATACCCCGGCCACCGGGAACGCTCCGGCATCGGGCACGGCGAACGCCGATACAGGCGATACGGAGAGCGTGGAAAACATCAACGGCGCAAGCACCGGAACGGCCGGGACGCACCGGGAACGGATGGAACAGGAAACGGACGGCAACGGCTCCCGGAACGTGGAACAGGACGTGCAAAGCGTTCAAGGCCAACAACAGGCATCCGGCGGCAACGTCCAGACGAACCAATCCGGGGCGGCTGGCGAATCGGATTCTGCAGAAACACCGTACACGGGGAACGCTCCGGCATCGGCTAGTGCCAACGCTGACACCGGAGATACCGCAAGCGTCCAGAACATGAAAGGCGAAAATACAGGCTCGGCCGGAACGCACCGGGAACAGGTAACGGAAGAAATGGACGGAACCAACACCCAAAACGTGGAACAGGACGTGCAAACGGTACAGGGCCAACAGCAAGCATCCGGCGGCAACGTCCAGACGAACCAATCCGGGGCGGCATCCAACGCCGGAAGTACGGAAACACCGTCCACGGGGAACGCTCCGGCATCAGCCAGTGCGAACAGCTCCGGCCAAGACACGGCAAGCGTTCAGAACATGAAAGGCGAAAATACAGGCTCGACTGGAACGCACCGGGAACAGGTGACGCAGGAAACGGATAGCAGCAGTACCCAAAACGTGGAACAGGACGTGCAAACGGTACAGGGCCAACAACAGGCATCTGGCGGCAACGTCCAGACGAACCAATCCGGGGCGGCGGCCAACACCGGAAGCCCGGAAACGCCGTCCATGGGGAACGCTCCGGCATCAGCCAGTGCGAATACTTCCGGCCAAGACACGGCAAGCGTTCAGAACATCAAAGGCGACAGTTCCGGAACGACTGGAACCCACCGGGAACAGGTAACGCAGGAAGTAGACGGCCAACAAACCCAAAACGTCGAACAGGACGTGCAAAGCGTTCAAGGGCAACAGCAAGCATCTGGCGGCAACGTGCAGACGAACCAATCCGGGGCGGCATCCAACGCCGGAAGCCCGGAAACGCCGTCCACGGGGAACGCTCCGGCATCAGCCAGTGCGAATACCTCCGGCCAAGACACGGCGAGTGTCCGGCATGAACGCTCCACCGAACAGGGACACCGGGGAGGAACAAGCAAGGAAACCATTTATCAAGAACAACAGGTCAACCATCAGGGCAACGATACCGAACAGGACGTGCAACAGTCGGTCACGCATCGGCAGACCGAAGGCCGGGTAAACCGCCGGGAACGGGTCACGGAACAGCAAGCCCCCCGGACGCAAAACTATGATCTCGGGAAACACACCCGGAAAACCGTGAAACGAAACAATAAACGGACGTAAGGAGGACCGCACATGGCGTCTTACCGCATCCCCAAAGACATGAGTACCGAACTAAAAATCAATAAATGGATGTATCTGACGGACTTTCTTCTACTGATCGGGTTAATCCCGTTCACGATGGTTATGAGCAATCTGGTACATGGCAACTTGATCTGGGGCTTTTACGCCTTCATGTTGCTTCTGGCCCTGCTCTTAATTATTCGGCCGACCAGTAACCCGAAACGCCGCATCTATCAAGCCGTGTACTATGCGATCATGCGCCGCAAAGACACGTACACGGCGATTGATTACTCTCCGGTGGACGAACCGGACGACACGCAAAGGAGTGAATCCTAAATGGCTCTTTTTAACGATCAGAAAGGCCGTTGGTTTGGCAAAAAGCCTAGTGAAGGAACGGCCATCTTTGTCGAAAGCGATCAAGTCCAAAAACGAAAAAAAGAAGCCAAGCCGAAAGTGAAATCCAGTTATGCCGATTTAGCTTCCGTGATTGATCTCACGGGCAACGGCTTTCTGGAACTCTCGGACGAGAAAGGCTACATGGATATTGTGCAACTCGAATCAAGCGATATTTACGCCTTGAACGAAAGCGATAAAACGAAAAAGATTTACCATTTTGCGACCTTTTTACAGTGGTATAACCACGATTTTAAAATCATTCCGTTTGATTTTCCGGTGGATACGTCCACGCAACAACGGCATATCCTTGAAAAAATGCAACAGACAAGCAAGCCGCAGTATCGACAATTTTTAGAAAAGAAACTCCAGGAACTCCAATTCATCGAGCAACGCCGCACCAACCGGGAATTTTTCTTATTCCTCTATGCGGATGATGAATACACGCTTCAATCCCGGTCCACGGAAGTGGAAGGCCAACTGCAAGCCGTGGCCCCGGTGATTCGGCTCACGGACGATAAGAAGATCAATATTCTCTATAAATTAAATAACTTGAACTCCAAAAACCGTCATACGCACGAAAGGGGATAACTCATGCTCGCATCCATCATGCAAAAAGTACGGGGGCCAAAAGACGAAGCACAGGAACAAGGCAACACCGAGGGCTATAACCGGGAGCTGTTAAGTGAAATCCAGCCGCAGGGCGGCATCAAGTTCAACGAAAGCTATATCCGCAAAGGAGACGGCTACGAAACCTGCGTGCATATTTACGACTTTCAAACGATCGTCAATGACTTCTGGCTCGAAGAGATTATGAACATGCCGAACGTCATTGCGGCGCTCGATGTGGCAACCCCGAACCGCCGGGAGGTCATGTCGAAGTTAAACAAAAGCATGGCCGAACAAAAAACCCGGACCATGCAGGCGAAAGAGACGGCCGATGCGATCGAAGCCACGGAATCGTTCGAGGAACTCTCCGGCATTTACAACGAAATCCGGCAGGGCGAAGTCGTGAAACGCATTGTCCTGCGGCTGTATGTCTCCAGTAAGACGCTTGATGAACTGGAAGTGACGGTGAAAAAGGTGATTGATGATCTGGAAGCCCTGAACTTCCGGGGGTCGGTCTTTCTGAACGAACAGGAGTATGAATGGGGCAGTCTGATCGAATCCTTTTCGCATCAAATGAAGTACCCAAACAAACGCAAGGGCATTGAACTTCCGGCCCTCTCCCTTGCCGGGGGCTTTCCGTTCCACTATACGTCTCTGGATGACCCGTTCGGGACGCACTACGGCACAACGGACACTCACGGGAACGTCATTTTCGATCTGTTTCATAAAGACAAGCAACGCAAGTTCTACAATGCCTTAATGATCGGCAAAATGGGGTCGGGAAAATCCACGCTGCTAAAAAAAATGGCGCTCGATAATGCGATCAAAGGCCACAAGGTACGGATTCTGGACGTGACCGGGGAATTTGGCGAACTGGCCGATGCATTGGACGGCAAAACCATTGCGTTGGACGGCTCGGACGGCTCGATCAATCCGTTGCAGGTGTATCGGTCGGAAACCACGGACGAAGGGGCGATTAAACAGGAAGCATCTTTTGCGAAGCACCTTTCGAAAATGCAGGTGTTTTACCGGTTCATCAGCCCGGATGTGACGAACGAGGAAATCAAGGAGTTTCAGAACTCCCTGCGCCGCCTGTACATCGAACAGGGCTTATGGTCGGACAACATCGACCCGGAGGAAAACAACATCACCGAACGGCGGCCGGACGAATATCCGATCTTTAGCGATCTACTGACGATGATTCAAGATGATCTCTACATCGACAAAGCCAAAGGCTTAGTGAATGAGGACGTAAGTGTACACCGCCGGGAACGACTGGAAAACATTGAACTGAACATCAAGAACTTGGTGGAAACCTACGGCCGCCTGTTTAACGCTCATTCCAGTCTGATGGACTTTGATAAAGAGGACTTTGTGGCCTTTCACCTGCGGAACTTATCGGAGCTGTCGGCCGAAGTCTTTCAAGCCCAACTGTTCAACGTCCTCAACATGCTTTGGGACGGGATGCTGGGTAACGGGCAACCTCAACTGCAAGCCTTCAACAAACACCGTCTGCGGTTTGAGGATGCGGTAAGGTACTTGATTCTGATTGACGAAGCGCATCACATCATTAATACGCGCAAAGGCTCGGAACACGGCGTCACCTTCCTGCAAACGTTCATGCGGGAAGCCCGGAAGTATTTCGGCGGCCTGTTTTTTGCGAGCCACGTCATTGAAGATTTTGTGCCCGACAAGGCCGATCAGAGTGCGGCCGAAGAAGTCAAAAAGCTGTTCAGTCTCACGCAATACAAATTCATTGGCGAACAGGATAGTGAATCGCTCCCCCGGTTAAAAGAGATTTTTACGGGACAGCTCAACGATTCGGAACTGGGGCAGATTCCCTACTTATCGCAAGGGGAAGTGGTGCTTTCCATTTCGTCTGTGAAGAACATCAAAATGAAAGTAGACGTCAGCAATCAAGAACTAGACCTGTTCGGGGGAGGGGCGTAAGACCATGAACACGGTAGCCAAAGGAGCCGCCAAAGCCGGGGGTGCGGTACTCAAACTCGGCACACTAAAACTGCGTCTCATCATCGGATTGTCGGCGCTTCTGGTCGTCCTGTTCACGGTGATGGTGATTGGATTCTTTCAAGTGATGATGGATACCACTTCCTCGGATAACAGTGAGGGTGACGGCACATTCGTGGCCGGAGGAACGCAAAATATCTCGGCCAAAATTGAAAACCTGCGTCCGGTCTACGAACAGTATGCGGAGGAATTTGGGGTTAGCGATCACGTCAACGTCCTCATGGCGTTATCCATGCAGGAATCTGGCGGCCGGGTGGACGACATCATGCAGTCGTCCGAATCCCTGGGCCTTCCTCCGAACACGATTGATGACCCGGAACGCTCGATTGAACAGGGCGTCCGGTACTTCTCGAAGGTGTTAGAGGATGCCAACGGAGACGTCAAACTGGCCTTACAGAGTTACAATTTCGGCGGCGGTTTTATTGATTATGCGGACGCCAATAATGACGGCGAATACTCGAAAGAGTTAGCGATTGAGTTCTCCCGTGAGCAGTATCAGAAAGTGAAAGGTAGTGGAAACTATTCGTGCATCCGGCCAGAAAGTGCGGAAACCGGAGCATGTTACGGCGACATTGGCTATGTGGATGCGGTGATGAAATACGTCACGAATACAGCCACTACGCAACTAGATGGAGACGTGGCCGAAGTCGTACAGGTAGGCGAAAAATGGATTGGCAACAGTAACTACGTGTTCGGCGGCGGCCGTTCCCGGAGTGACCAACAGGCCGGCCAGTTCGATTGTTCGAGTTTCGTGTATTGGGCGTATGAACAGGTCGGGGTGGAACTCGGCAGTCTCGGTTCGGTGAACACGGATTCGCTCAAAACCAAAGGCCAAAAGGTCGATTATTCCAACGCCAAACCGGGCGATCTGGTGTTTTTCGATACCTATAAACTGGACGGCCACGTTGGGATTTATGTTGGCAATGGCGAATTTATCGGCGCTCAAAGCAGTACAGGCGTAGCGATTGAAAGCATGGAGGACGGCTATTGGGGCGAAAACTTTAACGGCCGGGTGAAACGCATTTCTTCGTAACAAGGAGGAACAGGATGGATACAATCAAAACCTTTAAATACTTCTCGATCGTGGTTTTATTTCTACTGCTGCTATTCAATATCTTCTTCTTTTTTACTAATCAAACGGACGCTCCCACGGAAGCCGAAGCAACCGAATTAGAAAGCCAAGTCAGCCAATTAGAAGAAGATAACGAAGCCTTAGAACAACAGGTCAAGTATCAGTCCAAGACCGAACGAGAAGCCCGTTTCGATGAACTGGAAAGCCAAACGGATGCTTTTATGAACACGGCGTTTGTGCATACCTCGGACAATTATGAGAAGCAAAAAGAGAAAGCCGAAGGGGTCATGAGTGACCAACTGAAAGACCGATTTTTCGCGGGGGAAATGTATGGAAACGGAGAAGTCACCACGGATATTGCGAACGAAGAATACTTTATTAAAAACATGGACGATGCCGAAAAAGCCCAAGTGATTGTGCGGCTCGATCACCAGATGCATTACACGGAAACGGACGTGGATGAAACCAGTCCGGTGTTAATGAAAGTGCATTTTGAACGAGAAAACGGCACATGGAAAGCGCAAGAAATGGAAGATATTTCGGACAGCGAGGGGGGATTCGATGCTGAATAAAGACCGGGTGAACTTACGAAAAAAGACCAGCAAATGGTTCGGGGTGATAACAGCTGTGGTGCTGTTAGGCTTCATTGGATTCAGTACATCGAATATGTACATGGAGGAAACCATCGAAGTTCAGGCGTCTCCGATTGGTGAAGAAATTACCACCAGTGGAACGGATGATGTGGAAGTACTGGACTGGATTTATGACCAAGAGAAAAACAAAATGCAGGTCGTGATCGACATGAACGATCTCCGTTTTGAACAGGATTCGTTACAGTTTATGAGCAAACAACGGTCCAACGGCGAAGAAGTTCCAGTCAAAAAAACGTATCAGATGAACGACTATGCGGTGTTTGAAATCAGCCAATTAGATAAGAATTATGAACAGGTATTGCTTCAAATTGATCAAAACCAAGAACAAGAAAACGAAGATTCCGCAACCGATTCGGATGCGGAAACGAACACGGAAGAAGTCGAAAACGTGGTTCAACTGTACACGGATTATCGGAAAGTGGAAGAAGCAAGCATATCATCCGATGACGACTACGGCTACGTGAAATATATTATGAACACGCTCATTGAGGATACAGAACAAACCATTGAAACGAAAAAAGAAGAACGCCAAACGTTGAAGAAAGAGATCGCTGATCTCGAAGAAGAAGCGCACCAAATCGAACAAGAAAAGAACTACCAAACGGATGAAGAACAAACCGAAACGGACGGCTATTTGAACTCCTTAGAAACCGAAAAGAAACAGCTCCAGGGCGATATAGATACGCTAAACGAACAGATTAACATGGAACAGGAACGCATCGACAGTTACGAAGAACGCAAGAAACAGGAAAGCATTTCGCTCCAATAAGTAACAGGGTTTCGGTCATTTTTTGACCATAACCCTGCAAAAAAAGCCTTTTAAATTGTCTCAAAAGTGACACAAGCAAGCATATATGACTCAAATGTGTCACAGTGCTGTCTCACAAGTGACACACAAAGCAATTTTTACGATATCATTCCAAAAACCCGGCACTGCCGGGTATATCACGAAGTGATATCATTTTTCCCTTATGCTCTTCCAAATATTTTGATCTTGCACTGGGGTTGTTCTGGAACTGGCCTGTTTGATCACTGGAAAGGAGAGAAAACAATGAACATTCTACTGCGTGAATTAAGCCCAACAGTGGTTAAAACGATTGACGAACGTGCCAAACAACGAGGGCTATCTCGACAGCATTACTTGAAAGAATTGATCGAAAACTATGTGATGCAAAAAGAACTGAATGAAAATGATAAAGCCTACAAAACATTAATAGAAAAAAATACCGAAGCCCTGAACCATTTTAGTGAACAAATGCAACGACAAAACGAATGGCTGGAAAGCATGAGTGACGACACGGATGTTGTGCGTGAGGAAGTGTAAAACATGGAAGTTGGAAGCAAAACAGCCGTGGTCGTGAAATCGGAATTTGCGATGGGCCAAAGCAAAGTCGGGAACAAACGCTTCTCCAATTACCTCAAATACATGGACCGGAACGAAGCGAAAAATGAACAGGACTTTGCTTCTTATAATCACTATATGGATGATAATCAGAAAGCATCGTCTTTGTTCAATGCGTATCACGATGATTTAACTAAGGAAGATAAAAAGAACGTCATGGACGATTTCAAACAGGCCCAAAATAAAGGAAGTATTTTATATAAAGACGTGATCTCCTTTGATAATGATTGGTTACAGGAAAACGGCATCTATGACCCAAAAACGAAGCACGTAGATGAAAAGAAACTGAAAGAAATAACGCGCGCAGCTGTGTCCGATATGTACGAAAAAAATAACTTCAAAGACACAATGGCATGGACCGGGGCCGTTCACCATAACACCGAAAACATTCATATTCATCTGGCTTCCGTGGATACGGAACCAAGTGACAATCAACGGGGAAGGCGTAAATTAAAATCACTGGAAGGGATGCGGTCCACGTTCGTTAATAAAATACAGGACCGTTCGTTTGAACACAAAGAAATTAATGATTTGATGCGAAACAAAATCGTGAACAAAAAGAAAGAACAGCCAACCATGAAAGGCATGGACCGGGGCATGAAAAAAGACTTTCTGGCGATCAAAAAGCAACTGCCCGAAAACAAACGATACTGGCAGTACGGGTATCAAAATATCAATCATGTTAAACCCGATCTGGATAAACTGACGGAAAAATATCTACACAAAAACTTTCCTAAAGAAATGAAACAGCTCGATCAAAAACTCAATAAAGAAGAACAAATGCTGAAAAAAGTGTACGGGGAAGGCAACGAATCTCGGTACAAAGATTACAAACAAAATAAAAAAGATGATCTGTATAAACGCATGGGAAATACCTTCTTACAAGAAATGAAATCGTATGATTACAAGGAAAAACGCATCGAACAAAACAACCGTTCTTCAAATACGAACCAGAAGCGAGTAGCTTTTCAAAAGAACCGGGCCTTGAACCAGATACAGTACGGATTAAATCGAGTGGTCCATGCCGAACTGAACAGCTATCAGAACCAGAACGCTTATGAGCAGATGCAACGAAATATCCAAAATAACCAAAAGGGGCAATCCTTATGATGACGAAACAATTACGTATCCGTCTGTCGAATGAAGCGGATGAATATCTTCAAGAATTACAAGAGAAGCGGAATATAGATAGCCAATCGAAAACGATTAATGAAATCATTTTAGAACACAAGCACCAAAACATGGTCGAAGAACAGACGGGCTATTATACCTCTATGATGACCGATCAGATCAATCAAAAAATCGAAAAGGAAATGAATAAACATTTCAAACGGATACAGCTGGGCGTGAACAATACGGACCGTAATTCGCAGGTGCTTCTGGAACTGATGAACGGTTTTATGATTAACAATGACGTGACGCATATTATGACGACCAGTGATTATGAATCACCTACGCTTGCAACGGCCAAAGAAGAAGTGAATGAACGTATTGCTCACCTGCAACAACGCAAAGCCGAACATGAGAAGAAGCAAAACCAATCACAAGGAGGACAAGCATGAGCCAATTAGAGTTTGGGTTTATTAAAGAAATGGGTGAAACCGAAGTCGTGGTGTCGATGGGAAAGCAAGAGATAGAAATTCCATTGAATGACCAAGATATGAAGGATTTGCAACAACTGCTCGTGGAAACGGATATGGAATATGTACTCGTTGATCTGGATAAGAAACGGTTGGTATTGGATAACGAATTAGATATGAAAGAGATCAATAATCCGGCGTTAAAAGATTTGGATGTCGGCGTGGATGAGGACGGAAACGCTCTATAATCAAGGAGGAAAAACGCATGGCTTACAAACGAAAATCAGCCGAAACGAAACGGCAGGAAGTCGAACAGTTAACCGAAGATCGAAACAGTCAAGTGGATAGTTATTTTCAGTCCTCGGAGAACATGAAAGAATACTTGAACTTTATGAGCAAGTTCTATGATTACTCGGTCGGCAACTCCACGCTGATTCAAAAACAGTTTCCGGGAGCGAACGCCGTAGGTGGTTTTCAGTTCTGGAAAGAACAGGGTTTTTCGGTCCAGAAGGGCGAAAAAGGAAACAAAATTCTTGTTCCTACACCGTATAAAGCGTTTGAACGGGAAGAAAACGGTGTGAAGCAAACCGTGGGATTGAAACAGGCCACGAAAGAAGAAAAAGCGAAAATCGACAATGGGGAGATTCCCGTCAAAGAAAAGCTGGGGTACAAGACCGGAACAGTTTTCGATATTTCCCAAACCAACGCCACGGCCGATGATTTACCGAAGATTTTTCCGAACAAATGGCTCGAAGGCTCGGTCGAAAACTATCAAGCGTTTTATGATTCGATGGAACGGTATGCCAATACCATGAACGTGGACGTGCTGACCGAACCAATGGAAGAACTCGGGGCGGCCAAAGGCCAGTACATCGAATACACGCAGGCCAGCCCTGGAGGGGCATCGTCTTTTCACCGGGCAATTCAGCTTAATACTAGAAACGATGAACTCCAGAACGTGAAAACCCTCATCCATGAAGCGGCTCACGCTCAACTGCATGGCCGGGAGAAGGAAGGCAAGGACCTGCCGCACTCGGAGAAGGAATTTCAAGCTGAAATGACGGCCTATACCGTGGCTACGCATTTTGGACTGGATACGAGCGATTACAGTCTGGATTACCTGCATACCTACAATCAACAGCATGATACGACAACCGACAAAGTGGCATTGCTTCAAGGTGTCAAAGATACATCGTATGACATGATTACGCATCTGGAAGATGATTTGCAGATCGAAAACACCTACGAAGAAGCAAGCACCAATGAATTACAAGAACGATTCCAAGACTATCAAGTGGTCACCAGTAACGAGGTTCAGCGTATTGGGGATATGGACGAGAAAACCTTCCGGTCCACCTTTGAAGATAATTACGGCAACAATTTGCTGGCACATGGAGACGTTCGAGGGGAAACGGTCGAACAGGAAGTGCAATCCTTTAATCAGCTCGACAGCTTCAATCAAGGGCAACCGCCTTACGGGGTCGGAAGTGACAATTATAAAATCGTGGACCCGTCTTTGGAAGAACCAAAAGCATTTGCGGCATGGTCGGAGGACAATCAGATGGATGGCCGCCTGTTGTCTCTGCCAGAAATGGATAAAGTATTAGCCGAACGGAACATGGCAAACATGGATGAACTCGGCTATGCCAAAACCAATGTGAAGGTGATTATGCCGCCGGATGAAAATAACAATCAACAGGTCCTTTCAGCCGGTCGTCTGGCATTGGGAGACGCCGAATATCACGATTTGAACACCACCCTAAACCAACAAGGTTATGCTGTTCACCGGGAGCATTTAAGCGATCAGTCTTATCTGCAAGACATTTATACGCCGGAAGCCTTTGAACAAACGTTTGAAAATTTAGCGGTGAAGATTCAAGAACACAAAGAAGGACACACCAGCATGAATAACTCGGATGCATATGAAAGGCAACGGCAGGACGTACAGGCGTTTACTGAAGAACATGGGTATGTTCCTGGGGCAACGGCCGAAGCGATTCATCAAGCCACGACTAAGGACGTGCAAGAGCATCAACAGGACCGGGCAGCGGTCAATCAAAGCGTCCAGTTGGCATCGGCCTATACGTCCTATCAAGACCATGTAACCAAAGAACAAGGACAGGATGGACTAAATGAAGATACCCTGCTTGATCGACTGGAAAGCCAAAACGCTTATGAAGCCTTAAAAGAACAAGCTGTAGACCAGAACATGCTGACCGTTGCTACGGTAAACCGACTGGAACAACGGCTGAAAGGCGAAACCACCACGGAGAAAGAACCAACGTGGCCGTTTGAACAGGCTGACACGAAAAGCGTCACCAAAGAGGAAACTGTGGAAGAAACCACCACCCGGAAAACCGTTCGACAGAACGGCATGAGCATGTAGAAAGGAGGGAGAACGCATGGCAAACCGCCGAGTAAACAGTGAGGAAATCGAACAGGCCAAAACTGTGGCTATTATGGATTACTTGGATGCGAACGGGATTGAAGTGGAACAGCAGGGCAACGGGCATCCTCCGTACTATAACCTTAAAGAGCATGACAGCTTAGTGATTCAGGGCGAAAAATACTACTGGAACAGCCGACAGGAAGGCGGCTACGGGGCGATTCATTTTGCGATGACCTATCACGATCTCTCCTTTCCCGATGCCGTCCGGCGTATTAATGACCATGAATATGCGCTTGACCGCCAGCCGGTGCAACAGGTGGAGAAAGAGCCGTTTTCCTATCCTTCACATTATGAAGTGGCTGATACCTCGAACGTTCGGGACTACTTGGTGAACGATCGGAAAATTGATGAACGAGTGGTGGATTGGTGCTTGAACAAAGATTTGATCGTACAGGACCGAAAAGACAACTGCGTGATGAAATGGAAAGACCGGAACGGGGAAACGATCGGAGCTGATCGGCAGGGAACAAGGCCGATAGAAAACGGAAAGCATTTTAAAGGCGTGGTGAAAAGTTCAGCCGAAGATGGCGGCTTTGCGATTAATGTCGGCAAGAACATTGATAAGATTGCGCTGTTTGAAAGCCCGATAGATGCGCTTTCCTACTGGTCGGAAAAAAAGGGAGACGTCCAAAACACCCGATTGCAGAGCATGAGTGGCTTGAAAATACAGGCGGTGAAACGGGGCTTGCAGGATTTACAGGCTGACGGTCACAAGGTCACGCAGGTCATTTCGGCCGTGGATAACGATGCGGCCGGAGCGCATTTTCACGAAAAACTGAACGACTATATCAATCCCGATGCGATTGTCGATCACCGGCCCACCAAGACGAAAGACTGGAACGAGGAATTGAAACACGGACTTCAAAAGAACCAGAAGCAAGCATTAAAAAGTAAACAATCTTCTCCTTCCATCAGTTTATCGTGAGTTTTTCAATAAAAAATATTATATATCTTGGAGATAATAAATATGAACAATGAAATCACCTTTTTATCAACTATTATTACTAGTTCGGCCGCCTTAGTAGCCATTATCGCTGGATTTCTAGTTAGTCGAGTTATTTCAATTTCCAGTGAACAAAACGCCATTCATCGTCGTATCAAAAGCCTGCGAATAAATAGAGATGGTATGAAAGAACGAAGGAAAAATTTGGAGCAAAGAATAGAAGGCGAAGAATATAAGCTGCTAGAATCATATTATTATCTAGAACCTTTTATGCTCCAAATGGATATACGTGGTTTAATAAGTGGAAATGATATAACTCGTGCAAGCACTGAATCTCTTTATCAATTAATAAATAAAGATGATTTCAATGTTTTAAGCGAGGAACAGATAAGAAAACACATTGGGAAAATAAGAAGTTATTTATATAAATGGGGAGATGCCTACGCAGTTGATAGCCAAGTAATAACCCATGATTTTAATAAAGTTTATGAATTAATAGAGCATGATGATTTTCCGGACGACAGGGCTAAAGAGAGGCGTTTGTATTCACTATTCATTGATTTAGTAACACCTCGGGTTAACGACAATTCAAAGATACAAATTAAACAAACTAATGAACATGGAGAAAACTTAAAGCAATTAGATAATGATATAAGTTCGTTAGACAGAGAAATTGAAGGTCAACAGCACCTGCTAACAGAATATGCGAATCCGTCTGGAGTATATGGGGCGCTTGTTGTTCTTTCCCTATCCATTATCTTGGGTGTAATAATACCAAGCATTGTTTTAACTTTACAAATAGAGTTTTTTGCTTGGATGTGGTGGTTATTTGCGGCATTCATATTACATGTTAGTATCATATGTATTTATCTCTGGATTTTTGTGATTAATCTAAATGATAATGCTAAACAAAATAGTTCTAAATAACAGAAACGGACCGTTCGTAGGTCCGTTTCTTTTTTTAGTATGTTTGTTAATCAAACGGACGCACTAAATCATCGAGAGAAAGGTCTAGCAGCGTGGCTAAGGCTTCGGCTTCTCGGAAACCGATGTTTGGCACTCGGTTCATTTCATAGGCTTCATAGACGGGCTTCGACACCAGACACATCGTACAGACGTCTTTCACGGTTAAATCTTTGGACGTTCGGGCGTGATACAGTAGATCACCAATGTAATGAGGAGAACGGGCGTCACGAATAGGGTTGTTCATTTATAATGACCTCCAATTTTCTTCGATCGTTCGAGGGCTTGTCCGGCATCGGTTAAGGAAGAAGCGTACATAATAATGCCGCCGCCGTAACGGTCTTTCAAAGCATCAAGCGTCTGGTTCAAGGAGGAACGGTCCTCGACCTCATCAAATAAACTTAACTGCCGGTGCGTGTCCGGTTCGACTTTTTCCAGAGACACGCCAATGCGCCGGACTGGTGTGCCAAGCCAGTGCCGATCAAACAGCTTCTGACAGGCGTGATAAATCACCCGGCCGTCATTGGTCGCCATCGGGAGTGTTAGTTGCCGGGAAAAACCGACCGGGTTTTCATACGTGCCACCGATACCTAGCGATAGTTGATTCCCGATTAATCGTTCGTCTCGGGTGCGGCGGCCCACTTCTTCGGCCAGTTCTCGCAGAATCACGAAAATCTCGGTTCGTTGATGGTAGTCTCTCGGCAGGGTCATGCCGTGGCCGATGCTTTTTTTCTGCTGATGGGTGTCGGGTGTAACCGGAGACGGGTCAATGCCGTTCGCATATTGCCACAACAGCTCCCCGTTGATGCCCCACCGATGCTGTAATTCCTCCACGGGATAATTCGCTAAATGGCCGATGGTACGGATGCCCGTCTGCATGAAGTGTTTTTCCATGCGGTTGCCGACACCGAACAGCTCGCCAATCGCAAACGGCCAAAAATCATCGGCTAGGCGGTTTTTAGAAAGATGAAAGATTCCTCCAGGGCGTTTTTTGGCTTGCAGATCACATGCACTCTTGGCAAGGATTTTATTCTCGCCAATGCCAATACGGGCATAGATGCCAAATTGTCGCAGAATGGCTTTTTGAAGGCTTTTAGCGGTTTGCTCGGGCCGGGACTGATGGACCGTTCCGGTGAGTTCGATAAACGATTCATCCACGGAGAACGGCTCCACTTGATCGGTATACGTTAAAAACAGTTCGTTAATCTGCGTGGATATGTCGATATAAAGTTGCATCCGGGGTTTAAGGACCGTTACCTCGGGACAAAGCGATTGGGCTTCCCAAAGAGCCTGTGCGGTCTTAATGCCGTGGCTTTTCGCCACGGGACAGGCCGCCAAAATCACACCACTGCGCCGGTCCGGGTCGCCGGCCACCACGACCGGATGCTGGGACAGGTGCGAATGATACACCTTTTCGACGGACGCATAAAAACTCATCATGTCGATCAGAAACACCACTCGTTTCATCGGTTTGCCCTCCTTTTACGACTGGCTCTCCACGGCTTGAATATGTTCGACAGGAATCGTCAACACGGCTCCCCCCACTTGAAGCCATACCTGCGGCGGTGCGTCTCGGAAACGGGCCACATAGCCAGTTGCCGTGTGGAACTGGCCGTCCTGCCAGTACGTGACGTCGAACAGCCACGTATACGCCATACCGTCATGAATCATCTGCATATATTCCTCGATCATCTGGTCGTCCAGTTCGGGCGGCTCCTGCCACGTTTGGGCTTCCTGCCGTTGTAACCATTGCTTGCGCCATTCCGGGAGAATCATGCGGCTACTTTCCCAACGGAGATTGCTGTTTGGCGTTAGTTTGTTGGATTTCACGGGTATCACGTCCTTTCGTTACTACTAAGTATACACGAACAAACGTTCTCTTAAACAGGTTTTTTTAAATTGACTTTGTATCTTTGTTTCTTAAAATCTTTATTAGATTTTTTATATAGAAGAATCATTGTATCATTGTATCATTAAGGCATGAATGTTATGATAGGTATAGAAGTTGAGATTAGAACAAAAATGAGGAATCAGCATGAATCAAGACTGGAACATGGAAGAACTGGAAACGAAGATTTACAACAGTTCCAAGCAATTATTAATCGTTAGTGTCATGCTCATGGTGGTGTCCTCGGCATCCCTCTGGTTGCAACAATGGTTCTCATGGCTGGCGATTGCGGCCGTTCTTCTGGCCCTGTCATTGTTCACCTTTATCAAGGTGGTTCAAATCTTTCAGTGGCAGAAACGGATTAATGAATTAATGAAACGAAAATGAGATACTAGAAAGGATGAACAACCATGCAACAGTTTGCTTTTGCGATTACCGATCACTTTTTCCCTAGCATCTTAGAGGGAGAGATTCAGGCCGATCACGAAGAAGCTGCGAAAGCGAAAATCAAAAGCCTGTATGCCGAAGAATTAGATACCGAAGAACAAGAAATCGACATTTTAAAATTAGAAAAACAGTAAAAAAAGAGGTGTGGGGAACACCTCTTTCAATCTCTACTGACTTAATTCTTTTGGAGAAACGTGATCTATTCCGTAAGCAACGGAGGAAAAAGCAAACACATTTTTCTCTGGATGCTCTCGTTTTAGTTCGGCGTAGGCATGGCCCAAATTCCAGTCCAATAATTGAAAGTTTCGTTCAAATTGGTATTTGTCTGTTTCGTGAAAGAGAATCACAATATGACGTCCTCCATAAATCACATGCAGTTCATTTTCTACTAATAAGGTTTGAACGTTTTGCTCGGCCAATTCTTGGATGTCTGCTTCAGTGCTTTCAAACTCTCCGATCAAGATATTCAATTCTACATCGTCAAAATGGGTTACGTGAGTAACTTTATAATAATCTGGTTCCATCTATGAACACCGCCCTAGCAAAAATTAGTTCTATTATTAGTACTTTTATGTTGCGGATTTATTAACAATTATTTCCATTATCGATAAAAAAGAGACAGAATCCCCGTTGATACGGTACGATGACATCGACCAAAACACCATCGAGAAAGGATTCTGCCTCATGTCTACCGTATCATATTCCTCCTGCATCGCCAACGCCTTTGATCAATGGAACCTCCGGTTCTTTATGTCCGCCCCAGCTGCCCGGCATATGCAAAAGCTGCTGGAGGGTTGGACCCGGGAGCATCGCAACGGGAGTGTGAAGGCCCTTCAGGAAGCTGCGAATCATCACGCTCACCATTCGTCGGTGACCCGGTTTTTTCGCACGTCCCGGGTGAATGACCAT
>NZ_ATVM01000030.1 GCF_000420725.1 Marinococcus halotolerans DSM 16375 | reverse complement strand
ACGAAATTAGCCTTCCACACGCCGGTGGAATACCGGACGGCAGAAGGCTAACGGCTAGGTGCTTTATCTTGTCTCATATTTCTAGGTCAGTGCACATACGACGTTGGGGGTGTTTTTTCCTGTCTCATATTATGGGGTCACTCTAATTTGAACCTGCTTTTTTTATTGGTTTGAAAATATTACTGCATTTGACGTTTACCGTTCCTTTTCGAAGGAAATACACTTTGTAGAATGGTAATTGAATAGTTAACACAGTCATGGAAAGGGGCAACAGACAATGGGAATTACGAACAACTTGAAACAGCTGAAAAATAAAGAGGATGAATATGGTTTTGTTTCCTTTTATTTGAACACAGATATTGGTGAAGGCGGACAGCCTAGTGAAGAGTGGAAGATTAAATACAAAAAGGCTGTCAACGGCTTGAAGCAGTATGCAGATAAGAGCGAAACGAAAGATGAAAAAAATGCGATTAAAAAAATTACCGACGATATCGAAAAATACATTGAAGATCACCGCGATGAATTGCAGAAAAGCATTATCATTTTCGCTTCCGGTGACGGCTCGACCTGGGAATCAGACATTTTCCAGGTACCAGTGGAAACAGAAGTTATGTGGGAACCGACACCACAAACTGAGCAGCTCGAAAAGCTCGAGAAAACTTTCCCGCCAACAGCAATTCTTCTTACGAACAAACAGGATGTTTATCTGATCGATACTTCCATGGGCGTAGTCCGCGAAGAAATGCAGTTCCACTGGGACGTGGACAACGAGGACTGGCAGGAATACAAAGGTACAGCATCAGCTGACCGTACTGCCGCAGGCTCCACCCAGGTGGATAAAGTGCAAAAGCGCTTTGAAGAAAACCGCCACCGCTGGTATAAGAGCCTTGCACCTGTCATCAACAAACAGATGAAAAACCGCGGTCTGGATACAGCATATATTATTGGCGATAAAGAGTATGCCAAGGATCTCGAAGATAATATGGGTGAGAGAGTGAAAGAAGTTATTAATAAAAACTTGATCTCTACGCCAACGCATGAAATCTTAAACGAAATCTATCCTGAAAACGTACGCTAAACAGTACGACTGCAGCAGCTGCTATGCTATCATAGCAGCTGCTTTTTTCATGAATAAATCAGCTCCGGATTTCCAGGTCTCTGCACAAAATCCCTCAGTTTTTGATATAATACCTTTTGTTTGGAAATAGGCTTAGATTTAGATAAGATACAACACGAAGGATACTATTGAAGAGGTGAACAGGATGAAGTTTTCAATGACTGACGGAGGATTTCAAACAGAAACAGACTACGGAGAGCTCTCTGTGTCCGGGGAGGAGGAGTATGGCTTCCGCCCTTTTCAGCTGATGACTTCTTCGATTGCTGTGTGCAGCGGAGGAGTGCTGCGGAAAATTATGAATAAACGGCATCAGACAGTGCATGATATTCAAATCGAAGCAGAGGTGGAAAGGGATGAAAAGCAGGCAAATAAAATAACTGCTGTTCATCTGCATTTTACCGTAAAGGCAGACAACGTAACGGAAGCTCAAATGGAAAAGAATATGGAGTGGACAAAGAAAAACTGTTCGATGGTTCAGTCAGTAAAAGACAGCATTGCGATTACAGAAACATTCGAACTTCTTTCCAACTAGCAGTGCGGAAGGTCTTGGAAGAGAATTGGAGAGAAAAGTATGGCAAACGCTGGACGTAACCAGTTAGATTTCACGGAAGGCAGTATCATGAAAAAAATGGTGATATTCGCCTTTCCAATTTTTATTGGGAATTTGCTTCAAAGCTCCTACCAAATCGTGGACAGCCTGTGGGTCGGTAATTTAATCGGAGCGGAGGCTCTCGGGGCAGTTTCCCTGGCGTCCACTATTTTGTTTTCTGTGCTGTCTTTTATTATAGGCATCAACAGTGCAACGTTGACGGTGCTCTCCCAGAGGGTGGGGGCTGATGATGATGAGGGCTTAAAGCGGTCCCTGAATGCTTTTGTCTCTGTTTTAGGAACGCTTGCGATTGTTCTTGGAGCGATAGGTTTTTTTGCAGCTCCTGTCGTTTTAACGTGGATGGGGACGCCGCCGGACATCCTGGAAAGTGCAGTCATATACTTACGCATTAATTTTATTGGTATTGTCTTTTTATTTGGCTATAATTTTATAGGTACTGTCCTGCGTGCGGTCGGCGACAGCAAGACCCCGCTTCGCTTTATCATGATGGCCGTCGGGCTGAATATCTTCCTGGACCCGCTGTTTATTTCAGGCTTTGATATGGGCATCCAGGGAGCAGCAATCGCGACAGTTATCTCCCAGGGGAGCGCATTTGTGTTTGGGGTCGTATATATGATTCTTGTAAAGGGACTGCCTTTTGCCGTGCCAAGCATCCCGGAAAAAGCAGAATTTCAGCGTATTATGAAGCTCGGCCTGCCCGCGGGCCTGTCGATGATGGCTATCTCCGGCGGACAGCTGGCGATTATGACGGTAGTAACGTCGTTTGGCTCTGTGGTTCTTTCCGGGTACGGGGCGGCCCAGAGGCTCGACAGCCTGATTATGCTTCCGGCAACAACGCTCGGTTCTGCCATTACAAGTATGGCCGGACAAAATATAGGAGCGAACCGGTGGGACCGTATCAGTTCCATTGCGAAAAACGCGCTAATTTTAATTCTCATCGTATCGATCACTATGAGCACCGCTGTTTTTTTACTGGCTGAGTTTTTGATGGGGCTGTTTGTAAATGACGAAGCAACTATTCAATATGGTAAAACATATCTGCAGATTGTCGCTTTCTTTTATCCGTTTTTAGGGATAAACTTCGTGCTGAATGGTATTGTACGCAGCTCCGGAGCGATGATCCAGGTGCTTGCCCTGAATATCATTTCCTTCTGGGTGCTTCGTTTTCCGCTTGCCTGGTTCTTTTCCGAAAGGATAGGGGAAAACGGGATTGCGCTTGGCATAGGAGCAAGCTTTGTGATCAGCGCTGTAATTGCAGTCAGCTATTATGTATTTGGCGGCTGGAACCGTATTGATATCTTTAAAGAAGAAAAGAAAAAAGGAGGCGCGTCATGAGTACGCCAGTACACGACAAAGACCAACAGCTTCAGTATATAAAGCAGCGTCTGCACCTGCTTTCGACAATGGTGGATAATATTGATCCTGAAGAAGGCTCCGAATCGGAAATGAAGAGACTCGAAGAAATGGTGGAGCAGCTGCGGATCAAATGCCGCCAATTTCAGCCGGATTGGAAGGATTATTGATGCCTGACGTTTATTTTATCCGGCACGGTGAATCGGAAGGAAACTATGCCCAGGTGCTTCAGGGCTCAATGGATTATCCGTTAACTCCGCGCGGCCAGACGCAGGCAGAAGCGCTTGGCAGCTACTTTCGCGAGATCCGGTTTGACGCCGTAATTGCAAGTGATTTAATGAGGGCGTCTGCCACTGCAGCGGCGCTGGCAGAGTTTCAGCAGGTGGACATATCCACCGATGAGCGGCTTCGCGAAGTACATTTAGGCGTGCTTGAAGGGAAGGCGAGAGAGGTTATTCAAAATGAATTTCCGGACCTTATCGGACAGGATCTTTTAACCGCTGAAGTAGAAAGGGCGGAAACAAAAAACGATCTGACAAAGCGGTGTGCGTGGCTGTACTATAAGCTGACCGAGGAATGGAAAGATAAAGATCAGATAGCGGTCGTTTCGCACGGAGGGTTTATTACGATTTTCTTTATGTATCTGCTGGCCAAAGATAACTGGGTATCGCTCCAGCGTTCCATGCGTATCGACAACACAGGAGTATCCCGGATTCACTTTCGAAAAGACCGTGCTTCTATTCAATACATCAACCGAATTACCCATTTGGAGTAATACGAAAAAAAGCAGGAGCCGCAGCTCCTGCTTTTAAACGTTTAGCCGTTGTATTCAATCGGACCGTTTGGACCGAGCGGCAAGCCGGTGAGCATCCATACGACAAGCAGCAGGGACCAGAACAGAAGAAATGCGACGGAATACGGAAGCATAACTGCTATCAGGGACCCGATGCGCATGTTTTTGTCATACTGCTGGGCAAACGCGATAATAATCGCAAAATAAGTCATCAGTGGTGTAATAATGTTGGTGGATGAATCTGCCACCCGGTATGCCATCTGCGTAAGTTCCGGTGAATAGCCAAGCTGCATCATGATCGGAACGAATACAGGTGCGAGTATGGCCCATTTGGCGGAGGCACTTCCGATAAACAGATTGATAAAACCGACAATTAATACGAAGACTAAAATTAAAGGAATGCCGGTAAGATTAATAGACTGTAAAAAATCTGCGCCGTACACAGCCATGAATGTACCCAGGTTGGTTTCTTCAAAATAGGCAACAAACTGTCCGGCTGTGAAAGCGAGCAGAATGAACATGCCCATGCTTGCCATCGTGTCAGAAAGCTGATTAGCGACATCCGTATCGTTTCTGATGTTTTTTGTCACAATACCGTAGACAAGCCCGGGAATGAAGAAGGCTATAATAATTACGACAACGAGGGAGTCCATAAACGGCGATTGAACGACCGCTCCTCCTTCACCGCGGAGCGGAGCATTAGATGGAACAATGAGCAGTGCAAGCAGAATAATGGTCAGAAGCGCTGAACCCATCGACCAGAAGATTCCTTTCTTTTCCGTTGCCGTTAAAGAAGTGAGACTCTCCCGGTAATCACCCTTGTATTCTCCAAGCCGTGGCTCGACGATGAACTGACTCACGAGTGTGCCAATAATAGACAAAAAGAAAGTAGATACAATAATGAAATAGTAATTCATCGCCAGGTTCATCTGTTCGGCGTAGGCCGGATCGATGGTGGAAGCCGCCTCAATTGTCAGCTCACCGAGCAGAACATCGGTACCGGAAAGCAGAAGGTTGGCACTAAAGCCTGCCGATACCCCGGCGAAGGCAGCAGCAAGACCTGCGAGCGGGTGCCTGCCGAGTGCAGCAAACAGTATAGCGCCTAGTGGCGGAAGCACCACGTAGCCGGCGTCTGAAGCAACACTCGACATAATACCGGCAAAAACGAGACCAAAGGTGATTAAAGATTTTGGAATAGACAGGATAAAACCGCGAAGCAGTACGCTTATTAGTCCAGTGCGCTCCGCAATGCCGATACCGATCATGGTAGCAAGCACTACCCCGAGCGGGGCAAAGTTAATAAAGTTGTCCACCATGCTGGTGAATATGTATTCAATGCCACTCGCTGAAAGCAGGTTAGTTACCTGGACCGTTTCTCCCTCTTCCCCGGGAGACTCCACCTGCAGGCCGGCAGCAGAAAGAACGGCAGATAATACCAATACAAGCGCGGCTAGAATGGCGAAGAGGGTAACCGGATGGGGCAGCTTATTCCCAACTCGTTCAATCCAATTCAGCGACCGCTGCAGCATAGTCGACTTTGGTGCAGAAGAGCTCATAATTTACCTCCTAATTCGTTTAAAAATGACGAAAGTATCATAAGTACGCAAAGCTTATTGTAATGAATGAAAACAAAGGAAGAAAGGCATTTCATCGAGAATAGGAAAATAGAATGGAAAAAATAAATAACAATTTATTGAAAATTAATGCTTTTATCCTAAAAAAGAAAATATTGCAGAATTCCGAGTGCATCGGGGAGCAGGTCGCGTGAACATGGGTAAACGTGATAAAATAACAAAGCTTCATGAAAGGACGTAATTACTGTGCAGCAGATAACAAGGCAGATCCCATCCGTGTACGATGTTCAGCTGATGCTGAAACGGATGGCACTCGACCCGCTGTATAATGTAGATATTGACCAAAGACAGGTGAAGCTGCCTCTGCCAGGTGAGAGGCAGCTTGATACAGTAACCCTTGCATTTGTTGAACATCAACCGGAGACGTATGTATATATAGAGGCTCCGGAGACGAGAGAACAGGAAGCTCTGGATAAAATAGAACGTGTTTTTCGCTTTCACCAGCCGCTTGAGGAGGCAGCCGGGCATTTTCAGGAAACAGAACTAAAGCCGTTGTTCCGCCGGTTTTACGGTGCACCGCTCACCTGTGACTTTGACTTGTACGGCTGTCTTATAAAAACAATTATTCATCAGCAGTTGAACATGGCCTTTGCTTATACTCTTTCCACCCGGTTTGTGCAAACGTATGGCAGTTATAAAGATGGTGTTTGGTTTTACCCTGCCCCTGCGACTGTGGCAGCTATTCATCCAAGCGAGCTTCGAAGCCTGCAATTCAGCCAGCGCAAAGCGGAATACGTTGTGGATATTTCAAAAAGCATTGCAGAGGGCATACTTGATATTGATGCTCTTCAGAAAAAAACCGATGAGGAGATCATAAAGGAACTCACCCAGCACCGGGGGATAGGGCCCTGGACAGCAGAATGCTTTTTATTGTTTGGGCTCGGAAGAGAGAACCTGATGCCGGCTGCTGACATTGGCGTTCAAAATGGATTAAAGAAGCTGCTGGGGCTTGAAGCGAAACCATCCAAGGCGGAGATAACAGAATGGTCCGGCCGGTGGAGCCCCTACAACAGCTATGCAAGTATTTATTTATGGCTTCATATAGAAACACCAGATAAAGGAGAAGATACACGTGCCGAAAAATGAAAAGTTTGAACAGCGCCAGCCGCTGCAGGAGGGTCAGGAATTTCCACTGACTATTAAACGAATAGGAATTAATGGAGAAGGAATTGGATATTTTAAACGTCAGGCCGTATTCGTAGAAGGCGCCCTCCCGGGAGAGGTGATCGTTGGCCAGGTCGAGGAAGTAAAACGGAACCGGGCGATTGCAAGTATTAAGTATATCCGGGAAGCTTCGCCGAGCCGGCAGAAAGCTCCCTGTCCGGTGTATAAAATCTGCGGGGGATGCCAGCTGCAGCACGCCGAATACGACGAACAGCTGTGGATGAAACAGGACCTTGTGCTGCAGTCATTTGAACGCTACGCCCCCTTCGTGCCGGAAATTCGTGAAACGATCGGTATGGAAAACCCCTGGCGTTATAGAAATAAAAGCCAGTGGCAGACAGGCGAAGGAAAGAAAGGACGAGTGGAAGCAGGACTGTATTCGAGTGATTCCAATCAGCTGGTGGACCTCACCAACGTCGGCTGTATGGTGGAAAAGTCGATTTTAAATAAGATTACAAAAGCAATTACCGTATTTATGAAGGATGAAGAGGTGCCTGTACACACGAGTAAACAAAAAGGGGTTAAAACCATCGTTGTGCGGGCAAATGAACAAAAAAGCGAGGTTCAGGTGACACTCGTAACTTCTTCAGTGGATCTGCCGGAGCAGGAAGAGCTGGTGGATTTTCTCCGTTCTTCTTTTGCAGAAATAAAATCCATTCATCATCATGTGCAGAATGAAAGCAGCCCGACTGTTTTTGGCGGGACAACCAGGCGGCTGTGGGGCAAAGACACAATCAAGTACAATATGCAGGATTTTTCATTTCATTTATCCCCGGAAGCATTTTTCCAGCTGAACTCGGAGCAGGCCTCCACGCTTTACGATGAAGCGAAAAAAGCGGCAAAGCTCACTGGCCGGGAAAAAGTGGTTGATGCCTACTGTGGCAGTGGCACCATTGGTCTTTGGATGTCCTCAGATGCTAAGGAAGTACGCGGCATGGATATGATTAAAGCAAGTATTCAGGACGCTAACAAAAATGCTAAACAGGCAGGAGCTTCCCACGCAAGGTTCTATCACGGAAAAGCCGAAGAAATGATGCTGCAGTGGCAGAGGGAAAACTGGAGTCCTGATGTAGTAGTAGCCGATCCCCCGCGCACAGGCTGCGGAGAGGCACTGCTGAACACGATTGGAAAAGTGAAGCCTAAACGCTTCGTATACGTATCCTGTAATCCGTCCACCCTGGCCAAGGATGCCGCATACCTGAAAAAAGCAGGGTACCATCCAGAATACGCCCAGCCGGTGGACATGTTCCCGCAGACATCCCAGGTAGAAGCCGTAGTCCCTTTTGTATATAAACCGGAGAAAAAAGGAAAAAAATAAATATGCGTGGTGAACAGCAATGTGTTTATACTGGCTCGGTATCAGTCTGATTGTCTCCATTATTCTTACCATTCTGGCCAACCTGCTGCTCTACCTTTTTTTATAAATCAGGAAAGGAGAGCACAAACCTATGTTTGAAAAGCAGCTTTGGCAGCATACTGCCGATTCATTGAACGAATTTGCCGATTTTATCAGCGAAGCACTCGGAGGTCCTGTGACCATTGAGGATTCGACGCACCGTTTGCTGGCCTACAGCGGCCACCCCCAGGTCACTGACGGAGCACGTACGGCGACTATCATGGGGAGGCGGGTGCCGGAAGAAGTGATTCACCGTTTATGGAATGAAGGAGTGATCCCAAGCCTTCATCAGCAGAGCGAGCCGGTCTCCATTTCCGCTATTGATGAAATAGGACTCGGAACCAGGATGGCGGTAGCCGTTAAGGAACAGCAGACAGTAATAGGCTATATCTGGGTGGTAGAGGGCGAAACGCCTTTTTCAGAAGAGGCAAAGCAGGATCTTCACTCAGCAGCTGTGGTCTGTGGTGAGCGTTTCCGTCGGCAGTTTCATCCAAGAAATCCGGCCCAGCAGGACCATCAGGAATATTTTTGGCGTCTGTTAACCGGGGATGAGACCGATGAGCAGGCAGTAGAGCGTCAGATGCTTCGTTTTTTCCCGGGACGGCCGCAGCAGTATTCGATTGTAATTATGGAGTTTTCGGAGCAGCTTGAGCACAATACCTGGGAACGGCTCACTTATCTGCTGACGATTTCGCAGCGGGTGAAGGTGATGCTCAAAACATATGACCAGCACCGGGCTATTCTCATGCTGTATGGACTTGAAAGCAGAAATATAGAAGCAACAATCTCAGCATTTTTACGCCAGATGCATGAGCTATGGCACGAACGGTACGATGATAATTTAACGGCTATTGCTGCGTCTGAAATCTGTCATCAGTATATGGAAGTGGCGGGCGGATACAAGCAGGCACTGACCATGCTCGATTTAAAAAAACAGGTCCGCCAGCTTCCCGCCGATTATTACTTTCTGCATGAAGCAGGCTATTACCGTTTTTTTCCTGTGCTTATACAGAGTTGGGAGGAAGAGACATTTACACACCCTTCCCTTAAAAGCTTATCCGATTACGATGCAGAAAATGAGACGGAGCTTTTGAGCACGCTTTATATCTATCTCAGCGAAGACTGCAATGTCAATGCGGCTGCTAAGATGCTTCATGTGCACCCGAATACGCTGACTTACCGCTTAAAAAGAATGCAGACCATTGCGGGTGTGGGCCTTTCCAGTGCCCATGAAAAATGGACGCTGCTGCTGGAGCTGGAACTGTTGAAAGAAAAACAGACAAACCTATTGTGAAAAATCACAAATGAGTAATGGAAATATTATTTTAATCCGCCAATGCTTATAACCCGAAAACACGCTATACTAATAGAAAAGGTATTAGAGGAGGCGATGGATCGTGATTATAGGGGTTCCCAAAGAGATTAAAAACAATGAAAATCGAGTAGCGATTACGCCGGCCGGGGTTGTGCATTTAACACAAGCGGGCCATCAAATACATGTTGAAAACCATGCCGGAGAAGGCAGCGGGTTTTCGAATGAAGAATATGAATCAGCTGGGGCAAAAATTATTTCGGAGGCTGCAGACGTATGGAAGCAGGCAGAGATGGTACTGAAGGTCAAAGAACCTCTGGCTTCGGAATATCAGTTTTTCCGGAAAAACTTGATTTTGTTCACCTATCTGCATCTTGCTGCTGAGCCTGAACTGGTGAAAGCATTGACCGAAAGCGGAGTCACTGCAGTGGCTTACGAGACAGTTGAGGAAAACCATACGCTGCCTCTTTTAACACCGATGAGTGAAATAGCGGGGAGGATGGCAGCCCAGGTTGGAGCGCAGTTTCTGGAAAGCGTGCACGGGGGCAAAGGCGTTCTGCTTTCGGGAGTGCCCGGAGTAAAAAAGGCCAATGTAACGGTGATCGGCGGAGGGGTTGTCGGCACGAACGCTGCACGGATCGCCCACGGTCTCGGGGCCAACGTAACAATTATCGATTTAAATCCGGCGAGACTCCGCCAGATTGATGAAGACTTTGGCGGCCAGATTCAGACACTTAGCAGTAATCCCCTGAATCTGGCGGAAGAAGTGAAGCGGTCGGATCTGGTGATCGGGGCTGTTCTGATCCCCGGGGCCAAAGCTCCGAAGCTGGTGACAGAAGAAATGGTGAAAAGTATGGACCGGGGCTCTGTCCTGATCGATGTAGCAATTGACCAGGGGGGCATTATTGAAACTGCTGACCAGGTAACGACGCACGATCAGCCGACGTATGAAAAACATGGTGTTGTGCACTACGCTGTGGCAAATATGCCGGGGGCGGTTCCAAGAACGTCTACAATTGCCTTAACAAATGTAACCATTCCCTATGCGCTTCAAATTGCAAACCAGGGCGTCTCAAAAGCTCTGACCAATAACGCGGCGCTTGGCAAAGGATTGAATACAGCGAAGGGAAAAGTAACGTATCAGGCCGTGGCCGAGGATTTAGCTTACCCTTATGCATCATTAGACGAAATACTTCCGATGTTGTAAAATATG
Organism: Marinococcus halotolerans DSM 16375; assembly: GCF_000420725.1. Lineage (GTDB taxonomy): Bacteria > Bacillota > Bacilli > Bacillales > Marinococcaceae > Marinococcus > Marinococcus halotolerans. The sequence continues at coordinate 19,159 of NZ_ATVM01000030.1, read as the reverse complement.
CAACGGGGACCCGGCGCGGGTATCCCCGTTTTCTTATGTAAAAACGACAGCGGAGAACTGCTGTTTGAAGGAAGGGAGGGGCCGCGATGATTTCCTGTGCCGGTATTGACGCAGAAGGAAACACAATCAACAATATTACATTGGATGAATTTAAAAAATACGAATGGAAATGGTACTGGATTGATTATTCCTCTCCTACCGCGGAGGAGACAGACACGCTGGACTCGGTGTTTCATTTTCATCCACTGGCCATTGAGGACTGCTACACGGAGCGTCAGCGCCCAAAGCATGACTCCTACGATGGCTACAGCTTTTTTGTTCTCCATGCCCTTGATAAGGAAACGCTTGGTGCTGAAGAAATCTGTATGTTTCTAGGCCCGAATTTTGTCGTTACATATCATGAAGCCCCGTCTTCGGCAGTTAATCATTCCTGGAATAAGCTTCGGGCCGAAGGATCTGCGCTGAACCCGGATGATGTCAGCTATCATATTATTGATAGAATGACGGATGAATACTTTCCGGTCCTGGATCAAATCGAAGACCGCCTGAATGAAATTGAGGAAAGCAATGCAGAACTGACCTATGGTAAGCTGATAGAAGAAGTATTTGATTTACGCTCCGATTTGCTGAGGCTCCGCCGGACCATCGTTCCTATGAGAGATTTGGTATACAGAGTGTTATTTGTGGAAAGGCTGCATCTGATTACCGAGCAGCGGGAATACTACCGGGATATTTATGATCATCTGCTCAAGGTGACAGAAATGATCGAATCCAACCGGGCGATGACCTCAGACATGAGAGACAACTTTCAGACGATGGCATCAAACCGAATGAATGCGATTATGATGACGCTCACGATTGTATCAACGATCTTTATTCCGCTGACCTTTATTGCAGGCCTTTATGGTATGAACTTTGTGTATATGCCAGAGCTTGAATACAGGTATGGATATTTTATAGCACTCGGGGTAATGTTTCTGATAGCGGTAGTGCTGCTGGGCTTGTTTAAACGAAATGGATGGTTTAAGATTTTTAGATAGAAGAGTAGAAAGGGGGCGTTCGGATTGTCCTACCGATTATATAAAGCACATTTTAAGCATCCAATGCACGAAGAGGATTTGATCGTTTACTACGATAAGGATCAATCAACCTTTTGTTTTGCGACAAAAGATATTGAAGAACAATCCCCGGAGATATGTAAGTTTCAATATCCTGCAGATTCTCTGCACGATGTGAAGCTTTTCATTGAAAAACTGGGTGTTGACGCCCAGACACTGACGTTTCGTCATTATCTTCTGCATTAATAAGCAAACCCCCTGACGCTTTGGCATCAGGGGGTTTTTGATATTAGTCAAGATCAGCCGGATATACGCCGTTTTCGTCGTGAACTTCACGGCCACTAAGCGGTGGATTGAATACACAGACCATACGCATGTCTTTGCTGCCTCCGCGAAGCATGTGCTCATCGTTTTTATCGAGCGCATACAATACACCTGGCTCGAGCTGATACACTTTATTATCGCTTAATGTTTCAATTTCTCCATCTCCTTCAATGCAGTAGACGGTTTCGAGATGGTTTTGGTACCAGATGTGAGTTTCAGTGCCGGCACGGATAATTGTATCATTCACCGAGTAGCCCATATTATCGTCTTTCATAATGAAACGGCGGCTGACCCAGTTACCGTCATCCACTTCACGTTCAGTACCGAGCAAATCTTCGAGCTTAATTACTTTCATTGTCTATTCCTCCATCTTGTCAGTTAAGGGTTTATATCATAAAAAGGCCGACCGTCGGGGTGCCGATCGATCGGCTTCTTTTTATCCAGGTAATCAATTCGTTAAATTAGTTGGCAACGAGGTTGCTTTCAGCGGTAACCTCTTCAATTGCCTGCTGCAGAATCGACAGCCCGCGTTCAAGTCCTTCATCGTCAATAGTAATCGGCGGGAACAATTTAAACACTTCATCGTCTGCGCCGGCTGTTTCCATGATCAGGCCGTGTTCAAAGCATCTGCCGGCGATGTTATCAGACAGATCCTCGATAGGACTCATAATTCCCTGCATAAAGCCGCGCCCTTTACGGACACCTTTCATTTCAGGGTGCTTTTTAATCATGTCATCCAGAAACGAAGCAATACGCTCTGACTTTTCCTGGACGTTCTTTTCCAAACGGTCATCCTTCCAGTAATTCAACGCTTCAGTACCTGTTACAAAAGCAAAGTTGTTTCCGCGGAAGGTGCCGTTGTGCTCACCGGGAGCGAATTTGTCATACTCCGGGGCCACTAAAGTGATGGCAAGCGGTGAGCCGTTGCCGCCAATGGATTTAGAGAGACATATAAAGTCAGGTTTAATACCGGCTGGTTCAAAGCTGAAGAAAGTACCGGTACGGCCGACCCCTGCCTGGACATCATCAAGAATAAGCTTGATATCGCGCTCCCGGCAGATTTTTTCAATCGAACGAAGCCATTCACTGCTTGCAGCATTTAAGCCGCCTTCACCCTGCACGGTCTCTACGATGAATGCTGCCGGCTTATCAAGGCCGCTGCCTCCGTTATCAAGGAAGTTCTCGATATATTCAACGGAATTATCGCTTTCTTTTAGGAATTTATCATACGGAAGCACAGAGGTGTTGGATAAAGGCATGCCGGCTCCGTTTCGTTTGAATTTATTGCCTGTAACGCTCAACGCACCAATAGTCATGCCATGGAACCCGTTAGTGAAGCTGACTATATTTGTGCGGCCGGTTACTTTACGGGCAAGCTTCAGTGCGCTTTCCACACTGTTTGCGCCAGTCGGTCCGGGGAACATGATTTTATAATCCATGTTACGCGGCTTCAGAATAATATTTTGGAACGCATCGATAAATTCGCCTTTTGCTTTAGTTGCCATATCAAGAGAGTGGGTAACCCCGTCCTCCTGAATGTAGGAGAGCAGTTTTTCTTTCATGTTGTCATCGTTGTGTCCATAATTCAGTGCTCCTGCGCCGGAAAAGAAGTCAACGTATTCTTTTCCATCCAAATCCCAGAGCTTGTACCCTTTTGCCTGATGGAACACAGTAGGAAAGCCTCTGACATAGCTGCGTACTTCCGATTCGTATTCGTTAAAAACGCTAAGGTCATTTTTCATCATAAATGTAAGTATCCTCCTTGGGGATGTTATCGAAAAATTCAGTTTTTACATAATACATGACATGCGCTTTGCATGTCATGTGCACTACTTATTTTGTAAAGGGTCCTACTCGAAATGTCAACTCTTCTTCATGTTCATCATCCGGGAAAAGATCCTCCGTAAAGCATTCAGAAACTGTCACTTCAGTATCGCGTTTCTTGGCAAGCTTTTTAAATAAAGCCTGAGAGGCTTCATTGGAAGGAGTGATGGTAGCTTCTAAATACAGCACTTCTTCACATACATCCCGCTCGAGAAGCGCATCCAGCAAACGGGAAGCAAGACCTTTTCCCCGCTGGGAAGTATCTACTCCCACCTGCCAGACAAACACAGTATCCTGTTTTTCAGGTGGAATAAAGGCCGTTACGAAGCCCACTAATTCATCGTTTTCTTTAGCGACAACACATGTTTCGGCAAAAAATTCACACATCATAATATATTTATATGAGGAATTTAAATCCAATGTGGAGTTTTTGACAAGTTCCCACATGTCTGCCCCGTCTTCAACGGTTGGTTTGTCAAAAACGATTGAATCGACGGAACCGTTCGTTCCAGTCATTTTCGTTTCCATTTTCTTACCACCTTTTAAAATTAATAGAGGGCTACATGTACTATACCTCTTTATAAAAAAAACAAACGCAAAATTGCTTTGTTTTAAAATGTAATAAGATCTGCCACACTCACATTTCAAATCTTAACGCTAATTATGGAAATGTTCAAACTTGCCTATCAGTCATTTATGAGTATTATTACTACTTATAGAGTGTTATGTAACCTGAACAGCGAAAACGATAAGTAATACTTGCGCAGATGGACAATTCCTCCACCTTTGATAAGAAAAGCCGTCTGGAAAGCCCAGACGGCTGAAGATTACTCCTTTAAAATATTGATAAGCGCAGGCTGCAGCGTCGGGAAATGAAAAGAGAAACCGTGATTCAGGGATTTTTGGGGAATGACCTTTTGACCTCCAAGGATCATTACACTCATTTCACCGAGCATTTTATCAATGAGAAATGATGGCACAGAGAGCCAGTGCGGACGTCCGGTCACCTTTGCAATCTCACGGCCGAGTGTTTCCATTTGCGCAGGCTGAGGAGCGGTAATATTCAACGCACCTTTGATTTCTTTGGTTGTGGCTGCAAAAAGAAGCATTTCGACAGCGTCTCTTAAATGAATCCAGGAAAACCACTGGATCCCGCTTCCAAAGGTGCCGCCGCCAAACATTTTGTATACAGAAACAATTGGCGGGATGAATGCCTGCAAAACGAGACCCATCCTTGCGTTTACTACCCGGATTCCAAGATCTTCGGCTTTTGCAGCTTCATTCTCCCAACGCACGGAAACCTCCTGTAAAAAGTTTGATTCTCCTTTAGGGGATTCCTCGGTAAATTCCTCTTCATCGGAAATTCCATAATAAGCCACGGCTGAAGCACTGACGAGTACTTCCGGTTTATGGCTGCTTGCTTTAAAAATACGGATCACTTCTCTTGTGGAATCAATACGGCTGTTTAAAATATTCTCTTTATTCTTTTCCGTCCAGCGCTGGGCAAGGGAGGCGCCTGCGAGATTTATGAAAGCATTCACCGGCGGCAATTCATACTCAGGTTTACTGCCGGGGGTCATCCATTCAATAAAGGTGATGTTTTCACTATTTTTTTTATTTTTACTGTTTCTTGTTAAAATATAAATATGGTGGCCCATCTGCTCGAGGTAGCCTGTGAGGGCGGAGCCTACATATCCGCTTCCTCCTGCGATAGCAATATTCAATGTGTATTTCTCCTTTCAGTCCTTAGGGTGATATAAAACGTCACTTTTGAAACTATTCAACTTTACCCAAAAGCAGGTTGTCATAATCATTTTCCACTATGCAAAAGGAGAGGGCCTTTGTGAAGATTACAAAAATTGAAGTACAGAAAAATAATCCCGAACGATACAATATTTTCACCGATCAAACGGGCCGGGAAGCATTCACGACCGGTGTGGATGAGAGCGTTTTGGTTCAATGGGATCTTAAAAAGGGAAAAGAACTGACGGAAAAAGAGCTCGAGCTTTTAATTGAAGACGATCATGAGCGCAAGGCATGGAACCGTGCGCTGCATTACTTATCGAGTGTGATGCGGACAGAAAAAGAAGTATATGACCATCTAATAGAAAAAGAGTTTACAGAGACTTCCGCGTCGAAGGCGGTCGACAAAGCGAAAAAATATAAATTTTTAAATGACCGCGAATTTGCCAAAGCATTCGTACGTACGAAAATCAATACGACCGATAAAGGGCCAAAGGTCATACGAATGGACCTCGAGAAAAAAGGCGTGGCGGAAATTTACGTTTCCGAAGCGATGAAAGCACTGACTGATGAGCTCGTTCTCGACCGGGCCGTGACCGCTGCAGAAAAGAAAGGGCGTCATAAAAAAGGCGAATCGGGCGGTGCAGTGAAGCAGCGTTTGTTGCAAATGCTGCTCCGGAAAGGATATGATCATGAAACAGCTTCAGCCGCTGTAAAGGAAGCGGACTTTGCTCCTTCGGAGGAAGACGAATGGAGCTCGGTGCTCGTGCAGGGAGAAAAAGTTTACCGGAAATGGGAAGGCAGGCTTGAAGGCCGTCAGCTTGAACAGAAAATCAAAGAGTACCTGTACCGCAAGCAATTTCCGATGGAGCATATTCAGCGGTTTTTAGATGAAAAGAGAGAGGAGACCGAACATGGGAATGGAAAAAAGATACAGCCAGATGAGCAGGTATGAGCTTGAACAGGAAATCGCAAGCTTAAACGAAAAGTCCAAAAAAGCCGAGCAGATGGGAAGAGGAAATGAATTTGCAGTTTATGAGCGTAAGATCGCAATGGCGAAAACGTATATGCTTGATCCAGCGGACTATCAGCCCGGGAAAACGTACCGTATCGCCCAGGAAGGGTCCACCTTCGAAGTAGAATTTATTAACGGCGTGTTTGCATGGGGATACCGGAACAATTCAAGCCAGATCGAAGCACTGCCGTTTTCTCTGTTGGTGGAAAAATAAAGAAAGGAGGCACGAGTGGAATGGAAAACCAGAAGAATTATTTGTTGGAAACCCTTCTTTCCGTCAATAGTCAGTTAACAGACGAAAAAGCCCGGGAATGGGTGGATTTTTTATGGGAGGATTTTGAATCCACGCAGGCGAGAGCAGGCCGTTCGTACAAGGGTGAAGAAGTAACCGGGCAGATTGTGGAAAAATGGATCCGGCAGTACGGTCCGCACCTGCACCGCTACGAAGCAACAAATGAAAAGTTTTTCGGCATTAACTAGATATAAGTAAAGAGTACGGAGATCGGCTCCGTACTCTTTATTATTGAGTATAATAGGAAAAGTCCCGGCCTTTGTCCAGTTTTTTGTGAAGGGTATCATCACTGAAAATCCAGCCGGTGTAGGAAGTCATAATCTCTAATTCCTCGTTCAGTTGAACGACCGCTACAAACGGATAGTAGCCCTTACTTCGATAACGCAGGTCAATGAATTTCACTTCGTATCCCTCATCTGTGTTTCGGACGATCCAGCGGTAAGTAGGGGAGAAGGACAGAAAAGAAGCAAGGTTCCGATCGTATCTGGCCGCATTAATAACCGGATCATCAGGAATTGGTTCAAACGGATACGTTTCAAAGTAGCGAAGCCGGCCGTTTCGGTAATTGGTGACAAATAACTTGTGCGGCGTACGAATAACTAAATGCCACCGGTACCAGTTGTACGTCGGTGAAATAAACAGGTGCGTGGCGTCCGGATGCAGGCGCCGGGCTCTTTGCAAAACAATGTTTCGGGCCTGGAACCGCCACAAATAGTAAAAAAGCAAAAAGACGTATAAAACAATCATAGAGGGTGCTCTTGGTACATCAAACCACCACAGGATAAATACAAACAGGTGGGAAAAAAAGAGTACTGAATCAAAAATATTAATCACGCCGAGCGCTATCCAACGCCTCGTAAACGGGGACAATGCCTGTGTACCGTAGGCATTAAAAATATCCACAAAAACGTGAAGGGCGACAGCGATAAAGGACCAGAGCCATAAATGCGAAAAAGCAATGTCCGGAGAAAACATATATATAAGAGCTGCCAACAGCACCGGCCAGATTAAAACGGCGGGTATGGAGTGTGTCGGACCGCGGTGGTAGCGGATATAGACGGCGTTATTTTTCAGTTTTAATACGGTATCAAAATCAGGGGCCTGTGACCCTATAATTGTTGCGATCAGGATTGTACCCATTGCTCCGCCTTCAGGTGAAATAGCAGGATCAATGGTGGCGAGACCTCCCAGGCCGATCCCCATCACAGTGTGAGTTGCTGTATCCATTGGCACCACCTTTAATTTATGGCATGCTGAAACAAAAAAAGCCTGTGGCATCAAACAAGCACAGACCGTACCAGCGTAGTTCCATAATACCCTAAACAGTTTGTTTCAAAAAGGAGAATTGTATGAATCCGCAGAAATACGTCGTTTTTATGGAATACCGGGTTTCAGAAGAGAAAAGAACTGAATTTTTAAGCGCCATGGAAGAAATTTCTTCTGCTATGCTCAATGAGCAGGTGAACAATTATGAATGGTTTGAGTCTGTAGATCAGGGGGCATTATTTGTAGAAATGTTTGCAGTTAATACGCCCGGGCAGTACAACGTCCTGAAGGCTAAACGAACAACGGCAGAACAACGCGTATACGGCCGTCTTGATGAATTCGTCCCCGGTGGGATACAAAAAGTGCACTGCTGGTGTTTTGAGAAAAAGGGGCCTTATAGTGACTAAAATAAAGAGAAAGAGTGAACTGCTATGCATCCACTATTAGAGAATTTTTCGCCGGAACAGTTCCAGCAGGACTTAGTCGCCTGGTACCGGCACCAAAAAAGAGATCTGCCCTGGCGAAGAACCGCAGACCCTTATCACATATGGATCTCAGAAATTATGCTTCAACAGACAAAAGTTGATACAGTCATTCCATATTACTACAGATTTTTAGAAGCTTTTCCCACTATCGAAGCTCTGGCAGCAGCAGAAGAAGATCAGGTAATGAAGCGATGGGAAGGCCTTGGGTATTATTCCCGGGCCAGAAATCTGCACCAGGCGGTCAAAGAAGTAGCTGAAGAATACGGAGGAGAAGTACCGAGCGGAAAAAAGGAGTTTCGTTCGTTAAAGGGAGTCGGTCCCTATACAGCCGGGGCAGTACTCAGTATTGCCTTTGATAAACCTGAGCCGGCTGTGGACGGGAACGTAATGCGCGTTTTTTCAAGGCTGTTGTGCTTATATGAGGATATCGGGAAGCAGTCCACAAAAAGTACGTTTGAAGCAGTGCTTGGCGAAATTCTGCCGCTTACCTCCCCATCGGACTTTAATCAGGCAGTGATGGAGCTTGGTGCTCTTATCTGTACGCCCACCTCGCCGGGCTGTCTGCTGTGCCCGGTGCAGGAGCACTGTAAAGCCAGAGCAGCAGGGGTGCAGGAGGAGCTGCCGGTAAAAGAAAAGAAGAAGGCCCCGAGAAAACAGGAAATGGCTGCGGCAATTATTTGGAACGATGACGGGGAAGTATTAATTCATCAGCGCCCGGATAAAGGGCTTCTTGCCAGGCTTTGGGAATTTCCTAATACGGCAGTGGAAAATGAAGCGGAGCGCACCAGGGAAATGGGCGCTTACCTTGAAGCGGACGCCCTCATAACACCTGCAATTGATCGTCCTGTGCAGCGTGTGGAACAAACATTTTCACATTTAATCTGGAACGTTCACGTATATGAAGGTCGGGTGGAAAAAAGCGATCTGCCGGAGGGCTGGAGATGGGTTTCACTGAAGGATATCGTGAACTACGCGCTACCTGTGGCCCACCAAAAAATCTATAAAACACTGCTTGAAAGGATGGAGTCAAAATGAACAAAGCTTTCGAGGGAAAGAAAGTACTGATTACAGGTGGTTCCAAGGGAATAGGAAAAGGCATTGCCCAGGCGTTTTACAGTGAAGGAGCCGATGTTGGTATTTTAGCGCGTTCTGAAGAAGGGCTAAAGGCGGCCAAAGAAGAGATAGGAAACATTGAGACCTTTGTTTGTGATGTCACTGTAGATGGGGAAAGGCAAAACGCCTTTCAATGGTTTATCGATACGTTCGGCGGAATTGATGTGCTGGTGAATAACGCCGGTGGAAGCAGCGGGGGGAAAATAGCCGATACTTCCATGGAAGAATTTACGCAGGCGATGGAAACAAATTACTTTCAGGCTGTACACTTTAGTAAAATGGCATATGAGCAAATGAAGGAACGCGGCGGAGCAGTTATTAATATTACGTCGATCTTTGGGAAGGAAGCTGGCGGAAAAGCTACGTACAATAACGCCAAAGCGGCGCTGATCAGCTTCACAAAAGCAGCCGGGAACGAGTGGATAAAAGACGGTGTACGGGTCAATTCGATTGCTCCGGGGTCAATTCTGCACCCTACCGGTAACTGGCAGAAACGGATTGAGGAAAATCCTGAAGCGATGGAGCGGTTTGTGGAAGAGAATATTCCTGCCGGAAGATTTGGTAATGTGGAGGAAGTGGCAGATGCAGCGCTGTTTCTCGCTTCGCAGGAGGCACGGTGGCTTGTTGGCACGACACTTACCGCTGACGGTGGACAGTCACGGATGAATATATAAAACCGAAGGCCGCGGCCTTCGGTTTTATGTTTATTCGGAAATAGTAAGCACGAGGTTGCCGGAGTAGCGCTTGCTTTCCAAATCCTTGTGGGCCTGGACAGCTTCATCTATAGGATAGGTACGGGCTACATGCGGGGAAAAGACGCCGTGGTCATAAGCCCGCTGCACCCCGGAGGCTGCTTCCTGCAGTGCCGCAGAAGGCGCCGTGAAAAGCAGAATTCCCATAATTGAAGCATATTTTTTGTTCAAAAGCTGCCACGGAAAAGTCGGCATATTGTTCACCGGCGAGCCGACCGCAACGATTCGTCCCCCGGGGGAGAGAACCTGCAGATCTGTATCGGCATTTTCACTAAAAGACATATCAAGGATAACATCAGCGCCCGGCTGCCCCGAGGCTGAAGCAAAATCTTCCTTCCAGCTTTCATCATTTAGATTCAAAACCACATCTGCCCCGGCTCTGCGGGCAATTTCATGCTTTTCAGTGCTGCTTGCGGTAGTGACCACAAAGGCATTGTGGTGCTTGGCCAGCTGTATAGCGGCATGGCCGACCGCCCCGGCGCCGCCGTAAATAAGTACAGTCTCTTCAGGCTGAAGCGCGGCCCGGAAAAATAAAGCCATATGAGCAGTAAGGGCAGGAATTCCAAGAGAAGCACCTTCAGCAAAGCTCATGGCTTCAGGAAGCGGAAAAATGTTTGAAGCCGGAGCGGCTGCCCACTCTGCGGCAGCACTTGGAATGTTTGTCCCCCATACCCTGTCTCCCGTCTGAAAGTTTCCTGCGCTGCTGCCAACTTCTTCAACTATTCCGGCAGCATCGAAATGGGGAATAGCCGGGAAGGAGGACACGGGGCGTTTGCCGGAGCGGAAATACGTATCAACGGGATTGAGACCAATCGCCTTCACCTGTATAAGAACTTCATCTGGCTGAATGCCAGGCTTGGCCACTTCTTCTGTGGTGAGGACATCCGCACTCCCCTGTTCATGATAAACAACTGCCTTCAAGAAAATCATCTCCTTTTGTCTTGCACCTGATAGTTTTTTGCCTTCTCTTTTATCCTAACAGTTTTTCAGATCGACGGAAGAAATGTATAATGGATAGTGATAGAAAAAAGAAGGCAGCAAAAATTGCAGAGGAAGGGAGGCGGAACACATTGGCCGAGCGTAACGAAAGCGCCGCAAGCTTCCCGGAAACAGGTAAGCCTATCCAGGTGCAGAGTTATAAGCATAACGGATCGCTCCACCGTGTATGGGAAGAGACATTAATACTGAAAGGCACGAGCAGAGAAGTTATTGGCGGGAATGATCGTATTCTGGTTCATGAATCGGACGGAAGAGTCTGGAGAACGAGAGAGCCTGCTATTTGTTATTTTCATGCTGAGAAGTGGTTCAACGTTATCGGCATGATCCGGTCGGACGGAGTGCATTATTATTGTAATCTGGGCACCCCGTTTGTCTATGACAGTGAAGCTCTTAAATATATCGATTATGATTTAGATATTAAAGTTTTTCCGGATATGACCTACAATTTACTGGACGAGGACGAGTATGCCCAGCATAAAAAGGAAATGAATTACCCTGCGCAGATAGATGAAAAGATGGACACGAGTATTCGGGAACTGCAGAATTGGATCTGCCAGAGAAAAGGCCCATTTAACTCTCATTTTATCGAACAGTGGTATGAGCGTTTTTTGTTTTTTCGATAAGAGGTGAAAAAGATGGGCAGTATTAAACGCTACATGCAGTTTGTGCGGCCGTACAATAAAATAATTGCGGTAACAGTGACCATCGGTATTTTCAAATTCGGTCTGCCGCTTTTAACGCCGCTCATTCTTGCTTATATTATAGACCACGTGCTGTTGGCCGAGGGCATGGCAACAGCTGAGAAAGCACGAGTGCTCGCCTGGCTGGCAGGCGGAGCGGTTGTGCTTTTTATTATCGTTCGTCCGCCGATTGAATATTACCGGCAGTACTTTGCCCAGTGGACAGGAAATAAAATTTTATACGATATCCGTGATCAATTGTTCAGCCACATCCAGAAATTGAGTCTGCGGTTTTATTCCAACCGAAAAGCAGGCGAAATCATTTCGCGGGTGATTAACGATGTCGAGCTGACCAAAGACTTTGTCATTACCGGCCTGATGAATATATGGCTCGATCTCGCGACCATTATTATTGCACTTATTATTATGTTTACGATGGACGTGGAATTGACGCTGGTGGCGATGTTGTTTTTACCTATTTATGCCTTTTTCATCAAATACTTTTACTCAAGGCTCCGGGATTTAACAAAAGCAAGGTCGCAGGCGCTTGCAAACGTGCAGGGCCATCTGCATGAACGAGTTCAGGGAATGAGCGTGATCCGGAGCTTTGCTCTTGAAAATCACGAGCAGGGACAGTTTGATACAAGAAACAAACAGTTCCTGGACCGGGCGGTGGATCACACGCGCTGGAATGCTAAAACATTTGCAGCCGTTAATACCGTGACGGACGTAGCTCCGCTTGTTGTTATCCTGGCGGCCGGCCTGGCTGTATTGTACGGAAATTTATCCGTCGGGGAGATGGTGGCATTCACCTCTTACATGGAAAGGCTTTACAGCCCGCTGCGCCGACTGGTGAATTCATCCACCACCCTTGTGCAGTCGATTGCTTCAATGGACCGGGTGTTTGAATTTATTGATGAAAAATACGATATTACCGACAAAGAAACAGCCGTGCCGGTGCAGCACGTCAAAGGCGACATCAGGTTTGATCACGTATGGTTTAAATATGAAGAGGACACTAGCGATGTATTAAAGGATGTCGATCTGCATGTGCGCCCGGGAGAAACCATCGCGCTTGTCGGCATGAGCGGCGGTGGTAAGAGTACGATCGTCAGTCTCCTTCCGCGGTTTTACGATGTCACCGGCGGTTCTCTGCTTCTTGATGGAAAAGACGTAAGGGACTACGAAGTGCGCACGCTCCGGGATCATATCGGCATGGTGCTGCAGGACAACATTTTATTCAGCGAATCAGTGAAAGAAAATATCCGGATGGGAAAACCGGAAGCCTCGGATGAGGAAGTCATACAGGCAGCGCGTATGGCGAATGCCGAGGTATTTATCAACGAACTGCCGCTCGCCTACGACACTCCGGTCGGAGAGAGGGGCGTGAAGCTTTCCGGCGGTCAGAAGCAGCGGATTGCCATTGCCCGCGTGTTTTTGAAAAATCCTTCGATACTGGTATTTGATGAAGCCACCTCGGCGCTGGATCTGGAAAGTGAGCATTATATCCAGGAAGCAATGGAGCGGCTTGCCCGGGACAGAACGACTTTTATCGTAGCGCACAGGCTTTCAACGATCACCCACGCGGACCGGATTGTTGTCATTGAAGACGGCCGCGTGGCAGAATCAGGCAGCCACGAGCAGTTAATGATGGCAGAAGGATCTTACCAGCGGCTGTTTGACGTTCAGCATGTGTAAATGAAAAACAGGGAGGCAACCATGGAAGAAGTCAAAAATTATTTCAAACATCATCGCAGCAGCCACTTAAGCCAGCTGAAAGAATTTTTATCGATACCAAGCATCAGCGCAGACCCGGAGCATAAACCGGATATGGAAACGGCTGCCTCCTGGGTGGAGGAAAGCATGCAGTCAGCAGGTCTGGAAAACACGGCTGTCATGGAAACCGGTGGACATCCGGTCGTGTACGGGGACTGGATGCACGCCCCGGGGAAGCCCACGGTCCTGTTTTACGGGCATTATGACGTGCAGCCGGCCGATCCGGTTGAGCTGTGGGAAACGCCGCCGTTCCAGCCGGACATACGGGACGAAAAAATCTATGCCCGCGGTGCGACAGACGATAAAGGCCAGGTGTTTATGCACCTTAAAACGATTGAAGCCTTTATGCAGACAAAACAGGAGCTTCCGGTGAATGTGAAGTTTTGCATTGAAGGAGAAGAAGAGATTGGCAGCCCCAATCTGGATGAGTTTGTGGAAAAGCACCGGGAGCTGCTCCAGGGGGATGTACTGCTGGTTTCCGATACACCTATGCTGGAAAAGGGCCGGCCGACAGTCTGCTATGGACTGCGGGGACTCGCAGGGATTCAGATTGACGTAAATGGAGCTAAAGGAGACCTGCATTCCGGCCTGTACGGCGGAGGGGTTGCGAATCCACTTCATGCGTTGGCTGACATACTTGCTTCTATGCATGACGACAGCGGCCGTATTACCGTGGATGGCTTTTACGACCGGGTCCTTTCGCTTACCGATCAGGAACGCGGGGCGTATGCAGAACTTTCCTATGATGAAGAAAGTACAAGAAAAGAATTAAACGTACCGGAATTGTTTGGCGAAGAAGGGTTTTCATTTTTGGAAAGAACGTGGGCCCGCCCGACGCTTGAAATTAACGGAATGCACGGAGGTTTTCAGGGAGAAGGAATCAAAACGGTGCTTCCTTCTGCGGCTTCAGCTAAGATAACGTGCCGGCTCGTGCCTGACCAGGATCCCGATGAGATTGTGGAAAAGCTGACGGCGCACGTCCGGCATAAAACCCCTAAAGGCGTGGAGGTGGACGTGACTCCGTTTGATAAAGGCAGGCCATTTGTAACTCCATTTGACCACCCGGCCATTCAGGCAGCCGGGAGAGCGCTTGAAACAGCGTATGGCACAACGGCGGCATATACAAGAATGGGAGGATCTGTTCCTGTCATTGAAACGTTTTCCGAGATTTTAAATGTACCGGTAGCTTTAATGGGATTTGGTCTTCCGACCGAAAACTTCCATGCACCAAATGAACATTTTCACCTGGAAAACTACGACAAAGGCCTCGAGGCTTTAGCAGAATATCTGATAGAAATCAGTGAAAATTTATAAACGAAAAAGGAGGGCCTCCGCTAATGGGAGCCCTCCTTTTAGTTTTCAATAGCAAAGAAGTCTTCGCTGCTGTGATAGCGGAAATAGGTCTCGACAAGCCGGTCTAGATGTTCGAGCTGCTCATTGTACTCGACGATGTGTGCGACAATTGGAAGAAGATGAAGCCATTCCGAGCGGTCAATATTCTGGTGGTCGTACATTTCCATGAGCTGATCGGTTAAAGACACTCTGCCTTCATCAACCTCTTCAGCCATCTCCTCCGTAAGATGGGTGGTCACCTTGCCTACATAACGTTGAAGAATTCTGTCGTGGTAATCCATAAGATGATCAAGCTGATTGCGGATGGCTTCCTGCATTTCTGAAGGCGTATGCTGCATGTCGTTTTCAAACTTATCAAGCGTGCGCAGAATGGTCACGATTTTATTCATCGAAGCGATCATTTGCTTAAAAAGAACAACACGCCGGTCCCGGGTAAGTCTTGCCTTTTTAGTGTACACGCGTTCTTCTTTGAACAGAAGGTACAGGTTTTCGATGGAAACTGTTTGATCTTTAAGGGAGGAAAGGTCCTTTCGCAGTGTCTGACGGTTAGTTTCATGTCTTCCAAGCAGCCGGATCCACTGAATAGTATCCTGAGTTACATCCCGGATCTGCTGATACAGCTTGGTTTCATGCTTTGGCGGCAGAAACAGCATGTTGACTAAAAAGGAAGCAATAATTCCTAGCATAATTAAGGCAAACCGCTCGGAGGCAAATAAAATAAAATTGCCGTCTCCGGGCCTGCCCATAATAATAATGACCGTAACAACAGCGATTGGAATGGTGGAGGCATCGAGTTTCAAACCTAGAATACCTGCAATAATAATCATCACCGTGACTCCGATGATTACCGGATCATGGCCGAACGCAAGCACCATAACAATAGCTGTGCCAGCTCCGATGATATTAGCCTGAAGCTGATCCAGCATTGTTTGGAATGTCCGGGAGATGGACGGTTGAATAGCGAAAGTAGCGGCGATAGCTGCGAAAAAAGGAGGGTTCAATCCAATCCACGATGCTGCGTATATAGCGAGAACGATCGCAAGACCGGTCTTGAAAATTCTGGCTCCCAGCTTCATAACGGATTGTATTCCTTTCTGTATTGAACTTAGTGAATGTAGCTGCTTAACGCTGCGAAAGCCTGGTCTGAAGCTTCCAGCGTTTCCTCTATGTCCTCGATGCTGTGCTCAGTGGTGAGAAACCAGGCTTCATATTTTGAAGGGGCAAGGTGAACGCCGCGGTCGAGCATTTCTTTAAAAAAGATGCTGAACCTCTTAGAGTTTGAACGCTCGGCCCCTTTGTAATCTTTTACTGTTTCGTCTGTGAAATAAACGGTAAACATTCCTTTCAACCGGTTGATCGTAACAGGTATGCTGTACTTTTCAGCCTGCTCGAGGAGACCTGTTTCAAGGCGTTCACCCAGTTGGTCTAATGTATCGTATACTCTGTCTTTTTCTAATACTTCGAGGCAGGCGATGCCTGCTCGCATGGAAGCCGGATTTCCGGACATTGTTCCAGCCTGATAGGCCGGCCCCAGAGGCGCCACCTGCTCCATGACATCGACCCGGCCGCCGTAGGCCCCAATAGGCAGTCCGCCTCCGATAATTTTCCCCATAGCGGTCATATCCGGCTCCACCTGAAGCATGTTTTGGGCAGCGCCGTAGGTGAAACGAAAAGCAGTAATGACTTCATCAAAGATAAGAAGAGAGTTCGATTCATGGGTGAGTTTTTTAATTTCTTCAAGATAGCCGGGCTCAGGCTCGACAAGGCCGAAATTGCCGACAATAGGTTCAATAAGAACTGCAGCCGTTTCGTCTCCCCAGCGGTCAATAGCTTCGCGGAAGCTGTCAATGTCGTTAAAAGGAACGGTGATGACTTCTGCGGCAATATTGGGAGTCACTCCCGCGGAGTCCGGGGAGCCCAGCGTCGATGGGCCCGAGCCGGCTGCCACAAGCACAAGGTCGGAGTGGCCGTGATAGCATCCTTCGAATTTAATAATCTTATGTTTGCCGGTATAGGCTCTTGCCACGCGGATGGTTGTCATTACAGCTTCAGTGCCGGAATTGACAAACCTGACTTTCTCAAGGGAAGGTACCGCATCTTTTAATTTACGGGCAAACACGTTTTCCCATTTAGTAGGGGTGCCAAGCAGAGTGCCGGTAAGGGCAGCCTCATTGATGGCTTCAGCAATATGCGGATGGCCGTGCCCGGTAATAATAGGACCATAAGCTCCGAGGTAATCAATGTAGCGGTTGTTATCCTCATCAAATAAATGGGCGCCCCGTCCTTCTTTCATAAAGACCGGAGTGCCGCCTCCGACGCCTTTAAAAGAACGGGAGGGGCTGTTAACGCCTCCGACGATTAATTCGCAGGCTTCATTATAGAGTTCTACAGATTTTTCATAGGACATATTTTCTTAACTCTCCTTACTATCAACTATTTCTTATCTATTGTATCATGGAGTAGTAAAGCAAAAACCATGATACCATAAGATGAAAACAAGTGTTGAGGTGATCAATGTGAGTACAGAAGAAAGCAGTATAAACCCAAGAGAGCTCGAAGGCAGCCAAGCACCAGATTTTGAACTTCCCGCTACTACTGGAGAAAATATTCGTTTAAGTGATTACCAGGGGCAAAACGTAATTTTGTATTTTTACCCGAAAGATAATACGCCCGGGTGCACAACTGAAGCCTGCGATTTTAGAGACGCGCTCCCGGAATTGAACGATAAAAACGTTAAAGTACTCGGGGTCAGCCCTGATTCAATGAAAAAACACGAAAATTTCACCGCCAAGCATGAGCTTTCCTTCCCGCTCCTGTCTGATGAAGAACAGGAAGCAGCCAACGCTTACGGAGTCTGGAAATGGAAGAAAAACTTCGGTAAAGAATACCTTGGAATCGTACGGTCCACCTTTTTTATTGATACAGAAGGAGTCGTGCAGAAGGTATGGGACGAAGTGAAGGTAAAGGATCATATTGGGGAAGTATCCCGGTATGTTGATGAATTCTTGTCATCTTCTAAAAAATAGCAGGCAGGTGAAAAGATGAAACTGCTTCTTTGCATTATCGATAACTTTTATACCGATCAGGTAGAGATGGAAATGAAAGACAAAGGCTACCGTATGACAGAGATTGCGAGCAGCGGAGGGTTTTTGAAAAAAGGAAATACGACGTTTATGTTCGGAGTAAATGAGGAAGAAGTATCGAAGCTGAAAACAGATTTAAAGGATATATGCCTGGCTTACGAAAAACACAGAGGAAAACGGCCTGAGCATTCAAACAGGTTTACTTCTTTTCTTTTAGATGTATCGATGCTTCCTTTTTTTCAATCAGCCCAAGCAGATGAGAATCGCTGACCCCCTTTCATTGACAAGGATCAGGGGATTCCGATAGAATAGATTATAAGAATTACAAATAAAGAATCGTTTTACAGGAAGAGAGGTGCATGACGATGGCGAGCGCGAGCCTACAGGAAGCAGTAAGTGTCTTAAAAAGCACGAACGTTCGGATGACACCGCAGCGTCATGCTATTTTAGAGTTTCTGCACTCTTCAATGAGCCATCCGACTGCTGACGATATCTATAAATCTCTTGAAGAACGTTTTCCGAACATGAGTGTAGCCACAGTCTACAATAATCTTCGGGTTTTTAAAGATGCTGGCATAGTGAAAGAATTAACCTACGGGGACTCCTCAAGCAGGTTCGACTGCGTTACTTCAGATCATTATCATGTAATATGTAATGATTGCGGGAAAATTGTAGACTTTCATTATCCAGGCCTGGATGAAGTAGAAACGTTAGCTGAACATGTGACCGGCTTTGATATTGAAGATCACCGGATGGAGATTTACGGAACATGTCCGGAATGCACAAAGATGAGCAAACAGTAAGCTGTTTTAAAGCCTTCATCTTCTTAATGGATGGAGGCTTTTGTATGCTTTTTAAACACAGGCGATTCTCTTAAAAACTAAATTTAAAATTATTTTGCAAAAGTGGTTGACGGTCTTATAGGCCGATGTTATATTACTAATTGTCGCCAAAACGACTGACAAAAAAGAGAATAACGAATTAAAACTTCTTCAAAAAGTTGTTGACATTCATTATTCAAAAATGATAAATTATAAAAGTCGCTGTTTAGCGGCAGATCGTTCTTTGAAAAGGAAAGACAAGCCAGAGCCCCAAAGAAAAGAATCAAATTTAGGGCATCAACTGATGCCACAGCATCAAACTTTTTACGGAGAGTTTGATCCTGGCTCAGGACGAACGCTGGCGGCGTGCCTAATACATGCAAGTCGAGCGCGGGAAGCCGGCGGACTCCTTCGGGAGGAAACCGGTGGAACGAGCGGCGGACGGGTGAGTAACACGTGGGCAACCTGCCGGACTGATGGGAATAACCCCGGGAAACCGGGGCTAATGCCCAATACGCCCTGACCTCGCCTGAGGTCAGCGGTAAAGCAGGGATCTTCGGATCCTTGCACAGTCC
>NZ_ATVM01000029.1 GCF_000420725.1 Marinococcus halotolerans DSM 16375 | reverse complement strand
AATCGCCAGCGACAGCTCCCCAAATTCGGTTTTCAGCGTGCGCTCGTACGTGCCGTTGCGGGAATTGCCGGAACCAATGCCGGCCGCATCGTACTTCTCGTAATCCAAAAAAGACGTTAATTCGGTTTGAAGCAGCTGATTGACGGCGTGTTCCAAATGAGATCGGAAGATCTCGTTGACATCCTGATGTTGGACTAGAGCGTGAGCAATATCTGTAGTAAAATTATTCATAGGGAAGTCCTCTTTTCTGTGAATGTGGTCGGCTAACTTCATTCTACTAGAAAAGGACTTCCTTTTTTCGTGTTCGCTCGTTTACACAAAATATTTTACGCTCTCGCATATGATGCATATTGACGAATTAAAAACTTTTTTGATCGTCGTAGAGGAGGGAAATTTTGCTAAAGCCTCAGAGGTGCTCTCCCTCTCCCAACCGACGGTAAGCGTGCATATTAAAAACCTTGAAAAGGAATTTTTGGCCCCGCTGTTTCAGCGGACGACAAAATCGTTGATGCTTACAAGGGAAGGCGAGGTGTTTTTGGCTCATGCCCGCCAGTTGATGGGCACTTACAATCATATGAAGGAAGACATATATATGATGCATGAGGAAGTGAGCGGCACTATTCATATCGGGGCCAGCTTTACGATTGGTGAATACGTACTCCCTAAAGTAATGGCCAGAATGCAAAAGGAGTATGAAGGGATTCAGTTTGAAGTGACAATTGCCAATACAGAAGAAATCATTCAGCTGGTAAGGACGCTGAAGGTCGATATTGGCCTGGTGGAAGGACACAGTGGGGCTGCCGATATTACGCTGACGCCATTTCAGACGGACCGCCTTGGAGTGGTAAAAAGTACCTCCGCCTCCTTTTCGCCTGCTGCCCGTGAGGAACTGCAGGATCAAAAATGGGTGGTGCGTGAAAAAGGGTCCGGGACCCGGGAATCGTTTGATTATGTGATGGATGCAAACGGGATCCGCCTGCGTTCACTTCTAGTGATCAGCAGTACGCAGGGAATTAAAGAAGCTGTTAAAAATGGCCTTGGGCTGTCTTTGTTATCAGAAGCAGCGATTGAAGAAGAACAAAAACACCACACGCTCGAGCTTTTATCCATCGCAGGCATTGATGCAAAAAGGTATTTTTCATACGTACTTCCAAAAAGAGCAGCACGGACAAAAAACATACAGTTTATGATCCGATGCCTCACAGAGAATTGTTAACGTCCGGCCGCTTCTTTGTCGATAGTTTTCTGCAAAAACTAATTTGTTGTATACTAATACCGCAATCACAGGGGAATCACTAATGATGGATTTATATTCGCTGCTGTATAAAGCACTCTGTGCAGCATCAGGAACAGAAGCTTACTATACTGAAATGAGGAATGGGTAAATGATTCAAATTGAACCATTTTTGCGCAATGACCAGTTTAATTTTATTAAAGAGCATGTATGGAAATTTGCTCATACGCACGCCACAGTAAAAGATGCCGACGTGATCCGGGCATTAAAGCATAGCGCCTTTGATCAAATTATCAATAGCTTTTATTCTATGAACGATGAACAGGAAAAACTGTTGGAAAAGATCCTGTATGTAGAGGACAGCACTCAGGCAGAGCAGATGGTCAGTGAGTTGAAAATGCATGTTGTTCCGTTCCCCACCGTTACTGTAGAGCGGATTAAAAAGCTTTTTCCAAAGGCAAAAAAGCTGACTATACCGCCATTGGAGGAATTGGACCTGAAAAATATATCGTATCTGGGCTGGAATGACATCCGGGCAGAACGAAAATATATTATTACTACGGACCAAAGGAGATTGACGGGTGTGTTTGGAACATTTCGGAACACTCCCGGAAAAGGAATCTGTACGATCTGCAACAAACAAGAGGAGACAGGGCTTTTTATGGCAGTAGTAACGGCTGGTAAAGAAACGTATACAAGCCGCGGCAACTATATCTGCCAGGACAGCGGGAGGTGCAATGAAAATATTACGGACCTCGGGCAGCTTGAAACGTTTATGTATCATTTGAAAAAGTGAATGCTCTAAAAGCCGGGGATAAAATATGTCCCCGGTTTTATATTATTATTGGAGTGTATGCAGATGGATGGTCCCGTCTTTTTTATAATCATCAATCTCCTGCCGGATGTGGTCTGCAAGGCCGATTTGTTTCATCGTATCAAACATGGAACACGCCTGACTCCAATCCTGAAGAGCAGATTCAACAAATCCCAGCACCAGAAGGTTTTGGCCTCTCTGATAAAGCAGTTCTCCTAAAACATAGCTGTTCTGCAGCTCAATACAGCGGTCGATCCCCTGGGAACACCAGTCGATGGATTGCTGGTAAGCCCCCTGATAGGTTAGCGCTTTGGTTAAGGTATAGGTCAGCTTCAATTCAATGTATTTATTCTCCGGGTGCATCAGGCTCTGATGATCCTGCAGAGCTTTCCGGGATATGTCCGCAGCTTTTTTGTAATCATGTTCAAGGTTGTGAATAATTGCCATGGCGTTTGTGATTTCACCTTTACGTTCTGTATAAATTCCTTTGTGGTACGCATCAAGGGCAGAAGAAGCCAGCTCGAGCGCCCGTTTTGGATCTTTGTCCAGTTCGTAGGCGCAAATAGCTTTATGCCAGAGCATGTACTGCTCATAATAGCCGATTTTAAAAATGGGATTGTCTTCCTCCTTGGAAAGAAGCTCCCGCATCAAAATATAATTATGCTCGAACCGGCACGCTTCAAGCATACTGAATACGGAGCGGACGTAGTCACTCCGGTCTGTTAACGCTTCTTCAAAGAAATAATACATACTGGCTCCGAGCCGTTCAGCAATATAAAACATGGTGCTTGAATACGGTACGATAGTCCCTTTCTCAATTTTACTGATCTGGGCCTGGGTGCAAACATCCTTAGCAAGCTCCTTTTGTGTGTAGCCCCGGTATTTCCGCAATTCCTGTATTTTATTTCCCACTCGTGAAAAATCCATCAATATAGTTCTCTCCCTATCTCTCAAATATTCCTATAGTTATTTTACGGGAAGAAATCCGGAGAAAAAAGAGGAAAGTCTTAGGAAAATGATCGATTTTGGAGCCGGAAGCGGAAAACACTCTTTTTATAGTTCGAATATACTAAAATGAACATATGATAAAGAGGTGAAGGCATGAAAAAAGCAGGTTTATGGTACGCTGCTTTCATTGTAGTAATGATGGCAACAGCTGCACCGGTGCAGCAGAGCACACTGGTGGCAGATGAAATTATAACAAGAGACATCCCGCACCAATATTAAAAAGCAAGCCGCGGACATCATTGATGTCTGCGGCTTATTTCTTTATACTGCCTGGCTTTCTCAACGTATTCGAGGCGGATACGCTCCATATCTTCTTTGTCCTCTTCGGTGAGGTCACGAACGACTTTGGCCGGACGTCCAAAAGCAAGCACTCCGGCAGGAATCGTTTTGCCGGGCGGGACGAGGCTGCCGGCACCGATGAACGCCCCTTCTCCGATCTCCGCGCCGTCAAGCACCGTAGACCCCATACCGATAAGCGCTTTTTTTCTTACAACAGCGGAATGAAGCATCACCTGATGACCGACAGTCACATCGTCTTCAATAATCAGAGGGTACTTCGGGCTTTGGTGCAGCAGGCACTGGTCCTGAACATTGACCCTGCTGCCGATCAGTGTGGGTGCTACGTCCCCGCGGATAACGGTGTGAAACCAGATGCTTGATTCTTCGCCGATGGTAACGTCGCCTGTGATAACCGTGAAATCTGCTAAAAAAACGGTAGAAGCGATGGATGGGTACTGGTTATTGTACGGATAAATCATAAAAAAACCACACTTTCCGAAATTTATTCTGCATTTCTAATGCAAGTGTAGCAAAAATAATAGTAAAATAAAGAAAGAGATATTTCCTGAGTGTGCTGGATCAAGGGAAAAAGGGGCGATAATAGTGGAAAAAAGGTTAGTGGACCGCCCGCGTGGAGTTGTTGTACTGGTTCATGGATCAGGAGAGCACTACCGTAGGTATGAATGGCTGATCCATGTATTGAAACGCCAGCATCTGCATGTGATTACCGGGGACTTGCCCGGACACGGAGAAACCAACGGGCGAAGAGGGCATATAGACAGCTTTCGGGAATATACAGACACCGTATATGAATGGTACAGAGAAGCAGCTTCCTTTAAGCTGCCTATTTTTATGCTTGGGCACAGCATGGGCGGGTTAATTGTCATACGGGCAGTATCCGAGCGGTATATGCCAGTGAAAGGTATTATCCTGTCTTCCCCTGCGCTCGGGCTGTACGAATACCCAAACAGAATCCGGGAATTATCCGGAAGGCTTGCGCACCGGCTCGTGCCCGGCAAAAATTTGAAAACCGGCATTCAGGCCCAGTATTTAACAAGAAACCCGGAAACAAGAGCCGAGTACCAGAAGGATGAACTGGTGAATGATACGGTTACGGTCCGCTGGTACCAGGAGATGATCCGGGCAATGCGGATCAGCCTGGCACAGCCGGAAAGCTTTCCGGATACGCCGCTTTTGGTTATGCAGGCCGGAGAAGATTATATCGTTGATAAAGAAGCAACTGTGCGTTGGTTTAACCGGCTGCACACGTCGGAACGAACGATTAAAATATGGAATAATCTTTATCATGAAATATTGAATGAACCCGAACAGGAACGGGTGGTAAGATACATCATCCACTTTATGAATCAGCATTCCTGAAATGAACCAGCCAATCAAGGAGGCCTTTTGAAATGTCAGCACCAACATCGATACCGACTATTATGTACTACGGGGTGAAAGACACCCTGCCGGCTGCCCGTAAATACTTAAGTGAGTGGAAGCAGAAAGCAGAGCAAATTCCAGATGACCTTTACCGTCAGGCCGCGCTTGAAGCAATTGATGAAAAGACCTTCCATTACGAAGGGGGATCGCTCTATGCATTGATTGCTCCCGGGCATATCCGGAGCGAGCTGCTGCGTTTTATTGTAGCCTATCAAAATATCAGCGATTATTTGGACAGCATCTGTGATATGAGCCAGGAGGAAGGAGTCACCTTTTACCGTGATATTCATGAAGCGATGAAGCACGCACTGGACCCGGCGGCCAGCCAGCAGGATTACCTTAAAAAGAAAAAAGGGGACGGGGATGGTGGCTTCTTAGCGGATTTGGTTGAAACGTGCCAGTCCGCCCTGCAGAGCTTTCCGGGCTTTTCTGGGGCGCAGCCGTTTATGGAAGAGCTGTCCATGTATTACAGGGAGATGCAGATATACAAGCATATTGATGTCAATGAGCGTGAAATAAAGCTGATTGAGCTATATGAGCACTTTAAAGACCGGGTTCCGCCGATGACCTGGTATGAATTTTGTGCTGCTTCCGGATCGACGCTCGGTATTTATGCCCTGGCCGGATACGCTGCCCGGTCGCCGCTTGCCGAGCTTCAGGCAAAGTCGATTAAAGAAGCTCATTTTCCTTATGTACAGGGGATGCATATTCTGCTTGATTACTTTATTGACCAGGAAGAGGATGTGGAGCAGGGCTCTCTGAACTTCACCGAAAAATATGCCTCTGCCGGCCATATGATGTCACGTCTGGAATTTTTCAAATCCGAGGCTGATAAAAAAGTAGCTAAGCTGCCGGAAGCCGGTTTTCATAAACAATTAAACAAAGGTCTTCTCTCCATTTATCTGTCCGACGAAAAAGTACAGGCGAATGAAACAATGAAGCAGCAGGCAAAACACCTGCTCCGTTTCGGCGGCATGACTTCGCTTATTTACTATTGGAATTCATGGATGTACCGCAAGAAAATATAAACAAAGAACCGCCTCTTCCATAAAAGAAAAGGCGGTTCTTCTTTACATACCAGCCGTATCAAGCGACGTCAATTCTCCGGTTTCCGGGGAAATCACAAGCCCATGCACTGGAGTTCCTGGTGGAAGAAGCGGATGGTTTCTCATGACCTGGACGGATTGATGTACATTATCCTCCACATCCGAAAAACCGCGCAGCCATTCATGCACGGAGACTCCTTCAGCATGCATCACTGCTTCTGCGTCGGATGAAACTCCGCGATCGTACGCTTTTTCAAGCACCTGGCCGGCCTGAAGACCGGTCATGCCACAGCCATAATGACCGACAATCAGGACTTCTTCGGCTTTTAATTCGTATAAAGCGACCAGAATGCTGCGGGTGATACTATCATACGGGTCCGTAATCATCGCCCCGGCGTTACGGATCAGCTTTGCATCTCCATTCTGGATACCCATAGCTTTAGGAAGCAGTTCAATGAGCCGGGTGTCCATGCACGTTAAAACGACTATGCGTTTATTTGGAAATTTATCGGTTTGAAAGGCTTCGTATTCCTTGTTTTGAACAAACTGCTGATTGTGCTCCAAAATAGATGCCACCACTTCTGACATGATTCATCATCCCTTCGTAGATAAATGTGAATAGGCTTGAACTAATTTAGACAAATGGGGGGTGTCGTTTCCTGTTTTTTCAAAGGTTAACACATAAGGAGGCGTCTTTTCCTGAAACTCCAGACTGTAACGAAGCACCCGCACTTCCTGTTCCGGAAGTTCAGCAGCAAGGTTTTCAACAGCTGCACGTTCTGCATTGCTGCCCGGGTGGCCGTGGTAAATAACTACGATGACCGGTACGTCCGGCGGGAACGTATGGAGATAGGAAAGAACCGCTGCAATAGTGGAAGAGGGAGACGTCACAATTTTTTTATCGCTTCCCGGCAGATAGCCAAGGTTAAAAACGGCCGCCCGGACGTTGGTTCTTTCCGCTTCAGTGAGTACAGAGGCTGCATACTCATGACTGCAGTGGTGGAGCGTGACGTATGGCTCCAGGCTTTTCTTTTGTAATCGATCGTATGTAGCCTGGATGGCTTCGCTTTGAACATCAAAGGCATGCACATGCCCGGAAGGCGACACCGTATCTGCCAGAAAGGCAGTATCCCCGCCGTTTCCACAGGTGGCATCAATAACGGTGTCTCCGGGACGGACATTTTGTGCAATCATCCAATGAGCGAAAGCCACGGCTTTTGGCAGTGTCATAAAGCTGCCGGGGCAGGCTGATAATATTTTCCCTGCCAGCTGTGTCTGCGAACCTGTTCTTTATGAATTTCATTTAGTACTTCGAACTTGTTCACGCTCCACATCGGACCGATCAAGAGCTCAGTCGGCCCGTCTCCGGTAATGCGGTGGATGAGCATGTCGGGCGGCAGGATTTCGAGCTGGTCCACCACAAGACTGACGTATTCATCGCGGCCGAGAAATTCCACCATCCCTTTTTCATACTGCTTTACCATTGGTGTTTTCTTTAACAGGTGAAGCAGATGAATTTTAATACCCTGGACGTCAAGGTCGGCTACGGCCTGGGCCGTTTCCATCATCATTTGATGGTCCTCCTGGGGAAGGCCGTTAATGATATGGGAGCACACGCGGATGTTATGCTTGCGGAGCTTATCCACGCCTTCTTTATAGCACTCGAAATCGTGCGCCCGGTTGATCGTTTCAGCAGTCGTTTCATGCACCGTCTGCAGTCCGAGCTCCACCCACAGGTAGGTGCGCTCATTGAGCTCAGCCAAATATTCGACTACATCGTCCGGGAGGCAGTCCGGGCGCGTCGCAATGGAAAGGCCGACAACGTTATCCTGGGCGAGTACTGCTTCGTACATTTCCCGCAGTTCTTCAACGGGGGCGTAAGTATTGCTGAATGCCTGAAAATAACCAATGTATTTTCCGTTTTTCCATTTCTTGTGCATGCGGTCTTTAATCTCATGAAACTGGGTGACCACATCGTCGGCCCGGTTCCCGGCAAAATCTCCGGAACCTGCCGCAGAGCAGAACGTGCAGCCGCCGTGGGCGACGTTTCCGTCACGGTTCGGGCAATCAAATCCACCGTCCAATGGAACTTTAAAGATTTTATGACCGAATGATTCCTTTAGATGATGATTCCATGTATGGTACCGCTTCTCTCCCCAGACAAGCGGCTGTTCGTTAGATAATTCCGAGCTCATGAAGAGCCTCTCCTTCCATCGTACATAAAATATTCCTTCTCATTTTAGCATGTTTTGTCTGCATTCCCAAAGCGCAAAGGAAAAGAACCACGGAGAAAGGCTTGACAGCAGGGGGATAAATTCATAAAATATCAAGTATTGAATATCGGCGTACTTTGTTTATCGTTATGCACCCAGCAGACGCTTGACGAAAACGGGTGAGCGAAGCGTCAGAGTCGGAAACGCACTTGAGTGGCGTGTGCGCATCCCGCCGTTTGTTTCGTGGAATTTAAGCCTCTCGTCCCTGCTTTCCAGCTGGGAGAGAGGCTTTTTTTACAGATAAAATCAGTACAGATGCTCCAACTATTTAAAGGAGGAACGACAATCATGGCATATCCCCACCAACAGATAGAGCCCAAATGGCAGTCATACTGGGAGGAAAATGAAATCTTTGCCGTATCCAACAGAGATACCGGCGCCGCGAAATATTATGCACTGGATATGTTTCCCTACCCTTCCGGAGCCGGCCTGCACGTCGGTCATCCTGAGGGCTACACAGCAACAGACATCATATCAAGAATGAAACGCATGCAGGGCTACGATGTGCTGCATCCGATGGGATGGGATGCTTTTGGACTGCCGGCAGAGCAGTTCGCTCTCGATACCGGGAAAAATCCCCGGGAGTTCACTCAGGCAAACATTGCCAATTTCAAACGCCAGATTAAGGAACTGGGCTTTTCCTATGACTGGGCCAGAGAAATTAACACCACAGATTCCCACTACTACAAATGGACCCAGTGGATTTTTACAAAGCTGTATGAACACGGCCTTGCTTATATAGACGAAGTACCGGTTAATTGGTGCCCGGCACTTGGAACAGTTCTTGCCAATGAAGAAGTAATTGATGGAAAAAGCGAGCGCGGCGGCCATCCAGTGGAACGCCGGCCAATGAAGCAGTGGATGCTTAAGATTACAGCCTATGCCGATCGTCTGCTTGAAGACCTGGACGGCCTGGACTGGCCGGACAGCATTAAAGAAATGCAGCGAAACTGGATCGGCCGCTCAGAAGGAGCGGAGCTGACCTTTCATGTTGAAGGGAAGGAGCTTTCGTTTGACGTATTTACGACCCGTCCGGATACTTTGTTTGGAGCAACCTACTGCGTATTCGCCCCGGAGCATGAGTATGTAGGAGAAATTACTACGCCGGCACAAAAGGAAGCGGTGGAAAAGTATCAGCACGATGCAGCAATGAAAAGTGATCTTGAACGAACAGAGCTGCAGAAGGAGAAATCGGGCGTATTTACAGGCTCCTACGCCATCAACCCAGTGAACGGGGAAAGAATGCCGATCTGGATAGCTGATTACGTTCTCGCCACTTACGGCAGCGGGGCGATTATGGCCGTGCCAGCGCACGATGAGCGGGACTACGAATTCGCGAAAGCCTTTGATCTTCCGATTGTGGAGGTTGTTGAGGGCGGAGACACATCCAAAGAAGCGTATACGGAGGATGGTCCGCACGTACGGTCAGAGTTTTTGAATGGCTTATATAAAGATGAGGCTATTGGAAAAATGCTCGACTGGCTTGAAGAAAAAGATATCGGCCGGAAAAAAACAACCTATCGTCTGCGTGACTGGCTCTTCAGCCGCCAGCGGTACTGGGGGGAGCCGATTCCGGTTATACACTGGGAAGACGGCTCGATGACCACGCTTGCTAAAGAAGATCTGCCGCTCGAACTCCCGGAAATGGATGAGTTCCGCCCTTCAGGCACTGGCGAATCACCGCTTGCCACCAATACGGAATGGCTTGAGGTCACTGATCCAAAAACGGGCATGAAAGGCCGCCGGGAAACAAACACTATGCCGCAGTGGGCCGGAAGCTGCTGGTACTTCCTGCGTTTTGCTGATCCGGATAACAACGAAGAGCTTGCCTCCAAAGAAGCGCTCGAAAAATGGCTGCCGGTTGATTTGTATATCGGGGGGGCCGAGCACGCCGTGCTTCACCTGCTGTATGCGCGGTTTTGGCATAAGTTTTTGTATGACATTGGAGTTGTGCCTACAAAAGAGCCGTTCCAGCGGCTGTACAACCAGGGAATGATTCTCGGTGAAAACAATGAAAAAATGAGTAAATCAAAGGGCAACGTCGTGAACCCGGATGAAATTATCCGCACGCACGGGGCAGATACGCTGCGCCTGTACGAAATGTTCATGGGGCCGCTTGACGCCTCAATTGCATGGTCCAACAGCGGCCTGGATGGTGCCAGACGTTTCCTGGACCGGGTCTGGCGCTTGTTTGTAACCGATGAAGGCTCTCTGCGCCCGGAGATTCAGGAGGAAAAAGCATCGGAGTCATTTGCAAGAACGTATCATCAGACGGTGAAAAAGGTAACCGAAGAGTTCACGGAGCTGCGGTTTAACACCGGTATCAGTCAGCTGATGGTCTTCGTCAACGAAGCGAACAAGCAGGAGGTGCTCCCAAAACAGGAATTAAAAGGATTTCTTCAGCTGTTGAGCGCTATCGCGCCTCACCTGGCCGAAGAGCTGTGGAGCCGTCTTGGGGAAGAGCATTCGATTTCAAGAAGCAGCTGGCCGGTGCACGATGAACAGATGCTTATTGAAGAGGAAATTGAAATCATTATTCAGGTCAATGGCAAGCTGCGGGCAAAAGCCGTAGTGCCAAGAGATGCTGATGAAAAGGACCTTGAGTCGACAGCAATGGAACAGGAAAAAATTGTGCAGGAGCTTCAAGGAAAGACAGTGCGAAAAGTCATTGCCATTCCGGGAAAGCTTGTAAATATTGTAGCTAATTAAAAAAAGCTGGCCGCATAGCGGTCAGCTTTTTGAATAGGATGGGGGTGTTTCGGACTGGACAATTGGAAGCTCCGAGGCCGCTTTTCCTGCAGTATAGCCGGTGGAAAAGGCACAGGTGATATTAAAGCCGCCAGTGTATCCGTGGATATCTAAAATTTCCCCACAGAAGAATAATCCGCTTTTCAGCCTGGATTCAAGCCGCTTTGGAAACACTTCTTTGATGGACACACCGCCGCCGGTTACAAATGCTTCTTCAATGGAAAGCGTTCCATCTGCAGGGAAACGGAAGTCGGTAAACAAGAGAGCGAGGTTACGCAGTTTTTTATTTGCTGCCTCACCGATGGTCATCGTGCTGGAAATACCTGCTTCCTGCAGGAAAAAAAGCAGCAGCCGTTCCATGGTAAGCCCTTTGAGGGCATTTTTAACCGTTTTTGCTTCATGCGTCTTTTTCAGTGACACAAGCCGCTGAAACATAGATTCATGGTTCTCCTCGGGATAGAGGGAAAGCCCGAGCTCTATCTGTTCGGCTTTGTATTTTTTCAAAGCCTTCACCACATACTGGCTGCATCTCAGGCCGATCGGTCCGGAAACGCCAAAATGGGTGAAGATCATGTCCCCGGTATGGGTTTTAATAGCTTTGCCGCCCGGCCGGTAAACAGTCAGGGCGACGCCGGAAAGTGAAATTCCCTGAAGCGTGCGGTCCTGGATATAGGCAGCGGGAGAGGTGATAGGCACCTCTGTGGGATACAGCTCCGTAATTGTATGCCCGGCCGCTTCCGCCCAGGGATAGCCGTCCCCGGTGGAACCGGTTTTGGGTACGGACTTGCCTCCGG
The DNA here is from genome assembly GCF_000420725.1 of Marinococcus halotolerans DSM 16375. Lineage (GTDB taxonomy): Bacteria > Bacillota > Bacilli > Bacillales > Marinococcaceae > Marinococcus > Marinococcus halotolerans. The sequence continues at coordinate 19,388 of NZ_ATVM01000029.1, read as the reverse complement.
AGGCAATAATGATGCGGTCAGCCTGAAGGTAGGTGCCGTCTTCTAAATAAAGCCCCCGGACATGATCCTCGCTGTAGTCAATGGAAGCGACCGTGGTCTTGGTACGTGTATGCACTCCGAGGCGTTCCATCTCATTGAGCAGAGTATTTACAACAGTGACAGCTTTATCGTTTACAGGAAACATGCGTCCCATGTCTTCTTCCTTCAGGTCGATACCAAGGTTTTCGAAAAAGTGTATAATATTTTCATTGTCAAAGATGGAAAATGGGCTGTGCATAAATTTGCCATTGCCGGGAATGTGTTCGATGAGCTCTTTTCTTTCCATACGGTTAGTGACGTTACAGCGGCCGCCGCCGGAAATGGCAAGCTTTCTTCCAAGCTTGGAGCCCTTATCTATTAATGTGACACCGGCGCCGTGCTCTGCAGCAGCAACTGAGGCCATCAAGCCTGCAGGCCCGCCGCCGATAACAATGACGTTTGTCATTTATTTATTCTCTCCTTACGACTGCGAAGCATTACTCATGAAGATTAAAATACTTCGTGATCGGTTATAATAGCTGTATTGTATCATAAGAGAAAATTTATATTTACACAAGGATAAAGGAGGCGGCTGCAATGCTGCGAAAGCTTGAGGTATCTACAAATGAACATGCAGAAATGGTAGATGTTACCGAGAAGGTCCGTACGTATATAAAGGAGGAGGGCCTTGACCACGGAGCGGTGATCGTCTACTCACCGCATACGACGGCCGGCATTACTGTAAATGAAAACGCTGATCCGAATGTTCAGCATGATATGCTCATGCGTCTTGATGAAGTGTATCCCTGGGATCATGATAAATACCGGCATGCCGAAGGAAATTCTGCCTCTCACTTAAAAGCAAGTACAATGGGGACTCAGCAGACAATTATTGTAGAGCAGGGGGAGCTTGTGCTCGGTACATGGCAGGGGATCTATTTTTGTGAATTTGACGGTCCGCGAAAACGTACGTTTTATATTAAAGGATTAAGTGACGTATAATAAAAAGTACGCCCGTTTTTTCAGAGCGGGCGTTTTCTTTTGGCGGCGGTGTTAATTTTCTGGTAAAGGGACGCCAGAATGGAAAATAGTATGGTAAAATTCGCATAGAAAGCACAAGACGATTACACGATGGAGCTGAACATAAGAATGTCTGATTCAAAATTTTTGCGGGGAACGCTTCTTTTAAGCATAGCGACGTTTATTTCAAAGTTTTTAGGGATGATTTACATATTTCCTTTTGCGGCCATGGTTGGCCAGCAGGGAATCGCACTTTACCAATACGGCTACCAGCCGTACACATTAATGCTCAGCGTAGCTACGCTTGGGATACCGATGGCTATGTCAAAATTTGTATCCAAGTATAACGCGATGGGAGATTTTGAAACAGGCCGAAGGTTGTTTAAGTCGGGTCTTTTTTTTATGACTCTTACCGGGATCGCAGCGTTCCTTATTTTATTTTTCGGTGCTCCGCTTATCGTGAATTTAATATCGTTTGATTCGAGTGAAGCTTTTACGTCAGAGGATATTGTATTTACGATCCGCATGGTCAGTTTTGCTTTAATGATAATTCCAACGATGGCAATCATGAGAGGGTTTTTTCAGGGGCACCAGTCGATGGGTCCGACAGCGGTCTCCCAGGTTATTGAGCAGATTGTACGGATTGTATTCATTTTGGCGATGGCTTTGTTTATTCTGTATGCAGTCGATGGAAATCTTGGCACAGCTATTGGATTTGCTACGTTTGGTGCATTTGTCGGTGGGCTGGCAAGCATGGCCGTGCTGGTTTTTTACTGGAAAAAAAGACAGCGCTTTTTGCAGCAGGAGCAGGCACAAAGCACGGTTTCGAGTGACCTTCCGCTAACGAGCATGTACAGTGAGCTCATCCGGTACGCCCTGCCGCTCTCCCTTGTCGGCCTGGCGATTCCCTTGTTTCAGATGGTGGACATGTTTACCTTCACCCGGGCGCTGGAGCAGACCGGGGAATGGACGTCCGGTCAGATTCAGACCGCTTACGGCGCGTTTGCAGGGTCTTCGCATAAGCTGATCCTCATTCCTGTAGCGATAGCTACGGCCATGTCAATCACCCTTATTCCGACCATAACAAAATCCTTTACAGGTAATGACCAGGACCTGCTGCAGCGCCAGATTACGCAGACGTACCAGGTGATCTTATTTTTATCGGTGCCTGCTGCGGTCGGGCTGTCGCTGCTTGCGAGGCCCACCTTTGGCGTACTGTTTGGAACAGAATCACTGGAAATAGGCAGCTACGTACTGCAGCATTACGCATATGCGGCGATCGTTTTTTCCCTTTTCTCAGTAAGTGCGGCAGTGCTGCAGGGAATTAACCGCCAGAAATATGCCATTGCCTCCCTGCTGCTCGGTCTAATGGTGAAAATTATCAGTGCCTACGTTCTTCTTTTGCTTCTTGGGCCGGTCGGCGGAATTTACAGCACGATCATTGGATTTGCGTGTGGGGTAATATTTAACGCCTGGGCAATTGCGAAGTTTACCGGCTTCCATTTCGGAGGGGTCTCGCGCCGGGCAGGCACAGTAGTTCTTTTATCTGCCGTGATGGGCATTGGTGTCTTAATTACAAGAAACGGCATGGAGCTCTTATTTGCTGGCACCGGCTGGGTGGATCTATTTATGGTGGAAATTATCAGTGTCGGTGTCGGTGGTGTGCTGTTTATGGCTCTTGCCATGAAGAGCGGGCTGGCAGAAAAAGTGCTTGGAAAACGCTTTGCGGCGTAGCGAAAACTCCTGCTTTCTAATCTTTTGTTCAGGCAGGGTTGGTGATATAATTAATACACTTTATGGAAACGAGACAAACGCATCAAGCCGCCCGGAAACAGCGCGGCATTAGAGGTGAAACATGAAAACGTGGAGATATAAAGATTATGACTGGCTCTTGATCGGTGCGGTCGCGCTCTTAACATTATTTGGCATCATTATGGTGTACAGCGCAAGTTTTCCGCTCGGAATGAGGGCTTATGATGATGCGGCCTTTTTTCTTAAACGACAGATAATGTTTTTTATTATTGGAATAGGCGTGTTTGCTTTCATGATGCATGTGCCTTATGAAAAGTGGAAAAAAACAACGCCGTTATTGATAGGATTGTCTATTTTTTTACTTATGCTCGTACTTATAATAGGCAATGAAGTAAATGGAGCGAAAAGCTGGATCGGCTTTGGTCCGGTAAACATTCAGCCCGCAGAATTTGTAAAGTTGAGCTTGATTATTTATCTGGCCCAGGTTTATTCCCAGAAACAAAAGTATATTGATTCGTTTATGAAGGGAGTCATGCCCCCACTGGTCGTTGTTGCCGTGCTGCTTGGATTTATTGTAATGCAGCCTGACGTCGGGACAGCGGCAGCTCTGATGATGACAACAATCGTAATTGTCTTTTTGTCAGGAGCAAAGTTCCGGCATATGTTTATGCTCGGTGGAGTGGCTGCAGCGCTGTTTGCTTACATTGCGCTGACAGAGCCCTATCGTCTGGCCCGGCTTGTATCCTTTATGGACCCGTTTGCAAGTGAAGAAGCGGTCGGAGGAGGAAGCTTTCAGCTGATACAGGGCTACATTGCGATTGCCCACGGCGGGCTGTTCGGTGTGGGCCTGGGAGAGAGTGTGCAGAAAATGAATTACCTTCCTGAGGCGCATACAGACTTTATTATTCCAATTATCGCCGAAGAGCTTGGAATTTTTGGAGTTCTGCTTGTCGTAGGCCTGTTGGGTATTATCGCCTGGCGAGGTATAAAAATTGGGCTTAGTGCTAAAGGCCAGTTTGGCACTCTGCTCGCTTTTGGTATTGTTTTTCAGCTTCTCAGCCAGGCTGTCATTAATGCCGGAGCCGTAGCGGGCATGATGCCGATTACCGGTCTGCCATTTCCGCTTCTGAGCTACGGAGGCTCTTCCTTATTAATAACGCTGGCGATGCTTGGGCTTTTGGCAAACATTTCCAGAAACAATAACCGCCTTGCCCGGGTGCAGGATGAGGGCATCAACAAACCAACTTCCGCATAGTGTAAAGAGACGTTGTCAACAGCAGCGTCTCTTTTTCAGACCGTAAGACGTATACCCGCTTTAAGGTTTTAATACGAGAAGCATCGACATGTATTGGAGGCATAAAAATGTTAGTAGTGGGGTCCGGGAGGCTGGCAAAGCTTGTAGCAGTGAAAAGTGAGCCCTCGTCCGTCTCTGTGATGTACCGGGGCGGGGAAAAGTCCTGGATGAGGGAAACAAAAAAACAGATTTCACGGGTGGATGAACTGGAGCTTCCCCGTTATCCCTATATATTTTTAGCGCTGCCGCCGGCAGGTGTTGAAGATTTTATTTACTGGAACGGGCCGTATCTGGCTGAAGGAACTGTGGTATACATTCCGGCAACGTCTCTCTACACAGAGCAGGTGGAAGTGCCTGCCCATGTGCGTAAGGCTGCTGCCAAATTTGCAGGGCACGCCGAAGAAGCCGCAGCCTGCGGGAAAGAAAATGTCTTTGTCGTTAACAGCTCCAGAAGCAGTGAGCGCAAATATCTCCAAAGCTGGCTGGGAAGTGCATTTACAGTCATAGAGGGAAGCGAGCAGGAGGTGGAAACGGCAAATAAGGCAGCGGTGGAAGAGACGATGCGGATGATAGTAAATCTTGAAAAACGGCTGCAGGAGCAGCACGTATCTAAAACTGTCCAGGAGGCTGTTCTCCGCCAGATTCCAGCGGGAGTTATTAGAGCGCATATGAACGGAACGCACGGGGAGTTTGCTGCGGCAATTCTCGAACAGATGGAAAGAGGTGATCGGCATGAGGATGGATAAATTACTGGCGGAATTAGGCTATGGAACTCGCAAGGAAGTAAAAAAAATGCTGAAAAAAGGAGGCGTTTTTGTTGATGGGGAGCCGGTAAACAACGGGGCAGTCCAGGTGGATCCTGAAGAGCAGCGGGTCAGCGTTTTTGGTGAGGATATTCACTACACGGAATTTGTTTATTTTCTGATGCATAAACCGGCAGGGGTCATCAGTGCCACAGAAGACAGTGTTCATGATACGGTTCTCGATATTTTAGAACAGGAGGATGCAATAAGAGAACCCTTTCCAGTGGGCCGTCTTGATATTGACACGGAAGGATTGCTTCTGTTGACTAACGACGGCAAGCTTAACCATTTTCTTACGTCACCGAAGCATGGGGTTGTAAAAATATACCGGGCGGTACTCGAACAGCCGATAGAAGAAAAGAATATTGAACATTTCAAAAAGGGTGTAAAGCTTGATGACGGCTATGTTTGTAAGCCCGCTGTTCTGAGGAGAGTGCCCGATACACACCGGGAAGTATATGTGGAAGTAACAGAAGGAAAATTTCATCAGGTGAAACGGATGTTTGAGGCGGTAGGCAATGAAGTCGTTTATTTAAAAAGAGAATCATTCGGCCGGCTGTCGCTCGACGAGGATTTACTGCCAGGGGAGTACCGGGAGTTAAATGACGATGAAATTCAGCTGCTCCGGGACAGCGTCGGGGAAAAGTCAGAGGAAGCAGGCAGCGATGAGCTGTAGACTGCTGAGTGCAGACCTGGGAACGACATCTTTAAAAGTAATGATACTGCACGGCAACGGCGAGGTGGAAGGCAGTGTATCAGAGCCTGTCCATACATACACCGACGGAATGAGTCACGAGCAGAAGCCCTCAGAATGGTGGCAGAGCTTTAGAAAAGCTTGCAGCACTCTGCAGAGCAGGGGAATCAGCCTGGACGTTGATGGAGTCGTATGCACCGGACAGATGGAGGATTTTATCCCTTTTAAAGACGGAAGAGCAGAAACGGCAGTTCTTTATTCTGACACCAGAGGAAGCAGAGGATTAGCAAAAAGGCATTTGCCGCCGGACGTTGTAACAGCATTTACGGGAAATGACTGGAAAGCAACGACGCCTTTAATGAAGTGGCTGGCAGATGAACTCCCGGAGCGTTGGGATCAGGTACTCTTTGGTTCTAAAGACTATTTAATTTACCGCTTAACGGGCGTCTCAGTCTGTGATCCGGTAAATGGCACGGTGACAGGAATGATGAATATACATACAAGAGCCTGGGAAGAAAAGCTTTGGAAGGGGAGCGGAATTTCCCGGCATCAGCTTCCCCGTCTTTTGGAGCCCGAAGAGACAGCGGGCTGTATTTTAAAGGAGGCTGCCAGCCAGACGGGAATACCTGCTGGAACCCCCGTCTACTGCGGCCTTGGGGACGGAGGTGCAGTGACTCTTGCCGCCAGTGCTCATGCAGGTAATGACGAAGGCTATGCGTACGCAGGAACGACAGGCTGGACGGCGGTTCCTGCCAATACACTGACCCTATCAGAAGAAGGCAGTGTGTTTCATCTGGCTGCGCCTCAGCAAGGTCGGTTTATTAAAATTATGCCCCTGCTCAATATGGGAAATGTTCATCAATGGGCGGTGCATACGTGGTGCGGAGGCGACTTCGAAGCTTTTGAAAAGCTGACGGCCGAACCGGCTTCTGTGCCCGGGTCGCTCTTGTTTATCCCATATTTAAATGGTGAAAGAAACCCGGTGATTGATGAGAAAGCCAGGGGCGCATTCATCGGCATCGACGGCCAGGTGACGCAGGGGCATATGGCGAGGGCGGTGCTTGAAGGTCTGGCTTTTTCTTTAAAGCAAACCTTTATTCAGGCGGGCATTACTTCCTCCACGCTTTTTCTTATTGGAGGTGGCACAAAAAGCAGAGCCTTCCGACAGACAGTGGCAGATGTGTTTCAATGCAGCGTGCGGGTAAGTGCTGAGCAGGAGCGCCTGGCTTCATTTGGAGCAGCTGCATCCGGCTTTAAAGCTGTTCATAAATGCTCGTGGAAGGAGGCAGCTCGGTCCGTGCAGAGTGTAGACAAAGAAGACATTATCGTTGCTCCAGACCTATCGAAAAAAGAAGAATTAGAGCGGAAGGAACGCCTTTTTATCGAAGCAGCAGGAAGAATGCGGGGGCTTTTTGATATGTGAAAAAGCGCCGGGAGTTTAACTCCGGCGCCGCGCACAGATATAATCATTTCAGGAAGCTTTTACCTTTCGGGCAGTCGTCGTCCAGGCCCCTCTTGAAGGGCTGCTGACCAATTCATTGTATACGAGCACGTTCAGGTCACGCTGAATAGTGCGCTGTGTAATTCCGAATTCGTCAACCAATTCCCCGGTGGTCACCGTTCCTCTCTTTTTAATATAGAGATAGATAGACTTAATACGGGTTATCATTCGGTCGGTGGACGTTCTCAAAAAACCACTCCTTAGCCAATGAATTTATGGCACTTGAAGACATGCCCGGGACTGCGCACGTGAGTAGGAATTATATTTGATGGCTTCGGCTGTTTCTGCGTCAGCTGCCCTATAGGAATTTCAGAAAAGAAATTCAGCAGCGTGTAGGATGAGAGTATTCAAAATATTTTGTAAGCGTCCCTGTAATTAATAGTTTATACTATTTATTTATATATCGCAAAATTTTTATTGAAAAACTACTCAATTCATCCGCAAATGAAAATAAAAAACGAATGAAAATTCTATCATAAAGTAATATTGTACGTATTCGTGCTAAAAATGCAGAATGATTGATGAAAATACCTGCTTTATTTCACAGAAAAGCAAATGTAAAAATTATGTAAAAAAAGACGCCTATTTGTGTAAAGGCGCCTTGAGAAAAGATTTTTTATTCGTCGAACCGGAAAAGATCAGTGGATAAATACCGTTCGCCCGTATCGCAGGCAATGGCAACTACCACCTGATCCGGGGACATCTGTTTGGCTGTTTCCATGGCAGCAAAGCAGGCAGCACCTGAAGAAGGGCCGACTAAAATGCCTTCCTGGCCTGCAAGAGCTCTTGTAGTTTTATAGGCATCCTCGTCGGTGATTTTGTAAATATGGTCGTATATATCCTGATTCAAAATCGGCGGTATAAACCCTGGACTGGTGCCGACGAGCTTATGGGGGCCAGGTTTTCCGCCGGAAAGAACCGGGGACCCAAACGGTTCCACGACGTGAATTTGAATGTCGGGGTACAGCTCTTTTAATTTTTCCCCGGTGCCTGTTACAGTGCCTCCGGTGCCGGAGGCGGCGACGAAACCAGCCAGCGGTTTACCGATTTCCTTCATCGCTTCTTCAATTTCAAGTGCCGTGCTTTCCCGGTGGGCATCCGAGTTGGCTTCGTTTTCAAACTGCATAGGCATGAAGCTGTCAGCTATTGTCTCTACAAGCTCATGAGCCCTGGAAATAGCTCCGGGCATTTTTTTATCACCCGGCGTGAGTTCCACCTCTGCTCCGTAAGCCTTCAGCAGGTTAATCCTTTCCTGGGACATTGTGTCCGGCATAACCAGTATTGCCCGGTAGCCCCGGGCAGCAGCGTTCATAGCAAGGCCAATACCGGTGTTTCCTGAAGTAGGTTCTATAATAGTGGTATTTTCATTGATCTTTCCTTCTTCTTCAGCCTGCTTCAGCATATTTTTTGCAGCCCGGTCCTTTACGCTGCCGCTGGGGTTTTGAAATTCAAGCTTCAAGTATACGTCCGCTCCTTCGGCATCCGGAAGACGGTTTAATTTAACCAAAGGCGTACTGCCAACTAGTTCTGACATATTATTTGCTACACGCATGACTGTTACACATCCTTTTTCTATCATTCATTCGTATATTCTAACATATTTAAAACTCTTATTCGTTCATAACAGCTTTAAGGCAAGGAAGGGAGAGAAAACAATGGATAATCATTATTTTCTGGGTCTGCCGGTTCCAAAGGAGGCAAGATCCGTTTGGGCAGACTGGGTTTCACAGGTGAAAAATGATCTTCCTTTTAAGCAGTGGGTGCACCCGCAGGATTTTCATATTACGCTCCACTTTTTTGGGAAGCTTTCCCCGGAGCAGGTGGATACTATCGAAAAAAAGATGAATGAAGTGACATTAACGTACCAGCCCACGCTCCGCCTCGATGGCGTGGACTCCTTTGGTCCAAAAGGACGGGAGAGTGTTCTGTATACAAGGGTACATGCAGAAGAGGGCCTGTTTTCTTTATATGAAGAATGGAAAGTTCAATTGAATGAGATGGGAATGAAGACCGAGCAGCGCCCGTACCGCCCTCATATGACTCTGGCAAAAAAACGGATAAAGGAGGACGCGCTTGCGTGGCCTGCCGTTCCGCTTCCGGAAGCAATATTTTTTCAGGCTGCTCATCTGCATCTTTATCGCATTCATCCAGGACGGAGTGTAAAATATGAAACAGTGCACTGGGCGAAATTGACTGAATAAAAGAGGGGAACATATGCGTTTAGTTAGAATTGTCATCCATATAGTAGTTTTGTATGTATTTTACTGGACAGGCACCTGGATCCAGGATGTGCTGCAGCTTCCGATCCCGGGGAGTATTATCGGCATGCTGCTTTTGCTGGCGGTGTTTGTTTTTACGGCGGCAACTCCAAAGTGGCTTCAGGACGGGTCCGGGCTGCTGCTTGGGAATATGCCGCTGCTGTTTTTGCCGGTGACTGCCGGACTGGTGGTGCACGGAGAACTGTTTTCACTGCTTGGAGCCGGGCTAATAACCGCTGTGTTTATCAGTACGCTTCTTGTGATGGGAACAGGTTCATGGGTGACTCAGTACTTATTGAAAAGAGGAGAGAGATATCGTGGGTGAATGGTGGACAGCAGCAGCGGCCATTGCTGGAACGATAGCAGTATACGCTGCTTCTAAAAGGGCGTACCGTGGGCTTCCCGTTCCACTGATGCTTCCAATCGTTACCGGCACCATTTTTATCATATTATTTTTACTGGTTTCCGGTATTCCGTACAGTGTCTACATGAACGGCGGACAGTGGATAGAGTCACTGCTCGGACCGGCAGTGGTGGCGCTGGCCTGTCCGCTTTATGAACAGCGGCACCTGTTAAAACGGTATCTGCTTCCAATTCTAAGCGGTATTGGAACAGGGGCAGTTATAGGGGTTGTTTCCGGGCTTGCGTTTACAGCGGCAGCTGGCGCGTCTAAAGAATGGACGGCAGCGGTGCTGCCTAAATCGGTAACAACTCCGGTAGCAATGGATATCACAACGACACTGGGCGGCGATGCTCCTTTAGCGGCAATGTTTGTGATGGTGGCGGGTATTGGCGGAGTGGTGGTTCACGCAAGGGTGATGAATGTAGTTGGCGTGACTGATCCGGTCGCAAAGGGGATAGGTATGGGCAGCGCAGCTCATGCCATAGGAACGGCCAAGTCGCTTGAAAACAGTGAAACGGAAGGAGCGGTCAGCTCGGTAGCTATGACAGTCAGCGCTGTTATTGTTGCCTTTCTGGCTCCGCTCGCAGGAAATTTATTCCTTTAACGTGAATAATGCGCAGTCAATGACGATATTATAATAAAAGCGGAATTCCGCAGCTTTTTGCGCAGACACCGTGAAATGCTGCGACGGGGGAGAAGGGAGAGTTGAATGGCTCAGTTAATAAAAATGAAAGATTACGCTTCGCGTTATGAACATCATTTTCTTCATCAAAACGCAGAATTTTTATCTGCGAAGCAGGCCTACTGGCAGCGAATGAAAACAGACTGGATGATCGCAAACAAATCGGGCCCGAAGGCACCGGAGGATGAACCGCTGGAGAAAAACAGCCGGATGGGAAAAGCAGTGAACCGATTAAAGTGGTGGAAGCATGAAGAGGAAGAAGAGGTGGAAATAACCGAGAGTGATGCCTATTTATTCTTTAAAGGGAAGACGCTCGAAGAACTAAAGGATATTTTTTACGATAACTGGTTTTTAATTCAATTGGAATGGGCTTCCTCCACCATCTCTGAAATTTCGATGATGGATCCAAAATTAAAATATGACTATCGTCTGCGTACCCTGCTCCGGGAGCTTCCCGATACGTATTTTGTTATGTATTATCCGGTATTTCATACAAAGCAGACAACGATGGAAGGTGCCATTACCATCATCGGCCCTGTCGGAATAGACGTTATACACATTTTAGAAGGCACGATGTACAGTGTATTCGAGCCGGCAGACAGCAGGTTCTGGAAGGAGTATGTAAACCAGAAGCAGCATACTTTTGTGAGTCCGGTGCTTGCATTAAAAAGAACAATGAACGTAGTAGAAGCTGTATTAAAACAAGCGGGGACAACCTTCCCCGCTCAGGCGACGGTTGTTTCTCCCGCTTCGATCATTGATAACCGTGAAATTTTATATGCCCATACAGCAGACAAACGCGAATACAAACGGTGGATGGAAAAGCGCATCACCAACCCGTCCCCGGTGAAAAACCGGCAGCTGTTTTCTGCGGAAGCGCTTATGGAGCAGACGGCCACCGTTTCTGTACTCCGAAGCGAAATCTACTCTCCGGACGGATACGGCGAATAATGAGTACTATAGAAAAACAATCGTTTTATTGTCATCAACAATAACGCGATCTTCTGCATGCCAGGTAACGGCTCTTGCCAGCGCAATTTTTTCAGCATTGCGTCCGGTGATTTTTAAATCGTTAGCATTGTACTGGTGGTTAACCCGAAGCACGTCCTGCTCAATAATCGGTCCTTCATCCAGATCGTTGGTCACGTAATGGGCAGTAGCACCGATTAGCTTCACCCCACGCTCGAAAGCCTGTCTGTAAGGATTTGCTCCGATAAAAGCCGGGAGAAATGAGTGATGGATATTAATGATTTTTGCCGGGTAGTGGGCGACAAAATCCGGCGACAGTATCTGCATATACCGGGCCAGGACGAGAAAATCAATCGGATACTGCTCAAGCGTACGCAGTATTTTATTTTCAGCTTCCGGCTTGGCGTCTTTTTCTATCGGTATGTGATAAAAAGGAATTTCATAGCTTTCCACCACATTTTTCAGCGTCGTATGGTTACTGATAACGCAGCTGATATGAATAGGCAGTTCTCCCGAACGCCATCTCCACAATAATTCTGTTAAACAATGGTCTTCCTTTGAGATGAAAATCGCCACACTCTTTTTGCGGTCTTCGCGCTCTAAAGACCATTCCATGTCGAAATGCTCAGCAATAGGAAGAAATTCTTCTTTTACCTGATGAAATTTGTCCGGGTACGGAGAGATGGAGAAAACAACTCTCATAAAAAAACGCCCGCCTTCCGGATCATTTGTATGCTGGGCAGAATGAATAATATTAGCACCGTGCTGGTGCAGAAAATCAGATATAGCGGCTACGATCCCCGGCTGGTCCGGGCAGGTAATCAAAAGCCGGCCATTACCGAACGAGCGGTCTGACATAGTAAAGTCCTCCTTCAAATAAACAGTTGCTCTGTAATAATGAACGGAATTACTATACCACTCTGAATGATGGAAAAAAAGGGGAAGTTACGAAGATGGACGAAATGAAGATACTCGGAAACATAGGAGCTGAGAGGTCGGTCACAAGTATTTTGGTCGATTGACTTATAAATTCAATGTTTGCTATTATTAAGAACGATTCGCTGTAATAATAAAATGAAAACAGAAACACTTTTACCCGCACGAGAATTAGAGGAGATCATTTCATAGAGGGTATTTTATACATACAATTAAATAAAACAAAATGAGCATTGAAACAAAATATTGTTAAAAAGGATCGGCTATGAAATATTCAGACCACTATGATAGATCGAAGGTGAAAGTATTGGAACTGCTGATGGGAGACGGATGGACGATTGAACCAGCCGGTGGCTCTTCAGGAGAAGCGTACCTCGCGCGTGCCGGGGAACAAGTGTTATTTCTGAAAAGAAATTCTTCTCCATTTCTTGCTGTGCTTTCGGCAGAAGGAATAGTGCCTAAATTGCTTTGGACAAAGCGCCAGGCTAACGGTGACGTAATTACCGCTCAGCGCTGGGTTGACGGCCGTGAATTAACAGGAGGTGACATGGATAATACGCGGGTGGCCCAGCTGTTATCCAAAATTCATTCGTCGAGCGAACTGCTGGATATGTTTATGAGAATAGGGAACCACGCCCGCACGCCGGAAGCAACAATCGCTGTGTTAAGAGAGCAGCAGGAGCAGCTTCCCTATATTACGACTTCAATGTCAGATGCTCTCGAAGAACTTGCAGGGACCTCCGGCGAAGTCCAGCCTCCCCGTCTCGTTGTCTGTCACGGTGATATGAACCATAATAATTGGATGTTTGATGCCAATGGAGATTTGTATTTAGTGGACTGGGATAATGCCACAGTCAGCGATCCAGCACTTGACCTGGCTCTGATTTTGTATGAATACATTCCAAAAGAAGAATGGGACGGCTGGCTGCAGGGATACGGTCTTCCTTTAACTTCCCATTTACAGCGGCGAATGCGCTGGCAGATTATCAGCCACCTGCTTGATCACGCCCAGCAGGCAATGCTTACGAACCGGATAAAAGAAGCAGAGTTTTATAAAAAACAGCTTGAAGCAGTATTGGACCGGGACTCATTGCAAATATAAAAATCCGCTGGAACGTCACTGCGTTTTCAGCGGATTTTGTATGTTAAATAGCTAGTTATTATATGAAGAAAGAGGGAACAGTACGATGAGACTCCGTCATAAACCGTGGGCTCACGAGTTTTTACAGGAACACCCGGAACTGGTGGTCACAGAAGCGGAACAGGTAAAGAAAAATTGGAAAAAAAGATTTGGAAATGACCAGCCTATCCATTTAGAAGTAGGTACAGGCAAAGGGAAATACTTAAGCGACAACAGTATCAAGCATCCGGATATTAATTTTATCGGGATGGAAATGTACGAAAGTGTTCTTGCGACAGGGGTGCAGCGTGCTTTATTCAAGCAGCCGGAGAACCTTGCTTTTATTCATGGGGATGTGCGCTATTTAATGGAATATTTTGAGCCTTCCTCAGTGGAAACTCTTTATATTAACTTTACCGATCCATGGCCGAAAAAGCGCCATGAAAAAAGACGGCTGACGCATCCTGATTTTTTAGAATTATATAAGCAGGTGCTGGTGCCCGGGGGAACAATACAGATGAAGACTGATAATCAGGGACTGTTTGAATATTCTCTTTCTTCCCTTTCCACATTCGGTTTTACTCTGAGGAAAGTGCGTCTTCATCTCCATGAAAGTGAAGAAGCAAAAGGAAATGTGATGACAGAATACGAAGAGAAATTTTACGCGAAGGGAGAGCCTATTTACTTTACAGAAGCGGTAAGACCGTAACGTATGCGATAGGCGCTTTCTTTTACGAAAAGGAGGCACTGCTGTCATGAATCAGTTAACCATCGGTAATTATACAATTACATGGCTTGAAGGCGGAGTGACCAACATGGATGGGGGCGCTGTGTTCGGGGTAGTTCCAAAACCCCTCTGGTCCAAAAAATATCCGGTAAATGATAACAATCAGGTGCCGATGCCCACAGACCCGCTGCTTATTCAGGGAGAGGGCAGAAACATACTGGTTGATGCAGGTCTTGGAAACGGCCGGCTCAGCAAAAAGCAGCAGCGGAATTACGGCGTGACAGAAGAGTCAAATGTCGAGCAGAGCCTCAGAGAGATGAATCTTTACGCCTCGGATATTGACGCTGTATTGATGACGCATATGCACTTTGACCATGCCTCGGGCCTTGCCCGCGAAGAACAGGGGCAGAGCGTACCGGTGTTTCGAAATGCTGTCATTCATGTATCGGAAACGGAGTGGCAGGAAATGAAAAATCCAAACATCCGTTCAGAAAACACATACTGGGAAAAGAACTGGAAGCCGGTGGCCCACCAGGTGGAGACGTTTGAATCAGAGCTGCAGCTTACCGAAAATATACGGATGGTTCATACAGGCGGCCACAGCGCTGGAATGAGCATTATCCTGATTGAAGATGAAAGCAGCACGCTGATCCACATGGCGGATAATATGCCCACGCACGCGCACCAGAATGTTCTCTGGGTGACGGCTTATGATGACTATCCGATGGATTCTGTGTACATGAAAGAACACTACATGAGCTGGGGCTGTCAGCGTCACGCATGGTTTACGTTCTACCACGATGAACTGTACCGGGCGTTAAAGTTTAACCCATCAGGAGAAGTAGTTGAAGCAGTGCCCCGGGAAAAGCTGAATGGCAGCTGATAACACTTATATAAATTCAGGCACGTCTCTAAAAATGAGGCGTGCTTTTTTCGTTCTGAAATGCGTGACGGTTTCAAAAAACAAAATGTCATTTTCAATCAAAAAATAAAAATAATTGATTGTTTTTGAATAAAATTGATTGATTATGATCAAGTAAGCGTGTACAATGAAGTTAATCAAACAAGCAGACGCAGAAAACAATCAAAACTTTCGCAGATGCCTGTTGCTTTTATGGCGGAACCGGAAAGGAGAGAGAAGAGGATGCTTCACACGGAGCGCAGGGAAACGATCATCGAGATTTTAAAAACTAAAGATACTGCCTCCATTCATGAGCTGGTGGAATTAACCGGCGCTTCAGAAGCAACGGTTCGAAGAGACTTATCCAAGCTAGAGTCTGATGAGCAGATTAAACGGATCCACGGAGGAGCTTCTCTCTCCCGCCGCCGCCGAAATGAACCAACCATCGCAGAAAAGAGCAGCGTGAACCAATGGGAAAAGAAAAAAATTGCAGAAGCTGCAGCATCCCTGCTTGAACCTGGCGAGTGCCTTTTTTTAGACGCCGGGACGACAACCCTGGAGATGATTCCTTATTTGGTGGACCGGGATCTTGTCGTAGTAACCAATGGTATTCCACATGTACCACTTTTGCTTGAAAGAGGCATTGAAACGTACGTGATCGGGGGGAAAGGCAAGCAGGGAACAGGTGCCCTGGTGGGAATTAAAGCTATAGAGGCACTGAAGGAATTTTGTTTTGATGCCTGTTTTCTCGGCATTAACGGCGTGCATCCTGTTCACGGGTATACAACCCCGGATCCGGATGAAGCAGTAGTTAAGCGGACAGCGCTCGAGCTTGCGGAAAGAAGCTATGTGCTGGCAGATCACTCGAAGATTGGTTCCATCACGTTTGCAAACATTGGTGAACTTGCTTTAGCGGAAGTGATTACGTCGGACAGGCTGCGGGACGATGAACGGACAAACTTGAAGAAATACACAGATGTGAAGGTCGTGAGTACATGATATATACAGTAACGCTGAACCCGGCGATCGATTATGTAGTAGAGCTCGAAGAGTTTATTCCGGGGAGCATCCACCGCTCGAAAAATGATTTGAAATATCCGGGGGGCAAAGGCATTAACGTTTCGAGAGTGCTGCAAAGACTCGGACAACAGTCAACGGCGCTCGGTTTTGTAGGCGGATTTACCGGCCGTTATATCGAAGAAACACTGGAAAAAGAAAAGATCCAAACAGATTTTGTGCAGGTGGAAGAGGATACAAGAATCAATGTCAAAATCCGCGGCGGCCAGGAATCAGAAATTAATGGAGCTTCCCCGGGTGTCTCGCGCGAAGACGTGGAAGCGCTGTACCAGAAGCTGGATGTTCTCACAGAGGAAGATGAATTAATACTCGCGGGAAGCGTTCCTTCTTCTCTCCCTCACAGCATCTATCTGGCCATGATGGAACGGGTGAAAAACAAAGGAGTCCGGGTGTATCTGGACACGAGCGGTGAAGCGCTCGGAGAGGCATTGAAAGGCCGCCCTTATTTCGTTAAGCCGAACCATCTTGAACTGGCAGAATTGTACGAAGTGGAAGTAAGCAGTGTGGAAGACGCTGCGGTGTATGGCCGAAAGCTTCTGGAGGATTTTGATATTGAGCACGTGGTGATCTCGATGGCAGGAGAAGGAGCGGTATATATTAATAAATCACAAACCCTCCATGCCTCCGTGCCAAAACGGAAAGCCGTGAATTCCGTCGGGGCAGGGGACTCCCTGGTGGCTGGATTTGCTGCCGGAATTACGGAACGTCTGGCTCCGGATCAGGTGCTGAACAAAGCAGTAGCTTCCGGAAGCGCTACCGCATTTTCGGAAACATTCTGTACGAAAGAAGAAGTAGAAGAGCTAAGTCAGAAAATAACTATTCGTTCGCTGGAGAGCGAAGAAACCAATCAAGCTTAAAGGGGTGAGCAGAATGAAAATTACAGATCTATTAAAAAGAGATACCGTGCTGCTGTCGCTGTCTTCGACAGACAAAGCCGGAGTGATTGATGAACTGGTAAACAAGCTTGACACTGCCGGTCGTTTAAATGACCGACAGGCTTTTAAGGAAGCGATCGAAAAAAGGGAATCAGAGAGCTCCACCGGTATTGGTGAAGGCATTGCCATTCCCCACGCAAAAACAAGTGCTGTGGATACGCCGGCCATTGCATTCGGACGTTCTCAAAAAGGTGCGGATTATGAATCACTGGACGGTCAGCCGGCACATCTGTTTTTCATGATTGCAGCGACAGAAGGAGCGAATGAAGCACACTTAACTACGCTTTCCCGTTTGTCTACGCTGTTAATGGATGAAAACTTCCGCCAGGATCTCTTGAATGCAGAATCCGAAGACGAGATCATGGCGGCTGTGGACGCAAAAGAAAGAGACAAGCTTGGAAGCGATGAGGCAGAAGAAACAGAAGCTTCTTCAGCCCAGGCTGCCGAAGACAGCAGCACGCCGAGAATTCTTGCAGTAACCGGCTGCCCGACTGGTATAGCCCACACGTATATGGCAGCAGACGCGCTTAAAGATAAGGCTAAGGAGCTCGGTGTCTCCATTAAAGTGGAAACGAACGGCTCCGGTGGGGTTAAAAACCGTCTCACCTCTGAGGAAATCGCAAATGCGGAAGCGATTATCGTAGCTTCCGATACAAAAATTGAAATGGAACGCTTCGATGGCAAACCGCTTTTATCCACGAAGGTTACGGATGGAATCCGTAAACCGGAACAGTTAATTAACCAGGCTGTAAACGGAGAATTTTCGAAATACCGTGGCTCTGGCAGAAGCTCTTCTTCGGATAATGAACCGGCTTCCACCGGCGGTGGAGGCGGTGCAAGAGCAGTTGGTAATGCTATTTACCGCCACCTGATGAACGGGGTTTCGAACATGCTGCCATTTGTTATTGGCGGCGGAATTCTTATCGCTCTTTCATTCTTCTGGGGGATTAACTCAGCGGACCCGGAAAGTGACCAGTTTAATGGATTTGCCCAGGCCTTGAACGCGATTGGCGGCCAGTATGCGTTTGGATTATTCGTAGCAGTACTTGCCGGCTTTATCGGCATGAGCATCGCAGATCGTCCTGGTTTCATGCCTGCAATGGTCGGCGGTTTTATGGCCACACAGGGTATCCCGGGGTCTGAAGACGCAACAGCTGGTTTCCTTGGCGGTATTATTGCCGGTTTTCTTGGCGGGTATGTAGCTCTCGGCGTGAAAAAAGCACTGTCAGGGCTCCCGCAGGTGCTTGATGGTATTAAAACGATTTTGTTTTATCCAGTCATTAATATTCTAATCACTGGTCTCTTGATGTACTACGTGTTTATTACACCAATTGCATTTCTTAACACTGCCCTGCAGGACTGGATCACCGGGCTTGGTACAAGCAACTTAGTGCTGCTTGGAATTCTGCTTGGCGGCATGATGGCAATCGATATGGGCGGACCGTTCAACAAAGCGGCCTTCACTGTTGGTGTAGCATTAATCGGACAGGGTATTTATGCCCCGCACGCAGCTGTAATGGCTGGCGGGATGGTGCCGCCGCTTGGTATCGCCCTTGCGGTTACGTTCTTTAAGAACCGTTTTCCGCAGGAGCAGCGTTCAGCCGGGTATACAAACTATGCCCTTGGGTCGTTCTTCATTACTGAAGGTGCTATTCCATTTGCAGCCTCGGATCCGCTCCGGGTTATTCCTTCCATCGTTACTGGTTCTGCAGTAGCAGGCGGTTTGGCCATGCTGTTCAACGTAGAACTGCTTGCGCCGCACGGAGGATTCCTCGTGTTCTTCCTGAACGCTGTACAGGGTGGCGGAGTGTTCCTATACTTCCTGGCGATTTTGATCGGCTCGCTTGTAACGATGATTATGCTGGCTATTCTGAAGAAGCCGCTGGAGCAGCCGAAAAACGAGGTACAGGATTACAAGGACTCCAAAGAGAAAAAAGAAGCATCGTAATTAATACAAAAGACAGGCTGCTACTGAACTGACCCCCGTCAAGTAGACAATGAAAATAAGTAAAACTCTTAAGCGGCTTGATTCCGGTATTCTATCGGGGTCAAGCCGTTTAAATGTTCCTGGTATCGCTGGTGGTTGTAAAACCCGATATAGCGGCGAATCGCGTCCACCAGGTCCTCATAGGTGGCATAAAACGAGTCCGGCAGATAGTATTCCTCGCATTTCAGCGTGCCAAAAAACCCTTCCATGGGCCCGTTGTCCAGACATCGGGACACCCGCGACATGCTGTGATCCAAGCCGTGGGCCTCTACGATGGCTTTAAAGCCGCGCGAGGTGTACTGGAAGCCCCG
>NZ_ATVM01000028.1 GCF_000420725.1 Marinococcus halotolerans DSM 16375 | reverse complement strand
GAAGCCAAGGGCAAGCTGTCGATGGGCGGGTACCGGCTGCGGAGCGCCCCGGCTATCCGACGCTACCTGCTTCTCCTCCAAACCGCCTGGCTGCTGCTTGCCTGGGCATTTGCGGGCACCATCAGTGAAGCCTTTCATGCCAGTCATCAGGATCACCGGCGGCGGGAGATTGCGGATATTTATCAGCGCGCCCGGGCGGGCGCGACCCTGGAAAGCGTATATGACGCTTATCGCGTCGCCTGACCCGCAAAGCCATCGGTTGGATGATATTGTCGATGATTTCCAATATTTAAATCCATGACCAACATTTGTTTTCAAAACTGCAACATTAGAGTATTAGTATAGCGAATTGGAAAATTTTTAAAATCATTTCTTATAATAAAATAGAATTGAGGGAAGCCAAATTAATAATACATATAATGGTTACTGCACTATCGGAACTAAAAAGTATAAAAGTACGCTAGAGCTACATGATGGTGATAATAAACTTACCATTGAAGATTTTCATCGTGAATCCTTACTTAGAAATTTTTTGCGTTATAGGGACGTTCCTATCATTTTTGTTTCTGAAAATGACAACAAAGTTTTTTCGGTATTTGAGTATTTCGAGAAATCTTATAGGGAGAAAACCAATATATGTGTACTAAAGGCTAATCTAGTGGTAGAGGGGAGTTTTCGAAACATAAACGACTTCACATGCAAAAAAATAGAAGCTAAGTTTACTAAGCTTGCTTCCGTTCTCCCTAGTAACTCAACGTCCACTCATCATTTTGTTAGGCTGGATGGTGAGGAGAGAAAATATATTGTCTCTTTGAAAAATACAAAAGAGTCTTCTAATAAAGATGTGTATTTAAGTATAGAGACTGAAACCAATCAGTCTTTCGATAACACGAAAATGATTTTGTTTTTTATTAGATGCATATTGTCATTTTTAACGAACACCAATATTTCTTATCAAGAACTATATTATTATGACGATAATGATAATCCACTACTTATCGCTGATATTGAGGACACTTCTGAAAATAAAATAGATAAAACTAATGTTAACTACCGCATGACCAATATGAAGGAAAACGTACTTGATTTTGTGATGAAACCAATTTCCACAGATTATTTGGATGCTTGGATAACTTTTGCAGCAGTAGAAAGAACACCAGGGCTATTAGAGGATAAATTTCTGCACTACGCTCGGTGCTTAGAGCTTTTCGCAAAGGCTAATGAATCTAATTATATTTATGAAGATAAGAACGAATTAAATAAAAAGAAAGATAAATACATTGAAGCAGTAGATGCTCTTCAAGATACGTTAAAAGAAGAGTACAGAACAGCTTTAAAAAATAGATTCGAACAAGCTAATCAAAAAGGTTTTGCAAAGTTGGTGAAATTGTTTTTCAAAAAACAAGAGTTTAGTGAAAATTTAAAGGCAATATCAAGAAATCAAAATATCAATAAATTAGCAGAAGACATTGTTGAGACGAGAGATAACCTAAGCCACAGTAATGATATTTCTCAAATGAATACTAGAAAATTAACTGAAATATGCCAGCTTCTAAAGGGAATTATTACTTTACTTATGTTAAAAGTACATGGCGTAAATCTGGATATAAATTATAGAGAATTGGACGTTGAAAATTTTCTAAGATCATATGAACGACCAATCCCATTAAAGAAAAAGAAATAAACATGTAACTAATTAAAGGATTAAGAAAGATAGAAACATAGATTTTCTTTTTTTACTTTTTGAAGTTCTTTTGAGTATACCCGAAAGGACAAAAGCGAAATGCTGGCAGATCAATGTTTTTTAGGGTTCTTTTAAATGGTTCATTTACATTCAACAGTATGGAGGGGATAATATGGAAATAGTAATGAATATATTTATAAGTATATACGGGCTTCAAATGGTTTTGTTCGTGCCGTTGGCCCTGTTCAATGAACTAGCCATCATTAGTGATCGAGGAATGAAAAAGTATATGGTCAGTATAGGCGTCAATGCTTTATTTCTCCTTTTAATCGCTGTAATCGTAACTTCATCAAACCCGTTCATATAGATACGGCCACCATCACTATATCGAAAAGGAGTTTTTACCATGAACATCATAGAACTATTTAACAGCATTGATCGCCAGACCCTCGGAATGATTATTGTCGGTTTCATCGTTGTTCATCTGATCGTGTTTGGTTTTATCTTTCATAGCCGTTCTCATGCTATTATTAAGGTTATTTTTGGGACGGCGGCCGGATTACATATCGCATTTATGACGATAATCTACTTTGCTATATAAGGAGCTGTTGATGATGTTCTCCGTGGAAAAATTAAAAGAGTTTTTTTATGCCGCTTGGACCTTTGTACTGATTAGCGGCATGGCGATTCTATTCATCATCCTCTATGTAACGAAAGGACAAGCGTATGCATTCGTTCTTACAGCCGGCATTGCTTTTTTAGTGCCAATGATGCTTCTTTATTTTTTCGCTCAAGTATTGATTTGACCAATGAGTAGATCATTAGGACGGCGAATAGCATAGGAAAGAAATAAAAGAAAGGAGAAATGTTGTGATACTTATTGGCAATATCGTGTGTTTGATTTTATTCGTGTTCTTATTTATTCACTTTTACCGGAAAGCTGAATGGGTTTCGTTTGGTATTACCTGCTTGGTAACGGTGCTTGCAGTGGTGAATATCATTCTCTATGGAATGGATATAGATGGTTCGATCACAACGACCATCGAGACACTGGAAACGATCGTTGATGTTTTATGGAGCATCGCTATGGTGGTAGTGATCGGGGGAACAGCTTTCTTATTCTTCGTGAAGCAAAAGAAAGAACTCGCTACGAAACTTGGCATGACAGGCATTATATTGTTAATGATTGTGTTTCTTGCGAAAGAAATGATTCCCGTTTAATAGGGAAAATCGGATAAAAGAAAAGGAAGCGTTACGATGGAAGGCTTTTCGATTTCAACTCTTATAACAGCTGTGATCGTACTGGTGGTTTTGGTGTTCCTGGGGCAAGGGGCGGTTTATTTCTACCAACGATGGCAGAAAAAGCGGCAGTTCCAGCGCATCATCGACAGCGGCCTTCCGTCCATCGATCAGATGGACGGAGCGCAGTTCGAGTATTTTCTGGTCGAGCTGTTCCGGCAGTTGCAATATAAGGCCAAAGGCTCGAAGGCGTCTCACGACTACGGAGCGGATCTCATTTTAGATAAAGAGAACCGGATTGTCGTACAGGCCAAACGGTACGGCGTGAACAAGAAAGTGGGTATCAAAGCTGTACAGGAAGTGTATTTTGCTCAAACTTATTTCCAAGCTGATGAAGCATGGGTATTAACGAACAGCTTGTTCACCCAAAGCGCCAAAAACGGCGCTGAAAAAACGGGCGTGAAGCTGTTTGATCGGGAGGACTTGCAGCGGTGGCTCTCGCAGGTGAATCCGGCCCTTGATGCCAAGACCGTGGTTGAAACCGTGAAGCCGAAAGAACGAAAATGTCCGGCCTGCGGCGGTCTGTTGGAAAAGCGTACATCAAAACACGGGGCGTTCATGGGTTGCAGTCACTATCCGGCCTGTACACATACCGAACCGATCAATGCGAAGAACTAAGCAAAGGAGCGCAACCATATGGCTGGCAAACACATCGGCTATGCAAGAGTAAGTACCAATGAACAGAATTTAGAACGGCAGATGCAGTTACTCCGGGAAGCTGGATGCGAAAAAATCTTTACGGATAAAGATTCCGGCCGACAAATGAAGCGTAAAGGCTGGGAAGAAGCCAAAGCCTTTTTACGGGAAGAAGATACCTTATTCATCCATGACCTTAATCGGCTCGGCCGGAGCATGGAAGGTATCAAACAGGAATGGGAAGTCTTAACGAAAATGAAAGTGCATATCGTGGTGCTGAACATGCCAATTTTAGACACCCGGAAGTACGGAGAAATGGAAATCGTGGGCCAGATGGTGATGAACCTTTTAAAAGAAGTGTTTGCATGGATGGCCGAAGAACAATGGAAGCAACGGAAAGAAGCCCAAGATCAGGGCATAGCGATTGCAAAGGCACAGGGCAAGTACAAGGGCCGTCAAACCGAATTTAGTCCCGAAGGCAAGCACCGGGACAAATACTATATGATTTTGAACCTTCTGGAGCAAGGCTACGGCCAACAGGAGATTGCCAAACGTATGAACTGCGGCCTGTCTACGGTCAAACGAATCAAGAAAAGAAAACGTTTGTAAAAGTTCGAGAGAGCGTAATAAAGAATAATCCATCGATTCAGAAACAAAGAAAATTGAATTTTTGTATAATTGAATCATTGTATTATTGTTTCATTTATTGAAAGAGCTTCCGATAAGGGCCGTTATGTTTACAGTCAAAATTAACGGAAACGGAATTGGTACTTCATTATCCCGATGATTCTAATCTGTTTACTTAGTTTTGGGACTTGTTGATGAGACCCCTAATGTGGTTTAATAGAAAACATTAACCTTTTAGAGGTTAAAAACATCGAGGGGGAGAGAAAAGATGATGACACGCAAAACGGAAGATGTGTTTGAAACGCTGCTTAACAATCAATGGATCGGGAGTGAGAGCGGAGAAACGGTTCCTATTTATGCCCCCGATGACCATGAAGTGGTAGGAAGAGTACCAGCGTTAAGTCAGGAGGAAGTGGACAAAGCGGTTCAATGCACCGCTGAGGTTCAGGAAGCATGGGAAGCCAGAGAAGGTCATGAGCGTTCGGAATTGCTTCACCGGTGGGCCGAAGAGTTGGAAAAGATGACCGATGAGATTGGGGAAATGATCCACCAGGAAGTAGGAAAAACGCTCTCCTCGGGAAAAAGTGAAGTGAAGCGTACCGCCCAGTTGATTCGCCATACAGCAGAAGAGGGGCTTCGGACACACGGAAGCTTTATTCAGGGGGATGCCTTTCCCGGAGCGACGAAGCAGACAAAAGCGATGGTGCAGAAGGTTCCTCACGGCGTTGTCCTGGCGATTTCACCATTTAACTATCCGGTCAACCTGGCCGCTTCCAAAATTGCACCGGCGCTTATTACCGGCAATACCGTGATCTTCAAACCAGCGACGCAGGGGGCTATTAGTGGGTTATTAATGGTACAGGCACTCGTGAAAGCCGGGCTGCCGGAAGGCGTATTAAACGTAGTTACGGGACGGGGATCGGTGATTGGCGATTTCATCGTAACTCATCCTTTGATAGATATGATTACGTTTACCGGGGGAACGGATACCGGAAAACATATTGCAAAAAAAGCATCCATGATCCCAGTGGTGCTGGAGCTTGGCGGCAAAGACCCGGCGATTGTCCTGGAGGACGCCGATTTGGATCAAGCAGCAAAAGAAATTGTCAGTGGAGCCTTCAGCTATTCCGGCCAACGCTGCACAGCGATCAAGCGTGTGATCGTGATGGACAGTGTCGCGGATGAACTCGTAGAGAAAGTAAAAGATATCGTGTCCGCCCTGAAAGTAGGCACATCCAGAGAAGACGCGAGTGTCACGCCAATGATTGATCAGAAGGCAGCAGATAACGTTACCAGGCTGATTGACGACGCCCGGAGTCAGGGAGCTGCAGTCATCCTTGAAGGGGGAAAGGAAAAGAACCTGCTGGGGCCGACCCTGCTGGATCATGTAACCGAAGACATGGCCATCGCCTGGGAAGAACAGTTTGGACCGGTGCTTCCCTTCCTGCGGGTGGAGAGTGAACAGGAAGCCATTCAGCTGGAAAAGCGTAACGAGTATGGTCTTCAAGCCAGTGTGTTCACGAAAAATCTGGAGAATGCCTTCGCGATTTCCGATAAGCTGAACGTAGGCACGGTTCAGGTGAACGGCAAAACCTCTCGTGGCCCCGACCACTTTCCGTTCCTGGGAGTGAAAAATTCGGGTCAGGGCGTTCAGGGCATTGGAAGAAGCATTGATTCGATGCTTCGCGATAAAGTGCTGGTACTGAATCTGTAAAAAACGGAGAATGGTTGGGATCAACAATCGTATCATTTTTCAGAATTTTTTATTTTATTTTTCATTGCCGCTTTGCAGATGATGAAGAGAGTTCGTAAAAGCATTGATGCTTCTCATCCTAGGTATGGTCAGAACAACTAAGTCATGTTAGGTGAAAGGAAAAGGTCTCCGACAGTTTATGTTGGAGGCCTTTTCTCGTGTGCCGGGTGCCATTGTTCAAAGAAAGAGATGGTAATTTCTTAACAACTGTATCTTCTGATCATTCCGATGATGTAGATAATCATTACGCTATGTGATAAACGGAGAACCTATTTATATGTTCCTAAGGGTCAGTAGGGTAGGACAAAAAATAATGTCCACTAGGAACAAATCCATTCCAGTGGACAACAACTTATTCGGCCTCCTGATCGTGAAGTATATGCACGAGCTTTGGCAGGGGAATGGCTCTAACGACATGGGACGTGGGAGAAGAAAGCGAATCATATTCGCCCACAGATTCCATGTGAACAAGATTCTCTACGCGCAGAAAGTAGAAAATATCTTGTAATTTCTGTTCTTGCTTTCCATTTAGATACATCAAGGCTGGTTGGCCCTGAAGGAGTGATTCGGAAATATTGTCATTCGCATGTTTATCTAATTTGTGTAAGGCTTGATGGATTCTTGGTTTCATTATTTCCTCCCCAGGTTTTTGCATTTATCGTACATACCATGCATGTAACGGGCCCCGTGGCACGGGAATAGAATAAGGGCCTTCCTTCAGTGATTGAAAACGTTACGCGCGATCATCGGGATGTTTGATTTCCAGGTGCTGGTTTAGCCGGTCCGACAGTTCCTGCACCTGTTCATGGTCCGGCATGTAATAATACGTGTCGTCCATTTCGCCGTCTTCCCCTTCGATTTCATGCTGCTTCACCTGGTCGAAGGCGGGCTGATAGTTTGATTGGACGGACCAAACATCCTTCAGCCGGAAATTGGTGCGCACATGGCCTTCAACAACGGTGAGAATGCTTTTGATTTTCGGGACAGAAGAGATGTCGGTGCCTTTCTCCATCATTCCAAGAAGAAGGTCACGCTGCCGTTCCTGGCGTCCCAGATCTCCACGCGGGTCGTCTTTGCGCATGCGCGCATACTTCAGGGCTTCTTCTCCGTTTAATTCCTGGGAGCCTTCGGCGAAATGGGTGCCTTTATACGTGAAGGCGAATGAGTTTTCGACGCTGACGCCATTGATGGTGTTAACCATGTCTTCAAAGCCGGCCATATCCACCTGGAAAAAGTAGTCGACAGGCACATCCAACAACTGTTCAACGGTGCGGATCGTTTCATCCTTCCCGCCAAACGCATAGGCGTGATTGATTTTATCCTTTTCCCCCTCCCCGGCAATGGTGGTGTAGGTGTCCCGGGGGATGCTTACCATCTGGGTGGATTTCGTGTCCGGATTGACCGTCAACAGCACGAGCGCGTCCGTCCGCTGATTGGGGTCATCCGGGCCCCCGGATTCGTCCACGCCCATCAATAAGACGGAAAAGGGGTCTCCCTCGTCAAAATTAATCGTGTCGAGCCGGTTTTCGGATTCGGCCCGGTCGACGTCTTCCTGGATGGCCGTAAAAGTGGTGGCAACCAGGTTCCACCCGTAGCTGCCGGCGACCACCAGCATGACGCCGAGGCTGGTGCCGATGATTAATACGATTTTTTTCCATTTCATTTCTCAGGCCGCCCCTTTGTATTTAATATTTCTTTCTGGATTCAGTCGGTGCTGCCTGCAGGTCGTAATGGTTTCCCGTGCGGGAGACTTTTTTCCAGTCTTTGTTGAAAAAATAAGCGATGCTTCCATACATGACAAAATACATCGTGATAAACCGGTGCACGAAGACGTCAAAGACAATGGTCGCAAGCAGGCGGAGGCGGTCGCCTTTGCTAAACGTAAACCCGTAATGGTTCACCTGGCGGAGGGCGAGCATATTATAGATGAAATTAAACACGAATATGTAGCTCATATAGACGACGATAAAGCCGACAAAGACAAACGCCATGTTCAGGAATGCGTTGGCGACAAAGAAGCCGGCAGTAACGTAAGCAGCTAAAATGCCAACGACTAAGGACTCAATAATATAGAAAAAGGATACCGCCTTTGTGACGAGCGTCCGGGCAAAAAACGTACGAAAGTGCACGAGGCAGTCCATGTAGGATTTCTGCCACCGGATCCGCTGCTTAAACAGGTCCTTCCACGTTTCCGGCAGCTCGGTATAGCTGATCGCCTCGGTCAGCAATAAAACCTTTTTGTTTTTCTGCCTGCCGATATAGCGGTGGATTTTCAGGGTGATATCGATATCCTCTCCCACCGAGGACCGGTACCCGCCGACATCAAGCAGGGCATCCTTGCGAAAAATACCAAAAGCGCCCGAAATAATCGCGAGCGCCTGAAAACGGGCCAGCGACAGCTTGGTGACGTAGAATGCCTTCAGAAAATCGAGCATTTGGACCCGGAGCAGCATGCTGGTGCCTGCGAGGGTGAGCTTCCGTAATGGCGAGGCGGTTTTGGTCTGCAGGACGTGTACCATGCCGCCGGCGGCCACCACATCCGGATCGGAAAATTTGTTGTTGATGATGGGCAGCGCCTCCGGCGTGAGAACCGTATCAGCATCCAGGGTCACCACGACCTCTTCTGCGGCGTATTCAATACCGGCGTTCAGGGCGTCCGCTTTCCCGCCGTTCCTTTTTTGGATGACGTAAATGTTCGGATGCAGCGACGAGCGGTACACCGCTTCCACGGGCTGATGAGGGAGAGAACCAAGGGCTTTTTTCTCACAGATGTGCAGGCCGAGCTCTTCGTTCAACAGCATAAAAGTATCGTCCCGGGAACCGTCATCGATGTAGAGAACTTCGGCTGTTTCCGCATCCAATGCCGTCATACTCTGAATGGAGGTACGGATAATGCCGGCCTCATTGTAGGAGGGAATAATAATGCTGATGCCTGTCCGGCCTCCGGGGGCCGCCAACTGTCGTTCATCCGTTTCCCGGAACCAGGGAAGGCAGTGGAGCAGGTGCAGCACAGGGAAGAATAAACATAAGCAAAAAAAGATGATAAAAAATAATTGCAAGGGACTGAACCTCCTTCGTTCTTCATTATACGGGTCGGGATGGCCGAATGGGGGACCAGAAATTTTTCAGAGAAGATACTGCTGTTTTCTAAATAAAGAAACAAAAGCTTTGCTAAAAAGAAAAAGAGTTGGGGAAATGCCTGTGATGAAAGGATTTAAACTTGTTTTATCGTTATCAGCACATCATCAAAAGGAAAAAAGTAGGAAGGGGATGTATCAGGAAAATTAAGGCTATAATGTATACGTGTAGAGGTGGAATAAGAGCGAAAGAACCACGATAGCCTTCATCCTTGCGAAACGAAAAGAGAGAGCCAGGGAGCGGCGAACGTTCGGTTCCCTCTTCATTCCTCCCAATTACCTTTGAATATGAGGTTTCAAGTAATCGATAATTTCCGGAGAAGAATGAAGCCCTTCCAGACGTTCGAGGATGTGGCCCTGGCGTAAAATCAGCAGGGTAGGCAATACGTTCACTTCAAACTCTTCAGTAAGATGAGGGGATTTCTGCACGTTTATCGGGAAAATCGCCACCTGTTCCTTCATTTGTTGATGCACCTTATCTAAAATGTAGGGCAGCCGATGGCATGGCGTACACCACGGGGCCCAAAAGGAAGCTAATACCACCGAAGCTTCGGAGTCCCTGATATCCTGTTGGTGATCTCCATCGTTCATTATATAAAGCCTCCTGAAATAAGAATGCTATGTGAATACTATCATAGAGGAAATCTAGTATAAATAAAGATGAAAATGGAAAAAGAAAACATTTACGAGGCTTCATTGATATAAATAATGATAAATTAATAGAACAGCGCTCATTCTACGTGGGGAGGATCAGCCAAGCGTTATGAAAAAGAAAGATGTTTTTAATAGCAAAATTATTTAATATTAATAATAATGATTGTTTATTAACAGTTTTTGAGCAATGATTGATAGATATCAAGGAAGAGATGTTGTAGATTAAGGAAAGAGAAAAAATATATCAAGTAAAGGACCGTTCCCCATGACCACCAATTATGATCGCTTCCGTTCCCTGTACGAGCAGGAAATAGAAAAAATGGCCCGGGAGAAAAATGAGGGCCTGGTAGAGTTATATATGGCACAAAACCGGTTTTTTGATCGTATCTTTCGAAGCCGGAAACGGGAAGCCAAAGAAGCATTAGCAACGATCTACCAGATGATATCGTTGGAACCAGATAAGGAGAAACGATTCCAGGTGCTCCAGCAGTATTACTTTTTTCTCGTCGGAGGATTTTTGGATCGCTACACCCAGACCTTTTCGTACGACAAAAAAGCATTGGCGGCGTCGGTGGCGCTGATTAATGTCATGGAAGCATGGGAACAGGAAAAGGATTTTGAGGAAGGCATTGACGTGCTGGTCGACGGGATGCTCGACACCATGTGGAACGAAGACATCCGGACCTACAACAACCCCATTATTTCGAAGGTGATTACCATTGTGGAGCAGCAACTCTACCATCCACTAAACACGGAGATCCTCGTCCGGCAGTTGAAAAGGTCCCGCAGTCATGTATCCCGGTTGGTGAATGAGGAATTGGGCATGTCCATATCCAACTATATCACCTACAAATGAATTCAGGAGGCAGCGTATTTGTTGCAAACGACTTCCGCGTCAGTAAAAGTCATTGCCCGGCAATTGCGGTTTTCCAGTCCCAGTTACTTTGGCGTATGCTTCAAAAGCATCTATGGGTGTACGCCCAGGCAGTATCGTACCTTTGCCACCCAACAATAACAAATTCATGAAGCAAAGAAAGGGAGAAGCCAATGGCCGTATCGTTGAAAAGCTATAAAATTCAAAAAGCCGTGCGCCGTTTGTCGAAAGAACTGCATCAGGACCTGGAAGGGGCGTTGATGCATCAGGAGAAGGTATTTCTGTCCATGGGTCACCACGAACGCCGCCGAATAGAACCGCATCTTCAACTCCTTCAAGAAGCAGGCGCCGCTTATTTTTGGGAAGTGACCGATCAATTAGCGATCAGCAAGGAAGAAGTGCTCTATGTGGGTATTGCTGCGGATGGGTTTAACAATCACATCGATAAAACACAGCTGTGCGAGAATGCATAGGAAGTAACAGGGGGAGTGTATGCACACGCAACGTTTGAAACAAGTAGTGATAAGCTGCCTGGTCTCTAGCAAGCATGAATGGGAGATGTCGGCATTAGGGCGTGAAGTCTCAAAGAGAATGTCCTTTCCCGTTCATGCTAAAGAAATCAGTGATGCCGTGGAGCAATTAGAGCGAGCAGGGACGGTTCAAAAAATGAAATCTTCATCTGGTTCCCTGGCCGTGAGAGTATTAACACGGGAGCAGGAATAATATGTATATTCCAGGAGTGCCCTTTGATTCGAAAAATACCCTTCGGTGTCTGGGTAAAAATCGATAAACATGATGAAATGAGCTATATTGGTTGCAAAGGTATGATATCGATATAAAGAAAGAAGGGGACCATGGACAAGCGTTCGATGATTTCTCAAATTAGTTTATTCGAAGAATTGACGAAGGAAGAACTACAGACCATTGATCACCTAAGTGACATGCATCGGATCAATAAAGGGACGGTCATTGTTTCCCCGGAACGACCCATTCCAGCTCTGTTTTTATTAAAACAGGGACAGGTGCGGCTGTATCGGATGAATCCTCAGGGTCGGCAGTTTACGGTGGATATTTTGACGAGTGGAAATATTTTTGGAGAAACAGATTCCATGACGTTAACAGACGAAAATGTCTACGTTGAAGCCATGGTGGATACTTGTGTCTGCGTTATTAACGTGGAAGCGTTCGAATCGTTCATGGAGCGACATCCCAAGATTGCGCTGAAGCTGATCAATATTCTATCGAACCGGTTGAAAGAAACGTATTCGATGAGTGAAAAGATCGAGTTATCGGATGTGAAGCATCGGATTTTGTTTCTACTGTTAAAGTTGAGCGAAAAGGAGGGGAAACGGTATCATGAATGGCAGACCATTGATATGAAATTAACGCATGCTGATATCGCAAACATGATAGCATCCACCAGAGAAACGACGAGTGCGGTTCTCAGCGCCCTAAAAAAAGAAGAAGTAATTAAACAGGGAGACGTGATTTCGATCCATGCTGATAAAGCGTACCGTCTTTTAGAGGAGGTATAAAACAGAGGGGGCAGACCAGTTTTTGGCCTGTCCCTCCTTTTTTGATGTTTGTAATGATCGTTATCTTTTGTTTTTCAATTTGTGGAGAAGCGACCGGGCCTTTTCTTTTTTGATTTCAGTTTCTTCGGTTTTTAACATGACTGAGTGAATGGAACCGTTGCTATTCCATTCGATTTCGACGACATCGCCTTCTTTAAGCCCATTTGGCATCTGTTCTCTGTCTATTTCCCTTTGCACGGATTCATCACCAGCCAAAAGAAGAATCGCAAGAGTTCCTTCCAATCGGTCAACGGTGTATTTTTCCATTTAACCCCTCCTAACCAAGTGTAATGTCTGGACGCATTTCTTCGATGGTGGCAGGGCCAATATAAGGGACATTATCAAGCTCTTCCATGGATTCAAACGGTCCATTTGCTTCTCTGTAATCCAAGATGTTTTGAGCAAGTGTCGGTCCCACCCCTGTGATTTCCTGTAACTCTTCGAAGCCGGCAGTATTTATGTTAACCAATTCTTGCGCTGGATCAGTGTCTTCCTCTGTTCCATCCCACGGTTGAGCGTGAATGTCGTAATGGTTTCCTTCAGTCGTTACCGTGATATGTCCACTATCATCGGTACTGAATAAATCCGTGTCATGAACACGCAAACGTTCCATAACATCCGGGTCCGGATGTCCATAGTTATTATCGCCATAGGACAGCACAGCTGCTTCCGGATCAACGGCATCCACGAAGGACGAACTCGTGGAAGTATCAGCTCCGTGGTGGCCGGCCTTCAAAATCTCCGCTTCCACGTCGTATTGTTCTAGTATTTCCTCTTCATTCTCCTCGGTGGCATCTCCCATGAACATCACATCTATATCTTTATAAGAAACGCGCAATACGATAGAGGATTCATTTAAATCACTACTTTCATTATACCCGTTTAAAATTTGAACTTGCGCCAGCGGGGCCACATCTACGTCGTCTCCCTCCTGAGCTTCCACAAAGTTAATGTTTTGTTCGTCAATAACTTCTAAATAATCCAGGTAGGTGTCCGTGGTGTGCTCTTTCCCGCTATCGAGTACGTTTTTCACTTCCACTTCTTCAAGGACTCCTATGAGCCCGCCAATATGATCCGCATCCGGATGGGTCCCTACGACCCAGTCCAGCTCATCGATTTCCTCTTTTTCCAGATAAGAAAGAATCGTATCGGTTTCCCACTGGCGGCCTCCATCAATCAACATCGTTTCTCCCGTTGGAGACTCTACGAGCATGCTGTCCCCCTGGCCAACGTCCAAAAAATGAATGGTCATTTCCTCGTCTTCAGGCTCTGTGGCATGGGCTGAGAGCACGGAAGAAGAAAGGTAGGTTATATGATTGTTTGACAGCAGGGGAGGGACATCCAAATAGTCCGTGATGCCGTTTTCTGTTTGGGTGGTGACGGCTTCATCAGAGGATGCTGCAAGGGTGTGTTCCTTCGTTTTTGTTTCTGCCGAAGCCTCGTCCGGGACGAATAGCAACATAATAAGCACGGAGAAGAACATAGTACGTACCTGTTTCATCCATCAATTCCTCCTTTTAACAAATGGGTATTTTTCTAAATTTTAACACTTTTAAACAAAGAGGCATATCAAAAGCAGGAGACTTTATCAGGAGAGGAATGATGTCATTCAGTAACTTCATCATTCACCTCGTGGTAAACATACCACAAGCCCTTAGGCAGGAATGAACCCAAGGGCTTGTGGTGTGTTTTGGTGCTTTTCTTTTGTTATCAATCTTATTCGGACAAAGTCATCTGTAGTTCATGATGTTTGATTTCCGCCTGCGGAAGGAGGGTAGCAGCAAAGTCAAATGCAACTAATGATTTTCCATGAGCAATCTTATTAGGCAGGTCGGGGTTTGCTAACGCGCTAGTTCCAAGAGCGACAACATCCGCATCGCCAGCCGCAAGTAATGCCTGAGCTTGTTCCGCATCGCCTAGCCCGCCATTGACGATAATCGGCAGCTGGCTGAATGTTTTTGCTGCCTGGGCCAAGGTCCGTGTCCTTTCACCGAAAGCAGATTGCGTCGCATCGCTATCGGTGACATGAATATAGTCTAAGGAAGTAGCGCCAAGTTGTTCAAAGATGTACTGCGCGTCATTTTCTCCTCCGGACCATTTGTAGTCGGGATCCGAGACTTTGATTTGAGACATACGGATGCCGACAATAAAGTCGTCTCCGACGGCTTGGCGTACAGCCCTGATAGTTTCGAGGAAGAGACGCAGGCGGTTATCGAGCGAGCCGCCATAATCGTCCTGGCGCTGATTCATGTACTCGGTTAGAAATTCATCAAGCAAATAACCATTGGCGCCGTGAATTTCGACACCGTCAAATCCTGCCTGTTTGGCACGCTGAGCACTATCAACAAAGGCCTCTTGAACTTGAGCTATATCTTTATATGATAACGAACGAGAGGCTGGGAAAGGACCTTTTCCACCGTAAAATTCAAGCTGCTCTCCTTTGGGTGCGATCCCGGAGGGGGAAATACGTTCATCCGTATGCATGTTACCTTGACTCTGGCCCCCGGCATGCATCAATTGGGCAATGATAACCGACCCGTGAGCCTGTACGGTTTGAACGATAGGACTCCAGGCTGCCACGTGTTGATCCTTCGCGAGTCCAGGCTGATGATAATATCCCTGGCTATAGCGTTCATCAATGTATATGCCTTCGGTAATAACGGCGCTAAACCCTCCGCGGGCAAAACGATCATAATACTGCTGCATGGCTTCTGTGGGCACGCCATTTGTTTCGGCACTAATACGGGTCATGGGAGCGACCACAAACCGGTTGTATAGTTTTCTATTTTTCAATTGAAATGGTTGAAATAATGTCGACATGAATATTTAACCTCCGATGAAATGATAATAAATCCAATGGTAAAAGTTGACCATCCTTTAGGCAAGAAATTTGTTTATAGTAAATGTTCTAAAAACGAGTATAAGCAAACTATATAATTGGAAGAAAAGAAATACCCCCATTCGTTTTTATCCTGCGAAACGAACGAGGGCATTTAAATGTTAGGGATTTCGCTCTAGGTGTATTTTTGAATGTGATTCATTAATTGTTCCTTTGGTTGAAAACCAACGATTTGTTCCACCACTTCTCCATTTTTAAATAGAAGCATGGTGGGAATACTCATCACGCCGTATTCGGCGGCAGTAGCCTGATTTTCATCGACGTTAAGTTTAGCAATGGTCACTTGCTCACCCATTTCTTCATTTATTTCTTCCAGAACGGGTGCAATCATTTTACATGGTCCGCACCAAGGAGCCCAGAAATCGGTTAATACGACCCCTTCGGATGTTTCTTGGTGAAAGTTGCTATCTGTTACATGAACAATAGCCATTTGAAATCTCTCCTTTGTCAAAAACGTGAACATCGAAAGCGATAGAATCAGCTATCGCTTTCTTTCTTTTTTGTTTCGATTACTTTATGCTTTCGTCCAGGTAGCCTGCATGTCGACATCGGCCGCGGCCATCGTGGTGAAGACCGGGCAACGGGCATCGACTTTTTCTTGAAGTTCCTGGATGCGTTCCTTGGATTCGCTCGTATGGACTTCTGCGTTGACCGTGATGCGTTGGAAATACGGACGGGCATCGCCTTTCCCCATCATGCCGTTGGGGTCGAGTTCCCCTTGCACGTCAAACTCGATGCCCTGCAGGTCAAAATCGATTTCTTTGGCCACAAAGTTGGCAATGGCATTTTCACAACCGGCCAAGGAGGCAAGCAGCGTGCCGAGCGGATTGGCGCCTTCATCGGTGCCTCCCATGTTAGCTGGTTCATCGATGACAATTTTATGATTTGCAGAAGTGCTCTCGGTGTTCATGCCTTTCGAGACCGCAGTAATGTGTTCGATCATCATAAATTCCTCCCATTCTGGTCTGATGAATCCGTTGATGCTAATGGTGAAATTACCAGGAGCCAATTAGTTGAAACCAGGGGTGTAAGATAGATTACATTGTTTCTTCGGGGATTATTCAAGCCTGGTCCCTGCCAAAATCTATGCAGATCTATTTGTATTATAGGAAAGTAGAAGTAAAAAAGATGTAAGATGGGTCACGGACCCTTTACGATTTACCAGACAGAAGCGGAGCCATTATTTGGCGGGCTCTCGAAAGTAGGACGTGATGCCGAGGAACGATAAAAATAAAGCTGCAATAAAGAAAAATACAAAAGTGTTGCCTGAAACAATACTGGTACTAGGAGAACTGTAGGCAAAAATGTACGAACAAGGCTGATTTTGCCTTGTTCGTAAGGCAACTGCATAAAACATCCATCATACAATGGCTCTCACACGTAAACTATCCACTTTTCAGCACCCCTTGCTTCTTTTACAGGGAGCAAAAGCCCTCTCACAGTCTATAGAAACCAGCGAAATGTTAGTTCAGGACTTATAACAGTCAGTGGGTATGTTTCGATCATGTTGCGCACTGGGTTCCTCAAGAAGCCCAGCAAGCATTCGTGGCAGAAATCGAGCAGTTTATATAAGTGCTATTTATCTCGAAAAGAATCAGTCCCCTTAGTGAAATTGATCCTAAGATACAGACAAAGGCCTCCAAAATCCATTTTCGGAGGCCTTTGTCTTATAATCTGACCCTTGAAGGTCTTTGTGCAAAGACCTCCAAGGATTTGTAACCAACAAACATTTGTAATAGTTAAATAGTAGAAAACGAATATTGATAAAGTAATTATTCACTCTCAATAGCTTCTGGCAAATCTATAATACCATTTCCGTAATAGAATGAATCACCTGCTGGATCGGCAGTGTTGTTTAATTGGAGACGTATTTCTTCATTCGATAGAGATGGATTTTGGTCTAACATAAGGGCCGCGGCGCCAGAGACGTGAGGAGCAGCCATCGAAGTGCCGCTGAGAGTGGCATAGTTCTGCCCGGGATAGGTGCTTGTGATCGATGAACCCGGGGCCATGACTTCTAATTCCTCTCCGACACTAGAAAAGGAAGAACGATCTTCATAGCGGTCAATCGAGCCAATAGCCATCACAGAATCATAACGTGCGGGATAACCTATCGTGTTATTAGCGCCATCGGTTCCACTATTTCCAGCGGCTCCGACCATGAAGATACCTTCCTCTTCAGCATTATCGCTTGCCATTTCCAAAGATTCAGCCCCGCTAGCCGTTCCAAGACTCATATTTACAATGTCCATATCGTTAGAAATAGACCATTCAATTCCTTTGATAATAGTACTAAGAGAACCGCTGCCACTACTATCTAAAACTTTAACAGCATGTAACTGCGTATTATTAGCCACTCCAATCAGCCCAGAGCCGTTATCTAAAGCAGCGATAGTGCCGGCGACGTGAGTTCCGTGGCCATTACCATCTTCAAAAGGAGAAGGTTCATAAGAAATAAAACTTTCTCCTCCAGTAACAGTTAAATCAAAGTGGTTGTCACTAATGCCAGTGTCTAAAACAGCCACATCTGCGCCTTGGCCCGTTATGCCTGTCTCTTGAATAGAAGGGGCTTCTACGTAATCTACGCCCCAAGGAATATATTCCGCAGAAATCTCGACATCTTTATTTTTCTCCACAAATGCTACATTGGGATTGTTTTCGAGAGCCTGGACAGCTTTGCTTGGTATATTCATTTCGAGGACATTCATATATTGAAATTCATGTTCGACCGAGCCAATACGGGAAGCAATATCCGTTTGCCTGTTTTCCCCGACACCTGTTTCAAACCCAACTAAATACTCGCCCTTGTCAGCTGAAGCTTTAACTGTACTCCCTATAGAGACGAATAATAACGCTGCTAAAAGACTTATCCCCCACGTTCTCATGTTCTTCCCCCTAAAATGTATTTGTTCTAGTTTGAAGGATAATTTTTACATTTCAACCAAAAGAGAGACATTGAAGAAGAAAGAGCTATTGATTTCGAGAATGGACTCAGGTCTTTCTTTGGATTTTCTATTATTTAATGATAAGAACTATTACTATTATAATTATCTATAAATATAGTTAATGTAAATATATGCAATAATAAGTGTAAAATCGGTCACGGCCATTGCGTATCGCACCGGGTTTTCGAGCGCGAGCCATTTTATTAGCATCTTCCGGTCCTCGATGCACATGACTCCGCTGGCATATCGCAAGAGTCTTGATCGCGTAGCTGTTGAGGAAATGGCAGGAAATAACGAATGATCGCTTGTGAAGGAAAAGCGCTACTTCGCCAACTAGATGGTCTATTACCGCGATGACTTTCACTTCAACATAGAAAGGCTATTTTGGTCTATCTTTTTTGAAGAACTCAAAAAAAGGAAGCATCAGCGTATCGAAGGGCGCTTGATGCTTCCTTTCTATCGTCATTTTATTGGTATGATGAAGGTTTGTTTATGATTTAGGTGTCGTCAGTCCGAGGGTACGCGAGGTGGAGTCGTGTACCATATCAAGCAGCTCAGGGTTATCCTCAAGGGACTTGCCGTAGGACGGAATGATTTCCTTCAGCTTCGGCTCCCACGCCTCCAGGTGCTCGGGGAAGCATTTGTTCAGCACTTCAAGCATAATCGACACGGACACGGAAGCGCCCGGCGATTCACCGAGAAGAGCCGCCATCGTGCGGTCTTCGGCATGAATCAGCTTGGTGCCAAACTGCAGGGCCCCGCGGCCGCCTTCCTCGGTATCCTCAATCAGCTGCACACGCTGGCCGGCGACGAGAAGCTCCCAGTCTTCACTGGAGGCATTCGGCACAAAGCTTCGCAGCTCCTCCATCCGGTGTTCCTTGGTCATGCTCAGCTGCTGGGCGAGATACTTGAGCAGCGGGGTATTCTTTGCGCCGGCTGCTAGCATCGTCAGCACGTTTGTCGGCTTGACTGAGCCAAACAGGTCCATCGGCGACCCCTGCTTCAAAAACTTGGGCGTAAATCCGGCGAACGGGCCGTACAGAAGTGTATCCCTGCCTTCGATATGACGCCGGTCCAGGTGCGGCACCGTCATCGGGGGAGTGCCCTCCGGTTCTTTGCCGTACACCTTGGAATGATGCTTTTGGACGACCTCGGGATTATCACAGACAAGGAATTCGCCGCTGATCGGAAATCCGCCGATATGCCTGCTTTCGGGAATGCCGGTTTTTTGCAGCAGCGGCAGGGCACCGCCGCCGGCACCGATAAAGGCGAAGGACGCCGTATGCTCTTCAAGCGTTTCCAGTTGATGGTTTCGAACCTTCACTTCCCACGTGCCGTCTGGTCGCTGGGCAATATCGTCGACGGAATGATTGTAGCGGATCTCGACATTATTTTGCTTCTCCAGGTTGGCAAGCATCTGGCGCGTCAGTTCCCCGAAATTGATATCGGTGCCGTGATCGACCTTCGTGGCCGCGATCGGCTCGTCGGAGTCACGCCCCTCCATCATTAACGGAATCCACTGCCTGATTTGCTCGGGGTCGTCGGAAAACTCCATCCCCTGAAACTGGGGATGGCCGTCGAGGGCCTCGAACCGTTTCTTCAGAAAGTTTACGTGATCCTGGCCGTACACAAAGCTGATGTGGGGCAGGGGACGGATAAACTCTTCCGGGTTTTGAAGGTCGCCCTGGTCCACGAGATGCGCCCAGAGCTGTCTTGAAATCTGAAACTGTTCATTAATTTCGACCGCCCGGCCGGTCTTCAGAGAGCCGTCCGGCTGCTCGGGGGTATAGTTCAGCTCACAGAGAGCTGCGTGCCCGGTACCGGCGTTGTTCCATTCATTCGAGCTCTCCTGTCCGGCGGAATCGAGCTTTTCGAACAGAGTAATGTGCCATTCGGGCGCTAATTTATTTAACAGTGTCGCAAGGGTGGCGCTCACGATGCCGGCGCCGATCAGAATGACGTCGGTCGTTGTGTCATAATTACGCATCGTTTTCCTCCTTTGGATAATGCCACAAGTTGAGTTTATACAGAAAATAAAGCTTGCATGCGTTTGTGATGCTAAGACTGAACGTATTTGTTGGGTTATTGATTGTCGAGCCAATCCTATCTCTTGATGGCTGTCCTTGGCTTTCCGCTGAACCCAAGCAATGAAGGCAGAAACGCATGGTAGATCGTCTACACGTTTCGATGTTTCATCCCTTGAGACAGCACATGCTCCACATTGATGAGGTGTCTGCTCATGGCTTCGACAGCTGCTTGGGCCTGGTGGTCTTCGATGGCATGAAGGATTTGTTGATGTTCGTCAATCAGGTGTTGAAAGGAGCGTTGTTCGAAAAATAGCCATACCTTTCTGGTTTCATACATGGTTTTTTGCAAGGTATCGGAAAGCCGACTCATCATTTGTTGGAGGAGGTGATTTCCGGAGGCTTCAGCAATGGCTAGGTGGAAACGAACATCGCCCTGTTCGCCGAGATCCCCCGAACCGTTGGACGCCTGCGTCATTTGTTCCAGCGCGAGACGCATTTGTTCCAGATGGCTATCTGTCCGTCGAAGCGCAGCCAGTTCGGCAGCTCCTTTCTCCAGCACATGACGGACTTCAAATAGCTCTTTCATGGTTTGTGTCGAAAGAAGGGAAGGACTGTTCATCATTTCCGTGATGGTGGAAGCATCGTACTGGTTCACAAAAGTGCCTTCTCCCTGGCGAATCGTGATAATGCCGACGGCTCGTAACGCACTTAACGCTTCCCGAACGGCGGAACGGCTGACATCGAACTGTTCCGAAAGCGCAACAACAGAATCCAGTTTATCCCCCGGTTGTATTTCTCCACGTTTGATCATGTCTTCAATTTTTTCTCGAACCACTTCAGCGATTTTTTTCGTTTCAATCCGTTCGATAGGCACTAATAGCTTCTCCTCTCGTGAATACTGGGATGAGATCATCCTATGCTCTTGATCATTGGTATGTCAGCGTTGGACGCACTCCGTCACCTTAAGCAAAGCAAAAAACGCTACCTATTTTATTTTCTATAGATATGGTCATCAGATGAGAAGCATGCATTCATTGTATCATTAGTAGAAACCGCTTTCAATTATTAAGCTGTTTTTTGAACAGAGAACCATAAAAAAGCATCTTTTGGTCATAAAATATATTGCAATTATGAATGTAAGCGGTTACTATGTGAAATATGGTCATCTGATGATCATATTACCTTATTCTTGATGAGCGTTAAGAGCGAAAGCATCATGTTTCAAAGAGGAGGAAATCAAATGTTAATGATCGTGGCCTTAAGCGCCGTAATTGTTCCATTTTTGCTATTGGTCCTGCTGCGAATGCCAGCAATTAAAGGGATGTCCATTAGTGCCGTTATTGTCATTCTATTAGCGATCACCGTGTGGGGGATGGAAAGCCAGGTGGTTGCTTCGTCGATCCTCCAGGGCGTACATAAAACGTTGACTATTTTATTCATTTTGTTTGGAGCTCTGGTTCTTTTGAATACTCTCCGGAACACGGGGGCGGTGAATCGCATTAATCAGGGCTTCCAAAGTATTTCTCAGGATATGAGGGTCCAAGTGATCTTTGTCGCCTTCTTGTTTGGGTCGTTAATTGAAGGAGCAGCAGGGTTTGGCACCCCGGCGATGGTGACGGCGCCGTTAATGCTCGCGCTGGGTTTTAAGCCCTTGGCAGCGGTGGCGACAGCTCTCATTGCTGACAGCACTGCCGTTGCCTTCGGAGCGGTAGGAACGCCCGTGTTGGTCGGCTTAAGCACATTACCCGAAGCGGATGCTGCCTTTTATCAGGATGTCGGTTTTACGGTCACCCTCATTGATTTATTCGCGGGCACGTTTATTCCTTTTATCCTGATGCTCGTTTTGACGTTGTTTTTCGGTAAAGGGAAAGGTATCAAGGACGCTATGGTAATGCTACCTTGGACCCTGCTTATTGGGATCACCTATA
This sequence comes from Marinococcus halotolerans DSM 16375, assembly GCF_000420725.1. Taxonomy (GTDB): domain Bacteria; phylum Bacillota; class Bacilli; order Bacillales; family Marinococcaceae; genus Marinococcus; species Marinococcus halotolerans. Next base: position 9,849 of record NZ_ATVM01000028.1, on the reverse strand, counting down.
ATGGATCCGCACTAGTATACGCCTATTTGTTTGGCCCGGAATTTGTAGCGATTCTTGGTTCGTTAACGGGCCTCGTGGTGGCCGCAGTGACCGCTAAAAAAGGATGGTTGCTGCCGACGTCTACATGGACCGATGCTATGCAAGAGAATTTCGAGGTGAGTCACGAGCGATCCGAGATGGGATTAATCCGGGCGTGGTTTCCGTATATCATAGTGGTTCTCTTATTGCTTCTCACCCGTATTGTTCCTTGGTTTCAGGAATTCACCCAGACCGCCATCGACTTAACCTGGACGAATATTTTGGGGGTGGAAGGGGTCACGTCGGAGTGGGAGCTACTTTATTCTCCCGGCACCGTCCTCACGGTCGCGGCCATCTTGGCCGTCGCCGTTCAGCGAAAATCGCTGGGCCACTTTGGTCGGGCGGCCACACAGTCGTTGGCTACGATTAAAATTACCGCTGTGACCCTGGCAGCCACGCTTGCCATGGTTCATGTGTTCAGTAATTCCGGGATGAATGCGAGCGATTTGATGAGTATGCCGGAGTACATCGCGCAGGGGATGGCAGCCGCCTTCGGCCCGATGTGGATCTTTGCTGCTCCGTTTCTCGGGGAGCTGGGGTCTTTTATCACCGGAAGCGCTACCGTTTCCACGCTTACGTTCTCCCCGATTCAGTACAATATCGCAGAGGCCACGGGCGCGAATGTCCACGTGGTGCTTGCTGCCCAGCTAGTGGGAGCCGGCGCGGGAAATATGATTTGTGTGCATAACGTAGTCGCTGCCAGTGCAGTCGTAGGGATGCAGGGAGAAGAAGGAAACGTTATCCGAAAAACCTTGGGACCAGCGCTCCTGTACGGGATCCTGGTCGGTATTGGCGGATTCATTTTGATGAGCATCTTGTAAAACGACTAATGGGTTGAAGTTGGACACTGATACCAACTTTAACCCATCTCTTTATCAAAATTCATATGCATGTCGTCGCTTCCAAAGATCCTTTCATCTTCAATGCCTTCTTTTCCCTGCGAACCTTTTATATAATGGAACTCAAAGAAAGTATCCCTTTTCTACGACTTATCGAACAGAAGAGGTGATTTTATGTTATTAACAATCGAGTTATTATAACTACTCTAAAATATTGGAATAGCCAAAGCAATAGCACTGATAAAATCTTGAATGACAACGTAGTAGCCTACTACCATAACAGCAGCCAGAAGAGGAGGCCACACACAAAATGTGTTAAAATATATATTAACAATATATATTTTAACACATTTTGTGAAGGAGGAGAAAAAATGAAACAAATAGGTATTATCGGCGGCCTCGGGCCGGAATCTACGGTGGAATATTATCAATCCATTATTAACAAGTTTCAGGAAAAGAAGGACAGTCTTCAGGTGCTTCCGGAACTGTACATTAACAGTATTAATATGTACAACATTTTTACGTATATTTCGGAAGAACGTATGGATGACTTGATTGAGTATGTGGGCAACGCTGCCCGGAAGCTTGAACTATTGGACGTCGATGGGATCATTATTGCTGCAAACACGCCACATCTTGTATTTGAGGAAGTGCAGAAGCAGGTTGAAGTGCCGATGCTCAGCATTGTTGATGCAGCGGTGGAAGCAGCAGAAAATCAGGGTGCCGAAAACATTGGGCTGCTTGGTACAAAGTTTACAATGGAGCAGGATTTTTTCAAGAAACCTTTCACAGAAAAGATGAAAAATATCTATGTGCCAGATGAAAGCACGCAGCAGTATTTACATGAAAAAATCGTCAGCGAGCTTGAGAATGGTATCGTAAATCCTGAGACGAAAAAGGAATTTGAGCGGATCACCAGGGAAATGATCGAACAGTATAAACTCGATACCGTAATCCTTGGCTGCACTGAACTGCCGATGATTCTCTCTGAAAAAGATTTTTCGATTCCGTTTTTAGATACAATGCAAATTCATGTAAATAAAGTCGTAGATTTTATGTTTGAAGAAAAATAAAGCAAGGGGAGGAAAGTGATGGCCATTCAGTTGAAGAGAATTTACGAAGAAGCAAAAAAAGAAGATGGGCACCGGGTTTTAGTTGACGGCGTGTGGCCGCGGGGAATAGCAAAGGACAAAGCCAAAGTAGATGAATGGGCCAGGGACGTTGCTCCTTCCAAGCAGCTGCGGCAATGGTTCTCCCATGATCCAGAAAAATTTGACGAATTTAAAGAGAAGTATAAGCAGGAGCTTCAACAGAGTACTGAACAGGCTGAAGCTCTCGATCAGTTAAAGCAGACCGTACGTGAGCAGAACAAGCAGGTAACGCTCGTGTTTGCTGCAAAGGAAGAAACGTGTAATCATGCCCGGGTCCTAAAAGAAATACTTGACCGTCAGCCGAAGGATACTTAAAGAAGAAGAGGTGACAACGATGGAGGAGTATGTGGGCCAATGCAGGGAATGCGGCAAAGCCATTTACTGTAGGAACGGGTTTTTAGAAGGCGTTCACGAGAACGGCCGGCTGTATTGCTTTGAATGTTTCGAGGCAAGATAATTTTTGTAGTAGTTTAAAGTCTTATACTGGGAGAGCCCTTTTTCGTAAATGCAACTAATGCATTTCGCTAAAAGGGCTTTTTTTTATCATTAACGAAATATTTTCTAAACTTTCTTCAGAGTCCTTTTTAATCTCAATGGCCTTAATAGTTGTGATTTTTGTCACTGCTAATAGGTTTCCAAATAGTATATCTTGAGAGTAACCTAGAGGTGAAAATTAGTTAGGTGCTACTAAAGGAGGAAACATTATGTCCGGGCCAGCATTACGAAAAGTGGAAAGCCATTCTTCTATTCATGAAGCAGCTTTAACGGAAGCCAGTGAATTAACAGAACTGCTGGAAAGTCTCGTATCGAAAAATGACAACGATAAAGCCTACCAGATACAAACAAGCTTGTTAGGTTTCTTATATGCCACTGAAGCCTCGTGGGCGAGTGTAGGGTATATTGGTGCTACTGTGTGTCAGGGGCTGCTTAGCATTTTGGTAATAGTAGGGTATCTTAAGGCGATTAACTATAATTATCATCTAATCTTGGAAAAAACGCATCGTATTCCTCGTAAGATCACAGTTCACGGGTGTTCAGGAACACGGCGATCCTTTTTAATGATCCCTGATCTGTTTAAAAGGAAAAAGAATACTTGAATATTAATCTTTACTGTTTTAACTTAAGACTATTTTGTTCCGGCGATTTTTATGTCCAATTAAAGAGAGGAAGTATACCAGTAGAAAAAAGCCTCTCCCATCTTTTGGCGAAAGAAAACTATTTAATGTAAATGGAAATTTTTCTTTAACCATTCTGTGAAATAGTTAAGGAATAGAAGCTGAGAACAACAAACGCATAATCAGTGTTATCTTTTTTTGCCTATATGTTTCTTTCGGTTTTCGGTGCTCTTTTAATATTAAAGTTCTAGCGATAATAACTGGTAGAAAACAAACAGCATAAACGGTTATACTAAATACGTTTATTTTTGTCCTCCCGCACAATGCATCGATGATTTTAACCGTCCTTAATTATCGTTATACCTAAGTTACTACAAAAAGACTGTATAAAATTTCATGGACCGTATTAGTTCTATAAATTTTAATTAAAAGTAAACATTAGACACAGGCATTTTCTCATTTTGTAGCGTGTTATAATAGCGTTTGTCGTCCATTCCTTTCAGGCGAACATCGTTTGAAAGAGGGTGTAATGGTGCTTTATTTGTTGTTGCAGGATCTTTTGTTCCTGATCCTCGTGTTAATCATAGGGAACAGTTTCGTTTATTGGCTAAGTAAACAGAAGAAATAGTGAATGGGCGGCGATTAGCCCACAAAAAACCCCTGGGTAGTGACGTACCCAGGGGTTTCGTGTAACGATGCTTTATTGTTGTTGTACATTCATCTTAACATAAAAACACTATTGTAAAAAGAAGTGAATATAATGACATGATTGCTTGTATGAATAAGATTGGGTGATTTTTGGTATGTAATACGTTTAGCAAAATCCGTCATTGAATTTTTATTTCCATAATTTAACTTATCAAAAAGTACGCTTTTTGAGAGGGTTTTTCTTGTCACGCAAAAAAAGCTTCCTGGAAGGGACCAGCAAGCCTTTCTCTTTTACTAATTATAAAAAAGTTTTTCTACGTGCTTAATCTAATAATAGTATCTGCAAGCAATTATACTGATTTGTGTTTCATCCACGGTATACACCAGGCGATGCTCGATATCAATACGACGACTGTAAAAGCCGGCTAAATTTCCTTTTAATTTCTTTGGTTTCCCAATACCGTCCAACGCCCCGTCTCGTTCAATGCTTTTAATCAGTTGGTTAATTCGTTTGAGCGTTTTTTTATCTTTGGTCTGCCAGTATTGGTAAGCCTGAAACGCATGATGGGTAAATAAGACATTCAACTTACTCATCGATATCGACAGTCGTGGTTTCTTCCTGATTTAATTGATTGATGGATTCCGATAGATGTTTGGCGTTGCTCGGGTTGTTTAACAGGTAGATGGTTTCAAGGTATTGATTGTATTCGTCTTCTGAGATGAGCACCGCGTTTCGTTCTTTGGTTGTGATGGTAACGGCTTCTTGGTCGTCGTTGACTTTATCAATCAATCCCTTAAAGTTTTTTCGTGCATTGGAGTAATTCATGACGGTCATTGTTATCATCTCCTTTTTTATATTGTACAATTAAATGTACAATTTGTCGATAGCTTCTCATGCAGCTTTCTTCTTAACGAACATTTGAATTTTTATCATTGAAAAAGCAGAAATTTATAAGGTGGTGGATAAATGCGTCAAAAACCATCAGTAGTCCTTTCAAAACCCTGTGGAAACTTTCTGGTATGTATCATAAGTGTGGCGGACATTATGAGAGGTTTTCAAAGTACCTTTATTCTATAATTAAACAATTACGTTTACATAAACGTAATTGTTTAATTCATTGGAAGACCTTATTATTTGTATTTTTAACCAACTATACACCCTCTGAGCATGATAAAATAAAGTCTAAAGAAAGCTTCAATTTCCTTAGGTTTTGGAATAAGAACAACAATAGGGAGGGCGTAGAATGAACCACCTTATTTTACCAGGACATCAAACCCAAGCTCTTTCATTGGAAAAGTCTCATTCGTTTCTGGATAGCGACTTGTATACAGATATTTCTTCACAAGGTTTCGAAGGGGTTGAGTGGGAGCAAATTCCTGATGAATTTTTGATGTACATCTATTTACATAAAAACAATACGCTGCGTAAACAGCGAAGCGAACGAACAAAGCGCAAATATTTAGAAACGCTTGTCCCATTTCTTACTTATGTGCAAGAGTTCGGAGGATTAAGAGAAATTTCTGCGCAACGTATTTATGCGTATCAGCTATATCTTGAGCGAGAGAAGGGATATAAGGCGAGCACATTGGCTCGTCATAGTACGGTCATTAAACAGTTCCTGAGATTCCTCATGCAGGAAGACATGATAAAAACAGACTTGACGACCAAAATGGCGCCAGTTGCTCAACCGAGAGACGAGCTAGTAGACCGGGACCTTCATGAGCACGAAGTTCAGCAATTACTCTCTTATTTCAAACAAAAAGATTCATTTGCTTACACGTTGTTGGTTGTTCTGACGAGTACAGGTATGCGGATTGAAGAATTGGCCAAAGCCAAGTGGCGTGATCTGGAATGGCGCTCGCCTGAAGGAGCCTTCTTTCTGCATATTACGGGAAAGGGCGAAAAAGAGCGGCCGATTTTTCTTTTCGCCGATGTGTTGCGTATTCTCCAGGACTTCCGGAAAGAACGGGAAATGATCACAGAGACCTTTACAGGAGACTCTGCGTTCTTTCCAAAGAAAAATGGTGGACATTATCATGTAAACTACTTAGGGGATCGTTTCAGTAAGCTCATGGCTAAAGCACCGTTTCCTTTTGTCCAGCATCGCCAGGATCCAATCACGCCGCACACGTGCCGGCACTATACAACATATTACATGTTAGAGCATGGGGCTGATCTTGCATCGGTTCGTGATATGCTAGGGCACGCCTCGATCAGAACGACGGAGCGGTATCTCCTTCGGAGAAGAAACTATGGGGAGCATGCTGGATTGAAAGTAAATACAAGCAGTTTCACGAGTTATTAGTATGATCAAACCATTGGAACACGATAAAAAGAATACAGAAATATATCTAAATACTTCTTTATGTAAAGGTTTTGCTAGTGTTATTCGTTAACATAGTAATGACGGAAAGAAACTATGATATATTAAATTAGATAGAAATATAGGTAGGGAGGCTCGTAATTGAGTGCGGAAGAGCTTGGTCAAAGAAACTATACAAAAAATGGTGAAAAATTCGGTGAGTATGAATTTTATAATATAGGCGCTACAACTATAAAAACATTACGTGAATATAAAATTATTCCTAATAAGAGTTATGAAGGTGTATTAAGCAAAAAACCTGATGGTTTGGTCGTGGATCGTAATGGAGATAATGTATCTGTGATCTTAGTAATTGAAAATAAAGATATTAGTGAATTTAATACCCCAGAAAAAAAAGACAAAGCTATTCAACAATGTGTACATGATTATTGTAAGCCTCTTGGGGCGAAAATTGGAATAGTAACAGATGGTGAAGAATTTTTGTGGATAAATCCTCAAAAAGAAGATGCAGATTATGAGAGGATTCATCGAGAAGATGGTTACGATTTAGTAGCGGAATTTCGGTGGAGTAACGAAAATGAAATTTCACAATCAATTGATCTTTTAAAGAAAGTATTGGATGATGTATCTTCCACTAATTCTCGATTAATTAAAGAAGTCTTACAAAATCCAGCAAGATTGGCTGATAGAGTCTGGCAAACAATTTGGTTAGCTAGCGGTGAGAACCCTGATGCTTGCTTAGCGACATTCGTAGAAATATTCACTTTCAAATACCTAAGTGACTTGGGAGTTCTTGTTAATAATAATTTAGGGACCCCAATTAGTTTTTACGATGTCCTAGATAAAGAGAGGGACAAGTCTCTTCGTTTTTATGAAAATCAAGTCAGGAGTCATATAAAAGAATTGTTCCCTTCTAGTGAAGAAGATGGAACTTCTGTTATTAATGGGATGATATTAGATCCAGAAGTTCTTGAACATAATTTATTGTTTTATAAAATTCTAAAAGAGTTTGAAGCTTTTGGGCAATTAAAGGCGATTGATCCGGAGTTTAAATCGCGGTTATACGAAAATTTTCTTAAAAAGAGTATTTCCCAAAAAAATTGGGGCCAATTCTTTACTCCCCGAAATATTGTCAAAGCTATTGTTGAAATGAGCGAGATTGAAAAGCTTGGTAACGGTTCTAAAGTACATGATCCAGCTGCAGGGGTAGGGGGATTTGTATTAGAGCCAATAGTTAGTAAAAGAAATACTGATTTTTACTTTGACGCCAACAAGCTAGTTAGTAAGCTTGATTATTCTGGGTTTGATAGAGATAAGAAAACTGTCATCCTAGCGAAAGCAAATATATTATTACATTTAAATGAACTATTAAGACTTAATCCTAATAAAACTCAAGAATTTGCTAAGATGTTTAACAATATATTTAAATCTAAACATACTTCAGTCTTAGGAACTCTTTCAACCACTCCTTTAGAAGAATATGACTTAATAATGACAAATATTCCTTTCGTGATGACAGGGACTAGTAAAATTAAAGAATTTATAAAGGATAATGGAATCTTAAGACAATACTATCCTATAAATGCTACCGGTGTTGAAGGTCTTTTTTTAGAGCACATAGTCAAGAGTTTGAAAAAAAATCGAAAAGCTTATGTTATTGTGCCAGATGGTATTCTTAATAGGTCAACTGATAGTAAACTAAGAAGATTTATACTAGATAATTGTTTTCTTGAAGCAGTAATTTCACTACCAGAGAATGCATTTTACACTACTCCTAAAAAAACCTATATCCTTGTACTTAAAAAGAAAGAGGATAGAACTGTGGTACAAACAGATCCTGTTTATAGTTATTTAATTCTTAATACGGGGGAAACTTTAGATTCAAAAAGATTTGAATGGGATAATGATTTACCAGAAATGGTCCGTTTTTATAAATATTTCAAAGCTGATAAAAGTAATTTTGAATGTCCAAATTTACAAACTAAAGTATGGTCTATAGATAAATTCCATCCAGACACTCATTGGAGCGTTGATCGCTGGTGGCCAGAAGAAGAAAAAATTGAATTAGGATTGTTAGAAAAAAAATCTCTTACTACGTTAAATGATTTCTCAGATTCTTTAGAAGAAGAGAGACAATTGTTAAAAGCGGATATTGAGAAACTAAAAGAGATGGAAATAGGTTCACCACAACCAAAAGCTACTGTTACGATTTCATTAAATGATCCAAATTACTTTAGTTTATTCATAGGAAAAAGAGTTTTAAAGAGAGACATATTTAATATATCTAGTGGAACAATACCAATATACAGTGCCAATGTACACGAGCCTTTTGGTTCTCTAAATACTTCTAACATAAGTGATTTTAACAATGACTTTGTTTTATGGGGTATAGATGGAAATTTCGATTTTAACGTGATAAAAAGAAATACCTCGTTCGCTACTACAGATCACTGTGGTTGCATCAGAATTATTAATAATGATATTGATGCAGAATATATGTATTATTATTTGAATTGGATTAAAACCGCCCAAGGGTTAGATCGCCAACTTCGAGCTAGCTTAAGAAATATGAAAAAAGTCGAGTTAAAATTCCCTGTGATGGTTGACGAAGAAGGAAACCCAAAAATTTTAGAATTAAAAAGTCCGGATGGCTCAAGTACTGGTGATTTTGTTTACGAACTGGATTTAACTACACAACAAGAGATAGCTGAGCATTATAGAACCTTTCACGAAGTTAGGGATAGTATCCGCACTAGAATTTCGAATTTAACTATTAATGATATTCCTCCCTTATCGTTTTAGTTTAAATAATAATAACATTATTTTCTGAAAGAGGTTGTCTCGTTTTTAAACTATAACCCGAATGGTGGACACGATAAAAAATGTCCATCATTCGGGTTTTCTTTAAGTTTGTCGAGCACGAACTTGAGCTGAAGACCATTGGAAAAATCAGCCCAAACGGTGCCTCCAGCGATGACGACAAACTTATGAGCCTTGACCTGAAAGAAGAACACTGGGCAAGCCTTTCCGATTAGGGGTCTTATTTATGCGCCCTGGCCAGTGTTAGTCGAAGTGAGTGACCCGATAAAGGAAATTCTGGCTTATGTCGTTCTACCTCCATGGCGATGAATCTGGTCTATAACGCCTAGGAACGACTGCAGAATTAGTCGGAAGCTATCATTCTATGACCTGACGTGACAACTGCTGGGAAAAGCTTCTATGTATCCTTCTTTGGAAACTTCAAAGATCTGATAAACCTCCCGATCCTCTGCACATCTTCAACCAACTAAAACGAAAGATGGCGGTGGGAATTAAAAATAATGATCCAGGTGCACTGCCGAGATCATCTTTTAGTGGCCTAAGCTCTTTTTATTCATTTTTATAGGTTACAATTCATTTGGGTTAATTCCTTTTTATTATAAGATAATTTAAAATGAAATAGTTAACACTAGAAAGCATTTTTTGTGCTTATGTTTTAGATAACTCAACTTTTACGGTATTTTTAAAACCAATTAAACAGCAAATTTGAATACATATACATTATAAAAAAATTATTATATATCAATATTATGACGAACGTTATTGTTCATTAAACGAAAGGGACCGTCAATAATTTTGTGTAAACGGCTGTCCTTTTCCAGCCGGGAAGTTAACCCTGCGGTCGGAACATGTCTTCCAATTGATGTTGGGCCTG
>NZ_ATVM01000027.1 GCF_000420725.1 Marinococcus halotolerans DSM 16375 | reverse complement strand
AGAGGTTAATAATATCCCGCTGGGATATCCCCTCATTCAGGTACGCTTCCACAGCTTCTTGTTTCCATTCCGGGGGATACCGCTTCCACTGGGTGGCTTTCGTCAGCGCTTCGGCTCCATGGCGTTCGTACCGATCGATCCATCCCCTTAACGTCTTTTCGTTGATGTCCCAATGACGACAAAACTCAGCCATATTCATTGTCCTCTGATCAAAAGCGTGGATGATTTCTATTTTCTGCTCGGTCGTATATCCTCGATAAGGCATAAAAATGCTCCCCTCTAAGCAAAACAGATGATTTATTTCATCTGTCTACTTAAAGGGGAGCATATCACTTGAGCGCGGAGGGATTTTTTTATCAGGCCAGCCGGAACGGTTCAGTGGACAAAGCAGAAGCCAGCCATTCCACCTGCAGCCGGCCCTGACTGCGGTGCTGCATTTCCTTCTGTACGCCTTTTTTCATGATTTTTTCCACATGGTGGCCGGGGTCTAGCATCGTAAGGCCATCCATCGCCGCATCCTGGGCTGTATGGAAATAAATATCGCCGGTAATGTACACATCTGCCTGCTTCGAAAGCGCCTGCTTCCAGTATTTGTTGCCATCGCCCCCGAGCAGGGCCACGCGTTTGACACGGGCGGCTTTTCCGTCCACCACGCGGACAAACGGCACGTCATAGCTTTTTTTCACCTGCTCCACAAACGCTTCAAGCGTCATTTCCTCCGGAAGATCTCCCACTCTGCCGAGTCCGTAAGGATCTCCTGGAAGGGCCAGTGGGTACAAATCATACGCTGGTTCTTCATACGGATGGGCAGCAGTTAAAGCAGCTTCCACGGACTGCCGGAGAGATGCCGGCACAATCGTTTCCATCCGCTTTTCGTCTGCAAACTCCATTTTTCCCTGCTCGCCTAAAAAAGGATCCGTACCGTCCCCCGGGATAAACGTCCCGGTCCCCGAAGCGGAAAATGTGCAGTGACTGTACCCGCCGATATAGCCGGCGCCTGCGTCCCCAACCGCCTGTCTTACTTCCTCCGCGTGAGACTCCGGTACAAAGGCCACCAGCTTATACAGCTGGTCTTCCCCTGTCGCAGCCAGCACCTCCGTGTTCATTAAACCGAGCGCTTCTGCCATCATGTCATTCACGCCCCCGGGAGCAATGTCGAGGTTCGTATGAGCAGCATAGACCGTTAAATCATGCTTAATGCACTTTTCAATTACCGGCCCCTGGCCATTTGCCATATCAAGTGATGTTATTGGACGAAACAGCAGCGGGTGGTGGGCAATGATTAACTCCGCCCCTGTTTTGACAGCTTCATCCACCACCTCTTCGGAGACGTCGAGAGTGGTTAGCACCTTTGTTACCGGCTGATTCCAGTCCCCGATCATCAGGCCCACCCGGTCGCCTTCCACAGCAAGCGACGGCGGCGCCCATTCTTCAAAGACCCGGATAACGTCACGTACAGTATTCATGTAATAACCTCCTCAGCCCATGCAATATATTGGTTTAATTTTCGTTTCTTTGCCGTTGTCTGTTCTGTCGGAACGGCGTTTGCCAGCTGGTTTAAAATCTGCTGCCAGTTATCTTTTTCCCTCATCCATTTGTCCTTAAAAGCATTGTTTCGCTCCCCAAGCAGGTACGGTCCGAACAACAGCTGTTTTTCCAGCGGCTCCTGCTGGTGGTACGGCGCTTCCGCTTCTCCCGGCACGGCCGTCAGTATTTCGTACACGTGGCGCTCCTCCTTCAGAATCTGCTCCCTGATAAGCTTCCAGCCGTTGTCGAGCAGCCACCGGCGGATCCGGTCCGCAGAGACGTTGGGCTGCAGAATCAGCTTCTGCACGGAGCGGAGATGCTCCCTGCCCTGCTCTAAAATATCAGAGATCAGCGTACCGCCCATTCCGGCGATAACTACTGTATCAATAAGATCATTTTCTGTCAGTACCGTGAGTCCGCTCCCGAGGCGGGTATCAATTTTACCTGTCAACCCGCAGGCCGCAATGTAATCCGAAGCAGCCTGAAGCGGCCCTGCATTCACATCTGCTGCTACTGCGTGTCCCGCCTCCCGGCGCACGACTGCTTCGACCGGAACCAGCCCGTGGTCCGTCCCAATATCTGCGACCACCGCCCCCTGGTCAATTTGTTCTACGATGACAGCCAGTCTGTCCGGCAATACAGCTTTTTTCATGTTTTCCTCTCTCTTCTATGTAAAATAAAAAAGGGGACACCTGCTTATTAGAAGCATGCGTCCCCTTGTATCTATGATGAATTCATTAGTCCATGAAATCTTTTAATCGCTTGCTGCGGCTCGGGTGACGAAGCTTTCTTAACGCTTTGGCTTCAATCTGACGGATACGTTCTCTTGTAACGCCAAACACTTTACCCACTTCTTCGAGAGTCCGCGTACGTCCGTCATCAAGGCCAAACCGGAGACGCAAAACGTTTTCTTCGCGGTCTGTGAGTGTATCAAGTACATCTTCAAGCTGCTCTTTCAGCAGTTCATAGGCAGCTGCATCCGACGGAGCCATCGCTTCCTGGTCTTCAATGAAGTCCCCAAGATGGGAGTCATCTTCTTCCCCAATAGGAGTTTCCAGTGATACCGGCTCCTGGGCGATTTTAAGAATTTCCCTTACTTTATCCGGAGTCAGATCCATTTCTTTGGCAACTTCTTCCGGAAGCGGCTCACGGCCAAGGTCCTGAAGCAGCTGACGCTGCACACGGATTAACTTGTTGATCGTCTCCACCATGTGCACCGGAATACGGATCGTTCTCGCCTGGTCGGCAATAGCACGGGTAATTGCCTGACGGATCCACCATGTAGCGTACGTACTGAATTTGAACCCTTTGCTGTGATCAAACTTTTCCACCGCTTTGATGAGACCCATGTTGCCTTCCTGAATTAAATCAAGGAAAAGCATGCCGCGTCCGACGTAACGTTTTGCGATCGAAACAACCAGACGAAGGTTGGCTTCTGCGAGACGACGTTTTGCTTCTTCATCGCCTTCTTCAATTTTAGTGGCAAGATTAATTTCTTCTTCCGCAGAAAGAAGCGGCACACGGCCGATTTCTTTTAAATACATCCGGACTGGATCGTTAATTTTAATGCCTGGAGGGACGCTTAAATCATTCAAGTCGAGGGTGTCTTCTTTTTCCACCTGTTCCATGCTTGGAACTTCTTCCCCCTCGTTGATAATATCAACGCCTTGTTCACCAAGGTATTCAAAAAACTCATCCATCTGCTCAGAATCCTGGTCGTAACTGGAGAGTTTTTCTGTTATTTCTGCATACGTTAACGTTCCACGCTTTTTGCCCGTTTCGAGCAATTGTTCTTTTACCTGATCGACCGACATTTCACCTTCCGCCAGCGGACGGCTTGGTTTTTCCGCCATTCGATCTCCCTCCTTCCAAGCTTCACACCTTGAATCCTACCCTGTCTCTTTACATGCCCGCAATTGTCTGTGCCGACGATTTCTTTTCCTGGTATTTTCTTAGCTGGTTGAAAGGACGGCGGGCACATAGAAAGAGCGTGCACATCAAACTGGCACGCTTTCCTTCTATCGTGATCATATCTTATCAACCACAAAGGAAAAGCGCAAGCAAATTGCTTCAGGCTAGTTTTTCTTCAGCTGCATCATCAATTCCATGATTCTTGTCAGCAACTGTCGCTGATTTGTTTCTGAATCACCATTTCTTTCAGCGTCTTTAAGCTGTTTCTGCCTTTGCAGTAATTCTTCCCGTTTTGGTCGAATTTTAATCTGTTCAACATAGTCAGACATTTCATTATCTGATATTTCTGCTGGAATGTCAAGATGCATCAGCTCAGAAACCAGGTTTACAAGCTCCTGCTCCTCAACGTATTCCATAAACCGGCTTACATCAGGATCATGGTCGTCGTCATAATAAGCATATAAATAAGCTGCGAGCGCTGTATGAGCATCAATGTTGAATTCTCCGCCAATCCGCTCTTTGACCTCCTCAGCCACCTCCCGGTTCTGAAGCATAAAAGCGAGGAGCGATCGTTCAGCGTTTTCATAGGCTGAGCGCATCGACACCTGTTTTTTCGGAAGCGCTCCGCTCCGCCACCGTTTACCTGCTTCTGCAGACGGAGGAGTCTTTGCTGTCTTTTCCTGCTGTTCCTTTTTTTGTACTTTGCGTTCTTCTTCACGAAGAGCATCCATCGACAGGTCAAATTCTTCTGCCAGCTGCTTCATGTAGAATTCACGTTCTACAGCACTGCTGATCAGAGATGTTTCCCGGAGTACTTCTTCGATATAGGCAAGACGGTCTCCTTCATTTTGAAGGTTTTTATTTTTACGCAGCTCCTGAACTTTAAAGGACATAAAAGGAACTGCACGCTCCGACAGCTGGGCCCTGAAAGCTTCTGCCCCGTACTCTTGAATATAGTCGTCCGGGTCCATATCCGCCGGAAACAGCGCCACCCGTACATCGATGTCCTGCTTTTCAAGAATATCTCCGGTTTTCCACGCCGCTGCCCGTCCGGCATTATCTCCGTCATAAGCAATTACCGCTTTGTCTGTTGCTTTTCGAATCTGCTCGGCCTGGCGTTTAGAGAAAGCGGTACCAAGCCCCGCAACCCCGTTTTTCACCCCTGCTTTCCACGCAGCAATAACATCCATATAGCCTTCGAACAGGACAGCTTCATCCTGTTTGCGGATCGCCTGGCGGGCTTTGGAAAACGAGTAGAGCGTTTCATGCTTTAAAAAGATGGGTGTTTCCGGGCTGTTTAAGTATTTTGGCGCCCCTTCCCCGAGCGCGCGGCCCCCAAAGGCAATAACCTGTCCGCGCTGGTTATGAATAGGAAACATGACCCGCCCGCGAAAACGGTCATTCCACTGCCAGCTGGATTCCTGGCGGAGAATTAGCCCGGCCTCTTCCATTTCTTCCAGGTCGTACTCCCTTTTTTCAAGCAGCTGGACAAGCATATTGTTTCTCTCCGGGGCATAGCCGAGCTGAAATTCTTCAATAATCTCTTCGCTGATGCCCCGGGCCGTTAAATAATCATACGCTTCTTTCCCCTGTTCCGTATTCATCAGCAGATGATGATAAAACTTGGCCGCCATTTGATGCGCTTCTTTTTTGGATTGGTGCTGTTCCCGTTCACCGGGGTATTGATCTTCGAGCTCGGGCAGGTCTGTGCCCGTTTTGGCTGCAAGGGATTGAATGGCTTCCACAAATGTCAGGCCGTCGTGCTCCATCAAAAAAGTTATGGCATTGCCGCCGGCGCCGCAGCCAAAGCAGTGATACAGCTGCCGTTCCGGAGAAACAGAAAATGACGGGGTATTTTCCCCATGAAAAGGACACAGGCCGAGATAATGTCTCCCCTGTTTTTTTAGCTGTACGTAATCGTTGATGACTTCGACAATATCTGTCTTTTCCCGAATCTCAGCAACTTTTTCTTCTGGAATAAACGCTGCCACTTTGTTTCCTCCCTGATGAGCCTATTACCATTTGGACTCACTGCCGCCTGCTTCAAAAATCTCCAGGCCCTCAAAAAAAAGCTGGCGCTCTTCAAGTGATATTGCTTTAGGCCCTTTAACTCTGTGCTTTCCCTGTTTAGCCAGCACACCGGCATACCGGCCGGCAAGCAGCCATTCTTCGTCGCCTTTTTTCCAGCGCTTCCCCCGGAAAGAGAGAACCGCCGCTCCTTTTTCAAGAGCAATCGCTGCCAGCCCGTGATCATCGGCAATGACCAGGTCACCGGCAGAAACATGGTTCCAAATATACATATCCGCCGCTTCGGGTTCATTTTCCACCATCACGGTTTCTGCTTCATACACTTTATTTGATACGTGAGCGCTGCTTGCTACAAAAACGATCCGCATGCTTTTGCCTGCCCCCCACGTGTCGATCGTTTCTTTATGCGGGCATGCATCAGCGTCCACATACACTGTGGATTCCTTTTTCGTCATGCTGATCCTCTCCTAGCGCTGCTGAAACATATTGGAGATAATATTGGCTGTTTCTTCCACAGCTTTGTTGGATACATCAATTACTGTACAGCCGATTTTGTTCATCAGCTCTTCCGAATAGTCGAGCTCTTCCTGAATACGTTCCATACTCGCATAGTTTGCTTCCGGTCTCAGCCCAAGCGCTTTCAGTCGTTCTGAACGGATCCGGTTTAATTTATCGGCACTGATTCGCAGCCCGATGCATTTCTCACTCGAAATATTAAACAATTCCTCCGGCGGATCCACTTCCGGAACCAGCGGCACATTTGCCACCTTCAGGCGCTTATGGGCCAAATACTGGGAAAGAGGTGTTTTCGAGGTTCGCGATACGCCGATCAGCACAATGTCCGCCCGGACAATCCCCCGTGGGTCACGGCCGTCATCGTATTTGACCGCAAATTCGATCGCTTCCACCTTTCGGAAATAATCTTCATCCAGACGATATACGAGACCAGGTTCATATCTTGGCTGCCGGTTCGTGAGCGTCACCATCTTATCGAGTACCGGCCCCATAATATCAACAGTATCTACGCCGGCCTCCTCCGCGTGCTCCCGGAGGTACTGATTGATCTCGGGGATCACCAGAGTGAACGCAATCATCGCTTTCGCTTCCTTGGCGAGCTGAATGACCTCCTCTACCGTCCCCTCATCTTCAACGTACGGAATACGGCGCACTTCCATCCCGTCTTCCCCAAACTGACTCGCTGCGGCTTTCACTACCAGTTCAGCTGTTTCTCCTACCGAATCGGACACTACGTATACTACTGGACGCTCTTGTTTTGTGGTCATGTCTGCCTCCTCGGGTTAAAATAATTGGTTATTGGCCAGATCCACCAATACTTTAGTAATATTTGTCTTTGTGACCCTGCCGACCACTTCATACTTTTCACCACCGGCATCTTTTACTACCGGCAGCGCATCAATCTGGCGTTCTATCAGCTTGGTTGCTGCATAAACGACCAGATCTTCTTTTTTGCATATCGTGATATTGGGCATCCTTGTCATAATAATACTTACAGGGATTGCTTCTGTATCCTGGCGGCCAAGACTTGCCCGCAGCAGATCTTTTCTTGAAAGGACACCGGCCAGATAACCTTGTTTATCCACCACAAAGAGAGTACCGACATCTTCAAGAAACATGGTGCAGATGGCATCGTACACACTATCTGATTCCGAAACGACCACCGCGATTGACTGGTAATGCTTGACGGTTAATTTCTGCAGCTGATTGTTCAGTTCTTCGGTATCCGTTTTCCCAGTATAATAATATCCTACTCTCGGTCTTGCTTCTAAAAATCCTGACATTGTAAGAATGGCCAGATCCGGGCGCAGAGTGGCTCTCGTCAGTGAAAGTCTGTCTGCAATGTGCTCCCCGGTGATCGGCCCATTGTCTTTAACAATCTGCAGGATGGTTTCCTGACGCTCTGTTAATTCGATAGTGACTCCCCACCTTCATCGGCGCTTCGCACGGATGTATTGTTTTATGATGAAAAAACAATATTCCGAAAGCGGGCGAACCGTTCAATTTCCCTGGATAACAGTGCCATCTGCTGCAGTCTGTTCTGTTTTACCTGCTCGTCTTCAGCCATAACCATGACATGATCAAAGTAGGCATTGATGGCCGGCGTAACTGCCTGAATCGCTTGATACGCACCGGCAACATCCGCCTGACCAAGCGTTTCATCGAGCTGCTGGTTCAAGGTTTTGCTTTTTTCGTAGAGCTCTCTTTCCTCTTCAGCCTGAAACAGCTCTGTTTGAATATCTGAACCACTGTCTGTGTTTTTTGCGATATTGGTCACCCGGCTGAGTGCTTCCACCGTTGCTTTGAAGTCTGTTTCTTCGGCACGCGCTTGAATAAACACAGCTTTTTCTGTCACTACGTCAATTCTTTCGCCAAGATGAAGCAGCACGGCATCCGCAATGTCATGACGGATCCCCTCGTCAAGCAGCTTTTGACGGACACGCTGAGTAAAGAATTCTTCGAGATCCTTCAGGACATCCGCTTCTTCGCGCTGAAGAAGAGAACGCTCTTTGATTTCATCCAGCACCAGAACGATCAGCTGCTGAATAGTCAGCGGGAACCGGTGCCCGGTGATTGTCTGAACAATACCTGCTGCCTGTCTTCTCAGCCCGTGAGGATCCTGGGAGCCGGTAGGAACCATACCTACACCAAAGCTCGAAACAATAGTGTCCATTTTATCCACTGCGCTGATAACCGCACCTTCAACGTTTTGCGGAAGACTGTCCCCGGCGGACTTTGGTTTATAATGTTCTGCAATAGCTTCGGCAACTTCGGTGTTTTCTCCTGCCATCCGGGCATATTCTCTTCCCATAACTCCCTGGAGCTCGGTGAATTCGTCCACCATTAACGTTACGAGGTCGAACTTGGAAATGTGAGCAGCACGCTTAACATTTTGCACCTTCGCACTGTCGAGCTGCAGGTATTCTGCGAGCCGGGTGCTGACAGTTTTTACCCTCATTACCTTTTCACCGACTGTGCCGAGATTTTCCTGATAAATAACATGGTTTAATTTTTCCACCGCTTCGTCCGGCGACACTTTCTGGTCCTCGTCATAGAAAAACTGGGCATCTGCCAGACGGGCACGGAGCACCTTTTCATTTCCTTTCCGCACCTGGTCAATGTGGTCAGTGTTACCGTTTCGTACTGTAATAAAATACGAAAGGAGACTGCCTTCGTCATTTTCCACCGGAAAATACCGTTGGTGTTCTTTCATGGAGGTGACGAGCACCTCACGCGGGATGTCCAAATACGCTTCGTCAAATGAACCATGCAGCGCGGTCGGGTATTCCACGAGCTGATTCACTTCGGCAAGCAGCTCTTGATCGATCGGAATGTGCCAGTTGTTTTCCGCTTCAATCTCTTCGATCTGGCTGCGAATCAAATCCGTTCTTTCAGAAGCATCTGCAATCACGTACTCCTCTTTCAGCTGCTGCTCGTACGTTTCCGGCTTATGAATCGTAATGGCATTTCCCAAAAACCGGTGTCCGTAAGAAGTATTGCCGGCAGTGCGGTCTGTAATCGTAAACGGGATTACTGTTTCTCCGTACAACGCCACAAGCCATTGGATCGGTCGCACAAAGCGAAGCTCATGACTTCCCCAGCGCATGTTTTTCGGGAAAGTGAGCGACGTAATAATTGCTTCCATCTGCTGCAGCATTTCTGAGGTTGGCCGACCCTTATGTTCTTTTTCTACAAAAACGTACTCGGTGCCTTTCACCTCTTTAAAGTACAATTCCTGGGCCTCAACCTGCTGGCCTCTGGCAAAACCTAAAGCAGCCTTGCTCCATTCCCCGTCGTCTGTAAGAGCGATCTTTTTGGCCGGGCCGCGGGCTTCTTCGACCATATCCTCCTGATAATCAGCCAGGTCTTCCACCCGGAGTGCGAGCCGTCTTGGAGTGGAAAACATATGAACGGCGCTATAGCTGAGCCGCTGCTCCTGCAGCCAGGTTTCTGTTTTTTCCTTCAGCTGCTTGACGGCCCCCTCCACAAAGCGGGCAGGCATTTCTTCCACGCCGATTTCAAGTAAAAAGTGATTAGTTGTCATAGTTCATCGCCTCCTGCTTCCGTAGCGGAAATCCTAGTTTTTCCCGTTCTTCGTAATACGCTTTTCCGCATTTTCTTGCCAGATTGCGCACCCGCGCAATATATCCGGTTCTCTCCGTCACTGAAATCGCCCCGCGGGCATCGAGCAGGTTAAACAAATGCGAGCATTTTAATACGTGATCGTAGGCAGGCAGCACCAGCTTTTCTTCAATGGCACGCTCTGCTTCCTTTTCGCTTGCGGCAAACTGATTCAACAGCAGCTCTTTATCCGCAATTTCAAAGGAATACTTCGAATGCTCGTATTCCGCCTGTAAAAACATATCGCCGTACGAAACGCCCTCTACCCATTCCATGTCAAACACATTTTCTTTATCCTGAATATACGACGCGAGCCGTTCGATGCCGTATGTAATCTCAGCTGTCACCGGATGGGCGTCCATGCCACCGACATGCTGAAAATACGTGAACTGGGTAATTTCCATGCCGTCAATCCAGACTTCCCATCCGAGGCCCCAGGCACTCAGCGTCGGAGCTTCCCAGTTGTCCTCCACAAAGCGGATGTCGTGGGCAAGCGGGTCAATACCGATCGCTTCCAAGCTCTTTAAATACAACTCCTGGATGTTGTCCGGCGAAGGCTTCATGACTACTTGAAACTGATGGTGCTGGTACAAACGGTTCGGGTTCTCCCCGTAGCGTCCGTCGCCCGGCCGCCTCGACGGCTCTACGTATGCTGCGTTCCACGGCTCTGGTCCGATGCTGCGCAGAAACGTCATCGGGTTCATCGTCCCCGCTCCCTTTTCCACGTCGTAGGCCTGCATAATAATACAATTCTGGCCAGCCCAGTAGTTCTGCAATGTTAAAATCATTTCCTGTATATTCATTGCCATGTTAAACACCCCTTCTGCTTTTCGTTTATTTCATTAAAAAAGTCCCTATACCTGTCACTCAGGTATAGGGACGGTTATCGCCGCGGTTCCACCCTACTTGCTTTTTGGGCACTATAGCCGAAAAGCCGCTTTATCCATTCCGCGCTCCAGAACGCCTTCACAACCGGTCAGCGTGCAGCTTTCACTATCCCGCACTCGCTAAGACTGAAGAAGATTGCTACTACTTTCTTTCCCTGCGCATCGTTATGATTGTATTGAAATAGTACTTAACATTTGCGAGTGTGTCAAGCACTCATTCGACGTTCCACTTTTCCATCTGCTCCAAAAAACGCCTCGCCTTTAAATGGATACCTGCGTACGAATCATAATAGCTGTTCAGGACATCCTTCAGCTCTTTTTTCGTTTCGGCTGATACAGAAACTGAGCCGATCCGGTGCACGTCAATATAGAAAAACGTCCGCAACAGACGTACTGTTTTCGGCTGAATGCGGAAGCGGTACGGATCCATCTCCCAGCAGAGATGACAGAGAAAGCCCGCTTCGCGGATGGAAAAATGAAAGGTGCCCTCCTGCCGGCCGCAGTTTGCGCAGCGGTCGATCACAGGCTGAATGCCTGCCACGGCAGTCATTTTCACTTCAAAGAGACGAATAAGCACTTCAGCATCTTCGCCTTCGTCAATGCGCCGCAAAAGCTGCCAGAACAATTCAAATAAATAAGGGTTTCGTTCCTGGTCCACCGTAACTTTATCGAGAAGTTCGGACAAATAGGAAGCGTAGGAAGTGAGAACGATATCTTCACGCACGCTGCGGAATGAATCCGTTACGTCTCCCTGGCTGAGCGTTCTCATTCCTTTACCCGGGTAGTACACAAACGTTCCGTAAACAAAGGGCTGGGAGATCGATCGCAGTCGGCTGCTTGGTTTCTTTGCCCCTTTGGCCATCATCGCCATTTTCCCGTGCTCTCTTGTATACACCGTTAACACTACATTGGATTCCCCGTAGGAAGCAGTCCGCAAAACAATTCCTTCTGTTTTCTGAATCATGCTGTTCCTCCGCTCACAGGCGATTTCTTAATATTCGTCCTCGCGATATCCGTTCTCACGAAGCAGATACGCGCTGTTTCTCCAGTCCTTTTCCACCTTCACCCAAAGCTCCACAAAGACCTTCGATCCAAGCATTGACTCAATATCTGCTCGGGCCCGCTGCCCGATTTCCTTTAGCATCGAGCCCTGCTTGCCAATAATAATGCCTTTTTGGGTCGGGCGTTCAACGACAATAGTAGCTGCCACATACACCGCGCCGTTTTCCCGTTCCTTCATTTCATCGATAACGACGGCGAGCGAATGCGGAACTTCTTCGCGCGTAAGCTGCAGGGCTTTTTCGCGTATCAGTTCACTCACGATAAACCGTTCCGGGTGATCGGTGACCTGATCTTCCGGATAAAACTGCGGGCCCTCCTCGAGGTATTTGGTAAGTTCCTCGAGAAGTGTCGTCACATTGTTGCCGTTCAACGCAGAAACCGGTACTACCTCGGCAAAATCATACCGTTCGGAATAGCTCGCGATCACTTTGAGCAGCTCGTCCGGATGGACCTTATCAATCTTATTAACGATTAAAAATACCGGTGTGTCTGTCCGCTTCAGTTTTTCGATAATATATTCCTCACCGGGGCCATATGATTCTGACGCATCGATCAGGTATAAAATAATATCAACGTCGTTTAGTGTCTGAAGAGCCGCGCGAACCATAAAATCGCCCAGCTTATGCTTTGGTTTATGAATGCCCGGGGTGTCGATAAAAACAATCTGGGATTCTTCCGTCGTGTAGACTCCCTGGATTTTATTTCTTGTTGTCTGTGCTTTATCACTCATTATCGCAATTTTTTGGCCAAGCACCTGATTCATTAATGTAGATTTACCCGCGTTAGGCCGACCAATTAAAGCGGCAAATCCGGAATGATACTCTTCACTCATTATTTTCCCTCTTCTTTCCTGCTTTCATACTATAAATCCTCCGGGCCGAATGCTCCCGGGAGCAGCTCTTCCATTGTTGTTACTTTCATTTCACCCTGCAGGTTACCTAAAACAATCCGGGCGTCCTTCGGCAGAAACTCAGAAAGCACCTGCCGGCAGGCGCCGCACGGAGCGACCGGTCCTTTCGTATCAGCGATGACAGCTACCATTTTTCCGCTTCGCATGCCTGTACGCAGCGCACTGAATACGGCTGTCCGTTCTGCACAGTTGCTTAACCCATACGACGAGTTCTCAATATTACATCCTTCGTACCACTCGCCGTCCTCTCCTACAAAGACCGCTCCTACCGGAAAGTTGGAATACGGAACATACGCTTGTTCTCTCGCCTGTTTAGCCCGTTCAAGCAGTTCGTTTTCTATAGCCAATGTTTTTCCCCCTTTGTCAGCTCAGCCATTCCCATAAGAAAGGCATAAAAATCATCACACCGATGATAACAGCAAATACAGCATAAATGAGCACCGCGCCGGCAGCAATGTCCTTGACCTCTCCTGCAGTTTTATTCCATTCCGGAGAGACTAAATTCACCAGGCGCTCCAGCGCGGAATTGACCATTTCGAGTACAAGCATCCCGGCAATTGCCAGCAATAGAACGGTCCACTGCCATAAAGCGAGCCCGCACAACCATCCTAAAAGAACAGCCGCCAGGCCAAAAAAAACGTGGAAGCGCATGTGACGCTCTTCCCGGAAGGCGAGGCGGATGCCTTTTCCGGCAAATACAAACCCGTCCCTCCAGCGCCTGGGCAGCGATTTATCGCGGTAATCCATACGCTTCCAGGATCCTTTCCTGACGCGAAAACATTGTTTGTTCTTCTTCTTTATTCATATGATCATAACCAAGCAGATGCAGCAGGCCGTGAACGGCCAGAAAGCCCAGCTCCCTTTCAAACGAATGACCATACTCCTCTGCCTGCTCCCGGGCTTTAGGAACGCTGATAATGATGTCTCCGAGCAGGTTCGGTATGCCCTCGGCCTGAGGCTGAATTTCGTCGTCATTCAGTGCAAATGAAATCACATCAGTCGGCCGGTCAATCTCCCGGTACTCCCTGTTCACTGCCTGAATCATTTCATTATCCACAAAACTCACAGAAACCTCCGAGCCGTCTACGACTCCTTCTTCTTCACATGCGAACTGCAGGATGTTCTGCACCAGCTCCCAATGCTTCGGCTCCACTCGTTCCGTTTCGTCCACCATATCTACTTCAATGCTCACACCTGTCCACCCCTGACTAGTTTTTTGTTGGTTTGTCCGGTCGGTTCAACGTACGCTTTGGGTCGCCTTCCTCCTGTTCGTACGCATCAAGAATCTGCTGCACCAGTGTATGCCGCACGACGTCCGTGGCCTCCAAGTAAACGAATCCGATATGATCGATGTTTTTTAAAATGCGCGCTGCCACCTTCAAACCTGACTGCTGGCCTTTCGGAAGATCAATCTGGGTGAGGTCCCCGTTAACGATCATTTTTGAACCAAAGCCGAGCCGCGTTAAAAACATCTTGATCTGTTCCTTCGTCGTATTCTGTGCTTCATCGAGAATAACAAAGGCATCGTCGAGCGTCCGGCCTCTCATATAAGCGAGGGGGGCCACTTCAATCGTGCCTCTCTCCATTAACCGCTGTGTATGCTCTGCCCCAAAAATGTTATGAAGAGCGTCATACAGCGGACGCAGGTATGGGTCCACCTTTTCTTTCAGGTCTCCCGGAAGAAACCCGAGGCTTTCTCCGGCCTCTACCGCCGGACGGGTTAACACAATACGCTTCACCCGTCCCTCCTTTAAAGCATTGACCGCCATCACAACTGCCAGATAGGTTTTTCCTGTCCCAGCCGGGCCAACGCCAAATATCATATCTTTACGGCGGATCTGGTCGATATATTCTTTCTGCCCTAAGGTTTTAATCATGACCGGCTTGCCTTCAGCGTTTACCGCAATCTGCTCCTGAAATAGATCTTCAAGCTTTTCAAGCTTTCCTTCTTCGGCAAGCTGCGCTGCATAGACAACATCACGCTCGGAAATCCGCACCCGTTTTTTTAACAGCCTGGCCAATGCTTCAATGACTTCTTCAACCAGCGCTGCCTGCTTTTCATTTCCTTCTACGATCAGCGAGCCGCCCCGGGTAATAATCGAAACGTCCAGCTTTTCTTCGAGCCTCTCAATGTGCACATCGTTTGGACCAAACAGCTGCTGGATGTCATTCATTTCATTCACCTGTAGTTCTAGCGTTTTCTTTTCGGTCAATATAGCTCAGTCTCCTTGAGTATAATATCATATCCTTGCTGTTATCAGTTTTTTCGTTAGTATGCTAACTCTACTCTACCACCACGCTAAGGGTGTTGCAAAAAATAGCAGACATTTTACGCTTTTAAGGAAAAAAAGAACCTGATCCAAAGATCAGGCTCACTCGTTACTGCTTTTGTTTGTAGAACGGTGCGGCGCAACTTTTTCACGCGACATCGTTGACTGTCTCTGGTAAGGATAGCCGCTGCGTCTTGTAACCGGCGGGCTGAGAACCTCCGCCCACACAAGACCGTTTGCCGCTTCTTTTTTATTTATCGACCGCGGATTTCTCCGCGGCCCGCCGATTTCTCCGTCTGACGTGACACTTCCACGTTCAGCGGACTGCCGCGAAGCGCGCTCGAGACGCTGGCTTGCATTTTTCTTTTGCTTTTGAAGCTCTTCACGGCGCTTTTCATATTCCTTTAAAGCACTGCTTTTATTCTGAGGCTCGTCTGCCTCTTCTTTGTACAGCTCTGACTCTGCTTCCGGCACCCGGCGCGTTGGATGATTGCCAGGGCTTCCGGAAGGATCATTCTGAGGACGGTTAGGTGTGTTTTCCTTGCGGGCATTTTCAAACTCTTCAAACAGGTCCTCGAGCTTTCCGAACGCTCCGCGCCGTCTCGAATCGCTGTCGCTGCCCTCCTGCTGCTGGCTGCTGCTGTCCCCCCGGCCGAGAAACGTAATCAAACCGCCGAAGAGCAGCAGTAAAATCCACAGGTTATTAAACACTAGTTCAAACAGCTGCTCCATCGCTTCATTCACCTTCTTCTACGGACAAAGTCCCTTATTTATCGGTGTGTGGACGGTTATACGGCCCGTTTTGATCGTCGTCTTTACCGGATTTACTGATCGATTCACGCATATCCGTATCAGACATTACGTTCTGGATATTCATATAATCCATGACGCCAAGGTTTCCGGAACGCAGTGCTTCTGCCATTGCCATTGGCACTTCTGCTTCGGACTCGGTAACTTTCGCGCGCATTTCTTCTACGCGTGCTTTCATTTCCTGCTCCTGAGCAACAGCCATGGCACGACGTTCTTCGGCTTTCGCCTGGGCGATGTTTTTGTCTGCTTCCGCCTGGTCTGTCTGCAGTTCTGCACCAATGTTTTTGCCAATGTCAATATCGGCTATATCAATGGATAAAATCTCAAAGGCCGTACCTGAATCCAGGCCTTTGGAAAGAACCGTCTGCGAGATGCTGTCCGGGTTTTCCAGCACTTTTTTATGATTCTGCGAAGAACCAATCGTCGAAACAATACCTTCACCAACACGGGCGATAACGGTATCTTCGCCGGCGCCCCCTACCAGGCGGTCTATGTTTGCCCGGACGGTGATTCTTGCTTTTGCTTTTACTTCAATACCGTCCATTGCCACACCGGCAATAAACGGTGTTTCAATAACTTTCGGGTTAACACTCATCTGTACGGCTTCCAACACGTCACGGCCGGCAAGATCGATAGCAGCACAACGCTCAAATGTAAGTTCAATATTTGCACGCTGGGCAGCGATTAGTGCGTTAACCACACGGTCTACGTTACCACCTGCCAGGTAGTGGCCTTCAAGCTTGTTCAATTCAATATCGAGTCCAGCTTTTTCTGCTTTGATCATCGGGTTTACTACTCTCGACGGAATAACTCTCCGGAGCCGCATGCCGACGAGCTGGAAAATACCTACTTTCACTCCTGCAGCAAGCGCCGAAATCCAGAGCGCAACCGGAACAAAAGTGAATAAAATGACGAGCGCTATTAAAATAATAGCTAATACAATAACGAGACCTATATCAATTCCCATGTCATGATTCCCTTCTTTCTTTGTTAGTGTATGGCTTTACTACAACACGCGTGCCTTCTACACGCACTACCTGCACAGCGTCTCCGCGCTCAAGATAGCGGCCGTCTGAAACAACATCAATTTTTTCCCCGTCAATATCTACTGCACCGGTCGGATGCAGCGGGGTTAATGCCGTTCCTTCTCTGCCCAGTAAGTCCGTTCTGCCTTCATTTGACACATATCCTTCCTTCGAAGAAAAAGTATCCTGCAGCACCAGCTTTTTCATTGGCCCCCGTTTTCCAAAACCAACCACCATGACTACTGCTGCAATGATGGCGGCTACCGCTGCCAGAACGACGGAGATCGCCATGACGGAAACAGAAAATGAAGACATAAACAGACTGCCAACGACTGCCCCTATACCTAATATACCAAAAATTCCAAAACCAGGAACAAAGAATTCTATCAGCAGTAATATCAGGCCGACGCCAAACAGCAGCAGTCCTTCGAAACCGGCAAAGCCAGCGATCATATGACCGAAAAAGAAAAGTCCTAAAGACGCGAGACCAATGCCTCCGAAAATACCAAATCCCGGTGAAAATATTTCAAGTATTAGGCCGATCATACCGACGCTCAATAAAATCGGAATCACATAGGGACTGGTTACCCATCTTGCGATCTGCTCAGCGGCACTGATATCTGCTTCTTCCACTGCAGCATCGCCCAGGTTCATCTGACTGAGAAGATCATCCCTGCTGTCGGCAATGTATTCTGCATAGCCCACTTCCTCAGAAGCTGCTTCCGACGCCGTAAGCGTTAACAGTTCACCTTCTCCGGCACGATAATCCGGCAGTTCAACTCCAGGGTCAGCCATTGCTTCTGCATACACCGGGTCCCTGTCGTTTGATTCGGCTGCATTGACCATATTGGACACCCAGGCCGACTGCGCCTTGTCAGAGGCTGCATTTCCTGAGCCGTCAATAACCTGGGCTGCTCCCATTTCCGTTTCAGGAGCCATTGCAATTTCGTCAGCGCTCAAAGCGAGAAACGCTCCTGCTGACATGGCCTGCTCCGTTACATATGCTGTAGTTGGAATAGATGTGCCATTGATAATTGAAGCAATCTCACCTGCGGCATCCACCGCGCCTCCGGGCGTGTCCAGTTCAAAGATAATCCTGTCCGCACCAGCTTCTTCCGCTTCCTCCACCGATCGCTCCAAAAATGCAGCCATCCCCTGCTCAACAGTCTGTTCAACCGGGATCACATACACGGTCTGATTTTCACCGGCCCCCTGTACAGAGGCCGGAAGCCAGGCGGCTGTCATGAAAAGCACGGCAAGAAGAACAGACAACCATCTGCTTTTTCTCTGCTCCACCTCTATCCCCCCTCCCGTTCATTAGTTATATGTCTATACTCTTATGTACGAGGATAAAGATAAAAGCGTTTCAATTTTTTCCCGTTTATTTCAGCAGGAAGACTCGCTTATGTTTTAAAAAAAGAGACCGAACCGGAACTAAACCCTGATTCGATCTCTAGCTTTCTTATTATCAAGAAGATAAATGCTTCTTCACTAATTGATTTACCTGGGAACCGTCCGCTTTTCCGCTGATTTTAGGCATCACCGCCGACATCACTGTCCCCATATCTTTCATCGAAGAGGCATTCTCCTCCTGAATAGTTTCTTTCACAATCGATTCCAATTCTTCATTCGATAAAGGAGCAGGAAGATATTCAGATATGACGTCCATTTCGAACCTGGTCTGTTCTGCTAAATCTTCCCGTCCTGCGTTTTCAAACTCATGGAGGGAATCTTTTCTTTGTTTCATTTCACGGTTTAAAACCGCTGTTGCTTCACTTTCATCAAGCTCTTTATTGAGCTTGATGGCTTCATTCTGCATCGATGCCCGCAGGCCTCTGATGACATTTAAACGCTGTTTTTCCTTGTTTTTCATTGCTGACTTCATGTCACTGCTTAAACGATCCATGAGTTCCAAGGATGCAGCACCTTCTTTACTTAAAACTTACGTTTTCTAGCTTCTTCGCTTTTCTTCTTACGACGAACACTAGGTTTTTCGTAGTGTTTGCGTTTTTTCACTTCAGCCATTGTTCCTTCTTTGGAAAGGCTACGCTTAAAACGGCGAAGAGCGGCATCAATATCTTCATTCTTTTTCTTTCTTGTCTCTGCCATGTGATTCCCTCCCTCCGAACAACCAATCTAACTAATATATGAATAAAGTTTATTATCCAAATACTAGCCATTTGGTAAATAGTATAAAGCATCTACACCAAAAAATCAACGAGCGCGCAGGCAGAGATTGTTAGTAGTTTTCGCTTGAGGTTTCGCCCTGCAGTATTTTCACACCAGAGCTCGCACCGAGCCGGGATGCTCCGGCTTCAATTAATGCAAGAGCAGTCTGACGGTCCCTGACACCGCCGCTCGCTTTCACGCCGGCACGGTCGCCCACTGCCTCTTTCATCAGCCGCACATCTTCAATCGTTGCTCCTCCTCCATTAAAACCGGTGGATGTTTTCACAAAATCCGCTCCGGCTTCAACGGCAAGGCTGCAGGCCGTCTTCTTCTCTTCATCCGTTAGGAGTGCTGTTTCTATTATCACTTTCACCAGCGCCTCCTGATTTGCAGCCTGTACGACTGCCTCAATGTCCGCGCGGACCAGGTCGTCTTCCCCGCTTTTTAAGGCGCCGATGTTAATAACCATATCAACTTCCTTCGCCCCGTTGGCGATGGCATTTTTTACTTCAAATGCTTTTGTTTCCGGATTCGTGGCGCCGAGCGGAAAACCGATCACTGTGCAGACAAGCACACCGGAGCCTTCCAACTCTTTTGCCGCAAAAGGCACCATTGCCGGATTAATGCATACAGATTTGAAATGATTGTCTTTGGCTTCCGTGGTGATACGTTTAATGTCTTCAAACGTTGTTTCCGGCTTCAGCAGCGTGTGATCAATATATTGCGCGAGATCTGCCATACTTTCTCCTCCAGTTCAACTGTTATAGTTATACAAGCGTTGCTGTATCGTGGTCGAGCACGCGTACAAATTCCCCTTCATTCAATGGGTAGCCCGCATTCGTAATTTTCACGCGCACAATTTCGCCACGCCATTCCGGGTTCGCAGGGAAACGCACCTTTATATAATTCGTTGAATAGCCGACAAAGTAACCTGGTTTTTCTTTATCTTCTTCTTCGGGGATTACTTCTACGACTTCATTTTCAAAGCGCGATGCATACTCTTTTGCTAGTTGATTGGACAGCTCAATCAGCCGGTGGACCCGGTCATTTTTTTCCTCATCCTCAACCTGGTCGCTCATTTTAGCAGCAGGAGTACCGGTTCTTTTGGAGTACGGAAATACGTGCAGCTCTGAGAAACGCTGGTCCCGGATAAAGTCGTACGTCTGCTGGAATTCTTCTTTCGTTTCTCCCGGAAAGCCTACAATCACATCTGTTGTAATCGCGCATTCCGGAAGGGCTTCACGCAGTTTTTCGAGACGGTCCGCATAAAATTCCACGCTGTATTTTCTTCTCATTCTTTTAAGCACGGTGTTCGAGCCAGCCTGAAGCGGCACGTGCAGATGATTTACTACTTTGTTTGAACTGCGGAGCACGTCAATTACTTCATCGGTGATCTGACTTGCTTCTATGGAAGAAATACGGATCCGTTTTAGTCCATCAATGGTTTCAAGGTCCCGGAGCAGGCCCGCGATATTGTAGTCTTTTAAGTCTTCACCGTAGCCGCCGGTATGAATGCCTGTCAGCACCAGTTCCTTATAGCCTTTTTCAACCAACTGTTCCGCCTGATGCATAACCTCTTCCGGGTTTCTCGAACGGAGGAGGCCACGGGCCCAGGGGATAATGCAGAAGGTGCAGAAATTATTGCATCCTTCCTGAATTTTAAGCGACGCTCTCGTACGGTCGGTAAACTCCGGTACATCGAGCTCTTCGTACACACGGTTTTTCATAATATTGCTTACACCGTTAATTGGTTCCCGTGATACCGTGTACTCTTCAATATATTCGAGCATTTTTTTGCGGTCCTGCGTGCCGACGACAATGTCGACGCCCGGGATATCCATGATTTCTCCCGGAGAAGTCTGGGCATAACAGCCGGTAACGCATATGATTGCGTCCGGGTTTTTACGCACCGCGCGCCGGATTACCTGGCGGCTTTTTTTATCTCCGGTGTTGGTCACCGTACAGGTGTTGATGACATAGACGTCCGCGGTCTGATCAAATTCCTTTTTTTCATAGCCGTCTTTTTTAAACAGCTGCCATATGGCTTCCGTCTCGTAATGGTTTACTTTACAGCCAAGAGTATGAAACGCCACTGATCTCATTGTATGTTTCCCTCCTGAATTTCATAATAATATGTCACTGCTCCAAGCAGCAGCAAAGAAGCGGTTTCACTGCGGACAATTCTTTTTCCCAGGGAAGTCGATGGAATGCGCTGTTCCTCAAACAGGGAAAGCTCGTTACGGGAGAACCCGCCCTCCGGGCCAATAAATGCAAGCAGCGTTTTTGGATGCCGGCTGAAAACGTCGGGGAGCTTTGCGGGCACCCCCGCTCTCGCCTCTGCTTCCGATAAAACGACCCGGTTCTCAATGGAAGCCGTGCCTTCTATAATCTTACGTGCTGAGGAAAAATAAACAATTTCCGGTATATACATCCGCTCCGACTGCTCTGCTGCTTCTTTAGCAATTCGGTTTAAACGATCAATTTTCTTTTGCCGTTTATTCGCATCCCATTTTACCACAGAATGCTCCCCTTCATAAAAGTAAATCGCCGTGACTCCAAGTTCTGTTGCTTTTTGTACGACGGTGTCCATCTTCTCTCCCTTAATCAGAGCCTGGGCAGCGATAATATTTACAGGAAGCTCCGCTCCTCCTGTCCATTCGCTGATTATTTTTGCATGGACACTTTTTTCCTCTACGCTTTCAATTTCAGTCACAAAGGCACGTCCCTGATTGTCTTTACATACAATTTTTTCTCCTGGGCCCATACGCATAACACGGGCAATGTGCTTTGCATCATTACCCGTAATTTGTATATATTCATGCTGTATGGAGGAGGGATCCACAAAATAATGCTGCATATTCCTCTCCTTTATAGCGTCTGCGGCCGGCGGGCGATGATGCACAGCCAGTCTTCGACTGCCCGCACGTCTTCAATCACAAAGCCCGCTTCCGTCAGAGCCTGTTCGACATCCGTACGTTTGCTTTCAATGATACCCGAAGTAATAAACACACCATCCGGCTGAAGAGAGCTGAACGCATCCTCTGCGAGTCGGATAATAATCGGCGCTAAAATATTAGCCACAATGATATCTGCCTGCATCGATTGGTATTCCAACAGATCCGACTGGGCCACAGTAATTTTTTCTGCCATCCCGTTTCGACTGATATTTTCTTCAGCGCTTCTGACGGCGACTTCATCAAGATCGAGCGCAAGAATTTCTCCTGCTTCGAACAAGGCTGCGCCGATAGCGAGGACGCCGGATCCAGTGCCCACGTCGAGGACTGCATGCCCCGGGCGTGTGTACTCTTCAAGCGCCTGCATGCTGAGTACAGTAGTCGGGTGGGTGCCGGTGCCAAATGCCATGCCCGGATCCAGCGTAATGATTTTTTCCCCGCTCTTTTTTTCATACGCTTCCCAGGAAGGCACAATAGTAACTTTGCTCGTGATCTGGACAGGCTTGTAATACTTTTTCCAGGCCTCTGCCCAGTCCTCCTCGGCGATCTCTTTAAGCACCACCTGATTTCGTCCTAAATCAATATCGTAAAGGAACAGTTCATTTATGGATTGCTTAATTTCCTCCACAGTATCGGTGACGTAGCTTGTCATCGGAAGATAGGCTTTTACAAGCGTGCCTTCATCCGGATAATTATCTTCAGAAAGCATAAACCATTCGTCTTCTGCCTCTTCCCATTCCCGCTCCAGGTCGGCTGAATCCTCAATCACCACTCCGCTCGCTCCTGCTTCCTGAAGCACAAACGACACAGGGTCAATTGCCTCCTGGGTAGTGTGGACAGAAATTTCAATCCAATTCATATACCTGCTCCTCTTCTTTTATTCTCCGCGAAACGCCCGTTTCACCCGGTCAAAGAAATTTCCGTGCTGTTCATCGGTTTCTTCATCACCGCTGATTTCTGCGAATTCCCGCAGCAGTTCTTTCTGACGGTCCGTGAGTTTCTTCGGCGTCACTACCTGGACCTTGACATGCTGATCGCCCTGACCGCGTCCGTGTACGTTATTAATGCCTTTATTCCGGAGACGGAATTTTGTGCCGGACTGGGTGCCAGCCGGTATTTTCAATTTAACTTTACCGCGTAGTGTCGGTACTTCGATTTCATCACCAAGCGTTACCTGGACAAACGTAAGTGGCATTTCGCAGTAGACGTCATCTCCGTCACGTTCAAAGAATTCATGCGGCTGTACGTTGAAAACGACAAACAGGTCGCCCGGTGGTCCACCGTTTGCACCCGGCTCGCCCTGACCGCTCACGCGAATTTGCTGGCCATGGTCGACGCCCTCCGGAATATGGATATTGATCTTTTTGTTCCGGCGGATGCGTCCGTTTCCGTTACATGTAGGACATTTTTCTTCCACTTCGACACCCGAGCCGCTGCAGCGGTCACACACGCGCCGGTTCACGACACGTCCAAACGGTGTATTTTGTTCTACATTCATCTGGCCCTGACCGCCGCACTGGCGGCACGTTCTTTTTTCTGTGCCCGGCTTAGCGCCGTCGCCGCCACACGTTTCACAGTTTTCTTCTTTTGGAATTTCAATCTCTGTATCTTTTCCGAAAGCTGCTTCTTTAAAGGTGAGCGTCATCGTATACTGCAGATCCGCCCCCTGTCTTGGAGCGTTTGGATCTCTTGAAGCACCGCCGCCGAAAAACATATCGAAAATGTCGCCAAAGCCGCCGCCGAAGCCGCCGGCTCCTCCGCCGCCGCCAAAACCCTGATTCGGGTCTTCGTGGCCGAAACGATCATAATTTGAACGCTTCTGGGGATCGCTTAATGTATCGTAGGCATCCTTGATTTCAATAAATTTTTCTTCGGCGTCATCTTCCTTGTTAACGTCCGGGTGGTACTGGCGTGCCAGCTTTCTATATGCTTTTTTTATTTCCTGCTCATCTGCGTCTTTGCTGACGCCAAGCACGTCATAATAATCGCGTTTACTCATTGTTCATCTTCACTCCTCGCTCTTATCCATACGTGTTATCTTATCATTCTACAAGAAGACGCTTCAATCTGAAAAACATATTCATTACAGAAAGAAGGGGCCATCCCCTTGAATAGAAGCAGTCAAGTGACCACTATTCGGGACAGCCCCATTCGTCAGCGCTACAGATCGTTAGCTGTTTTTGTTGTTATCATTGTCATCTTTAACATCTTCATAGTCAGCGTCTACAGTATCGTCACTGCTTTCGCCGCCGGCTTCGCCCTGCTCCTGCTGAGCCTGCTGCGCTGCC
Source organism: Marinococcus halotolerans DSM 16375 (assembly GCF_000420725.1). Classification (GTDB taxonomy): domain Bacteria; phylum Bacillota; class Bacilli; order Bacillales; family Marinococcaceae; genus Marinococcus; species Marinococcus halotolerans. The sequence goes on along the minus strand of NZ_ATVM01000027.1, from coordinate 11,297 downwards.
TGTTCATACATTTTTGTTGTCAGCTGCTGAACGATTTCCTGAAGCTCGTCCTTCGCTGTACGGATAGCTTCAATATCTTCGCCTTCAAGTGCTGTTTTTACTTTTTCTTTTGCGTCCTCAGCCTGCTGCTTTTCGTCTTCTGATACGTTTTCGCCGAGGTCGTTCAGCGTTTTTTCTGTAGTGAAGACAAGCTGATCCGCTTCGTTGCGCACTTCTACTTCTTCTTTACGCTTTTTGTCTGCTTCAGCATTTTCTTCCGCGTCTTTAACCATTTGTTCAATGTCTTCTTCAGAGAGACCGGAAGAAGAAGTGATGGTAATCGACTGCTCTTTGTTTGTGCCAAGGTCTTTCGCACGCACGTTCACAATACCGTTGGCATCAATATCGAAGGTAACTTCGATTTGAGGTACGCCGCGCGGAGCTGGTGGAATGTCTGTCAGCTGGAAACGGCCAAGCGTTTTGTTGTCAGCGGCCATTTCACGCTCGCCCTGCAGCACATGAATATCCACAGAAGGCTGGTTATCAGCCGCTGTTGAGAACGTCTGGGATTTGCTTGTCGGAATCGTCGTGTTCCGGTCGATTAATTTTGTTGTTACGCCGCCCATGGTTTCGATACCAAGAGAAAGTGGTGTAACGTCGAGCAGTACAACGTCTTTTACATCACCGGTGAGTACGCCGGCCTGAACAGCAGCACCTACAGCTACCACTTCGTCCGGGTTAACACCTTTGTGTGGTTCTTTACCGGTTAAGTTTTTAATGCCTTCCTGTACAGCCGGAATACGTGTGGAACCACCAACAAGGATGACTTTATCCACTTCAGAAGCACTGAGGCCGGCGTCTTTCATTGCCTGTCTTGTAGGTCCCATTGTACGTTCAACCAGCTTCGAGGAAAGCTCATCAAACTTAGCACGTGTCAGTGTAAGCTCAAGGTGCTTCGGTCCGCTTTGATCTGCTGTAATAAACGGCAGGGAAATCTGTGTCTGCGTAACGCCGGAAAGATCTTTCTTCGCTTTCTCTGCTGCATCCTTCAAGCGCTGCACTGCCATTTTATCCTGCGAAAGGTCAATGCCGTTTTCTTTGCGGAACTCGTCCACTAAATGATCGATGATTACCTGGTCAAAGTCGTCGCCGCCAAGCTTGTTGTCGCCGGATGTGGAACGCACTTCGAAAAAGCCATCGCCAAGTTCAAGAATGGAAACGTCAAATGTACCGCCGCCGAGGTCAAATACAAGGATCGTCTGGTCCTCTTCTTTTTCAAGACCGTACGCAAGTGCTGCAGCGGTCGGCTCGTTTACAATACGGTCTACTTCAAGACCTGCCACGCGGCCGGCATCTTTTGTTGCCTGACGCTGGGAGTCGTTGAAGTACGCAGGCACTGTGATAACTGCGTTTGTAACAGTCTCGCCAAGATAGCTTTCAGCGTCCGACTTTAATTTCTGGAGAATAATCGCAGAAACTTCCTGCGGATTATATTCTTTGCCTTCGATTTCCACCTTGTAATCTGTACCCATATGACGCTTGATGGAACTGATCGTGTTAGGGTTTGTGATGGACTGGCGCTTTGCCACTTCGCCCACCTGGCGTTCACCGTCTTTGAATGCTACAACTGAAGGAGTGGTGCGGTTGCCTTCCGGGTTCGGAATAACCTGTGCTTCGCCGCCTTCCATAACGGCTACACAAGAGTTTGTTGTACCTAAGTCAATGCCAATTGTTCTACTCATTTTTCTTCCTCCTATACATTACTCTATATCTGAATTTTTAGTTGTTCACTTTTACCATTGAAGGGCGCAGCACACGGTCTTTCAATCTGTATCCCTTCTGCATTTCTTCCACAATCTGATTGGACTCAAACCCTTCTTCGTCAGCCTGCATGACAGCCTGATGAATGGTCGGGTCAAAGTATTCGCCCTGTGCCGGGATTTCTTCTACACCCTGCTGTTCGAGTGCCGATCTGAACTGATTGTAGACCATCGCCATACCGTCAATAAATGACTGGACACTTTCATTGTCCGGCTGGGTCTGCATCGCTCTTTCAAAATTGTCCATTACCGGCAGAAGCTCCTCTGCTAGAGGCTGAACCCGGTACTTGGCGTCTTCTTCTTTTTCCGCTTTCGCTCTGCGGCGCACATTCTCTAAATCTGCCTGGGCACGCAGAGCACGATTTTTCCATTCGTCGATTTCTTTTTCGAGCTCTGCTTCGCGCGAACCTGATTCTTCTTCAAGTTCATCCTCTTCAACATCTTCCGGTTCGAGGATTTCAACGTCTTCTTCGGTTACTTCTTCTTCATTTGGTACTTCCTGATCTTTTTTTTCCTCTTCCTGCTGCTTATTCTTTTCACTCACCTGCGCCACCTCCATAAATGCTGTTGCTATCGTTTTAAGCCATACTTTATCCGACTCTTTATTGAGTTCATCAACCAATAACAAATACTATCATTAAGAGTCTCTCCGGTACAAGTCATCCAACACATTTGAAAGTCCGTAGGAAAGATGATTTACCAGGCTGATGACTTTTTGATATTCCATTCTGGTCGGTCCTACAATGCCAATCGTCCCAACCGGCTTGCCGGCCAGGGAGTACGTAGCAGAAATGATGCTGCAGTGCTCAAACGCTTCATTGGTGTTTTCCTGCCCGATTCTGATCGTCATACCGTTAATGGTTGGTTTTAAGAGCTCGTGAATCAAGTGCTCTTCCTCCATTAATTCGAGCAGCGCCCGCACACGGTCTACATCCTTGAATTCCGGTTGGTTGAGCAGATTGGTTTTTCCTCCGTAAAAGATCTTTTCATGCCTGGACTTCCGAAGAGCCTCTTCCGTAAACGAAAGAGCTGCTTCGTAGTTGAACACGTACCTTTTTAAGACGTCTCTCACTTCAGAAAACAATGCTCGCTGCAATTGATAAAGCGGAATTCCCCGCAGCCGCTCATTTAAAATGTTCGTGATTTGTTCGAGCTCCCCTGCTTCAAGTGTTGGGGGAAGAGCTACCGTATGGTTTTCCACATACCCTGTATCTGTCACGATGACAGCAACAGCTGCTTCTTTTCCAATAGGAACAATTTGAATCTGTCTGAGTCTCGATTCAAACATTTCCGGGCCAAGCACAATAGAGGCATAGCTCGTCAATTCAGACAAAATGCCGGCTGTTTCTTTTACTGCTTCTTCAGCTTCGAGTATTTTACCGGCAAAAAGTGACTGAATGTTATTCATTTCAGGCTCGCTGAAACGGTATGGCAGCAGCAGACGATCCACATACAGCCTGTAAGCTTTTTGGGAAGGAATGCGTCCGGACGAGCTGTGGGTTTTTTCCAAAAAACCGAACTCCTCCAAATCCGCCATATCATTACGGATGGTGGCCGGACTGAACGTAATGCTGTTTTTTTTGGAGATGCTTCTTGAACCTACAGGTTCGGCCGATTGAATATAATCTTCAATGATCGATTGCAAAATGAGTAATTGTCGATCGGTAAGCATTACACATTCTCCTCTGTTAGCACTCGTTTTATCCGAGTGCTAAATCTATTTTATAAGCTATCAAAGGATTTTTGCTTTGTCAATTGTTTTCAGACTCATCATCCAATAAAAATAAAGCAAACACTTCATTACCGAGCAGTTTTCCTTCTTCTGTTAAAAACAAGCGGCCGTCTGCTTCTGTGAGCCACTCCTTCTGCTTCGCTTCCTGAATGCTTTCCGGATATATGTCTTCCACGGCACAGCCGTATTTCTGGTAAAAACGCTCCGTGGATACACCTTCATATAAACGAAGCCCGAGAAACATTTCCTCTTCGATCTGTTCTTTTCTCGTTACCGGATGTGTCGTTTGTACCGGATTACCTTTTTCCTGAACTGCCTGAATATAATGGTTCAACGGTTTAATGTTGGCATAACGCACACCGTCTGTGTAGCCGTGAGCGCCGGCACCGGCTCCGATATATTCTTCATTCTGCCAGTATATCCGGTTGTGACGGCTGCTGTGCCCCGCACTTGCAAAATTGCTGATTTCATAAGCGTGAAGGCCGTGGCTTTCGAGACGATCCACAAGCAGCTCATACATGTCTGCTTCTTCTTCCTCCGGCAGTGGAGCGATCTTTCCTTCCCTCCACCAGTTATAAAACCGGGTCTGCTTTTCAATCTTCAGGGAATAGGCCGAGATATGCGGGGGTGCAAGCGCCATCGCTTCATCAAGCGTCTCTTCCCAGTCCTTTATCGTCTGTCCCGGCAGCCCGAACATTAAATCAATCGAAATGTTATCAAAGCCGGAGTGTCTCGCAGCCCGGACCGTTTCTTTCGCTTCCTCCGCAGAATGTCCCCGTCCGATACTGTTTAACTGGGAGTCATGAAACGTCTGAACGCCAATGCTCAATCGGTCGACTCCCCCTTCCTTCAGCATCGACAGCTTTTCTTCCCCAACATCCCCCGGGTTTACCTCTACCGTGTATTCCTTTAGCTGTGCCACCGGCACATGACGATCCATGATCTGCATCAGCTTCTTTACCTGAACGGCCGAAAGAGCCGTCGGTGTGCCCCCTCCGATATAAACCGTCTGCAGCTGGTCCATCTTGTAGGAGGCGAGTTCACGGTCAAGCGCTTCTAAATACTCATCCACCGGCTGATTGTTAATGAGGAATTTATTAAAATCACAGTAATAACAAATGTATTCACAAAAAGGGATGTGGACGTACAATCCTTTGGCCACGCTTTTCTCTCCTTCTTTATAGAAAAAGCAAAGACCGCCCGGAAGGCAGCCCCGCTTTGCTTAGTCTTTATCCATCTTTAATACAGACATAAATGCTTCCTGCGGAACATCTACTTTTCCAACGCTTTTCATGCGTTTTTTACCTTCCTTCTGCTTTTCGAGCAGCTTACGCTTACGCGTAATATCACCGCCGTAGCATTTGGACAAAACATTTTTCCTCATAGCTTTGATCGTCGAACGGGCGATAACGCTTTTTCCAATCGTCGCCTGTACCGGCACTTCAAACTGCTGGCGCGGAATTAAATCCTTTAGTTTTTCCACGATAGCCTTTCCGCGTTCGTAGGCTACGTCCCGGTGGACAATGACAGACAGCGCATCCACGCTTTCTCCGTTTAACAAAATGTCCATTTTCACGAGGTTGCTTTCTTTAAAGCCGATAAACTCGTAGTCAAATGAAGCATACCCTTTTGTCTGTGACTTCAGCTGATCGAAAAAGTCGTAGACAATCTCGGTTAATGGTAGATCATAGACGATATTCACACGTGTATCATCCATATACTTCATGTCTTTAAATTCCCCGCGTTTAGCCTGGCAAAGCTCCATAACGGCGCCCACGTAATCATTTGGCACCATGACAGTCGCTTTCACAAACGGCTCTTCCACCCATTCCACCTGCTGGGCATCCGGCATGTTGGAAGGGTTATCGATTTCTTTCATTTCCCCGTCCACCATCTGCACGTGATAAATAACGCTCGGGGCGGTGGTGATCAGTTCGATATTATACTCGCGCTCGATGCGTTCCTGAATAATCTCCATATGAAGCAGGCCAAGAAACCCGCAGCGGAAGCCGAAGCCTAGTGCCTGGGATGTCTCTGCTTCAAACTGCAGCGAGCTGTCGTTAAGCTCCAGTCGTTCAAGTGCGTCCCGGAGGGCGTTATATTTGCTTGCATCTGTCGGGAACAGCCCGCAGAAAACCATTGGATTCATGCGTTTGTAGCCCGGCAGCGGCTCTGAGGCCGGATTATGGGCGTTTGTGATTGTATCGCCGACCCTCGAATCACCGACGTTTTTAATGCCGGCAATCACAAATCCAACGTCTCCCACTGTCAGTTCGTCGCAGGAGACCGGCTTCGGATTAAATACGCCGACATCCGATACTTCGAATTCTTTTCCGGTCTGCATCATCCGGATTTTTTCTCCCGGCTTGACCGTTCCTTCTTTAATCCGGATATAGGCGATGACTCCGCGGTACGTATCATAGACAGAGTCGAAAATCATGCCCTGCAGCGGAGCCGAAGGGTCCCCCTGCGGAGGCGGCACCTTTTCAACGATCTGTCTTAAAATTTCGTCTGTGCCTATCCCGTCCTTCGCGGAGGCAAGCACTGCTTCCGAAGCATCGAGGCCGATAACATCTTCGACCTCCTGCTTCACCCGCTCGGGCTCTGCGCTCGGCAGATCCACTTTATTGATAATAGGCAGAATTTCCAGATCATTATCGAGGGCAAGATACACATTCGCAAGCGTCTGGGCTTCAATGCCCTGAGCGGCGTCTACGATCAGAAGCGCCCCCTCACAGGCTGCCAGACTCCGCGACACTTCATAGGAAAAGTCGACGTGCCCCGGAGTGTCAATCAGGTGAAAAATGTACTCTACTCCATCTGTATGTGTATATTTCAGCTGTACAGAATTAAGTTTAATCGTAATGCCTCGTTCTCTTTCTAAATCCATCGCGTCCAGCATCTGGTCTTTCATTTCACGCTGGGTCAACGCACTGGTAGATTCTAAAATCCGGTCAGCAAGCGTCGATTTCCCGTGATCAATATGGGCGATGATCGAAAAGTTACGAATGCGCTTCTGGCGCTCAAGTTTTTCCTGCTCTTTCATTGATTCGATCACTCCTGTTATTACTACTTTGCCGTGCGTTCCGTTCGCAGAGACTAACGTCTATTATAGCAATGCCCCGCTCTTCCTTCAATGTTCGCGTTCGCTTCGCTTTAATTCTGAAAATTTCATCCATTTAACTCTTTCCTGCTGAATCTTGCGCTCAGTCGTGATTTTTGATAGAATCCTTTTGTGCTGATAAAAGAAATGACCGGTAACTAAAGGAGGTGACCACCATGGCAAATATTAAATCCGCAAAAAAGCGCGTGATTATTAATGAAAATCAACGCGTGAAGCAGCAGGCTTTTCGTTCTTCCATGCGTTCGGCTATTAAAGAATTCGACAAAAACATCGATGCAAACAACATTGATGCTGCGAAGAATTCCTACGCGCTCGCGATGAAGAAAGTAGACAAAGCAGCCAGCAAAAACATGATTCACAAAAACGCGGCCAACCGCGCTAAATCCAGAATGCACAAGCGCCTAAGCGCAGTAGCACAATAAGGATAAAACGACTCGGGCCCGAGTCGTTTTTTTATTGTCCAATTTTTTGTCCCGAGACAAGCTTCATAAAACAGAGCTCAAGCGCGAGCTGCTTGTCCATTTTCCCGGCTTTCATCTGATAGTCCGTGGTGCTGAGCAGCTTCAGGGCTTCCTGCAGATACGAATGCGAAAATGACGCTGCCGGCTTTTCAGCCAGCTGCACTGCATATGGATGGACTTTAATCGATCCGGCCATGCGTTTTCGCGAATAGCCCTGCTGCTTCAGGTTTTTCACATGATAAATAATACGCATCTGGCGTGCAAGCAGCGCCAGAATCTTGATCGGCTCTTCTCCCTGCTTAAGCAGGTCGTAATATATGCGGAGCATTGTTTTTGCCTGTCCTTTGACTACGGCATCCACCAGTTCAAACACGTTGTCCTCAAGCGAGCGCGGCACCAGTTTATCCACCGTCTCCATCGTCACTTCCCCACTGCCCGTATAGAGCTGCAGCTTTTTCGCCTCTTCGGCAAGCATCAGAAGGTCTTTGCCGGCAAGTGCAATAAAGCGGTCCATGACTTCACGGCTCATTGAGAGCTGATGGATTTGATTAAACTGCTGCATCCATTTTTTCATCGTCTCTTCGCCGGCGGCTGCTGCTTCGAGTACAACAGCCTGCTTTTTAATTTCTTTTACTACCTTTTTCCGGGCGTCAAGCTTTTCATACGGCGCGGACAGTATTAACACGGTAGTCGGGTTCGGCTGCCTGGCATATGTTTCAAGCGCTTCGATCTTATGCTCCACCTTCTCTTTTTCTTTTGTCCCCGTTAAAAAATAGCAGTTTTTAAGCACAATTACCCGCCGTTCTCCGAAAAAAGGGAGCGTTTCCGCCTCCTCCACAGCGATTTCTACCGGCGTTTCGCGCATATCGAATGTAGACAGGTTGAATTCTCTCTCCTCTTCCGCTAATGCTTTTCCGATAATTTTCTGCTGAATATCCTGAATCATATAGCCTTCTTCACCCTGTAAAAGGTAGAACGGCTGCACGTCCTCCTGCTGTATCTGCTTTTCCATCGTTATATAATCCATCTGCTCACACTTTCCGAACGTATTCTCTTTCTATTTTATCGTATTTTCTTTCTCATTCCTACGAGAAACACTGACTTAATTGCACACCGGGAGCATTTCCTCTCTTGCCGTACGTATACCGGGCTTCTCCCGGGAAGAGGTAATAAATTGAATGGCTCCCTGAAGATCCGTACGCCATACGTTCACGCCTGCTTTTTCAAGTATTTCGAGAGGCTCCGGGTGAGGATGGCCAAAACGGTTGCAGTAGCCTGCTGATATCACCGCATGCTCCGGCTGCACCGCTGCCACGAAATCCTTGTCTGTGGACGTTTTGCTGCCGTGATGGCCCGTTTTCAAAATGTCCACCTGCAGCCCCGTATAAGTCTGCACTATCTGTTTTTCCTGCTCGGCGGAAACGTCTCCAGTCAGCAGCCAGCGTTTTCCGCCCAGCTCAAAATACAAGACTACAGAACGATCATTTTTATCCTCCCATTATAGTGATAGGTAAGATTTTGAGGTAATCTCCATCTTTTCCCCCACTTCACACCGTACGAGCGCGTTTCCGCGCATACGGCGTTCCATCGTTTCTAACTCACTCTTTTATTCTTATGACGGTTTGATCGGTTCTAGGCCAGATGCTTGTCGAAGCTCATTCAGTTTCTTCAAGTGCTTAGGAGCCAACATAACGTACCGAAGGTACTCTTGGATCTTCTTCGTATCCGATAGATGAATCAGTCGATGAATGAACGTATCCACAATGACAAGGTTAGCGTAATGATCACTGCCTCCTCTGGATTTTGGTTGAATATGATGGCAATGGATGCGATCGATTCCAATAGGCTGGCCAGTGACAAAGCACCTTCCATATTGCGCCACATATTTAGAGATCCGGTTATCATTGTATTCAATGCTTTGATTCTTCGAATAATGATTCATGACTTGAGCCAGGGCCCCTCGTGGCAGAGCACGAAGATCTTGGTGAATCTTCTTTCGCCCTTCCTTGGTGTAATTCGTTACATGCTGACTGAAGTTCCGAGGGTTTTTATGATGCACCCCTGTCACAGGGACAAGGCTGGCTTGTTGGATCGAGTAAATCTTTTTCCAAGGAGAAATTCCTCGAGCTCGTTTTTGGAAGCTGGCACTGGTGTCTTTGAATAAGATCGTTGTTGCACAGGTTCGAAATCTGGCTCTCATTGATTGTAAGAGAGTGTAATGGACCTCCGTTAAATCCATGTAAATGGTGGTGGCATACCGATAATAATTTTGTATTCCTCGCACTGTTTGATTAAATCGAAAAACATTTTCTGGTTTAGGGTGGTGTTGAATGTCCTTAATGCGGCGTTTAAGAAGGTGTTTGGTTTTCTGCAGCGAGTGATCGTTCATCGAGCTTTTTACGACGTAACCGTGTTTCGACTGCTGTTGCTGTACCAGTTTTAACTTGAATCCAAGAAACTCCGAGGCATTCTTTTTCAAATTGATCACTCTGGATTTCTTGTCATTAACGGTTAATCCCAATCGGGATTGAAGAAAGTCCACCACAGCGTGATAATAGCGCTTCGATTCTCGGTAGCTTTTCGTCATGATCTTAAAATCGTCCGCATAACGAACAATGAAACCTGCTTTTAAATTCGTGTATTTTTTCGCATAGGCTCGAAAACCGATCGATACCGCTCGATGAGGCTTATACGTTTCCCATTGCGAACTAACCCACCAATCTAATTCATTTAGAACGACATTCGCCAATAACGGGGAAATGATCCCTCCCTGAGGGGTTCCTTCCTGAGGAACACCCTCTCCCTCAATCTCTGTTTTCAACACCTTCGAAATCATTTTCATCAATGATTTATCGCGAATCCCTAATTGCCATAGTTGTTTGAGTAGTTTGCCATGATGAACATGATTAAAGAACCCTTTAATATCAATATCCACACAGTAATGACACTTACCGCGGTTAGCTAACGATACGACCCGGCTAAAGGCATGATGGGCACTACGATTTGGTCGAAAACCATAACTATGAGGATGGAATTTCGCCTCACAAATCGGCTCTAACACCTGTCGTATCGACTGTTGGACCATACGGTCCCAAATGGTAGGAATGCCTAGAGGACGTTTTTCATTCGACCCTTCTTTAGGAATCCACACTCGTCGAACAGGTTGCGGCTGATAGTTTTCCAACCTTTTTCGTACTTCTTGGACGATCTCTCGATCGTTCAAATGCCAAATATCTTGGATGGTTCGCCCATCCTGCCCAGCGGTTTTACTACCTTTGTTGGTTTTGATGTTTCGGTATGCCAACCGAATATTTTGTTCTGCTCCGATCATTTTCATAAGTTGATAAAAGTTGTTCCCGTTTTGGCTAGCCGAATATAAACGATCGTAAGCTGTTTGCATATCGTAATATTCGTGATAGCGTAGGTTCGTTTTCTTTAACATGGCCTGTAACCTCCCTCGTAGATATCTGGAGGATTACATCTCTTAGTCTTACTCGAATCCATGTTAGAACCAATACAATGAGTTAGTTGTCAACGACTAGTGGCTATCCCTCCACGTGGATTAGACGCTTCATTGGTACTGTGCCACCACTTTCCTTGCCATAAATCAAAGTTATCATCGGATAAATTCGATGTTTCCTTTGAACCGTTTCCTTGAGAACAAGCTCTCCACGTTGGCAAGTTACCACGTTCCGTTATTTCTATCTGTACATACACCCGTAGGTCTCCCCTATGAACCTGCTACCTTGAAACCGCCTGTAACGGCTTATGGATTTTCATAAAGGAGAGTCTTACTCATCCACAGTAGCGACACTTATTGTGTCCGAAAGCCTTTCGACTTCCTCCCGATATAGGTCCGTACGATCAGAGATTCGTCTACACATTACTTCAATTCGCTGAAAGTTTCTCGTGTATTCTAACCCTAGGTGTTTTATAGACTTCCGGCCTATAGGGCACATCATCCACCGCTGAATGACTTTCGTTGATCCCATCGGGATCTTACGGCGCCTCTCAGCCGTCTTCATCGAGCTTCATACATGATCGTTCTTGTTCACCATCATGCATGTCGAAGGATTAAAGGAAGCCCTTCCAGGCGTTACCCCTTCATTTGACTTCTCGAAATAACAGTTCACTGTGTTTTTCACAGTGTCTAAGCTTTTCACTTAGAAACGTGTCGCGCC
>NZ_ATVM01000026.1 GCF_000420725.1 Marinococcus halotolerans DSM 16375 | reverse complement strand
AATCGCCAGCGACAGCTCCCCAAATTCGGTTTTCAGCGTGCGCTCGTACGTGCCGTTGCGGGAATTGCCGGAACCAATGCCGGCCGCATCGTACTTCTCGTAATCCAAAAAAGACGTTAATTCGGTTTGAAGCAGCTGATTGACGGCGTGTTCCAAATGAGATCGGAAGATCTCGTTGACATCCTGATGTTGGACTAGAGCGTGAGCAATATCTGTAGTAAAATTATTCATAGGGAAGTCCTCTTTTCTGTGAATGTGGTCGGCTAACTTCATTCTACTAGAAAAGGACTTCCTTTTTTCGTGTTCGCTCGTTTACACAAAATATTTTACGCTCTCGAAACGAACTGCCTGATAAAAATAATAAAGTATCGTTATAAAAAGTTCATTGTTATTGATAATAAACAGAGATGTTTCTTACACTAATATAAGAAACATCTCTGTTTTGTTATATCTTTGAAACTGTAAAGAGTCTTTAATACATCTGAGTATCAAAACCAGCTCTTACACGGACTATGCTTTATCCTGAGCGGTTTCATATGTCTCCATACGTTGAGGTTCCTGATGATCATTATTAAGCGTAAGGAACGAGAAGAGGACGAAAACAGTGACTACCGATCCAAGAATGTAGAAGGTCGTTTCATAGCTCGTTAAATCATAGACATAGCCCACGAGTCCTGAAAATAGAATGACACCTAATTCGCTGGAGACTTTAAAGCCGACCAGATAGACGGTGGCGGAAAGTCGTACATCGAAATTGGCAGTAATATACTTAAACACAGCGATCAGCAACAACGGAAGTTCGACGGCATGAAGCATCTTCATGAACGAAATCCCAACACCACTGGTAACGGTGGCCGATCCGAGAATGCGAAAGGCCATAATACTTCCGGCTAGAACAAGGGACCGTTTGATCCCTACTTTGTTGACAATAAATGGAGCTAAAAAGAGAAACATGGCTTCGACAAAGACCTGGGCCGAATTCAAAAATCCGTAAATGGTGTTTCCCTGGTCTTGATTAGCAAACAGCTCCACAAAGTACACTGGAAACAGCTGCTGATCATATACGGTATAAATACAAACGGTTCCAAACAAATAAATTAATAAGAACCAAAAGACTTTATTGGTGAATAAGAATCGAAGATCTTTCTTTGAAATATTCGTGGTTTGTTTTTGTTCCTTGGTCGAAATGTCGACTTTAAAGAAAAGATTCAATGCTAAAAATAACACTCCAGCCGCCGAAGCCAGCCAAAAATTGATGTGAGGATTGATGCTCATCAGGGCTCCGGCTCCGAGCGCAGCGACCGCATAGCCTAATGACCCCCACATACGGGATTTTCCGAACTCAAAATCGTATTTCCGGCTCAACTTTTCGGTGTACGATTCTAAAAATCCGGCCCCTGCCACAAACCCAGCGCCTAGATAAATAGCCCCTAATACAGCTCCCAGGTAAAACGATGATAATAGTAATGGTTCATAGACATAGATGACAAAGGGGGCGATGCCGACCAATAATATACTCTGGAACCATACCAGGTTTTTCTTGGTTCCCAGTTTATCCTGAAGCAGCCCATAGCCGATCATAAACAGGAGGGCAAAAAACGAATTAAACGAATAAATATTGCCAACCTGAGCACCGGATAGGCCCAATGAATTGTTGAGCCATATTGCATAAAAGGACCACCAGATCGACCAAGTCACGAAAAATAGAAACAAATACCCTGATGAAAACCAATACTTGCTGTTTTGGAACGTATTCATGCGTAGCACACTCCTTTAGATGAGATGGAAAGAAGAATAGATCCTTTTGCCTTAACGTAACGATACTTGCTGTTAGTTTACCGGCGTGTGCTGATCGTTCCATATGGATACACGGTCAGTAATATTTACGTTGTCTAACACAAGTGGTTGGTCTTTGGAGAAGACTTCCAGACGAGAAAGTGCGCCCTTCGGAAAGAGTAAGGTCGTCGAAACACTGAGCCCGTCATTGATAAACAATTCGATGGATGCGTGATCGAGCAGGCAATGAACTTTTTCGACCTTCCATTGGTGCAGAGAACCGGTGTGCTCACCTGGGAAGTGAGGGGAAAAGTCGGTCATGCCCTCTGTCCGGTGCACGGTGTAGGTATGCTTAGATTCATCAAATTCCACGGTGAATTTCTCCTCCTGGTCACTAATGAAATGCATGCCCCAACCGGTACTGGAAGTCTTCGCTCCCACCGTCAATTGAATGTCCGAGAGCGGACTTATATCGAAAGCGGCAATGTCGTTGGTTGGCACCAGCCTCTGGCTCCCGGCCATGGGGTTCTGTGCTTCCCATAAATCGGTAGGTAAAATAGGCGTCTGTTTTAATACGTATGTGTCGTTCCCCTGTTGAAGCGAGAGCCGACGGACCGTGCTCATCGAACTGCGCCAAGGAGAGACAGGAACTTTCCCCGCGTACTGCCAGTTGTTCATCCATCCGATCCAGTACCTGGATGCGGTGTTTTCCCATGAAACAGCAGCGTAAAAATCAGTACCTTCATCTGCCCATTTGATGGCTTCCGTTGGCGTTTCATTAGCGTGAAATTGACACCCATCAAAATCCCCGGTGAAATATTGAACGGCAGAGCCGCCGTTAGGCCCCCCATCGTTAATACTCACGATAAGGACCCATTGTTGCGTGGCAGTCGATTCCACAGTTAAAGGAAAAAGGTCCGGGCATTCCCATACCCCCACATGAGAGCCATACTCTTGCCCAAAGGAAGATTGGTACGTCCAATCAATGAGATTGGGAGAATGATAGAATTGAATGTGGTCGCCACATGCTAAGGCCATAATCCACTTTTGGGTCTTTTCATGCCAAAACACTTTAGGGTCCCGAAAGTCCTTAATGGTTTGATTCTCAATCACAGGGTTATGGTTGTATTTTTGCCATGTACGTCCGTGGTCCTCGCTATATGCGATGCTTTGCTGTTGAGTAGCTCCATCCTGCGTATAGATGGCTACCATTCCTCCAGCTTCTTGTTGAAACAACCCGCTGCTGTTGGTTTTATCGACGACAGCACCCCCGGAAAAAATAGTGCCAAGTTCGTCCGGCTCCAACGCGACAGGGAGTTCTTTCCAGTGAGTGAGCTCCTGGCTAACTGCGTGCCCCCAATGCATATGGGCGTGGTCGTTCCCATACGGATTGTATTGATAAAATAAATGATATTCTCCCTCGAAATAGACTAAACCGTTAGGATCATTCATCCAATTTTCTTTTGGGGAATAATGCAGTTGCTGGCGGAACGGTTCTTGATAATACATACCATAAACACCCTTTCTTGGTTAATTTCTTTTTTGAAAACGATAACAATTAATGATTATTAGCATCATCTACTATTTTTTACTATATGTCAACCGGTTGACATAAAAAGCAAAAAAACAGTGAAGTCATTCAAAGACATTCACTGGTAGAAGGTTTACGTAGTATGTCCTTTTTTCATCTGGATAGGAAGCACGTTTTCTTTTTCTGGCTGGCTTTCATGCTTCATTTGTTTTTCCAGTACAGTAAGGGAAGTTTCGGCGATGGCAGCAATCGGTTGAACAATCGTAGTCAACTCTGGATAAATGGTTTGAATGAGGTCTGTGCCGTCATACCCCACGACCTTTAAATCGTTAGGAATACTGTAGCCAAGGCTGGTTGCATATTGGATGACTTTAATAGCGAGTAAATCATCACTCGCAAAAATACCATCAACGTCCGGGTGGTCTTGAAATATTCTTTTAATAGTCTCCATATTGATATTCAAATAGGCCACGTCTGGTATTTCGTAGGTCATGGGGTCCTTATGATTTTCGCGCATCACGTCTTCATAAGCTTGCCGTCTTAAATTGGCAGGGGTGTCCAGGGTTAAAGGTCCATTAATATGTATCGGTTTCTGGCACCCTTGGGATAATAATTCCTGCGTGGCCGCCTCTCCTCCCTGATAATTGTCCGAGCTGACGACATGCATATGGCTAGAGATATAGTGGTCAATGGCTACAGACGGAGCAGCGTGATTTTTAGGGACTAACCCCCGGTTATAGGTGACGACAATAACACCATCGACTTGGTTTCGCTGAAGCATATCCCAATATTCCTGCTCTTTATCAGCCTCGTGCAGGCTATTACAGAGCAGCACTTTGTACCCCTTGGTATTGCAGGCATGTTCAATTTCAGCCACGAGTTCCCCATAAAACGGGTTACTGGTCGAGGGAACAATAACGCCTATCAAATTCGTTTTTTGATTGTATAGAGAGCGTGCGAGATCGTTCGGGATATAATTAATCGTTTCCATAGCATCATATACTTTATCTTTGGTCGCTTGGCTAATGTATCCCCGGTTGTTGAGCACGCGAGATACCGTTGTCGGGGAAACTCCGGCTGCTTTGGCCACGTCTTGGATTTTAGGTTTCATTATTTTACTCCTCATTCACAATATAATTTCACAGATTTAAATTATATATCAAATTATTTCACGTTCTCATATCGTTTAGCTAATCGGTAAGAGGTGTTGTTCGATAGCTCTCATCGCCGCATGGCATCTACGGCCTTAATCTCCCCCGCTTTCTATTCCCTATAGGCTTCTTTAAACGCTTCTTTGATTGGTGTTTTCGATCGACCAAATTTCGTGCCTTGCCCCTGGGCCGCATCGATCCCTTCCCGTTTCCGGGTCCGAATCGATACAGCGAATGAATGTACAGCAAGGCCCCTTTCCGCAAGATGCGTTTCAGCAGCTGATAATGAGCCCATTGAAAGTTTTTACCACTAGCCCAATCAACAAAGATATCCCGTTTGATAACCCCCGCTTCTCTCATGGAAGCCAATTGCCGGCTCTCATTTTGATCTTTGCTGCTGAGACGTATGTGTTTATAATTTCGGTACTTCGTATATGCTTACCCCTTTTATTAAAAAAATGAAAAAGGAAATGAAGGGAATAACGGTAAAAATCAACTCATAATCTGTCTGTCAATCATGGCACATACCAAAACCGTTTTCTAGATGTTTTGATATGAAAAAGCCATGGTTTTGCCATGGTTCACACATGTATCAAAAGGTGTAAAAAGATGAAGAAGAGGAGACCAAATAGCGACAATAGACTACTTTACTAGTTGAAATTTGCTATTTATAGTATTCCTTTTAAAATTACGTCAGTATATTAGTATTAGAAAGGTTGATGAAAATAAAAATGAAAAATCTACAATTTAAAAAATGATGAAGAAAATTATTAGGTAAAAAGCTTTGGCCAATAAAAAATCTACTGAACAGGTGAAACTCTTTTCATCATAGACTGGGAAGTAACTATCTATAAATGATGGAAAGGTTAGCATAGTTTGAATATCTATATTATGTTTTAAATATATTGTTATATAAACTGAAACATTTATGTAATTTTTAAATATAAATCAAGAGTTTATTATTCCAGGTTGAGACTCCACTTCCGATAAGGGCCGTTATGTAGAGAAACACAAAAATTGTGTTTCTCTTTTTCGTTACAGGATAGACGTTAGCACGAATGTAATAAAAGGGGAAAAAATAGCGATAAAAACGCCACTGAGAGCGATAAGGTTTTTACGCGCCCATTGTCTCTGACGTTGCTGTTCTTGTTTCCAATACGTCATTTCCTGGCGAAGCAGCTGAATCTCTTTTTCATATTCTTCTTCAATGCGCTGCCGTTCTTGTTCTAGATGATCGACACGATACTGAATAGAAGAACATTGCTGTTTTACCGTTCGTAGTTCGTCGAATATTTTATTGATATGCACATGCGCGAAAGTATTTGGCTGTTCGTTAGGCATTATACCGCTCCTCACTTATTCAAGTGATTCCTGTTGAAGCACGCGCAGTTGCTTTTTTCCTTTTGAACCAATGTACTGATTTTTATAGCCAGCGTACAAAAGAATGGCGACAAAAAGAATATCTGCTAACGAGCTCCAGACTTCATTCCCCAAAGATACGGAAAAAAAGGTTTCCAGTAGTTGTTGAATGGCGAAAAAGAGAACGGTAATACACGTAGCAATGCTTCGTAGTTCTTCATAGCGCGGGTGTGATTTTACGGATTGTACTAGTTTCGGTGCAATCAAACGTTTCATGACTCATTCACCTCGCTGTGTGTGTTCGACATTCGGGATATTTCATGATCCATCAATACTTGCCGTACTTTCGCTTGGTCGTACCCATGAAGGCGAACCAACCCCTCTTGATCATCCTGAATGATGGTGAATGGGAAACTGGACCCCAACTGTTTTTGAAACTCCTCATAGTACCTAGGTTCAGAAACATCCTTGGTCTGAAAATCTAGGCCTTGGTCGTGCATCCAGTAGATCTGTTCAAAACAGGTAAAACAGGCAGGGTGAATAAAAACGACAATGGGTGGCTGAATCATCGTTTTCCTCCTTTCTTTTTCTTGGGTATCTTTAGAAAGGCAAAAAAATGAGAGGAAATACAACCTTGTTCTGAAAAAATTTGGGTGTTATAGTTCTTTTATGCGAACGCTTGTTCTTATTTTTTGGAGGGGATATGATGAAACAGGGACCACACTCGACAAAGCAATCCTCGTATGACCGTCTATGGCGATCATTTTTAACCAATGACACGTATCAACGGTTGTTCGACCAATATCACCAATGTCCGACTCACCAGCATTACTATCAGTTAGAGCACGCGTTTCACCGTTTTGTTCAGGAGCAACGGGTCGTGGCTTATTTGGCGAAAACGATTCATTATACCGCCGTTCAATTTGATCAAAAGGAGCGACGGTTTCTGGATCGCAACCAGCGATGGTTGGACCGAGACATGGATGAGGGATACACGCAGCGAGAATATTCCTTGGCGATAAATAGTGGCCAGGAGGAGGGGCCCCGTGTTCAACGCCAGTTCGTGGATGAAGCATGGGAACAGTTAACCGAGAAACAGCAGCAAGTGCTGGACTTTTCATTTGTCGATGGGTATACGGATGAGGAGATTGGCCGGATGCTGGGGCAGTCCCAACAATCCGTTTCTCGGTTGAAGCAGCGGGCTCTTCAACGGATGCGGGCCATGTATCAAAACAAATCTTAGGAGGCAACAAGGGAGGGAACTCGTGGATAAACAACAAACGCTGGTCGAACTAATTGAAGAGGTGCACCGTCATCCAAACGGAGCCGATGAACACGCATTACTGGCCATTCTGGAACGAATGGATCCCAAGATTCAACAAGCCTTATACCAAACCTCCCCAAGTCGACGAAAAGACCTGGAGCAGGAATTGCGCATCAAGGTGATGACCTGTGTACGCGAGTACCAGTGGAAAGAGGTTCCTTCGATCGAAACCTTTATCAACGATTACCTTTAGTTATAAACAAAGGGGGTTGTTAAATCGCTCCGATACCCTCCTTTTATAAATAGAGGCTGGATAACAGGAAAGAAGAAGGAGCACCTACCGGCTACTACAAATAAACAGGAGGGATCGTATGGATCCGTTAGTGCAACAAGTACAGGAATGGGTAAACGCCGAGTATACAGGGAGGACTGGCTACGGAGACCCCGTAGCAGAAGATGGGATCACGGGGTGGAGCACCGCATACGCCTTAACACGCGCCCTTCAGATCGAACTGGGCATTACGAACACGTCAAATAATTTTGGGTCCGGCACTAAGGCAGCTTATGAATCCTGGGGGATCCTGGAAGCCCGCTATGAACCGACCAGCCAGCAGGGCATCAATATCGTGAAAATCCTGCAGGGCGGCATGTACTGTACAGGATATAATCCCGGAGGTTTTACGGGCACCTTTGCGGATGGTACCGCCGGTGCCGTGATGCAGCTGCAAGCCGATGCGAATCTTCCGATTCAGGATGGCCGGGTCTACCCGTATATTTTTGAAGCCTTTTTAACGATGGATGCATATGTGTTAACGCCAGGAGGCGACCCGCGTATTCGAGATATGCAGCGATCGTTAAACAACGAGTATTATACGACCGCCGGCGTTCAGCCGTGCGACGGGCATTACCAGCGAAACACAAACAAGGCGTTGATTTATGGTATTCAAACCGAGGAAGGCATTGATCCGTCCATTCAAACGGGCACCATCGGTCCGATGACACGGGATCGTCTGCCGACCCTGGGTGTGGGCAGTCCAGAGCGAGGATTTATTCGGCTGCTGCAGTATGCCCTGTACGTGAATAATTTTGATCCAGGGGTGTTTGATGGATTATACGGAGCCGGCGTCCGCGATACCGTCCGCGAATTTCAATCATTCAGCCAGCTGACGGTGGACGGCATTACAGGGACACGAACATGGCTGTCTCTGTTGCAGAGCAAGGGCGATCCGACACGCCGGGGCGCCGCCTGCGATACCATTACTGAAGTGACGAGGGAACGCGCCCAGGTATTGATTAGCGAAGGCTATGACACGGTGGGACGCTATTTAACCAACGTATCGGGAGGATTGAACAAAAAAATCCAGCCGGGCGAACTGGAGACCATGTTCAGCCTGGGCTTGAACGTGTATCCGATCTATCAAACGCTTGGACGAGATGCTTCCTATTTTCATTACGATCAGGGATTTGAGGATGCGAAAAAAGCATACGATGCGGCCCGGTCCTATGGTTTTCCGGAAGAAACGATTATTTACTTTGCGGTTGATTTTGACGCGCTTGGCTACCAAATCGACAACAACATCATTCCGCATTTCCAAGGCATTAATGCGCGCATGAGGCAGCTGAATCAGTTTTATAAGATTGGCATCTATGGTCCGAGAAGTGTCGGCATTCAGGCCAGCGAGGCAGGTGTTGCCATGTCCAGCTTTGTTAGCAGCATGTCAACCGGCTTTAGTGGAAACCTTGGGTACCCGCTTCCAGACAACTGGGCGTTTGATCAAATTTCCACGATCACTGTAGGTTCGGGAGCAGGAGCTATTGCGATTGATAACAATATTAAATCTGGTCGTGATGAAGGAGCATCTTCCATCAACACGGACTTGATAGATAATGAGCCGAAAGTTTACGATCCATTTTCATTGTTCTCAGACATAACTGAAGGTGAATTTGACGAAGAACTAAGTAAGCCTAATCCGAGTTTCAGCTATCCAATAAAACTGGGGGCTATTGAAGGTAGTTTGAGTGGCACTTTGATTTTAGATGATGAACCAAGCTGGTCCATTGATTTAAAAGATGGTGTTAGTATTAGTGGCAAAGAAAGCATCCAGCAATATTTTGATCAGCTTTTAAATCGAATGATAGAAGAAGGAGTTAGCCGAAATGGAGAGAACATTGACAATATCAATGAACTAAGATTGGAATTTGATGATTTGTTAGGAAATAAAAACATCAGTTTGCTCGAAGAAATTCGATTTGAAATAGGTGATCTTAATTGGAGTTGGTCCGCTCCTTTTCTTTCAGTGAGTGCTTTTACAGCTGAAGTGCTTCATGACATTCCTCATACAGAGGCACAACTTATGGAGACATTAACGATCGATGGGCTCAATGAAGTAGACATTGATTTTACTACTCTTAAAGTAGGTCTAGTCTTTGTTTTAACTATTCTTGCTATTGCTTTGTTAGCTATTTATGGACCTGCTATACTGGCGGCTTCTCCTGTAGTATACGCTTTAGTGTTTTTGGTTGGTCGTTAAAGCATAGTTGAAAACAATCTTGAATTTTTGGATTCTTTGTTTCATGATATTCATGGAGCAAAGAATCATTATTTTGTTATAAAGGATTTTACATAGAGAAAAGGGGATATATCTTATGCAGTGTGCATTTGGAGGCACCATCACCGAAGAAGAATACAAAACATTTCATTTGCATCATATGAAAACAAGAATACGTGTGACCATTGGTTTAAGTGCCGTCATTGGCTTTGTCCTCGTCCTCGTATTAATTAATCCTTCTGCTCTTCGTTTGATCGTTTACACAGCGATGTTTACGGCTTTGGAAGCTTTAACATTAATTATTTTATTTTCAATGCAAGCCAAACAAGAATATCGGAGTCATGCCTCGTTAAAATATGAACAACGATTTTCAGCTGACGAGCATGGCCTGCATGTGAAGCAGCAAGAAACGGGGGAAGTTGTGCTTCCGTGGGCAGACGTCTATCAACAAAAAGAACGAGAAGATATGTTTTTGATTTACCCATCAAAAAACATGGCGTTTGTTATTCCCAAACGGTTTTTTGCTTCTACGGAAGACGTTTCGACGTTTCAGAATATCTTATATAAACATGTATAAAACAGTTTGGAAAAACTTAAAATGTCAAAAGCAAGATCAGCCGTAACTTAAACGTGGCTGGTCTTGCTTTTGATATAAGGATGGTTGGGACTTACTTCATCATAAAGCTGCTCATAATCGCGATTATGTAAATAAAAAATAATAGTGCTTCTAGAATTTGATATTAGTTCCTTATGCGTTGCAAAAGAATAATGAAATGTTAAACGCATTCGAAGTGATGGGAAACCTAAGCGGAACAGCGTGTCGAATAACAATCGTCTGTGAGAGGAAGAACATTAGCTCCCAACATGTCTTTATCATCGGTATCGATTTGCTTTATGGCCAGCCGAATAAGCTGGTCTTTTTTTGATGATATACCATTTTTCATCCCATTGTGCCTATCAATGTTCGTCTTCCGTATCATCATTCTCTAAAACATAGGGGACACCCTTTATTTAATGTTTAGCAATTGGTGGTCCTATATGGCATTTTTCTTTTAAGCAGACAGCGACTATATAGCTCGACATGTTCAAATTGATTTCAAAAGATAGAGAAAATTCCAAAGTAAAAAATCTAATATAATCTAATGAGGATCGATTATAGACCAATAAATACGATTTGATCAGATTAAAACGATATTTTTCCAACATCATTAATAATATTCGCACATAGTTTGATTTTCATTGTTTTTGGGCATATAGAAGACAGTGCTTCATCGGTGATTACGAGACAGCGAGGCATAAGGGGGGAGACAATGAACGGCCTGACACGCATCATCGGTTTGTTATTCGCTTTCGTGACGATCGTGTTTACGACCGGGGCGCTGTTGTACGTATTTGAGCTAGGCGCCAGCACTGCGATGATTGATGGTTGGCTAGGAGATACGGTTGGCTTTTGGATTATTATTGGGATGGCTATTTTCATTGGAATCATATCGATTGGCATCTTGATCACGTCGCTGACGCGATCATCGCCATCAAGCGACGGATTCCATATTGAAACGAGTGATGGGACGATTGAAATTACCCGTGCATCCATTCGCTCCATGGTCCATCAAACCTTAAAAGAGTACCGGGACCTTCGGGCTCCGGAAGTAATTATTCAAATTCCCCGCAAACAGGATGCAATCAATATTCGAACGTCCTTTCATCTGTTTCGGGAAACGGAAGCCCAGACGTTAACCAAAGAGATCCAGCAGCGGGTCAAAGACCGGGTCGAAGCCTGGCTGGAAGTTCCGGTGCGGGACGTCCGGGTGACGGTCCATGAACCCAAAGTCGATAAGAAAAAAGCCCGCGTGGTGTAAGGAGGGAACCCCATGAACGAAGAAACATGGCAACGGCTGCGTCCTTATCGGGGACGAATCATCAGCCTGCTGATGGCCATTGTGTTCAGCATCTTGTATCTCACGGTGGGTTTCGGTCATGCCCTGGTGGTGCTTCTGTTCTTATTGATCGGGGTGCTGATCGGAAAAATCATCGATGGCGACCTGAGGCTTGATCAGCTGCTGGCCTTTTTCTTTCAACGCTAAGCAGCCCATTACCATTATCATGTATTTTCGAGGAGGAATCACGAATCATGGAAAATCAACCACAAGCCAATACGCCAAATGAGCGTAACCAGGAGAGCAAATTAACGTTTGAAGATCATGTGATCAAAAAAATTGCAGCAATTTCCGCCAAAGATGTAGACGGGATTCTAGAAATGAGCGGTGGTTTTTTTGAAGAAGTGTCTGACCGTATTGGAAGTTCGGATAACATCACGAAAGGCGTCAATGCAGACGTGGGAGAGCGGCAGGCAGCCATTGATGTTTCCTGCGTGGTCGAGTATGGCAAAAGTATTCCGAATGTGTACCAGCAGCTCAAGCAGTCGGTGAAACGAGCGGTTTCGGAAATGACAGGACTGGAAGTCACCGAAGTCAACATGCATGTGGAAGATGTTCTAACTAAAGAAGAGTATAAAGAAAAAAAGACCAGTCGTCGGGA
This sequence comes from Marinococcus halotolerans DSM 16375, assembly GCF_000420725.1. Taxonomy (GTDB): domain Bacteria; phylum Bacillota; class Bacilli; order Bacillales; family Marinococcaceae; genus Marinococcus; species Marinococcus halotolerans. The sequence continues at coordinate 28,642 of NZ_ATVM01000026.1, read as the reverse complement.
TCAACAAAGTGATCGCGTCGAATAGGGTATCAAGGGAGTGCTAGGGGATGGAGGAAGTAAGTATTGATTTTCTCCGATCGCGGCACCCATAGTCTTCAAAGCATCAAGATATCAGTAGTTCTCACAAGGTCGTTAGATGCAGATACAAGAAAGGCATAGCTGTGTTGTCGCTTGATATCACCACCGGCGGGATCTATTCTCTGCGGGTGGTTTTTTGTATACCAAGCGATCATTTGTACTGAAAGCATTGAAACACGCTGAAAGGTTTGCCGGAAAATATACAAGCGTTCTAAATTTACTGATTTTAATTATGCAAATCATGATAAGAAAAAACTTAATAATACAGATAAAAACCTAAAAATAGAGCATCTATAGTTTAATATGCTGATAACATTCCAATAAGTTTGAAATCATTACTTTTTCGTTGAATATCGCTTGATTTCGTATAAGAAATGAATAAAATATAAATAATTATACAATTTCACGAAAAATGTTGAGCATATAATCATAATAACGAGTATAAACATATATAAATGATTAAATGCTATTTGAATCTTTTTGAAATCAAATAATAAAGATAATTGAAGAAATATGAAGAAATTTGGAGATTGGAATTTTTTAGCGCTTGTTAGCCCTTGTACAAAGCACGACAAAAGCAGGAAGGGAGAGAATCGACATGGTCGAATCGTCATGCACTTGATACGATAATTATCCGTCACTTTTTTCGTGTGGTGCCGTTACCAGCGCCTTGAAAAAACGTGATAATACACCCGAAGGAGTTTGACTGGAATAATGGAGCAGAAGTATCAGGAACGCTTGGATCGTCAACTGATTGCATGGCAAGCACATGGAGCGTTGACGATAGATACGGCATCCCTGTCCCGTGCTGTTGATCATATTTTTATGGCCAATATGGAGCATGCAGCCCAAGAATTAGAAGGATTTCGAAAGACCATGGAGGATCCTTCCGGTAGTCTTGCGTGTGTAGGCTATCAGCTTTTGTTTGAACAATATCATCAACGTTTTATTGAAAAATATGGCTTTTCATGGGACGTGTGGATGTCTGTTGAAGCGATGCGTGCCTGTTTAAAGGAACCGGATTATCAGATGGACGAATGGTTTGTCCTGCGCCGTTTTCAGGAACATATTCAGGCACGCCCCGGAGCTACAACGGCAGCTGCTCACCTGCAAGTCGTGGACGACTACATTCAGCATCATTTGGAACAAAAATTGTCATTGTTTCAGTTAGCGCATGTAGCCGGGATTTCGGAAGGCCATTTGTCGCGAATCATGCATCAAGAGTGGAAGATTGGCGTTCGTGGTTATATTCAGCAGCAGCGGCTCCGACAAGCCAAACAATGGTTGGAAGAGACTGATGAGCCCATCACAACCATTGCTCGTCGCCTACATTTTCCGAACAGCAGTTATTTGGCCCGGCAATTTAAAAAGAAGTATGGTTGGACACCGAATCAATACCGTCAGTATCACCGATTCAACCATTAAGGAGAGAAAGTCATGACCGAATCCACCCACCCGTTTATGGTAGTGATCCTGGATCCCGACGGACGGGAAGTGAACGCCTTTACGGAAGAGGTTCAAGAGGCAAATGATCACACCCCAGCTTCTGTCTCGTTTTCGACCTATGAACAGGCTCAAGCTTTTTATGACCAATGCAAATTAAAGTTTCCTGATTGTTCCATCAAAATTTTACCTCAGACCATATAACAGTGGTAGTGATGCCAAACAGGAAAAAAGAAGCATAGATTAATCAAAGAAAGGTGGTGAGAAACATGACTTCACATGATTCGGCTGTTTTGCAGGGGCTTGTTCGCCATTTGCCATATCTACAAGAGGAAAAGAATCATGCTAAACGCGTGCTTCATAGTATGGAATATTATATATGGTGCGACTGGCGAGAGAGGTGGAGCAGGTACGAGGATCCATATAAATATGCGTCGATGCAACAGGCCGTTCTCGAGGTGAGCGAGCGTCAATGGTTGATCGTGCCAGCTGTACAAGAAATGGTATGTTACACAGAACGGTGTGTACGGAGAGCAAGAAGAGCAAAATAAAAACGAGCAGGACATGAACAAGCGATAACGATAGGAAAGCACCAGCTAACATCGAGGAGGTTATAAAATGGAAACGAATCAAGTAGTAGTATTTATTAGTGGAATAGCGACGGGCGTGGTAATGGGAAGCATTGCAGCATCACTGCTAGCCCCGAAAAATGGCAAGGAAACGAGAAATGAGATTGTCGTCAAAAGCCAAGATTGGCAACAAAAAGCTAAAGACACCAAGGAAGATGTTACGACCCGCACAGAAGCATGGGCTACGTCCATGAAAGACCGAAAAGATCGTGTATCATCTACTGTCAAGGAACAAGCCAAAACGGTGAGCGATCGTGCCAAACAGGCGGTGGAGAGCACCAGCCGGGAATGGAAAGACGTAAAAGAAGAATCACTACTGGCGGCGAGCAACACTCGAGAAGGCATTCAAGAAGAAAAGGAACGATTGAAACAAGATATTGATCAAGAAATTCAGGAAGCCAAGCAGAAGCCCTCTTCTCCGACGTCAACGTCAGATCCGTCCCAAGATTAATCGGTCGACACATCTGATTGGGAAGAGAAGTCCGGATATGGACCACGATATATGATTCAGCAGACGAAATGACCACCAGGACTGGCCGTGGTAATTCCTAGCCTTGCGTTTTGCCAATGAGGATCGTGTCGGGGTTCATGTATAGGGCAATGAATCCGACACCTTTTCCCTTTTTTCTGGTTCAAAATCCTGGAATAACAATGAATCAAAGGAGAGCTAAACATTATGCCTTTATTTGTAGTCAATTTCGAAAAACATTCGTCCGCAGACGACCGATTATCATTGACGGAAGCTATCGAACAAACGTTTCCGAGCCATCTCCGGCTGACGAATAACTGCTATATGGTGGAAGCGGAACCAGGGGATCATCCACAGGATGTATTGGAAGCCTTACAAGGTTCGCCTAACGAGAATGTTGCTGGCCATCGATTAGTGGCTCTTCGGCTAGATGATGCTCCACCATTATATACCACCCTGGCATTTACCAATGCATATGTGTCTACCGCCGAAGGGAAGAATTTCATTCATCAACGAAAACAACGTTAACAGGCGTTTGATGCTTGAACACGCTGAAGGCACAATCGTAGAAAAAATAGCTGATTTTATGCCCCCTAACTATTCGAACCACTAAGAGGAGAACAGAAAGAAGATCGCCATGATAGGGGTTGGCTCGTGGCAAACAAGAATAGCAAAAGAATGACAACAAAATTCAAGCGGAAAGGAGAGGGAGTATGGAGCAAGAACAGCACCTGTTACAACATATCTATCCACCACTCATCCTGGAGTTTGTCGCCTATGTGGATAGGCATTTGACATCGGCGTTGTCCGTGGAACAGATCGCTCAGGCCTTACATGTATCAAGCGATCGCTTAAGTGCCGAGGTGAATCATCATCTTCAACGGACCATACCGACCTACATTATGCGACGGCGTGTTGAAGAGGCGGCTGCAATGCTGGCACAAACAGAAGAATCTATTCGAGGAATTGCCGAACACTTTCAATTTACTCGTCAGCATTATTTTTCCACCGTGTTTCGTCAGCGGTTTCAATGCTCGCCGAGCGCATATCGGCAACGGTATTGGGAAGCCCAGCATGAAGAGGATAGCTAATACAAAGAAACAGAGCAAAACAGGAGAAAGCATGAATGGATCATGGAAAGGATGGCTATTGCATGCATTTTCACTCCTTTCAATTACTTGTCACCAATTACGAGGAATGTATTCATTTTTACCATGACGTTTTAGCCTTGCCTTTCGTTTCGTCAACCGCGCTGAAAGACAGTGGAGACGTCGTTTTTGAGCTGGGTCAGCACCAGTGGCTGATCATACGGCCTAAGGCCTCCATGGCGAAAGCGATTGCCACCGGTGATTTAAGTGATTTTCCGGAGATGCAGGATGGTTTTGCATTCACTTTTCATGTTCGAAAATTGGAAACAACCATCGAACACATTCGTTGGCATGGCGGAGCCTGTAGTCATATTCAAGCAGATTCAACGGGCCGAAGGCGAATGGTTTATTTACGGGATCCTGATGGGAATTTGATTGAACTTATTGATGTTCGACGCCGAGGCTCCTGATAGATGGAACGGAGGTTGATTGCTTTTCGAGAAGATATTTAATACGAAGTTGACATACAAAAAGCGCCCTGGGTGCCGGGCGCTTTTTGTTAAATGAAAAAGGGGGAGGAAAACACCTCTTATGAAGGCGTTCCTCTTTCACCACAGTAAGGAATAAATACTAACAAAGCAATCGGACAAAGGTTTGAAATATACGGAAAAGATCTTCCCATAACCTCTATTGGGAATGGATCAATGTGGAAGATCACCCTTATTGTTTGATCGTAAGACGAATAGGTGGAGACATTTAATAGGAACCGACGGCTAAAAGAACCAGAATGAAAAAGATGCTCAAAGCGAGAGTGAACAAAACATATCGTGTGCATTGTTTCCACATGCTACTCCTCCTCGACAAGTATTTCTTTGATTGGGAATCAACACGTACCTCTATGGATCAATCAATATGTTTTTCCCGTGCGGACAATTCATAAACAATATCTAACAGCATGTTGTTGTCATGAAGACGTTTATAACTTGAGAATATCGTATATATAAAGGTAGCGAAAGTATTTAGCAGCAATATGTAGGTAAATTACTGTTTATGTGAAAAATACATTATGTGATAAAAAATCTCCCTTGGTAAAAACCAAGAGAGATTGTGCAGGGTTCATAAAGATAGGGAGACCTTCATCCTAACCTAGTAGTGGCTCGGGAACCCTGCAAACGTATTATTGCCATATTGTTCAACAAATAAACCAAAAATACGGGGTTTGGTGTTTAATATCCCGGCTGAACAGGTACAATCTTAAAAATAAGTATTTTATTGGTATATTTTTTTATACCAAGAAGAAGGGGGAGGAGGACGTGTATGCAGCAGCAGTTGTTTTATTGTTGAGTGGCATCATCCTGGCGAGTATCGGTCTTTATATTGCAGTGAAATACAGTGATTAGAAAGCCTGTAAGAAAAGGAATCGAATCATACCTTACAGCGGAAAGGTGACAACATGAAAAAAGTAAAAACATACATGACGGACTTAATGAATGAATTCAAAGAAGATCAAGTGCCTTTACTGGCAGCAGCTCAAGCCTACTATTATATATTATCAGTGTTTCCCTTATTGATTTTTGCGTTAACCATCCTCCCGTTTTTAAATTTGGATCCCAACATGGTAATGAATTTTATCACGCGATCCGTGCCTCCGGATACGGCGGCGTTATTTGAAGAGAATATTACCACGTTGGTGCAGGAACCCCGGGGAATTTTATTCGTTGTCAGCTTATTGGGTGCTTTATGGTCGGCGTCCAATGGGATTAATGCTTTTATCAAATCGTCCAACGAAGCCTATGATGTGGAAGAAACCCGTTCGTTTATCAAAGTACGGCTGTTGGCGATTGCGTTGACCTTCAGTATGGTCCTTACGCTAATTATAGCCATTGTTTTGCCCATGTTTGGGAATGTCCTGATCTCGTTTCTTACTTCGTTGTTAAGCTTACCGCCACAAACGGAATTATTATTCCAGGTCCTTCGTTGGGCGATTGGGATCACCGTCATGACAGCGATGTTGCTGCTGTTGTATCGATTTGCGCCAAACAAAACATTAAAATGGAAAGAAATTTTAGTGGGCGCTTTAACAGCAGCCTTGTTATGGCAGGTGGTTTCCCTTGGATTTTCGTTTTACGTCAGCAACTTTGGCAGTTATTCGGCGACTTACGGCAGTCTCGGGGGCGTGATTATTCTATTATTGTGGTTTTTCCTTACCGGACTGGTATTGATGATCGGAGCTGAAATGAACGTGATTATTCACCGCCGAAAAACGAAACGAGCCAACCAACAAAACAACACAGAAAAAGAAGCTACATGATCATCATGTAGCTTTGCCATCGAAAGGAGAGGGCCGTTGCTTGCTTCCTGGATCTTTATATTGAGTATCATGCTGTTGACGCTTATGATTTTAGCGTATCAAACCCGGGACTATGCCTGGACCGTAGAGGCCAAACGATTATTAGGAACGATCATGATATTGATCACGATCTTATTACTGATGAGCATTGGCTTATGGGCTTATGAATAGCACTTACGGGGTATTCGACGGCCCCCGGGAATGAGCGTTGGACGAAGATTCATTGTCCTGGAATCCCTGACGCGCTTCTTCTTTGGCTTGTTGGGCTTCCTCGACGGCTTCTTTTCCTTGCTCCTGAGCAACGTCCTGCAATTCTTCGCCGGCCTCTTTGGCCGTTTCAACGATCTCCTGAGATTCTTGTTTGACGGTTTGCAATTGGTTAAGCAAATCTCGACCATAACGGTCATAGATGGTTTGAAGCTGCGTTACCACGCTTTGAATCAACGACCAGGAACGTTGAAGGCGGGTTTTGACTTCTTCCGTGTCGATTTGTTCTTGGGCCTGTTGCACGCGTTCTTGAACATTAGTGCTTGCATCGTTCGTCTTGTTTTTGGACGAGGAACGGGTGGCCCACCACGCGATGCCGCTTCCAATTACCACTGTGGATAAAAGAATCGTAGGGACGAGGGCTTTGTTTGATGTGCTCATGCACGATCACTCCTTTACAAGAATGGGGTCAACACGTTTTCGGTGTTGGTCATCGTCCGAGAAGCCGGCGTGTTTTCGATGATAGTTATACTTATTGCCCGCCCTTCCCTTATTCAAACATTTGAATGTATAACATCAATCATAAGTACTATCTATTGTTTGAATGCATGAACGGAGTGGTAGGTGTTAGAAATAAGTCGTTCATGAAGATCGATACCAAGGCGAACGTAGGATTCAAGTCCTTCGCTTTTCGAAGGACTTTTTATATAGATAAATGAAACAAGGAGGTTAAGATTTATGTCATTAGCAGGTCTTGGTTTATTGATCATTGCCGTGGCGTTTTTGCTTATTGCCATTTTTGTCGTGATTACATTAAAAGCGGTGACAAGCACCATGAAGAGCTTATCCACCACGGCTGACCAATTTCAGCAGCAAATTCAGGGGATTACCACGGAATCCGAAAACGTGTTAAAGGAAACGAATGAAATCACGCAGCATCTGAATGAGCAGTCGGAATCGTTTAGCGAATTGGCGGACTCGTTGCGGAATGTTAGTACGACGGTTAATAATATCAATAGTTCGTTGGAGGGGATGTCGGAAGACGCCGCTCGAGCCTACGAGCAGCCGAATCCCCAAGCGATTCGCTGGATCCAGTGGGGAGACGCTGCGATGGAAATGTTTCGTCGGGGTAAAGCTAAACAACAAACATCGAAATCAAGGGGGAATCAGTAATGGATTTGGTTGGTATTGGCGTTTTGATCATGGGCCTGGCCTTTGCGGTCGTTGCCATCTTTTTAGTGAAAGCATTGAATAATCTGGCCAAGGTACTCGGTGGGGTTAATGAAACGGTTCAAGAGCTGCCGGGACAGTTGGACGGGGTGATGAAAGAAACATCGGTCGTGCTGAACAACAGCAATGAGACGCTGGCGGATGTGAATGAAAAAATTCATGCGTTGAGCCCGTTATTTTACATTATCGGTGACATCGGCGAATCGTCTCGGCAATTAACCTCTTCCTTGGTCCACGCGACAGAGACCATGCGTGAGCGGCAGGATCCGGAAGGGAAAAGCAAATTAAGTAACGAGCAGGTGCGCGGAGCGTACAGTGCGGTATCGACGATCTATTACTTTCTCCAGAAACGAAAAGCGATTCAGGAAGCTCGAAAACAGCGCCAGGAGTCTTCTTCCAGCGCGGCGCCGGGGAGTACCGTTGATCATCCACCACAACAAACGGAAGATACGCTCCCTAAAAATCCATAATGATTTGACAGAGATCATTACCTGATCGTTGAAGATCAACCATGAACGAGTGCCAATACGCCTAGGCAGGCATTGGTGCTCGTTTTCTATCCCAAAAGAAACCAAGGAGGCGTGCCGAAATGACAAAGCCCGAACCAATCTCCCATGCATTGACCTTTTCCTACACCTTCTCGTGCCCGGCGGTGGTGTTGTTTGATGTGTGGACCAGTCATCAGCATTTTGCGCATTGGTGGCCCAACGACCACGCTTGTATGTATGTCTGCGAATCCGTACTTGCCCCGCAGGGGGAGGTCCTGTTTCAGCAGGTGGCACCAGAAGGGTATGACGTTTGGGAAACCTTGACCTACCATGAAGTGAAAGAACCTGATTCGATTACTTATACGAAGAGCTTTTCTTCTCCCGAAGGAGAGGCGCTTGTGCTGCCATGGATGTCTTCGTTCCCTTTAGAAATATGGCATAAAGTGACCTTTCAAGAGGAAGGATCGGCCACCATATTAACGATTGAAGAAGCGCCGTATCGCGCCACCGAAGCGGAAAATCAAGCATTTTGGTTTTTGCGAGAAGCCATTCTTACCGTGTTGAAGAGGAAGATGGAACGGTTGGAGGAATATGTAGCGAAGCTTCCGAAAGAGTAGAGAAAAGAGCCGGATGCAAAAGGGAGAAAAAAAGTGCTTCCTATCGAGGCAGGAAGCGGTTCGCATGGTTAATCGCTCATGGAAGGACGAGATGTTTCTCGAATCCAGAGAAGCAATGTTTGTTGAATGTGTCGAAGACGGGTATGGATGGATGAAATGGGTTGATCGAAACGTAAAGCAAACACTGATAGTAATTGCCCGTAAGAAAGGTGACGTAGCAATGGATTCCGGCTATCCTGAAACCATTGCTGCCATAACGTGTAGTCGTCGGGGGAGAGATAGATGGCCGCGTGCCATTCTTCCAGGGTTACGAAGAAGTCTTCTTGTTCGAGGTCCCGGTGGTGATTCATACGTCTTCCTCCTTTCACATGTATGTTTATCATCATTAAGATGAATATACATACTATATATGTACCCCGGAAATAAAGGGAAGAAACACCGAAAATACCATGGAGCTGTTGGCCGTTTCATCGCCAGAGAAAAAAGAATAGATGGTTATGGGAGAAAAAAGGATTGTCTGTGCAAGGGGGAGATAATGGTATATGTATTTTTCATGAGTGTGGCGGCCCTTATGGTTTTGTTGCTTATTAATGGGTATCGACAAAAACAGTGGCACCGCGCATCGGCGGTCATGTTGTGGGTAGCTATTGGGGCATGTTTAGTAGCCGCGCTGGTCGTTGTGATTTGGAGTAACGAATAATGTTCAGTCCCAAGAAGAAAGGTTTTTATCAATAAGAAACAGCCAACCATGAGTGATACTGTAAAGGATGGAGAGGATGAACATGAAACAGCATTCCGTCAGGATTAATTTGGAGGAAGGATTGCAGGCGAGAAATACCACTGCTTTAGTGCGTCATGCCCTCGGTTATGATTGTGATATCATGATTGGGAAGGAGGGCCGCTGGGTTGACGGAAAAAGTCTGATGGGAATGATGCATTTGCATGGCCGAAAACACGAGTGGTTGACGCTAGTGACAAACGGTAAAGAGGAAGCAGCAGCTATCGATGCTTTAATAGCATTTCTAACAACTGCTTCCCCCCCCCCCGAAGACAAACTATAGTAGTTCTTCCTAATGCGTTTTCTGTGCGCTTTACGAGGGATAAAAAAACATGACCGAGGGAAACTTGTAAGGGGAAGGGCTGATTGACTTCTCCTGTAATTGGTATATAAGAACCTGTTCTTTTGAGATTATGAGGTATTATTAAAGGGAAAAGCCTGGCAGAGCACCTGTCGTTCTTTAAACAGCAGAAGAGGAAGGACATGGTAAAAACTATGTTAGAAGGGGCGAAAACGAATGACACTACACATTCGCGAATACACCAATAATGAACGTAGGCAACAAGATACCCCTCCCCTAGCCGATGCAGGTATTCATCGTAAAAATATTTATCTCATCGGTCATGAAAGTTTTTTATACTTCCGCTGATCCAAGACGAAAGAAAAATGTAAATCATCAACGGGGAGATGCTTCTAATGAATAAAGCCCACTTATTGACCGAAAAGCTGGCGCTGGAAGAAGAATATGCCCAAGGGAAGGTCCCCTATGAGGTTTTTCAGGAACGTTTGGAGCAAATTTACCAACAATTAGAACAAAAGAATCCTGAACCATAATTGGTATCACTAATGTTGATCAAGCACTCGCAAGACAGTTGCACGGCATGGTAATAGTTTAAGGTTATTGGAGCATTTTTATAATGTTTAAATCGTCAAATTAAGTTAGACACCATATCATTCTCCATGTACCTCATGAATCAAAGTCATGCTTGTTGCTGATTGACCGCCAGTTGGAGAACTCCTTGCCACAGTCGAAAGTGATGGATTTGAACAGGTGCTTGGGAAAGCGGCTGCACCACCGGCGCAGCGTGGTTTCAATATCTCCGGCCGTACGACCGGCTGGCTGAAGGGTAATAATCACTTTCGATAAGCGTTCGACCAGGGTAATCACGGCACTCTTGTGGTGACGGCCGACAATGGTGTCTCCCTCCAGGTGGCCAAATTCCTGTGGAAAGGCCGGGTAATCCTGCGCTCGGTCTGAAAGGGTCCGCCGAAACGACTGCTTTCCCCGGCGTTCCTGATGCCCGTTCGGTTTTCGCTTTCCTTTCATCGGCAGGGAGCTTCGATCCAGCACTCGGCGCTCGAATAGGCGGTACAGGGTGCGCTCCTGCCGGCCAATGATGACATCAGGCGTCCATCCGTCCCCGACTTTGTCAGTGACATAGGCTTGATCGGTTGCCGATAAGACCGTCGGTCTTCGACCACAACGCTGTTTATTGGCTTGATACCGCTGAACATAATCAAGGGCCCGATGCCCTTCCCGTAAGTAACTCACGACGTTGTGGATCGTTTGACGGGCGCGCCCGAGTTGCCTGGCAATCCGGGAAACTGAGAACTCATTCTGATTATACGCTTCTATGAGGACAACTTCATTCGTGCTAAGATGGGTGTAGGTCATTCGTGATCACTCCTGTGATTTCTTTGGTCGGAAATTCATTTTGAGTGTATCACGAGTGATCTTTTTCGTTGTCTAGCTTAATTTTACAATCGGCGTTTAAATAAATTTCAAATATCATAATTATTAAATCAATATAATTTAATGTTAGAGGATTCTTAAAAAATATTTTGTTATTTCCAATATTTATCTTATCAAAAAGTACAATTTCTATGTACAAAAGCCAAAGAAGCGTTTTGACTTCTGAAAAAGTCAAAACGCTTCTTTATTTAGCGCACGACTACTGATAATCGCGATTATGTTAATAAAAAATGAAATAGAAGAGGCATTGGAAAATAGCATCAAAAAAACAACGACTATCAAAAGAGAAAGTCGTTGTTTTCCTGTATTGTATACTCTTCAAGGGACGCTATCTATTCATGTCTATGGGGCGCAAGGAAGCATCCCTGGCCTGAACAATACCTCTAAGAGAGGCAAAAATGATTGTTAAGGCCATTATCGGCTGTACAAAGTTTATTAACTTGGGTGGTTCTCCGCATCGCCTCCGAAGTCATAAGGGGAATAAACACTGTCGTAATCGACGATGGTGCTCATGCCCAACTCGGCATGGTTATTATCGTGGCAGTGAAACAGCCATTCGCCTTTGTTGTTGGCTTCGAAGTAAATAGTATAGGATTCCCCGGGTTTGACATGCACCAGATCCTTCACACTTGGCTGATCCAGGGCGGTTCCATCCTGGGATTGGATCTGGAAGTCGTGGCCATGCAGGTGCATCGGATGATTCATGCTGCCATTGTTTTCGATCTCGACTTTAACGATGTCCCCGTCCTGGACATGGATGGGAGGGGTATCCGGAAAGGTGCGGCCGTTAATCTGAAAGCTCATGCCCCCGCCGCCCATATCCATGCCCATACTCAAGTCCATCGTATAGGAGACGTCCGGATCCGGTACCTGATCAAACAGAACGGTGTCGGTGCTTTGGTCGGCTCCGCGGGCAGTCGTCTCTGTTTCCGGCGAAGCCATCGCAGCCTCCGACCGGGACGTGCCCTCCGGCAGTACCGGGATACGCATGTCGCGGGCTTTTTCCTTGTTTCCCGGCTCCCCAAGGAAGACAGGAGTCTGGTCCTGCTTCGTATACGCGACGTCGATCCGCTCGCCGGGGGCAATTTCCACGATATCCGCGGAGGCGTCGTTGGAGGAGGTTGCTTCCCCGTCCACCGCGATCACCTCCGCGGACCCTTCCGGAAACGCCAGCTGGTGCTGCTGAAAGCCGGCATTCACGAGGCGCAAACGGGCAGTCTCGCCCTGCTCCATCTCGAGGGGGTCGATCGCTTCCCCGGCCTTTCCGTTCACGGTGAAGGTGTCATACAGGTCCTTGGTATCTGCTTCGCCGTCCCCGGACCGCCGGCTTTCCATCATTCCTTGGCGGCTGGCGGGCCCGTCTTTGGCCTGGTGGACCGGCCACTCATCGAGCATGAGCGTTTCTTCGACCTCATAGTCTTCGTTTTCCTCCGGGTCTTCGACGACCAGCGGCCCGTATAATCCTTTATCAACCTGCCTGGAACTGTGCTGATGCGAATGATACCAGTAGGTGCCGGCGTCTTCGGCCACAAATTTATAGGTGAATGATTCGCCGGGCTGCACCGCGTCCTGGGTGAGACCGGGGACCCCGTCCATATTGTTGGCCAGGTTCACCCCGTGCCAGTGAATAGTCACCGGCACGTCGAGGTTGTTGGTTACATCCACTTGCACAAAATCTCCTTGCTCCACCCGGAGTTCCTGGCCGGGTACGGTGCCGTTATAGGTCCATGCCTCCACGCGTTCCTTTTCCTCAATGGTCCATTCCTTTTCCTCGGCCGTAAGCGCAAAGGTTTTTTCCGGCCGGCCGGCGGCATTGGTGGTTTCGAGCGAAGCAATGCTTTGCCCGCCCCGGGTGACGCCGTCCGGCAGGGACCCCGAGCCGGAAGAAAAGAAGAACAAGTAGCTGCCAATGCCAATAGCGATCAGGCCTACAATCAAGGCGCTTCCTATCCATAGTCGGTGCATGCGCTCCCGCCTTCCTTCATTTAATGGTCGTTGATTTTTCGTTTCAACCGGTCGTATTCTTCTTCAGAAATGTCTCCGTTCGCGAGCCGTTGATCGAGCCGTTCCGATGCGGTGCCCGATTTGGTCCGGGACGAATGCTTGGTCGAAGGCCGAAACATCCAGACGAGCACCAGAATAATAAGAACCAGAAGAATGAGCACGAGAAAGCCAAAGCCAACCATCCCGCCGCTCATCATGCCGCTGCCGCCATTCATCATACAAAAACCTCCTTTAAATAAATATACCTGTAAGGGTAATTATAATTTATTAACGATTGAAAAAACAACCTTTTTTATTGGTTTAATTAAATACGGTGTGCGGGTATATGCATTTTGAATTGACTGAAGGAGGTATGAATCATGTCTGTACTAGCTGTTATATCTACGGTATCCTTAATTGTTTCAGCATTATGTACAGTGTGGGTAACTTGGGATGTGAAGAAACATCCACAACCGATGGTCATTATGAATGTTGTTTGGCCAGTGACCGTTATTTACTCGGGTCCTGTTGGTTTAATTTTCTATTATTATATTGGTCGGAGAGCTCATCAAGAAAAACCGATGTGGCAATCAACGCTAGCTTCCACGAGTCACTGCGGCGCGGGCTGTGCCCTTGGAGACATTATTGGTATTCCAATCGTCGTCGCGCTTGGATGGACCATTGCTGGAACTCGCTTATTTGCCGATTATATTGTTGAATTTACCTTGGCCTATTTGCTGGGTATTTTCTTTCAACTCTTTGCCATTCTTCCGATGAACGAAAAAATGACGAAACGGGAAGGATTAAAAAAAGCTATTAAAGCAGATACTTTAGCACTGGTTTTTTATGAGATTGGCATGTTTGGGTGGATGGCTTTAGTTCATTTTGTATTTTTCACGCACGCTCCGTCCCCGTCTGGTCCCACTTTTTGGTTTATGATGCAGATCGCTTTGATGATAGGCTTTTTAACAAGCTATCCAATTAATTGGTGGTTGGTCAAGCGAGGCATTAAACACGCAATGTAAAAACTATTGCAAATAGGATTGTTTCTCTGTCTTGTGATCAATCATATAGAGCTTGAGGGGAATGCAGAGGCTAAAAATTTAATGTACAACCAAAAAAGAAGGTGAACAAAAACGGCACGTGCTTCAAAAATGTTAATAAACTTTAGATAAGAGTCCTCATTCATCGTTGAAGAGGGCTCTTATCTATTGAACTGTTTCTCTTTTAAAAAGATGTTAGGAGTAAGGGAGTAGTAGCGCCTGTGATGGCGAGTATATAATAGTAGACAAGATTAGGAAAAAGAGGAGGTGGAAAGGTTGCGCGGAATGTTTAAAAAGTTGTTTAGGCACATCGCTGTTAAGTTAGCAATCATCTTGTTCTCGTTGTTTGTAGTGGTGTTGATTCCTCTTGCTTTCGTTATTCATGAGGTTATCTCGGGCTTTTTTTTCGAACAGGAAGTAGAAGAAATGCAGCAGAGTGTTTCTCACTACGGGTCCATGTACGAAGAAAACGGGACCATTGCGACGAGTGTTCTGGAGACATTAACAGCGGGGCATCAGGATGCGTACATGCTGGATGAATCTTTTCAAACGATACGACATGTGGGCAACAATACGAGCGTGTTTCCAAAAAATATTTCTTTAAAGGAACGGCAGAAAATAGAGGCTGGAAGCCCTGTAGAACGTACATATACTAATGAAGCCACAGGCGAAGAATATTTTGTGGTGGGAAGAACTCTTCAGGCTAACGGAAAAGTATCGGGAAGTATGTATCTATTATCTTCTCAATCAGCAATAGAGAGGGATATTCAGGAAGTCCAGCGACTCATTACACTTGCGGTTGTCGGAGCATTTCTCCTTGCGTTTGCCTGTATCATTATTCTGACCCGGCGCATGACGTTTCCGTTACTACAGATGGAACAGGCAACCCGGCAAATCGCAAAAGGGGAACTGGAGGTGAGGGTCCACCATCCGTCTAAAGACGAAGTAGGGTCACTCGGGACGGCCATTAATGACCTGGCTGAAGATTTAAAACAGTACCGGGATGCCCGGAGAGCTTTTCTGGCGGATATCTCCCATGAGTTACGGACGCCGGTCACATACATTAAAGGCTATTCCCACATTCTGAAGGAAAAACTGTACGATCAAAAGGAGGAAGAGGATGCGTACCTTACGATTCTCTCCGACGAAGCTGAACGGTTAAATCGTTTGGTGGAAGAACTGTTCGATCTGGCGCAAATGGATGACGGTCATATGAAATTAACCAAAAAACATTTGGCGTTAGCTCCGATGCTCGAGCGGATTGTCAAAGGGTTTGCTCTGCCGGCCCGCCAGCAGGGACTGGAACTGGACATAGACGTAGAGGAAGGACTGATTGTCTACGGAGATGAACTGCGGCTGGAGCAGGTATTCATGAACCTGATGACGAACGCCCTGCGTTACACGGAAAAAGGAAGCATCTCGATTCACGGCGGCCGCAACTCCAGTCATCAGCCGGTTATCACAGTAACAGATACAGGCATAGGGATCCCCCAAAAGGAACTGCCGTTTATTTTCGACCGGTTTTATCGTGTAGATAAGTCCCGGTCACGCGAAGGCGGGGGGACGGGCCTGGGGCTCGCGATTGTGAAGCAGTTAATGCATGCTCATGATGGCGATATTCAGGTTTCGAGTGTCCCGGGGGAGGGCACGTCATTTATATTAACGTTTGCCCGGCCCGGAAAAAATACGGAGTAAAGAAAAAAATTTAATGCTCTTCACAGTTTCTTCACATCAAGCGGGCACAATAAAAACAGGCAGGCGGGAAAGGGAATATCAAAAAAGAGAGGATGGTTTCAATGACTTACGAAGAATGCGTGCAGGAGTGCCTTCGTTGTATGGAACAATGCAACCGCTGTTTTGATGACTGCCTGAAAGAAGACGATGTGAAGATGATGGCAGATTGTATCCGTCTCGACCGTGAATGTGCGGATATGTGTGCTTTTGCAGCAAAAGCAATGCAAAGCAACAGTCCGTTTGCGAAAGAAATCTGCGCCCTGTGCGCAAAAATCTGCCGTGCCTGCGGGGATGAATGTGCCAAGCATGAGCATCATCAGCACTGTAAAGATTGCGCTGACGCCTGCTACCGCTGTGCAGATGCATGCGAACAGATGGCAAAATAACATGAAGGTACGGGGAACCGCTGGACCACGTCCGGCGGTTTTCTTCTATTATATAATGAACGTACATAGACAGCTGTTGATAAAGGACGTGAAGGAAATGAAGCATAAAGAAACCTACCGTATTCTGGTAGTCGATGATGAGTTTCCAATGAGACAGATGCTCCGCATCTATTTGCAGCACGGAGGCTATCAGGTCACAGAGGCAGCGGGGGGAGCAGAAGCGTTAAGCCAGTGGCGGAAGCAGTCATACGATCTGGTGATATTAGATCTCATGATGCCGGGGACAGATGGCTGGGCGGTTTGTGAAACGATTCGTTCTTCGAGTGCTGTGCCGATTTTGATGCTTACGGCCCGTGCCGGTCTCGAAGACAGAGTGGAGGGGCTGGAGCTGGGGGCGGACGATTATCTGGCCAAGCCGTTTGAGTCCAAGGAGCTGCTGGCCCGCGTACAGGCGCTGCTCCGCCGTTCGTATGATTTTCCCGTATCCTATGAACCATCGCATGAAATTGAACGGGGGTCGCTGCGGGTGGATCCCGAGAAGCGGTCGGTGTATGCAGCGGAAGAAGAAGTTGTATTGACCCCGAAGGAATTTGACCTGCTTCATACACTGATTGAAAAGCCGGGAAGGGTGTTCAGCCGGGAGTTGCTGCTCCAGCGGATTTGGGGCATGGATTACATGGGGGACGTTCGGACAGTAGATACACATATGAAAAATCTCCGGCTTAAGCTAAACGCTTTCTATCACGAAACAAATCCTGTTCACACTGTCTGGGGTGTCGGATACAAATTTGAAGAATCATAAGGAAGCTGTGCCAGAGCAATTAAAAGCGGGAAGGAGGAAAGGACAATGAGGTGGTTGGAATGGATCACGGCAGGAGTATTAATCATTGTCGGCCTGGGCTGCTTGACAATGTCTGCGGCCTGGGCTGCTCCTTTTACAAACGTGCATACGTTTATGCATCAATTGTTTTTGGTGTGCTCCTGGGTGTTTCTTCCGCTCGGTGCTTTCTTTCTTATTTATTACACGCTGATGGAAAAGTAGGAAGAAGGGAAAGAGGGGAAATACGTATTAAAGCGGATCTATCCATCGGCTGATCCGGAGGGTTTGGTCGACCGGAAGATAAAAGGTTTCGTGTGTTCGTATGTCCCTCACAAGCGGCAGGGTGGAAGAAATATCGTCGCAGCCAATGATAACTGCCGTGGTGCCGTTCGTTAATTGAACGGTGGACCCTGCTGGAAAGATCCCCAGAAATTCGCAGAAAAAGCGAATATATTCAGGGTCCAGCGAACCGGCTTCCTTTTGTAACAGTTGTACCGCCTGAAGCGGGGATACGGCTCGAAGGTAAGGGCGGTTCAGTGATAGAGCAGAATAGACGTCAAGCACAGATAACAACCGGACAGGATCTTCAAGCTTGGACGCCGGGACTCCATTTGGATAGCCGCTGCCATCCAGGCGCTCGTGATGCCGGTAAGCCATGGATGAAATAAGTTCAGAAAATCCGTGGTCTTTTAATATGCTGTACCCCTGCCTGGCATGGCTTTTCAACATGTTCCATTCCGCCACTGTCGGGGATGTTTGTTTTGTTAAGACAGTACGGGGAATCGCCGTTTTGCCAATATCATGAAGCAGCAGCCCGCAAGCCATTTCACGTATATTTGGCCATTCCAATCGGTGAGCAGCCAGAGAACCGAGAAGAAAGACGTCAAACGAGTGCCGGTAGGTATACATGTCCCAGGCTGCCAATTGTTGAAACAATTGGCGCACGGCCTGGTCCTTCATCAGCGAATGGAAAAGATACTCGAGCCAATGATAATAGGCGGGCTGTTGTAATTTGCCGCCTGCACGAAAGCCGTTATCGAGACCTGATGTATTTTTCAAAAACAAGCGACGGTCTTCAGGACTTATTGGCATGTCTATCTCACCTCTTTTTCTAGTGATAGAAGTGTCTCCATAAGCGTTGTTGGACACGGGCGCTACTGCAGGTAGGTAAACCAAACGTCCCCTCTGGTAGAGAGAACGTTTGATTTGCTTATAGCGGTGGTTTTCTTCACGGAATGGACGTTAGTTGCTGCGCAGTTCGCTTTCCGTTAACCATTTATGATTGGTGACTTCTTCCCCGTCCGTCGTGGTGAAATCGACCATGTACACGGTGGTTTCCTCTGCTGTATCGATGGTGGCCGTGGCGCCGTCCATGCCCTCCATATGGGAAACGTCAAGTACGGCGGTATCCCCCGGTTGTAACGATTCTTTGCCTGTGTTGTTCAATTCTTCATGGATGACCCATTTGTGATTTTCGACAAGGTCTCCGCCATCGGTTGGTTGAAATGTAACTGCATAGGCGGTCGTATCATAAGCTCCGATGATGGTGGCGGTCGCTCCTTCCATGCCTTCCATATGATTGGCTTCTATCGTGGCTGTATCCCCAACTTCAAATGTAGGGTTTTCAGCTTTTTGCAGATCATCCGGCACTTCTCCGGAGCTGGAATGATTCATATTCATGTCGCTTTGTCCTCCCATGGACCCCTTCATTTGGTGATGCTGGCCCTCCTGGTCGTTGTTCAT
Organism: Marinococcus halotolerans DSM 16375; assembly: GCF_000420725.1. GTDB lineage: Bacteria > Bacillota > Bacilli > Bacillales > Marinococcaceae > Marinococcus > Marinococcus halotolerans. The sequence goes on along the minus strand of NZ_ATVM01000026.1, from coordinate 9,803 downwards.
CATGCCCATCATTTGTTGGCGAGCTTCTGAATTCATACCATCCATCATGTGCCCCATGGTTTCGGGCCCAACGATGCCGTCGACTTGAAGTTGGTGTTCTTGTTGATAAAGCATGACGTTTTCCCGGGTCTCCGAACCAAATATGCCATCGGTGTTCGTTTCAACCCCCTGGTTGGTTAATAACTGTTGGATGTGGCGAACGTGCATGTTGGCGTCCCCGGTACGTAAAATCCCCATGTTTTCGCTCATAGTGTCTTGCAACGCCATCATCGTTTGGGGCCCAACGATGCCGTCCACGGTGATACCAGTCTCTTTTTGAAACGTTTGTACGCTTTCGCTGGTTTCGGGACCAAAGATGCCGTCTACGTCGGTGGAAATGCCACGATCTTGCAACATTTGCTGGAGCATGTTGACCATTGGTCCCTGTGTTCCCTCGGCCATCATGCCCGAAGCCCCCCTTTCTTCGTGATGATCTTCCATTGAGCTAGGAGCGCTTGCGTTATCGCTTTGAGAAGCTTCCATGGTTACCGGGGCCACCAGCAGACCAAAAGTGGTCACAGCGACCCCCCATGTCATTGGTTTTTTCATTGTTTGCCTTCCTCCTTGCGCATTAAAGTGGGTACACTACTAGTTGTACCTCTTAGGTATGAAGAAACTGTGAAGATTTCTTAAAATCTGTCATGAGAGTAACTTTTTTCAAATAATTGCCTAGGGCTCATTTATAGGTTATCTTCATATTTTCTACACAGGAGCCCCTTATAATATAAACGTATGATTTCAATGAAACTCCTCCGCAAAACAGGGATTCGGAAAGCTATATGACCCATTTACAAGGGGGGAATTAGGGGGGAAAGTAGTCAATGTTTAACCCATGACTTGGGATGCCTATATCATAGGTGTGGAAGAGGCTTTAAATACATGAGATCCCCTATCGAAAGTTGTATAGTTTACCTAGAAGGTAATGAAGAATAGAAGCACTTCGGAGTGAAACGGAGGGACGTGAAAATGTCTCAGCAATTATCAGACCGATGAAATAGATGATAGCGGACAGGAGAACAAAAAAAAGAATTTTAACGATGACACATGTAGCAGTTAGGAGTGGCAAAAGATATGATGTATTCATCGATGCAACCGATCGACCGGGTGGCCTTTGAAGTTGGATCTGTGCCTATTTATTGGTACGGAATTCTCATTGGTCTGGGTGCTTTGCTTGGTTATGTATTAGCGTCTTATGAAGCAAAGAAACGGGGGCTTCCGGATGACATTTTTGCGGATCTGCTCATTTTCGCCATCCCAATATCAATCATCGGGGCCCGATTGTACTATGTCATTTTTGAATGGGGGTACTATGACCAGAATCTGGGAAGTATTCTGGCGGTATGGGAAGGTGGTCTTGCGATACACGGCGGATTGATTGGTGCCGTACTTACGGGCATCGTCTTTTCGAAAGTCAAGCGAGTCTCTTTTTGGAAGCTGGCGGATATTGCTGCACCGAGCCTGATTTTGGGGCAGGCAATTGGTCGCTGGGGCAACTTTATTAACCAGGAAGCCCACGGCGGCGAAGTGAGCCGTTCGTTTTTAGAGAGACTGCAGCTGCCGGAATTTATTATTAATCAGATGTATATTGAGGGAGCTTACTACAATCCCACGTTTTTGTACGAATCGCTTTGGAATATCGCGGGATTTTTCTTGCTATTAGGCCTGCGCCGGGTTAATCTCCGCCGCGGGGAACTGTTTTTAACGTATGTGATCTGGTATTCCTTCGGCCGCTTTTTCATCGAAGGGATGCGGACCGACAGCTTAATGCTGTTTGATACGATCCGCGTGGCGCAGCTGATTTCGGTGCTGTTGATTCTCGGAGCCGTAAGCCTAATTGTATATCGAAAAAGGGCCGGGCTTGCCCAAGCAAGATATTTAAGTGAAGACGGTCCCGGCATTTAGGGCAAAGACTTTGTTTTTAAGGTGGTGGGGACTGATTAGAATAGCACATTATCGAATAATAAAGATTAGGACAAGCAGCAAGCATGATAAAGGAAGGCGGGTACTCTTGCTAGTCCCCAACGTTAGGTTTTTGCCCAGCTGGTATAGGTTGAGCTTATTTTCTTGAACATAAGGATTTATCTTCGGTAAATGGTTGCCTGGAGAACTCCTTCAAACGATTTTAATCCTTCGTGGGGAGACGGGCCCATGAAACATTTGCGCTCTGCTGCTATCTGAAGTTCACCCATGATCTTATCCATTATGCGGAAGCCACGGTTCAAACACAGGGATTACGTTAGGATTAGACATGAATCAATGTTCACACCAAATGATTGACGATCTTCTAGAGACATCGAAACTTATGAGATAGGCTAAAACGTTTATGCGTTTATAGATGAAAATACAGGGGAAGGGTATTTGGAAATCGATATACTAGAAAGAAGGGATAATGTGGCAAATCACAACGATCAGAAGCATCAACACCACGAGGAGCATCATGATACTTCAAATGACGATCATGATCATCAAGGACACGATCATCACGATCACCATGAAATGATGATTCAAGACTTTAAGCGCCGGTTCATCGTTTCCGTTATCCTTACCATTCCTATTTTGCTGTTAACGAGCGCGATTCAACAATTTCTTGGATTAGACTGGGGATTCACCTATGATTCGTGGGTCCTCTTCGGATTAGCGACCATGGTCTTTTTCTACGGCGGTTGGCCATTTTTAACAGGGGCCATTGATGAAATCAAGCAGAAGAACCCGGGCATGATGACGCTGATCGGCCTAGCGATTGTGGTCGCGTATGGCTACAGCACTATGGTCGTGTTCGGCTGGTCCGGCAGAAATTTTTTCTGGGAACTAGCCACATTAATTGACGTCATGCTGTTGGGCCATTGGATTGAAATGCGTTCGATCATGGGCGCCTCGAATGCGTTGAAAGAACTGATTAAACTGATGCCCAATGAAGCCCATCGATTAAACAGCGACGGCAGCACCGAAGACGTGCCGGTCGATCAGGTGCAGAAAGACGATCAGGTGCTCATTAAGCCAGGAGAAAAGGTGCCCGTGGATGGAATTATTATCGATGGATCGTCGTCGGTTGATGAATCCATGCTGACCGGAGAATCGGTGCCGGTAGAAAAAAAAGTGGATGAAGAAGTGATTGGTGGGGCGGTCAACCAGGATGGCAGTTTAACGATCCGGGTGTCCAAGACGGGGGATGAGACATATTTATCTCAAGTCGTCACTTTGGTTCAGGAAGCGCAAGAATCGAAGTCCCGGGCGCAGGATTTAGCCAATCGTGCGGCCAAATGGCTATTTTACTTGGCCTTAGCGGCTGGTATTGGCACCTTCATCATTTGGATAGCTTTGGGCAATGCTATTGATATGGCGGTTCAACGGGCGGTCACCGTTATGGTTATTACTTGTCCACACGCGCTCGGGCTGGCGGCTCCGCTAGTGGTGTCCGTTTCGACCGCCATTTCCGCCAAGAAAGGACTGTTAATTCGCAACCGACCGCCATTTGAAAGTGCCCGCAATATTGAAGCGGTTATTTTTGATAAGACCGGTACTCTGACAGAAGGAAATTTTGGGGTTACCGATATTGAAGCAGACGGAGCCTATGACAAGCAGGACGTCTTGCGGTACGCGGCCGGGGTGGAACAACAATCGGAACATCCATTGGCTCGAGGCATTATGAGAAAGATGGAAGAGCAGCAGGAACGCCCGCCGACTGTGCAACATTTTGAAACGATGACAGGAAAAGGGCTGAGCGGTACGGTCGAAGGGAAACAGGTCCAAGTGGTCAGTCCCGGTTACATGAATCAGGAACGTATGGATTATGACACAGCGGTCTTTGATCAGTATTCGACGGGAGGAAAAACCGTCGTGTTTGTTCTGATTGACGGTGGTTACGCCGGCATGATTGCTCTCGCAGATATGGTGCGCGACTCAGCGAAGGAAGCAGTAGAAAGACTGAAGCAACAAAACATCGAACCGATCATGTTGACCGGAGATCATCAACGTGTCGCCGATTGGGTAGCCAACCAGCTTGGGATTGAAGAAGTGTATGCCGAAGTGCTCCCAGATCACAAAGCGGACCAAGTGAAAAAGGTCCAGCAGTCCGGTCGAAAGGTCGCCATGACGGGCGACGGCATCAATGATGCTCCGGCCCTCGCCACGGCGGATGTAGGAATCGCGATTGGAAGCGGGACGGATGTGGCAATGGAAACGGCGGACGTCGTGTTGGTGCAAAGCAATCCATTAGATGTTCTCTCCGTGATTGATTTATCCCGGAAGACATACCGGAAAATGATCCAAAACCTGTGGTGGGCAGCAGGGTATAACATTGTCGCCATTCCTTTAGCCGCTGGGGTATTGGCACCTTTGGGTATTCTCCTCAGCCCAGCTGTCGGGGCAGTATTGATGAGTGCCAGTACAGTTATTGTTGCTATTAACGCTCAACTGCTTAGGTGAAAATAAAAAACAAGGTAATGAAACAAGCTGCTTTCCTGATATCCTGGGAAGCAGCTTGTTTGATGCCTGTCATGTTATTATAGGGTACTTTTTTTCAAAAGGAGCCCCCGTTTCATAAATGGTAGAAATGTTCCTTTAATAACGATGGTCATTTCTGCGAACCATAGGCACCCATTTCATGTAAGTACCGATTCGCCAAACCCATTCCAATGGCCCGTAGTAAAAATATTTTAGCCATAATGGACTAACAAGTACTTGGATAGCAAACACCAGCACACCAATACTTAAAGCGTACACGTAGCTCGGTGGGTCCAAAACCCCAAAACCGTTGAAAAATGTTCGACCGCTTGGGCGGAACAGGCTCACAAAAATAAGCGACTGCAGGAGGTAATGAGTGAAAGTCATTTTCCCGACAGCAGTAAACATCGAAAGCCCAGTGGAAGCTCTTTGATGGCTTGTACCAATCAGAAGCAGTGCCTGGGCGATACTCATACTCACCAGAAAGGCGTAAAGATCGTCCAAATGATAAAGGATAGGGCTGTCGATTTTGATATAGCTCCCCGTTTTTCCTAGAATGCCGATAAGAAAGCAGCCCAGAGTGAATAGCCATTTGCGACCCCGGTTCTTAAGTACTTTTGAATAAAAGCTACTTCGATAAGCGTACATGCCGAAAAAGAAATAGCCGAAATGGTTGATCATCGACGACCATTCAATGAACAGATATTCAACCCCGGTTGGATAAGTTCGATTCGGAGGGAGGGCGTCTTTCATCCATTGTTCGGGGTCCATCTGAAGAGATGTGTACCCATTCAAAAGATCAATCCCGACAGCATAACCAATCCAAAAAAAGCATGCTAATCCCAACAGCCACCGGGGAGGAAGCCGGAGACAACCGAGCAGCACGAGCCCCGCTGAGGCGTACATGAGCAGGATGTCCCCGGCCCAGACAAAGTAGCCGTGAAGCCCTCCGACGAAAAACAGAATGACGAGCCGCCGGATAAGGGTGGGGTAGGGATTACCGCTTTTGTCATGCATCCGATCGTAAATGAGCACGAGGCTGAGGCCAAACATCATTGCAAACAACGGCCGGGCACTGTCTTCAAAAATAATTGAAATAATGGTTTTGAGGGAAGTGTCGAGCCATGTTGGATCAGTCATAACGACGCGGGAAAGCCCGGAAATATTGACAATAAAAATTGCAAGCAAAGCTACGCCGCGTATTTGATCAAGCATGTCGATACGCTGCCCTGGAGTATTATCGTGAGAGGGGGTCACTAGCGGGCCTTCTTTCTCTATTAGGTAACGAATATCTTAAATTTGAGCAAATCATTTATGATTGTATGAAAAAAATATGGAGAAAGTGTGAAGATCTTCATTGAGCTTATTCATAGAAGTACGTATCTACTGATCGTTGGAGTCTTCACTTTCGTACTGCTTGATTCTCGCTAGTAGCTGTAGCGATCGATGCGGTATATATAGAATTGAAACCGTACCTTTTGACCGGACATTCAATGCTGCATCGAATAAATGACGTGTTGAAATCCCTAAGTCAGTTTTTAATACATGGAGGAATATAAAACCAAAAACGGAAGGGCTTCTTTCAACAGGTCCGTCTCATCGGGTTAGCTTTATACTCAGCGAACAATTGACTTTGGAAATAGCAATTGGCGTTTGTCCGTTTTATGCTGAAGTGGATATGGATTAGATCCTGCTTTACTCAGTGATGGATAATATATGTATCTCTTTTCTTGAGTAGTTATTTGTAACACTAATTAGATGTTTTCGAGCATAGAGTAAAAGGGTTTGTGGTAGTCTGGTTGGTTGTTCTTTTGGTCAATAAAAAATTTCATTTACTGTATTTTTTCTTAATAAAGTGAAGAAAGAAACATCTCCTTCATCATTTAGGTATCATTGAAGGAGTTTTGATACGATCTGGTATTCTATCATCTGCACACGTCTCTTTAATTTAAGAAAGATATTAATGTTTGTATGGTTTGATTTTCGTAAACAATGAATACACCTAAACCAATGTATACAATGCTCATGATCCACCTACTAAATCTTTCTACAATTTCTCCAACTCCAGGAATATTCGATAGCTTCTGAGCTGTAAATACTAAAACAAAAATTAGAAGCACAAACACAAGTAACGTTACTACTAATTCTGCAATATTCAATGTTACAAAATAAGGTACAAACAATCCTATATTATCAGCACCACAACTAGCTATAGTAATTAGTGTTACGGTTCTTGCTAATTTACTTAATCCTCTTTGATCTAGTTGCCTTTCCACTTGCTCTTCATCATCATCGCCAGTAATAGCGACTTTAAGACCTAAGTAAATAGGTATTAAACCCAACAGCCCCAGCATCCATTGTTCTGGCACAAAGCTTAAAACATAAGCTAAAACCAGACTGATACCAATTAATGTTAGAGAGCCTAAATACTGTCCTATGTATATATCACGATATTGCCTTTTGGTATTCGTTCTTGCAAAGAAAATTAATAAAATAACTAACAAATCCACGGCTGTGGCCACATATAAAGTGATTGCTGTTCCAATCGTTTGAATCATAAAAAGCACCTCATTCAAAAACATTTTTGAAGGATATTTCTCGACAACATTCATCTAACAAAGACATCGGCAGGCAATAATGCTAATTTGCTGGTCATCAACGGTATACACTAATCGATGTTCGATATCGATGCGACTGAATGTAAAAACCAGCTAAATGGCCTTTTAATTTCTCTGGTTTCCCCATGCCATCTAACGCCCCGTCTCGTTCAATGCTTTTCATCAATTGATTAATGCGTTTGAGCATTTTTTTCCTTGGTTTGCCAATACTGATAATCCTGAAACGCATTGTGAGTGAATAAGACGTTCAACTTACTCATCGATATCAACGGTCGTGGTTTCTTCCTGGTTTAATTGATGGATGGATTCCGATAGATGCTTGGAATTGCTCGGGTTGTTTAACAGATAGATGGTTTCGAGATATTGATTGTATTCGTCTTCCGAGATAAGGACAGCGTTTCGTTCTTTGGTCGTGATGGTGACGGCTTCCTGGTCGTCGTTGACTTTATCTATCAGTCCCTTAAAGTTCTTTCGCGCATTGGAGTAATTCATGACAGTCATCGCTATCAGCTCCTTTTTTATATTGTACAATATATCGATAATCCTACCATCTTGTTATCGTTTGAATAAAAATGAAAATCTTTAGCGTTGTAAAAAGTAGACTTTTATAAGACGGTTGATACATAGGTCAAAAACCATTAGTACTTCTTTCAAAACCCTGCTGAAGCTTTTTAGTACGTATCAGAAGTTTGGCGAATATTATGAAAGGTTTTCAAAGTTCTCTTATTGAATAAACTAAATAATTACGTTTACATAAACGTAATTATTTAGTTTATTCATATTTGTATTTTTAACCAACTATACACTAGGTGTGCATGATAAAATAAAGCACAAAGAAAGTTGGGCTTTCCTTAGATTTTTATTAATGTTACTTTTTCTATTATATAACTTTGAAACATTGTATCATTAGAATCTAAGTGTTAAAGTTAAAGGATACATTTCCTTACGAGTAATAACTTCCAGAACCACTTTACTACTAGCTCAATATATGAACGTAAACATGTGAAAAATCTCTAATAAAAGGTAGGAAAACAAACATGAACAATAATTTAAATAATAAAGAAATTCACGATAACACGCCAAAGAGAAATTCATCTTCAGATGAATTTCAAAAAAAAGAAGCTCATGCAGCCAAAGAAGATGCTAAATTACGTGATATTGAAGTGAAGCCCTCTCGGGAAGGAGCTAAAGATATTACTCCTTTAAAAGGGAGTAGGTCGAAATACGTATCTGTTCATTGTTCACCAGAAGACAAAGAACGCCTTAAAGAAATGGCAATTATGAATGAAACCACGATGGTTCATCTAATGGAAATAGGTGTGCAACATATGGCTACAAAAGAAAATTTCGATTTACAAGAGAAAGTTTCCAACCTCCAATATTCGCCTACGATACGAATTAATCCTGATGATAAAAAAACATTAAAGAAACTTGCTTTTAAGTATAGAACGACAAATTTAAATATGATTGCAAACATCGTGGGATATTTAGAAAATCGTTATAAGTAAGTACAGGTTAATTGTTTTTTGAATACTTTAATTATGTTTACTGAAACTTAAATGTTTCAGTAAACATAATTAATCATGAATTTAACGAATATAAGTCAAGGGAACCTTATATGAAGTAATGGCACGTATGAGCAGTTGAATAGTGGTATCTTGTTGATAGCATTGTTAGTCATAATGAGTTTTTGATGTGAACTTGGAACCAGAAAATCCACGAGATGGTCATGATCGTTTCCGGTACCACCGCCATGTTTTTCGTCATGCTATTTGACTTTATCGTTGAATAGAATAGGTATTATAAGCGATCCGATTAAAGGGAAGGAAGTCAGATATTGGCTCCTTGATTTTCTTTGAAAATTAGTTAACATAAGATATATTATCGGAAGTTTATAGTTGGTGTCTCAATATAATAAGTAGTCTTCGTGTTTTGAGACAGAAAACGGAAATCACCACCGGTTTCTCCGTGATTCTGCTTTATTCATATAATATTTCATGTGGTTTACTCCATGCTCACAGCTGTCGATCGACCGATCTAATCGATCAAAGCCATCCGTAAATGTTTGTTCTAACTGTTGAAGATCGTCGTCCATCTTGTCTAGCTTGTTCTTAATTTTATCGATCATTTGCAAGAGGCGGTCGCAATGCTCATTCATTTCTTTATTCATGTCAGGTCCTCTCTAAAAATACCAATTTAAATAGTAACCTAGGTTTTTGAGATTTTAACCCGGTAATATTCACGTTCTAAGGAACATTCGTGTTCTTTTGCTACTTATTGTTGAATTATCGTTTCAGTGTCTGGGACCACTCCAGGTTAAGAAATTTTTCATCTAAATAATAAAGAGAAGATTGAGCAACGTTTACAGTAATAAGGATATCCTATGAGAAAAAATGAGAGCGTAAAATATTTTGTGTAAACGAGCGAACACGAAAAAAGGAAGTCCTTTTCTAGTAGAATGAAGTTAGCCGACCACATTCACAGAAAAGAGGACTTCCCTATGAATAATTTTACTACAGATATTGCTCACGCTCTAGTCCAACATCAGGATGTCAACGAGATCTTCCGATCTCATTTGGAACACGCCGTCAATCAGCTGCTTCAAACCGAATTAACGTCTTTTTTGGATTACGAGAAGTACGATGCGGCCGGCATTGGTTCCGGCAATTCCCGCAACGGCACGTACGAGCGCACGCTGAAAAC
>NZ_ATVM01000025.1 GCF_000420725.1 Marinococcus halotolerans DSM 16375 | reverse complement strand
TTCGGTTTTCAGCGTGCGTTCGTACGTGCCGTTGCGGGAATTGCCAGAACCAATGCCGGAGGCATCGTATTTGTCGTAATCCAGAAAGGACGTTAATTCGGTTTGAAGCAGCTGGTTGACGGCGTGTTCCAGGTGAGATCGAAAGATCTCGTTCACGTCCTGATGTTGGACTAGAGCTTGAGCAATATCTGTAGTAAAATCATTCATAGGGAAGTCCTCTTTTCTATGGATGTGGTCGGTAACTTCATTCTACTAGAAAAGGACTTCCTTTTTTTGCGATCGATCGTTTACACAAAATATTTTACGCTCTCCCTCTTTAGTCAGCGTTTCTTTTATCATCCCATAAATTGAAATATTATCCAATAAACATCTTTGCAACCAAAAAGAATAAATAAAGGGAAAGCACAAATGAATGTGCTTTCCCTCTGGCGGTTATTCGCTTATCTTACGGCTTTACCAGTACTTTAAGTGCTTCGCGGTCGTTCATCGCCCGGTAGCCTTCCGGAACGTCGTCAATTCCCATCGTGACGTCAAACACGCGGCCCGGATTGAGGGTGCCGTCCAGAATGTCCGGCAGCAGCTCGTCCATGTAGGCACGAGTCGGAGCAGGACCTCCCGTGAGTGTAATATTGTGCCTGAAAAGACTTCCAAAGCCTACCGCTGCCTCTTCATACTGCGGCGCGCCCACACGGCTGATTGCGCCACCGGGACGGACAACGCCCACGCTCATGTCGTACGCCGGCATCAGCCCGACACATTCGAGCACGACGTGGGTGCCTTCCCCGTTTGTCAGCTCAAGAACCTTGGCAATGCCTTCATCCCCGCGCTCGGAAACGACGTCGGTAGCACCGAATTCCACCCCGAGGTCAGTGCGCTCCTGGTGGCGCCCCATTAATATGATTTTCTGCGCCCCAAGCTTTCTCGCAGACAGCACCGCAAGCAGTCCAACGGCTCCGTCGCCTACTACCGTGACGGTGGTATTTTCGTTTACGCCGCCCATCACTGCAGCGTGATAGCCGGTGCCGTAAACATCCGAAATCGTCAGAAGGGACGGAAGCAGCGGGGAATCATCACCGATCTCGTCCGGAAGCTTAAACATGCTTCCCTGGGCCTGCGGGATGCGGACGTATTCAGCCTGACAGCCGCTCATAAATCCGCCGTTCACACAGGACGTCTGCAGCCCTTCCTGGCAGTACGGGCACGTATTGTCTCCATACGCAAACGGAACCACGACCAGATCGCCTTTTTTAAAATCTGTCACGCCAGGGCCCATTTCTTCGATGCGGCCGATCACTTCGTGGCCCATCGGTTCGCCTCCGCCCTGTTCATCGGCATGCATATGGCGGTACGGGTGCAGATCGCTTCCGCAGATGCAGGCAGCGACAACCTTCAACACGCTGTCCGTCGACTCCTGCAGCTGCGGCTTCGGTACGTCTTCCACGCGGACGTCGCCCGCTTCGTACATAATATTTGCCTTCATAGCTGAAACCCACCTTGTCAGTAATATGTTTGTTTTTATCCTCACTTTTCCACTAACCATGGATAAGTGATGCGTTCAGTGTAACCCGTACACTCCATTTTAAAGCAAGGAAAAGGCTTCACTCTCTTTCCCATAAGAAAAACACCTCCATATTAGAGGTGCTTGTCTATTTCTCATTATATAGGTTTTGTTTCTCAGCCTTTAAGCTTGCGCCACAATGTGGAACGGTTAATATTCAGCCTTTGGGCCGCCCGGGTCTGATTCATGTTTTCTTCCTGCAGCACCAGGTTGATCACCTGCTTCTCAATGCTGTCCAATGGTTGATTCAAATCCAACGATTCGCCGGATCCATAGGAAGATGTTGAATTAATTTGAACGGCTTCCCTGGAAATGTACGGGCCTTCGGAGTTTTTTACTCCCATTTCAACCAGATCCTGCAGCTCATGCAGGTTCATCGGCCAGTGATAGGATTTCCATTCCAGCAAAAGCCCGCTTTCCACTCCCACCAACTGTTTTCCGTATTTTGAATTGTTTCTGGCAATGAATGTGCGTATATACTCGGGCAAATGCTCGATTCGCTCACGCAGAGGCGGAAGCGAAAGCACGATGCTTTTCTTTTGAAATTTCTGCTGAAGCAGAGGCAGATTGGTTTTGGCAGCAGCAAATATAATTACCGACACAGAATCAAAGGCAACCTGAAAGAGCTGTTCAAGCCTTTCAGCTGATAGAGCCTCCCAGTTTTTAATATAAAATGTACCATTTCCCGATAGAATCATCGCTTCGAGCCGCTTCATCGCCATTTCGTCGAAGTCTTTGTCCAGTATTACTTCCCATTGATTTTCAATGTAGTTATTACGATAATGATGCAATGCAGCAGCAATGGAACGCTTTCCTGTCCCATCTTCTCCCTGGAGGAAGTATACGGATTCCGTGAACTTCTTCGCCTGTTCCACAATGGAACGTACCCGTTCATCGGCTGTTGAAATTTGGCCAAAGGAAACAATGTCTGACTGAAGCGGCTGAATAACTAAACCGTTTTGTTCTATCCTGTATCTGTTTTCATCACTGATTTTCAGAAAATACAGGCGTTCTTTTCCTTCAACTAAAAATTCCCCCTCTGCAATTACACTGCGTTCCTTAATTACAAAGGTTTCCTGAAGGAAAAAATAATTCAGCATTTTTTGATGCAGGCTCTGCAAAATTTCGTTTTTATCAGCATGATTATTTGTATACGAAGGTAATTGAAACAGATTCAAAAATGGCTGATTGGCAAACATTAATTCACCTGTGTCTTTGATAAGAGCGATACTTTCCGGTAAATGCTCCAGCAGATGGTGGTAGCTTGTATTCATGGCTTCCTGGTAAAGCAGCAGGCTTCCGACTTCTTTAGCCTGAACAACAGCCTGCTCCACCGACTCCGGCCCGGAGGTGATCATAATTCCCTCCAGCCCAAAACGGCGGGCTGTTGTTAAGGTTACCGTGTCTCCAATAATGATTTGAATGCCCCGGCTGATAGCATTCTCTACTGCCTGATACACTTCCTGAGAGCTGTGAATAACCTGATAGGAAATGGATATGCCAAGCAGCTCTGCCACCTGATTCACCCCGTGGCAGACATTCGGAAACCCTATCAGCTCTATAGGGTCCTTCGAGTCTTGAAACAGCAGCAGCGTACGCAAAATATCATAGCCGGAAACATCAATTTCCACCACCGGAAGAGAAGATCGTTCACGCAGAATCTGCGCTGTCCCTCCCCGGCTGATCAATACATGGTACCCCTGCTCCTCCAGACGCCGGGCCGGTTCCACAGCCTCCTCCAGGTCTGCTGACTCTACGTTTATCATGACTTCCTGATGAGAAGCACTAATCCTAGTTGCTACTTCCTTTAAGCCTTCATAAGGAGCTATAATTCCTATTTTCAACATTTGCTTACTCCCTTTAATGCAATTTTCTTCATATTTTACACGAAAAAATGCACATGATGGAGAATGAATTATTTAGGAGCAAGCTCCGCGGCAATGGTGAGCGCCTCCAGAAGACTGCGCTCATCCGCGATATTTTTTCCGGCTATGTCAAAGGCGGTGCCGTGATCGACCGAGGTGCGGATGACGCCGTAATTTAACCCAACGGTAATGTTCACCCCGGCTTCCAAGCCCAGTACCTTCACCGGCGCGTGGCCCTGGTCGTGATAACATGCCACCACGACGTCAAAATCGCCGCGTCCCGCACGGAAAAATAAAGTGTCTGCCGGGTACGGCCCCTCCACATTGATATTTTCCTCCTGAGCTTTGTGTATGCCCGGGAGCAGCTGTTTTTCTTCTTCGCCGTATCCAAACAGGCCATTTTCACCGGCATGCGGATTAATGCCGCACACAGCAATTTTCGGGTTGGTAAAACCGGCCTTTGAGAGCGTTCTGTGCGCAAGACGAATCACATTATACGTGCGTTCCGGTGTTATCGCTTCAATGGCGTCCTTGAGCCCCAGATGGGTGGTTAGATGAATCACCTTCAAGTTGGGGGCGGAGAGCATCATGGAATAATCCTCGGTTCCGGTCAGGTCCGCCAGAATTTCCGTATGCCCCGGATAATTGTATCCCGCTCCCTGAAGAGCTTCCTTATTTAAGGGCGCTGTACAGATAGCGTCAATACGCTTGTCCATGGCAAGCTGCACTGCTTTTTCCAAATATAAAAACGCATGCTTTCCTGCCTCAAAGGACAATTGTCCATAGGGAAGCTCAGGCTCCAGATTCCCTACCTGAATGCAATAAATGACACCCGGATCCACTTTTGCTTCCGCGGGATCTTCGATGGACACCACGGTCTGGCCGGTGTCTGTTATTTTTATGACGTCCTCCAGGCGTGCGATGTCGCCAATAACCACTGGCGTGCAGTAGTCATAAACCGAGGTTCCTGCCAAAGATTTGACAATAATTTCCGGCCCTACGCCGGCAGCATCCCCCATCGTGATCCCAATAACTGGCTTTGTCATGTTAAAATCTCTCCTCTCAGCGTTTCGATCGCATGAACGAACGTTTTTTCTGTACCAAAAGCCCCTGCCTTCGTAATGGCGATTGGATTGTAATACCCGCGCAGCCGTCCCACAGGAATACCCGGCTCAAACTCCTGTATCAATTCAAATTCTGTACTATCGAGCGAAACACAAACCGCTTTAGCTACGTCCCCGCCCGTCATTACGAGCGCATCAAACGTATTAATATCGAAAACCAGGCGTGTGAGCCTGCCCAGTCCTTCAGCAATTTTTTTCGTTGCTTCCACCATCGGGATATTTACCGCCTCCGCTTTTGCCTTCACGTTCTCCACAGCCTCTAACGTGGTATCCGTGGAAATAAGCATCACTGGATGGCTGCGTTTGGAAGCCGCCCGGAGAATATCTTTGATGGAAGCATCCGACTGCCACCCGGGATCCAGAAAAATTTCCGGGGGCACTGTCCAGCCGGGATAGTTCACCTCCAGGTGGGCTTTCTGTTTTTGCGTGATATCACTCCGGCTGCCGGCGACAATTAACACGGATTCGCACTCGTTTAATCGGTCTGCTTTTTCAGTTGATGATTCGCTCCCGTTTAAACCGTAAATCTCGGGTAAAAATTTCATCACGCCGGCAGAGCCCGCCCAGATAACATCGTATCCGGCAGCTGTAAGCGCACGGCTCTGGCGGAGCATCTGCTCCTCCGTTTCCCCGTCAAAGCTGAGATATCCCACACCCTCCCTTTTCAGCCGTTTAAGCAGGGCCAAAAGTTCGCCGGAGGATATTTCCTCTTCGCTAAGATGATAAGCTTTATTACTGCTTTGTGCTTGAAGAAGATCGATGACTGTTGAAGAACGGACGGTCTGGTTCGGAAGCGTAGTTATTCCGGTCTCTTTTAAAGCTGTACTGTTTACATATAACTCCCCGTTTATCACCGTTCTGCCGTTCTCCGGATAAGCGGGGTTAACCAGGATAAAATCCGGTGAAAATGCTTCATACAGGGCATCTAATTCCCTTCCAATGTTTCCCCTCATCGTAGAATCAATTTTTTTATACATTAATTTCGGAGGACTTTCTGCAAATGGGCGGACAGCATTTTTAACGGTCCGGTAAGCTGATTCTGTATTCATTTCCCTTGAATCTGTGTCGATGATAAGCGCCTCCTTATGCACAAAAGCACCTGTATCACGTGCATTTACGGCCACCGAGGGCCGGTAGCCGTACCGGGCGCACTGCACCCCGGAGTCATTGGCTCCCGTTAAGTCGTCAGCCACAATACATATATCCATATTAAAACCACCTTGTCTGGCAAAAATAAGAGGACTTCATGTTTTGAAATCCTCTCATTTTACGTTGAATGTCATTGAAGATACGTCTGAAGCTTTCCTTTTTTCTCCAGACGCTTTACAAGAAAGCCTACATAAATAGGCAGGAGGATAGCAGTAGTCACGACGCTGGCTGCCACCTGGACGGTAGCCACAGATTCCACACTGGCGAAAGCGGCATTGGCGGAAGCTATCGCTGCCGGAGTCGCAACTGAGTTACCTGCCGAAGAACCCTCCGATGCACCAACAATCGGGTTCCAGTTGAACAGTTTAAATACCCAGTAGCCAGCAGTGCCCGTTAGAAATACAGTCATAAACCCGAGCACGATACCGCCGAGCCCGCCGGCTAAAATGTCTGCAAAGTTAATCCCCATCCCGAGCGCGAAGGCGAAAAACGGAATTAACATATTGCTTCCGGAATCCAGAAAATCTCTCATCTCTTCATCCAGGTTTCCGAGCACCGCGCCAATAATAATTGGCAGCAGAACAGCGACAAAATCAACGACCGAGAACAGGCCGTCCACAAAACCAATCGCGCCAAAAATCGATAAAGCCACCATGGTTAAAAAAGGGCCGTCGTTAAGCGCAAGGATGGAATAAGCCGCCCGATCATCACCTTTTCCGTACTGGCCGACAAGCGCTACGTACAATCCGCCGTTACTGTTTGTCATAGCCGCAATGATAGCGAGCGGGGCCAGGCCAAGGAATAAACCGTCCGTGCCGGCAAAGGCGTAGGCAATTAAACCGAAGGCTGCCCCTACCACCCATTTCACTGTTAATAATGTGACACCTTTCCCCACGGTAGTTCCAACATTTCGTACATTAATCTGCGCTCCTGCACAAAGTAAAAATAAAGCAATTAAAACTAACGCCCCATCGACAAAAAGCGCCTGGGTAAAGCCTCCAATCCTTAGCATACCAGGTGCAAAGGTGTTAATCAGAGCCCCAAGCAATAATGGGACTACCATCATGCCGCCAGGGATTTTCTCCATGTTCGCTTTAATACGCATTATACAACCTCCTTTTAATATTTGCAATTTGCAACAGTTATTATAATAACGCTTACATGTTGAAATATAAAACATAAAAAATAATTATTCAACTATGAAAGCGGATTTTCTAAAAATAGTTGCAAAATTAAACAAAACAAAAAAGAAACTGGATATTATCCAGCTTCACGCGTTTTATTACGACTTTTTAATCGTTCTCTATTCTTTATATTTTATCTACTTTATTATCTGTCCATAGAATTTAGACAAATTGCCTGCCAGATGTGCTATTAATTTTTTCGAATCTGCGACGGCTTTCTGTAGAGTGGAAGGTCCTTCGCTGATACTGAAAACGGCTGTAATACCTTCTTCATATACATTTTCAAAGCCTTCTCCAAGCTGGCCGCATATCGCGATCACTGGGATCGAAGGATTTACTTCTTTGACGGCCCTCGCAACGCCCACCGGCGTTTTCCCTGAACCACTCTGATAATCAATTTTTCCTTCCCCAGTAATAACTAATGAGGCGTCCCGCACCCGTTCATAAAAATTGCTTTCTTTCAAAATAAACTGGATACCCGGCTCAAGCCGGCCTTTTAAGCACCCTTCCAAGGCCGAAGCCAGGCCTCCGGCTGCCCCCATATAAGGAAGCTCGCTCACAGCTTTATGGGTATACGAGTTAAGCACTCTGCCGAATGTACTCAATGCCTCCTCCAGCGAAGCAGCTGTTTCTTTGGATGCTCCTTTTTGTGGACCGAAAATATAGCTTGCTCCCCATGGTCCAGTCAAAGGGTTATTTACATCACATAAACCAATTATTTCTGTCTTTTCCAACCTTGGATCCAAAGCAGTCATATCCATCGCCTCAAGCTGCTTTAAAAATTGACCGCCGTACGGTAGCTCCTGATGGTTTGCATCCAGCAGTTTTCCACCCAGGGCCTGTAGCATGCCGGCTCCGCCGTCGTTTGTACCGCTCCCTCCAAGCCCAATAAGGAGCCGGTCAACATCGTAATCCAGGCACGCTTTGATGAGCTCTCCCGTTCCGTAGGAAGTCGCAATAGCGGGGTCCCGCTGCCCTGCAGGGATTTTATCCAGTCCTGATGCAGAGGCCACGTCTATGACAGCCGTTCTGTGTGTTCTGGAAATATGCATCGAGGCGGTGATCGGATTCATCAGCGGGTCATGCGCCGGCACTGAAATTTCTTTCGTATCCAATGCCTGCTGCAGGGCCTCTGAGGTTCCTTCCCCTCCGTCTGCCATAGAAATAACATCAAACTCTAAATCATAGGAGGCGAATTTTTCCCATCCCTGACGAAAATAACTGGCCACCTCCAACGAACTTAAGCTTTCTTTAAACGAATCAGAAGCTACAACAATCTTCATAGTTTTCCTCCATTGACGGTATTAGAGAGTTACATAACGCTTAGATTGCCGAAGACAATTGGCACAAAATATAAAACGATCAGGCAGGAAATAATGATGCATATCAAGTTTAACCAGATGCCCGCTGAAGCCATTTTGCTCATTTTCACGTAACCGCTTGCAAATACAATTGCATTCGGCGGAGCCGCTACCGGGAACATAAAGGCAAATGTAGCCCCCATGCAGGCAGCAATCATTAATACGATCGGGTCAGTGCCGAGAGTTGCAGCTCCTGCTGCCACAATTGGATAAACCATGGTTGAAGTTGCTGTATTGGAGGTGAATTCGGTGAGCAGTGTAATTAACCCAATGATAAACAGTAATATAACAAACAGTGGTGCGTTGGAAAAAGCAACGAGCTTTTCACCAAGCCAACTGTCCAGACCGCTGTTCGTAATACCGGCAGCAAGTGCGAGCCCGCCTCCAAACAGCCATAAAATTCCCCATGGCAGTTTTAGAGCAGTGTTCCAGTCCAGGATCGTGTCTTTTTTGTTCTTGGATGGAATAAGAAAAAGCAGTAAGGCGCCGCATAACGCGATAATGGTGTCATTGATTCCGGGAATGAAGTTTTCCAGCAGAAAACTCCTGGTAATCCAGGCAAAAGCTGTAAGTGAAAAAATTGTAAGCACAATTTTTTCTTCATACTGAGTCTTACCCAGGCCATGAAGCTCCTCTTTAATAATTTCCCTTCCGCCCGGAATATGATCGACTTTCATCGGAAAAGCTATTTTGATGAGGTAGAACCACACTAAAGGAACCAGCACGACAACTAACGGTACGCCGAACATCATCCACGTGGCGAAAGCAATTTGCACGTCATACAAATTATTTAACGTTGCAGCTAAAATCGTATTGGCTGGCGCTCCAATTAACGTGCCGAACCCTCCGATCGTAGCCGCATACGCTGTACCAAGCATCAGAGCCGTACCAAAAGGAAACACACCGGGTGAAGTGTCTATATCTGTATGCTTCAAGGAATCTGAAACGTGCTTGGCCACTGCAATACTGATCGGAACCATCATCATCGTTGTAGCGGTATTTGAAATCCACATCGACAAAAAACCAGTAGCGATCATAAATCCGAGAATAATCATGTTGGGGTTGGCACCGACAAAAGCGATAACACTTAATGCGATACGTTTATGCAGGTTCCACTTTTCCATCGTTAAAGCAATCATGAAGCTTCCCGCAAACAAGAAAATAAGCGGATCGCCGTAGGAAGCCGTGACTCCATCCATTTCCATAATGCCGAGCACCGGAAACAGGACAATCGGCAGCAAGGAAGTTACCGGAATCGGCAAGGCTTCCGTGACCCACCACGTGGCAATCCAGGCAATCATTCCGAGCATGGATACCGCTTCTACAGACATTGTTTCCGGCTGAACAACGAATTTTATCAATAGGAAGAGCAGCGGTCCTAAAAATAAACCGATCAATTGTACTTTGGAATACAGCCGGGGTTCGTTAGGCGGATTCGGCTCTTCATTTTCCAGCTCCTGGCGCTCGGCTTCCGAAACATTGTCTGCACGCTTTGGTTCAGGTTGTGAAAACATCAGGATTTTGAAGCTGCTTTTTAATTGGCTTTTAACTTGGTCATTCCAATGCCAGAGGTGATTCCAGGTTTTTATGAAATTCATTTCTTTCCCTCCCTGTTATTGATAACGCTTTCAATTACCCAAATCTTATATTAACGTATACATTAAGTCAATTAATTTTCTTAATTAAGCTTAAAATATTTTTTTATTGACTTTTACGTATACGTTGTAGATAATGAAATCAAATACAAAAAAGGTGGGAACAGGATGGACAATCAAAAGACTCATCAATTAGCAATTATTCCGGGAGACGGTATAGGAAAAGAAGTTGTGCAGGAAGGGATTCGGGTATTGGATTTTATCAGCAAACATTCTCCAAATAATTTCAATTTTGAAACCGATTACTTTCCGTGGGGCTGCGAATATTATCTTGAGCATGGCCGCATGATGGCTGAGGATGGGCTTGAGAGGTTGAAAAATTATGATGCTATTTATTTCGGGGCCGTTGGCTTCCCGGGTGTGCCCGACCATGTTAGTTTATGGGGACTCCGCATTGCGATATGCCAGGGCTTTGATCAGTGGGCAAATATTCGTCCCGTCGAATTTCTTCCTGGAGTGCCCAGCAAGCTAAACCACCCAGACACAGATACGCTGAACTGGGTGCTCGTTCGCGAAAATTCCGAAGGCGAATACTCTGGTATCGGCGGCAGAAACTTTACCGGCCGGGGCCCTGGGAAGGAAGTGGCTGTCCAGTCCTCCCTCTTTACCGAAGAAGGCTGCGAACGTGTTATCCGCTACGCTTTTGATTTAGCGCGGACCAGAAAACGGAAAAAAGTAACGAGCGTCACGAAGAGTAACGCCCAGCAATACGGCATGGTACTGTGGGATGAAGTATTTGCGAGAGTCAGCAAGGAGTATCCGGACGTGGAGACGGATCAGTGGCTGGTGGATGCCATGGCTGCCAACTTCGTTCTCCATCCGGAGGATCTCGAAGTAGTGGTTGCTTCAAACCTTTTAGCAGATATTCTCTCTGATTTAGGAAGTGCTCTTGCTGGGAGTCTTGGCATTGCTGCCAGTGCCAATCTGGATCCGGAGCGCAGATACCCAAGCATGTTTGAATCCGTACACGGCTCCGCGCCGGACATCGCCGGTAAAGGCATAGCTAACCCAATAGGTGCGATCGGAAGCGCAGCACTCATGCTTGAACAGCTCGGTTATGCCGAAGAAGCCCAGCTCGTCAATCAATCTATTCGGGATGCAACGGCCGCCGGTTATTTAACAGCCGATATCGGAGGAAATACTTCCACCAAAGAAATGACCGACGCTATTCTGGAAGCCCTAGCTAAGGTTTACGTCAAAGCGTAATAAACGCAAATAAAAGAATTAAAGTATAACACCTCCTTTTTAACTGAAAAGGAGGTGTTATACTTTTATATGAACGGATAGAAACTTATATACAGGGAGAGGCTTTCGATGAACACTAACGATTATTCCCCTTCAATCCTTTATGATGAAACCCTGCACCATCATTTAACGCAGCTTTCTTCTTCAGTAGAAGAAAAACGCCTGCCTCAAAAAGCGTATCAAATTATTCGGCAGGCTATTCGTAACCTTTATCTTCCGCCGGAAAAGATGGTTCTGGAAAGGGAAATGGCGGAGGTTTTGGATATGAGCCGCACGCCGGTACGGGAAGCGTTGATACGTCTGCAGACAGAGGGCTTAGTGCGTGTCATTCCCCGTAAAGGCTTCGCAGTTACCCCTATTGAAAGTAAAAACTTAATGGAAATTTACGAAATTGCCGAAAGTTTGGACGGCCTGGCCGCCGAACTGGCTGTCCGAAACTTGACTGATTCATTTATTACTCAATTAGAATCCTTGATTGCGGATCAGAAAGCAGCCCTTGAAAGTAAAAATCTTAAGGACTGGGCCGTACTGGATGACCAGTACCATTCCCGGATTTTAGAAGCAGCCGGAAACCAGCGGCTGAACGATTTAATCGAATTTCACGCCGATCATTTATTCAGGGCCCGTTTATATACTGTAAACAAACGCCCGCTCCCCACCAGTTCCGTTTTAGAGCATGAAGCGATTGTAGCCTGCTTGAAAACAAACGACGGCAAAGCTGCCAGAACCATTATGGAATCCCACCGGCGCCGAGCCAGCCAGGATATCTTAAACGCCATTGACTGAATGGGAAGAAAAAATGTTATTACCTATAATTAGATGGAAGAGGCTGTTCACAAATTTGGGCAGCCTCTTTTCAGGCTAGCAAAATATAATTTAATAGTATTGATTTTTTCATGGTTCGTTCGCCACCTGTATTAATTAAGTCAACTCTTTTTTGTTGCAAATGCAACAAAGATAATGTACATTTTTTATATAGCCTGACATACACCTTCAACAAACACATACAGCAGGGAGGCAGGGACGAATGACAGAAATTCTTCGTGAAATCGGCATGATAGCGAGAGCGCTGGATTCAATCAGCAATATAGAGTTTAAAGAATATGACCTTACCAAAGGGCAGTATGCCTACCTTGTGCGCATTTGTGAACACCCAGGGATCATCCAGGAAAAAGTAGCTGGAATGCTCAAGGTAGACCGGACCACCGCCGCCCGGGCCATTAAAAACCTTGAAACGAACGGCTTCATCGAGAAAACAGCGGACATACATAACAAAAAAATCAAAAAGCTTTTCCCCACCGAGAAGGGAAAGAACATTTATCCTTTCATCACACGGGAAAACAATTATTCCAATGGCGTGGCCTTGGAAGGCTTTTCTGACAAAGAAGCAGAAACCATGCTCTATCTCCTTCAAAGAGTCAGGCAAAATGTAGAAAAGGATTGGGAGTTTGTTAAAAAAGGACATAAGAGAGATTACTGATTTAAATAAAGGAGTGACCGGTTCCCATGAGTACCACAATAAAAAAATGCGGCCTGGAGGATGCTTACCGCCTTCAGCAAATTAGCTTCGAAACATTTAATGAGACGTTTAAGGATCAAAATTCCCCGGAAAACATGGATGCCTATATGACCAGGGCATTCGACATCAACCAATTAAAGAAGGAGCTGTCAAACTCCTCTTCCTACTTCTACTTTATTTATTTTAATGAGGAACTCGCCGGCTATTTAAAAATCAACACCGGCACGGCCCAGTCGGAACGCATGAATGAGGAAGCGCTTGAGATCGAAAGAATTTATGTAAAGAACAACTACCAGCAATACGGACTTGGCAAACGGCTGTTCAATAAAGCGATCGAAATGGCCATGGAAAATAATAAAGAGTCCATCTGGTTAGGCGTATGGGAAAAAAATGAAAAAGCCCTCGCCTTTTATAGAAAACTCGGGTTCATTCAAACCGGTGCCCATTCCTTCTACATGGGTGATGAAAAGCAGACGGACTTTATTATGGCTAAAGAGCTTACTCCCTCTTTGGAAAAATAAACTGGAGCCGCCTCTATTTGTTTAGAGACGGCTCTTATGTATGATCTCTGCATAATGACCAGCACCATTATAGACTTTCTTTTGCAAAACAACGGCCACCGATCCTGATGAAGATTTAACCTTTTTCACGGCATCGGCCTGCTCTAAACTGTTGGTAATATCGCTTATTTCTTTGGCATGCACCGGGAACGGCAGCTTGTGAGTCACCTTCCTTACTAACGCTGACATTTCCATTTCGCCATCATTGGCCTCCAGGCAGGTTAATAACGCCTGTTTCAAATCCTTCGTCCGCATCTCTTTTTCCTCTTTCCTTCCCTTTGTTTTCTTTATCTGTTACCGCTGGGCAGTAAATATCCGGTACTGCCTCGGCGTACAGCCGTATACGTTTTTAAAGCACACCCCGAAATAACTGGCGCTTGAAAATCGCAGCTGTTCGGCGATTACTTTCATCGGACTTGTTGTGCTCTGGAGAAGATAGGCCGCCTCCTGAATCCGTTTGTAGGTCACGTAGTTCGGAATGGACATGCCAAGCTCTTCGTTCACCAGCCGGGAGACATGACTACGGGAGATCTCGAGCTGACCTGCGAGAACGTCCGTATTTAACTCCTGATACAGCTGCTGTTCCACAAGCGTAATAAACCTGGAAATAATCGGATTGTTGTAGGTCTGAATGTCTTCATTCCAGGTGGTATCGAGCATTCCGTCCACCAACACATGGATCCCTTCGTAAAACTCCTCTTCCCGTGTCCATGCTTCCATGACATTGATCAGGGCCACCGCGGCGGCGAGCGCTTTTTTATCGAACGAAAAGGTCTGGGTATACCGGTCCAGAAAACCACCGATCAAAAAGAAATAATACTGCTTGAGTACCTGCAGGCGTTTATCATTTTCCGGCTTAAGCGTAATGACCCGGTAAATCGCCCTCAGCTCTTTTTTGGCTGCCTGTTTCCGGCTGCGGAAAATACAGTCAAAAAAACGGTTCTGTGCCATATACAGCTGCACCAGCTCTTCATTTTCCGCCAGTTCCATTTTCTCTATTTCCTGTTCGTACAGCGAACGGAAACGTTCATAATCCTTAATCATCGCGGATGTTCCTTTGTTTTATGTATTGGCCTGCCTTTCTTAACGTACTACATCCCGCGTGTATAATCTATCAATTATGTTTCATTAACTATCAATAATTCATCTTTTCTGTTAAAAATAACGATTCTCTTTATAATTTCGATAATCTTATCTATGTAAAAAAGTAGCGGAAGCAGATAGTTCCTGCTTCCGCTGCTTAGCTTATCCTGGTATTACTCATCCATCCCCATCGACTTTTTGTATCCTTCGAGATACGGCATTTCGGACGGGCTGCCCATTTCAAAGCCGGCCATCGTCCGGTGCCATAGCGGGTAAATCGGTGCCGGACGCGCGACGGATTCGATCCGGTCATGCTCGTCCTGCGTCAGATACATATCTGCCGACGCCAGGTTTTCACGCAGCTGCTCTTCGTTGCGGGCTGCAATGACGATCGGGCCGACGTTCGGGCGGTCCTTGACCCACGCGTAGGCAATCTGCGGAACCGTGGCGTTCCGGCCTTCGGCTACTTCCTCAAGCGCATCAATCACCTGATACAGGCGTTCTTCATCCTGAATCCATGGCTCCGGCCAGCCTTCGCCCTGGCGGGTATTCGCCGGTGCTTTTTTATTCCGGCCGATCTTGCCGTTCAGAAGTCCTTCGCCGAGCGGACTCCATATCATCGAGCTTACGCCGAGCTCCCGGCCTGCCGGAAGCAGCTCGTACTCTGCTTCACGAGCCTCCGGTGTGTAATAGATCTGCTGGGTAACCGGCGGAATGTAGCCCGGACGCTCTGCCACGGAGAATATTCTTGCAAGCGCCCAGCCGCTGTAGTTGGAGACGCCCCAGTACCGGATTTTTCCGGATTTCACGAGGTTGGTCATCGTTTCCACGGTTTCCTCCACCGGCGTGCGGCCGTCCCACAAGTGGACAAAATACACGTCCAGGTGATCCGTGCCGAGCCGCTCTAGCGTCCGGTCAATGGACGCTTCAATGTTGCTGCGGGATGCACCGAGGGCGTTCGGGTCATTGTCAAAATGAAAGCCGGTTTTGGACGTTAAGAGAACCTCATTCCGGCGTCCTTTAATCGCAGAGCCCAAAACACGTTCGGCATCGCCCTTCGAATACAGGTTCGCAGTATCGAACATGTTCATGCCTGCCTCCAGTGATATATCCACGATCCGGCGGGCATCATTTTCGTCAATATTTCCTGTTGGTTCAAATCCATTCGTGCCGCTGAATGGAATCGTACCGAGAATGTACTTCGGCACGCGCAGTCCTGAGTTTCCTAAATAAATGTATTCCATTATTAAAGCCTCCTGTGTGTTAAAGTTCCACTGGCTGACAGGTGATTTTCTGTGAGAGCAATTACGTTGTTCATATACCTTGAATAATTTTTTTCCAAACATTTGTAAGCGAATACCTGCTAATTTAAAATAATGATAATAATGTTAACGCGTCTAAGGAGGTTATCATATTTCTGCTCAAAAACCCGGAAAAGAAAGTCTGCATACCGAACGCCTGCTTTTAAGAATTCCACATCCTGCGATTGATACTGAAGCCGTCTATGAAGGAATTTTACAGTCTCATCGAAGTCTTAAAGCCTGGATGAGCGCCTTCCAGGAGCCACCAACGCTCGAGGGGACGAAGGAATTTTTAATGGGGGCCTGTACTCAATTCTCAAACAAACAAAAGCTTCGCTACCTGCTGTTTGAAAAACAGTCGCTTTCCTTTGTCGGAAGCATTGTTATTCAGGAAATTGACTGGCATGTGCCGCGCTGCGAGCTGGGCTACTGGATCCTGGATCCATTCCAGCGCAGGGGATACGCACTGGAGGCTGTCACCGAAATTGTCCGCTACGCCCTGGAGGACCTCGGCATGAACCGGATTGAAGCGTGGACGGATGAACGGAACGATCCAAGCACGGCAATGCTTGCGAGAGCCGGCTTTCAACTGGACGGCATATTTAAAAATGATGAACGTTCCGCGGATGGAAGTCGTTTAATAAACTCGGTGGTTTACTCAATTACTACTTAGAACATAACCCACAGAGTAAATTAGGTCTTTTGGCATGAGTAAATAATTGTTATACGGGTATACATACGTCTGTGGGCATTTATCTTTTTTCTGCCTGTAAATATCGCAGATCACTACACCTCCATCTTTTCATCGTCCTATTAACTTTATACACGCCTGGCTTAGAAGAAGGAAAAAATGCTTTTTTCAAGCCATTTCTGTCCCGTCCCGTGGATAGGAATGGCTTTTTTTAATGCTCACAAAGGGGAAATGTCCGATGTCTTCATCTACTTTTGGTTTTATGTTTTATGGTCAGGAACTGCTTGTCGGTACAGCCGTCACCCTCGAACCTTACATGCAGGGGAACGTCCCGGAAATACACACAAATATCGATAAATTGTTCCAGGCCCTTCATCCGTTTGCAGTAAATGGCTACCCGGTCCGTTTTCTTTCTGAAGCCTGTGTTTTAAAGGCACCGTGGGCCGCCTACGATTTAAGTCATGCTGATCGTTCCTTCTTGAACAATCAGCAATTGTCCACCAATAATTTCACCCCGCTTCATTAATATTTCTTTTAGTCTGATATTGGATGCTGTAAAGACCTGCTTCTATTAAGGAAAAAGTAACTTCACTTAAGAAAGGGTGCTTTTTATGCTTCGACTCGATTTAGCTGCTGTCCACGAGGAACCTCCCATCGATGATCATACAGGCAGTTTTTCCGGCAGTGTTTTCCAGGAGCAACAAAACATTGGCACGTACCGGTTCCTCCTCTATTGCCGCAGCCGTTTGGCCGAAGTCAGTATCACCTTTGAGGTGGATGTAAAAAAACCTGACGATTTTTTCCGCATTGATCTGCACCGCAATCTTGATATGGAAGCGTTCCAGGACGATCCCGCAAGTCTGCTGCGATTGATTAAAATCAGAGTTTTGAGCCCGGAATGGCAACTGCCGGGCACTTCACGCCAAGGTTTTCAATACAAATTTGAGCACGTTAATACTTTTTCGTAACTATGTAAAAAAGCTGAAGCCGGAGAACGATCTCCAGCTTCAGCTTTTATTGTTTCAGGCTTTTCTTCTATTAATACGGATCCGATGGGATGCCGTGCTCTTCAGCCTGTTGGACGCCTTCTTCTGTTTTCGTGGCGCCTGCAGGTCCGCCGTGTGTGGAATCCTGGTCTGCGCCGTCATCGGAGCTGCTGTTTTTCAGCCCTTCTTCGACCCGGCGGCCGTATTCTTCATCACACTTCTTAAAGTGGGCAATCATTTCTTCCTGGATTTCCTTTTTACATGGAATCAGGTTGTCGACGAGGTTTTTGATCAATTCGTCTTTTTCCCATTCCTTAAACTTGCGGAACGTTTCGCCCGCCTGCCGGTAAGGATTCTGGCGGTCGATGGCTTCTTTTTTCACTTCCCCTTCGGTATAAGGAGTGTGAGGCTTGCCGCTCATCTCCGCCTCCTTCAGGTTATTCATCGTGGAAGGCTCGTAGTTTACGTGCGGATTCTGTCCTTCGTCGTTATCGACTTTATACGACATCTGTCCGCCGCGCTGGTTCGTCGCGACCTTTTTCTTCGCCTGGTTGATCGGCAGCTGCAGATAGTTGGCGCCGACGCGGTACCGCTGCGTATCGGAGTACGAGAACGTACGGCCCTGCAGCATTTTATCATCGGAGAAATCCATGCCGTCGACAAGGACGCCGGTACCAAAGGCCACCTGTTCAACTTCGTTGAAATAGTCCTCTGGATTACGGTCAAGCACAAGCTTGCCGACCGGGATCCAAGGGAACTGGTCCTTCGGCCACAGCTTCGTATCATCGAGCGGGTCAAAGTCGAGCTCCGGATGATCATCGTCGCTCATCACCTGCACGCGAAGCTCCCATTCTGGATAGTTGCCTTCTTCAATGGCTTCATACAGATCCTGGGTGGCGTGGTTGAAGTTTTTGCTCTGGATGCTGTCCGCTTCCTCCTGGGTCAGGTTGCGGATGCCCTGAACCGGTTCAAAGTGGTACTTCACAAGCACCGCTTCGCCGTCTTCGTTCACCCATTTGTACGTGTTCACCCCGGAGCCCTGCATCTGCCGGTAGTTGGCCGGAATGCCCCACGGGGAGAATAAAAACGTCAGCATGTGCATCGATTCCGGTGTCTGCGACATAAAGTCGAAGATCCGTTCGCTGTCCTGCACGTTCGTTACCGGGTCCGGCTTCAGCGCGTGAATGACGTCCGGAAATTTGATGGCGTCCCGGATGAAAAATACCTTCAGGTTGTTTCCTACAAGGTCCCAGTTGCCGTCCTCGGTATAAAATTTTACGGCAAATCCGCGCGGGTCCCGGAGCGTTTCCGGAGAAGTCCCGCCATGGATAACGGTGGAAAAGCGTACAAATGCCGGGGTCCGCTTTCCTTCCTCCTGGAAGATTTTCGCCCGTGTATATTTGGAAATCGGCTCATCGCCAAAGGAGCCATACGCTTCAAAATAGCCGTGAGCGCCTGCGCCCCGGGCGTGTACAACCCGCTCCGGTACACGTTCGCGGTCAAAGTGGCTGATCTTTTCGAGAAACTCATAATTTTCAAGCGTTGTCGGCCCGCGGTTGCCCACGGTTTTTGAATTCTGGTTATCCCGGACAGGATGCCCCTGTCTTGTCGTCAGCGTGCCGTCTTCATTCTTATATTGCTTGTCGTCGTTTTTTTCTTCATCGTGTTTACGTTCGTTGTCGCGATCTTTACTCAATGCTGTTACCTCCTTTAGGAAATCTATTCGTTTTTACCCGGGTTTAAAACGCCTCAAACGATATTTTTGAATTTTTTAAATTCGAGGTATATAGGTATATACCCTGTCATATCAGCTTTTCAAAGGCGGTCCCCGTCCCGGCGAAGCATAAATCGGGCCGGCGGGAAATGCCCGGCCGGCCTTGTTCGTTACTATACGCATGCTAAATCATGTAGTCCCAGGAGTCCTGCTTCGGCTCTGTAGGCGTTTTAAACGGAACGTTGCCCTCGTGTTCAAGAAAGCCTTCGAGGGTCTGATATCTGATCGCTTCCGCGTATTTTTCCTCCCATCCGGCCCGAAGCAGCAGGTCCCGGACCGGGCCCTTCAGCTCGACAAACCATACCTTCACGTCCGGGTCCCGGCGGTACATTTCAATAATCTGCTCGAGAGCGCCGATGCCGGTCGTGTCAATGTCGTTTACCCCGGACATATCAATCGCGGCCTTCAGTCCGCCGCCTTCTGTTTTGCGGCGGTCCTGAATCGTTTTTTCCACCATTTTCACAAAATAGCCAACGTTCGAAAAATGAATGCGTGTGTCCGCCCGTACAAGCACCGTGCCCGGCACCCGCCTGGCGTGCGGGAACCGCTGCAGATCCAGATAGCTGTGCGTATCCTCCTCATAGCCGATCTCTACAATATTCGGACGGGCGATGTGGCGCAGCAGCAGCAGGATAGAAAAGCCGATCCCGATCAACAGTCCCCACTGGATGCCGACGAGAAGCGTCGCAGCAAACGTGACGATCCATACCCATCCGTCCTCCGGCTTCACCCGGAAGGCGTCCTTCAGCGACCGGATGTTAATCAGGCCGGTGACCGATACAAGAATGATCGCTGCGAGCACCGCGTACGGCAGAAAGTAGAATAAAGACGTGAAAAAGAGGAGCGTAATAAGCACCCCGGCAGCAGTAATAATCATTGCCGCCTGCGAGGCTGCTCCCGACCGGTAGCTGACGGCGCTTCTTGAAAAGCTTCCGGTCACCGCGTAGGAGGAGAAAAACGGGCCCGCAATATTGGCGTACCCGATCGCCCGGATCTCTTTATTCAGGTCGACGCCAAAATCATTTTTGTCGCTCAGCGTTTTCGTGATCGCAAGCGTCTCCATCATCGCAATTAACGCAATCGTCAGCGCTGTCGGAATCAGCACCTGCATGTCCGCCAGGTTAAAGCCCGGCACAGTAAAATCCGGAAGGCCCTGGGGCACTTGTCCGACGACGCTCACTCCCTGGTTGTCGAGACGGAAAAGCCCGACCGCCGCAATGCTCAGTACGACGACAATGAGAGAAACCGGAAGATTTCGTTTTACTTTCCGTCCGCCGATCAACACCAGAAGGCTGGCAATTCCTACGAGCAGGGTCGGGATATGTATCTCCGGCAGATGAACGATCACATCCCGCAGCAGCGGGATAATCTGCGTCTGGCTGCCTACGCTGATGCCCATAAACTGCCCAAGCTGGCTCATGCCTATCGCAATCGCCACCGCTGATGTGAATCCGCTGATCACGTTCGGCGAAATGAATTTTACAAACGCGGCGGCATTCAACAGTCCGAGCGCCACCTGCATGACCCCGACCATAACTGTAAGCAGCAGCACGAGTGCCACATAGTCCGGCGTCGCCGGTTCGGCATACAGCGACACGCCGGAAAAAACAAGAATGGACGCCATCGCCACCGGCCCGATAGCCAGATGCTTCGATCCTCCGAACAGAGCGTAGATTAAAAGCGGAAGCAGCGAGGCATACAGCCCCATCACCGGCGGCAGGCCGGCGAGTACGGCGTAGGCCATGCCCTGCGGAACGATCATAATAAAAATCGTAAATCCCGCAGCCACGTCCTTTTTCAGCGACTGATTGTTATACTCCTGCGGCATGCTTAGTATGTTTTTTATCCTCCGTGGCATAAACCCTTCCTTCTTTCTCCGTAAACTTACTAAGTGTTCGATCTCTCTCCTATAAATCATGAACCATAACCGCTTAAAAGAAAAGCCCGCCCCGCACCTTTTTGTAAAAACAGACTAAGATACACGTCCAGTAAATAAGTAATTTAACGGCACTACAAAGGCAGGCGCCCGGAGGCCCCTGCCCTTGTTAATGCTGCCGTTCATTTTTCAGCTCTTCTTTAATTTCAGCCTTCAGCCGCTCCTGCCCGGACTTGTCCATCTGCTCTTTGTTTACACGGCTCATCCGTTCGCCAAGCGCTTTGATGTTAAACGCAATCATCAGCAGAGCGCCGAATATCAACAGATCCATAAAAATGGCCATGGCTTTCCCTCCTTGGGTCGACGTGCCTTCTACACTATCCGTTGTTCTGTAAAAAGGCTTTAATCTGCTCGCGGTGCACGTCGGTATCTGCCCTCGCCTCCTCCGAGTATGAAATGGCATAGGTGCCCCCGTTCGCCTGAAACGTATAAATCATCGGACCGCTTTGAATATCCCGACCCACCGGGCGCCCGCCAATACTGAGCACCTCGTCATGAGCTCCGTAAACCATCTGGTCGCCCGCTTCGTAATCTAAAATAATGTGAATGTCGTTGCTGTAAATTCCGTACACCAGGCGCGTACTGTAGTCTTCTTCATACCGGTGCCGGTTGCCGGCGTCCTGAAAATAAGACAGCAGTTCGTCCTGTTCTTCGTCGCTGTACCAAATTTCTAGTTCCTCGGGCTTCCCTTCCTCATCTTCATTAATCTGCGCCCTCGAAATAGATGACTCGTTAAAAGACGGCAGCGGCACTTTCTCTCCCCATTCCGATTCTATATTTCCAGGCACATCCTTCTCTTTTTCCGTATAGTAAGACGGAACAGAACAAGCGCTTAAAAGGATGAACATGCCGGCTGCGCCAGCAGGAATAATCTTTTTCATTATGTTTCCCCCCGCCCGCATGATTGTCATTACAACAGCATTGCCCCGATACCCCGTTTTCTCCGGACACCCTGATGCACATAAACGCTTTTTTCTATTTTTTCATAATAATCTAATTTTTGGAAGTGACAATTCTGCTGATTGCCTGCTTTTCCAGCGAAGTTCTCAGTTTTCGGGGAACAATGCGGTGTTCAGCCGGCCCATCACCAGCACGTTGTGGAATGCGCCCCGGGCAAAATGGGCTTTGCGGAGTGTACCCTCTGTTTCAAATCCACGGCTTTTATACAGCTGTACGGCGTGCGTATTCCCTTCCACCACGTCCAGCTCCAGCCGGAATAAGCCTAAATAATTGTCGGCGATATCAATCAGATGATCCAGCAGACGGCTGCCGATTCCCCGGTTCTGAAACTCATCGTGCACCGCCATGGCGGTCAGACCGTAGTAATGCAGCTTGCCGCCGAGCACCTCCAGGGAGCCGATACCGACGACACGACCGTCGTACTCTGCCACAATCACATGATCGTTCGTTGTCAGTCCTTTGATAAAAGACTGACTGGAAGCTCTTCGTTCCGAAGGGAGTCCGAGCGTATAATGCAT
Organism: Marinococcus halotolerans DSM 16375; assembly: GCF_000420725.1. GTDB lineage: Bacteria > Bacillota > Bacilli > Bacillales > Marinococcaceae > Marinococcus > Marinococcus halotolerans. Next base: position 18,446 of record NZ_ATVM01000025.1, on the reverse strand, counting down.
GACGGATGGCTGACGCCGGAGAATGTTAATATCTTTTTCATCTTCCGCTTCGACCGGGCGCAGACTGATTTGGGCATTCATCGTCTTATCCTTTCCTGCCTGATAATGAATTGGTTTATTATGACAAATTGACAGGCTGCACCTAGTATATCGTTTTCGTTCCGGCTGTCAAAAAATAGGTTTACTTTTCCAGCGGGCGTGTTTAAACTGAAATTAACACAAATATTGGGTTTGCAGATGAACGTATTGGGAGAGTCTGTATATTTTTTACAGCACCGAAGGAGCAATTCTTCCCACCAGCCGGGAAGAAAAAACTCTCAGGTACCAGGACCAGTACAGGATGCACCTCTGGAGAAGGTATACTTACCTGCCGAAGAAGAAAATTCTTGTCAAAGAATGAAATCTTTCAGGCACACAGACAGAGAAACGGCGCATGAGGCCGCTTCTCTGTCTTTTTTTTCATTTATGCAATCGCTTTCAATTAATATAGGGAGGTATCGCTATGGAGTTTGACAGCTGTTTTGATATTATCGGTCCAATTATGGTCGGCCCCTCGAGCTCTCATACTGCCGGGGTGGTATCGATCGGGAAATTTGTGCATGACTGGCTCGGGGACGTCACCGATGTGACAATTACGTTCTACGGCTCTCTTGCCTCCACCTACCAGGGTCACGGCTCGGATAAGGCCGTACTCGGCGGCCTGCTTGGCTTATCCGCGCACGACATTAACGTCCGGAGTGCGTACGCTCTGGCAAAGGACAAGGGGCTACGTTACGACTTCCGGTTCTGCCCGGGCACTCCTGGCGGCTGCCACCCAAACACTGTGGATCTGCAGGCCTCATCCGGCGCAGAAAGCGTCCATGCATCCGGCGCTTCCATCGGGGGCGGCGTTGCCTACATTTATGAAATCAACGGGCATCACACAGCTATTAATCTGGGAACGGGCGCGGATATTTTATCCATCACCGCCCACATAAAAAAGGAGGCACCATTTAGATGAAGGACACTATGGAAAGCATCGTCGAGGCATGCACGACTCAGGACATTTCCATTGGCGAGTGGATGCTCCGCCGCGAAGTGGAACGCTCCGGTTCGTCCCGCAGGCAGATTTTCGGACGCATGCAGGAGCGGCTGCTGGTGATGAAGCAGGCCGTCCGGGACGGATTGCACGATCTAACGGAAACAGAAAGCAGGCTCTCGGGCGGCGACGCCTACCGAATGCACCAGTATAGCCAAAGCACCGCCCCGTTATCCGGGCCGGTCATCAGCACGGCAATGACAGCCGCGATGGCGACCTCCGAGAGCAACGCGAAAATGGGGCTCATTGTAGCGACGCCTACGGCCGGATCTGTCGGTATTCTGCCAGGCGTGCTCGTCTCTCTCCAGGATAACCGCGGCCTCGATGATGATACTCTCACCATGGGGCTGTTCGCAGCGAGCGCCATCGGATACGTTTTTGCGAACCATGCCTTTATTTCCGGAGCCGCCGGCGGCTGCCAGGCAGAGATCGGGTCAGCCACGGCTATGGCTGCAGGAACGATCACGGAGCTGCAGCAGGGCACGCCGGAGCAGGCAGCCCACGCGACAGCAATGGCCATGAAGTCACTTCTCGGTCTTGTCTGTGATCCGGTCGCGGGGCTCGTCGAAGTGCCGTGCGTGAAAAGAAACGTCATCGGCACCTCCATCGCCTTTTCCGCAGCCGACATGGCATTAGCCGGCATTACCAGCCGCATTCCGTGCGATGAAGTGATTCAGACGATGCACACGATTGGCCGGGATATGCCCGGCAGTCTGAAAGAAACCGCTGAAGGAGGGCTTGCCCAGACCCCGACAGGAAAGGAAGCCGCCCGGAAACTGTATCAGCGTCCCTGCACCTTATAAATCTACTTCCGCCCAGGAGGTGAAGCCATGAATGAACGACGGTTTTTTCAAGTCTGGTTCGGCACCCTCACTCTCGTCAGCATCCTGTTTACGTATTGGGCTATAGCGGTTTCCGCCCTTCTTTTAGGCATACTCTGCTTTTACTCTCCAGGGCCTAATAAAAGTAAACGCTTCACCCAGCCTAAAAAACAGGCTTGAATGTGGCATAGTACCGCGCTCAAGCCTATTTTCCTACTATAAATTCCAGGCATTCTGCTTTCTGTTTTCCCTCTATCATGCTATTCTTAGTATAAGTTTCTTCGAAGGGGGTCATTGTCATCGACCATTTTGCATATGTACTTCAACGCTCTAAAAATCAGGTATACATAGGAACAGCCGCCGATATCCGTTCACGCTTCGGCAGCCAGGAGCCCGTTTATTTTTGCTCAGAGGATGAGCTGCTCGCCAGTTTAAACACGTTTCGGGATGAAGAGCTCATCATCACTACCGTCAGTGACCTTCCCGTGATTAAACAAAAATGGGACGATAAAAATCACTACACTCTGTAATTGTACGCAAAACGCTCCGGCTGACTGTTAAAATCGGCCGGAGCGTTTTTGAATTACTGGAGCGGGGCGGTGTGTGCCCGCTGAATCGAAGCAATGGCGTGATCGACGACATGCACGTCGCACGGCGCATGCTTTTGAACCGTTTTAGTAACAGTGTTTCCCTGTATGACCTGCCCGAATGCGTTCCCTCCTGACTGGCCGACGACGATAAGATCTGGTTCAAACCGTTCACATAACTGGTTCACCAGGCGTTTTTTGGGAACCCCGTTGTCGAGAACGGCTTTTACTTTGGGTACTCCTTTTTCTTTGGCATTCTTCCGGTATGCATTCAGCTGATATTCAGCCTCTGCATGCAGGCGTTTAATGCCGATCGGATCCATCCATCCGAGCGATGAGTATTCGTTATAATGAAACACGTAGGCAAGCGTTAAATCGGCTCCGTGTTTGACAGCGACGCGGCAGGCTTCGTCAAAGGCATCGACACTGGGGTTGTTTAGGACGTCAAGCGCGGCCAGGATATGAGAGTATTGTTTCATTCCATTTCACCTTCTTATTATTTTATAATAAAAGCCAAAAAGCACGAAGGTTTCCCTTCTGGCGCTTTTTGGCTCATGCTTCAGGCTTATGGATTCCTGACATTTCCGCCGTATTGGCTTGAATTTATTTTTCGTATTCCCAACCGGCTTTGACGCTCAAACTAAAAATATTTCGTTTTTACAATTTTCATTCATTTTCACACATGAATTTGAGGTTTTAAACTATTAACAGCCGGATAGTATACAAGTGATACTTTGTGGCAGGAGGATCTCATATGAATAAACATCACCTTTTAAACCAGCTTAATGCTTTAAAGCAGCAATGGGCGCAAAAAGAAATTTCTCTGCGGGAATACTTACAGCAGCGTTTGAATCTGCGTCAGCAGCTGAATAAAAAACATGATGAAAAATAGCACAAAACCAGGCAGCGGAATTGTCCCGCTGCCTGGTTTTGTGTAAATATTTATGCTTCTGTGATCCAGGTGGTTACCTGCTCCACCGGTCTCCTTCTGCCTTCCTTCATCTCCCGCATCGGGTAGCCGATATAAATCAGCCCAAGCACTTTGCCCTGCTCCCCGAGACCGAACTGCTCGTTCATTTTCGGATGATAGCAGTGAGACCCGGTGCGCCAAAAGGCTGCCAGGCCAAGCGCATGGGCGGCCAGCAGCATGTTTTGAATCGACGCATATACCGCTCCGTACTCTTCGAGCGTATCCACCCGCTCTTCCTCTGCAGGCTTTGCCGCCACTGCGATCACAACCGGTGCCCGCATTGGCTTCTCCTTTTGTTTATCAAGATTTTTCTGCTTTTCCACTTGTTCCTCCGGCGTCATTCCTTCGGCGGCAATGGCGGCCATCGTTTCCCCGAGCTGCCTGCGCCCGTCGCCGGTCATGACGAAATATCGCCACGGCTCTGTTTTGTGATGCGACGGTGCCCAGGTGCCGGCTTCAAGCACCTGCGAAATGACATTCTCCGGCACCTCAGTCTCTTCGACGAGTCCGTTACTGCGACGTGAATGAATTGCTGTGAGTACATCCACTCTGCTTCATCTCCTTCATATTAAATGACGGCCTGCCTTATTCCGCGGGCGGTCCGAATTTTCCCTGGTGAAAGTCCCGGTACGCCTGCTTGATCTCTTCCATGCTGCTCATCACAAACGGGCCGTACGGTACGATCTCTTCACGGATCGGCTCCCCGGAATACACAAGCAGCCGGGTCCGGCGCTTGTGGGCTTTAATGTGGAGTGTGGAGAGTGCTTCCGGATCCCCGTCCTCCTCAAAGGTGAGCGTCGCGACGTCATGCTTGTTGACGGTCCCATCCGCTACATCAGCACTGCCGGAGAGTGTATAAAGAAAGGCATTGTGGTTTTCCGGCAGATGATGCGCGTATTCGGCGCCCTCCGATAAATTAATTTCGGTCAGCGTGATGGGAACGAGCGATTTCATCGGCCCTTCTTCTCCAGCGATATTGCCGGAAAAGACCTTTAAATACCCGCCATCGATCTGGACGGTCGGCGCTTCTTCCCCGTACACGTTCTGGTAAATAGTTTCACTATTTCGCTGGTCCTTGGGCAGGTTCAGCCACAGCTGCAGCGTATGGGCGATATCGTTTTCCACTCCGTCTTCGGCGTGGCGGGCCGCCCAGCCGGCATTCATATACTGCACGTCGCCGGGCTCGAGAATGTCGCGTCCGCCGCCGTTGTCAATGTGCTCAAGCCGTCCGTCCACCACATACGTCACGGTTTGAAAGCCCCGGTGCGGATGGTCGGGGAAGGTGCCCTTCTTGAACCAGTCCTCGGCCATTAATATGAATGGGTCGAAATCCTTCCACCGGTCCACCGGCAGCACCCATCCCTTCTGAATGGACGGAAATCCGAATTCTTCGTACTGGACTGTCCATTTATCGCGGATACGGCGTTGAAACAAATCCTGTTGATGTTCCATAAACAATCCCTCGCTTTTCCTTTTAGTATGCATAGCAACTATTTCGTCAAAAAATATATTCACTTCTTCTAATCTGTATCTTCAGTACAACATATTTTTCCTTGCCCTGCAAAGAATCTACTCAGAGAGCCTTTACTCCTTCCGAAGACTCTCAGAGACATTTTTATTTATTTTGGCGAGCGTCTGTTCAAGCGCTTTGAGCTCTTCAGCGCTGATGTCCTTTGTCACCGCAGCATTGAACCGCTCGGCTTTCGGGCGCACCGTTTCCTGCAGCTGCCTGCCTTCTTCTGTCACAAACAGCTGCATCGCCCGCTGGTCTTCGACGCCTGAGACGCGCCGAACGAACTGCTTTTTTTCAAGCTGGACAGCCATCCGGGCGATGTTGGTTTTATCCTTCTGCAGCCTCCGGGCAATATCGTTCTGGGTGCGGCCGTCCTCCTCCCATAAAAGCATCATAATGAGGTTCTGCTCCGGGGTAAGGTTAAATTCCCGCAGCTCTTCTTTAATAAAGCTGGTTAATTTCAAATCGGTCTGGTGAATCATGATACTGATAAAATCTTCGGTATGCATCTGAATTTCCTCCGTGTACTGATGAATTTGAACGTAGTCAAAGATTTAAGCTCCGTCTACCGGCGTTAAGAAGCTGGCGTAGTCATCTGACAGCTTTAAAGGTCAGGCAATCAATATTCGGCGCTTCCCAGCGTCATGCCTCCGTCGATTACGAGCTCGGCCCCGGTGCAGTAAGAGCTGTCGTCCGAAAGGAGAAAAGCGGCGGCTTTTGCGATCTCATCCGGCTCTCCGATCCGCTGAAGCGGGACCCTCCGGTACGCCTCCAGTTCTTCCTCATTTTTGCCGGTCATTTCTGTATTTACCCCGCCCGGATGGATCATGTTCACCCGGATGCCCTTGGGCCCGAGTTCGACCGCGGCTGATTTTGACATCGCCACCACAGCGGCTTTACTCGCTGCATACGCAGATGAGCCTTCAATCGGGGAAAAAGCGGAGACGGAGACGTTATTGACAATAGCGCCCTTCTGCTGTTGTTCCATGTAAGGTAGGACGCTCTGCATGCCTAAAAAAGTGCCCAGCTGGTTAACCTGGATTAACTGAAGATACTCCTCTGCGGAGGTTTCCGCGAAAGGCTTTCGCGTCAGCATTCCCGCATTGTTTACCAGGCCGTCAATCCTGCCGTAGGTCGCACTGATTTCCTTCATAGCCGCCTTCCATTCGTCCTCCTTCGTTACATCCAGCTGGACAGGATACGCTTTGTCCGGGTGCAGCGCCTCAGCTGCCTCCGATGCTTTTGTATAATCGCGGGCTCCGACAATGACCGTGCTTCCCAAATCCAGTAAGTGTCCGGCGATCGCTCTTCCCTGTCCCCTGTTGGCTCCTGTTACTAATATGACGCTATTGCTTAAGTCCGGCATTGGCCCTCTCCTCTTGTTTGTTCTGGCTTTTTCGATGTTAACCTTTGAATCCATATTACTTTCGCAGCGGCAGCACCGTCGAAGATTTGACCTCCCGGAGCACGATGCTCGTCTGCAGCTGGGAGACACCGAGCTGGTTCAGCTCGCGGATAAACGCCTCCAGCTCCTTGCGGCTGCGGTGGATGGTTTTCAGCATATAATCGAACGACCCGGTCATGCAGTAGCACTCCATGACCTCCGGCATCGCCGATAGATGGCGTTCGAGCTCGTTTATCTCCTGCGTCTGGTGAATGCTCGTGCTCATAAATACCGTGCACAGCAGGTCATACCCGAGCTTTTCCTGATTCAGGATCGCTGTATAGGAATCAATATAGCCCTCCTGTTCGAGCCGTTTGACCCGGGCGTGAGTAGCCGGCGCGGAGAGATTCACCCGCTGCGAAAGCTCCAGGTTGCTGAGCCTCGTTTCCGTCTGCAGTAAATCGAGAATATGTACGTCCACATCATCAAGCATGCATTTCCCTCCCGAATAATATTCGTTTTCAGCGCATTTCTTTCCCCTTAAACAAAAATAAATTCTGTTTTAATTTTATCAGTTGAATAATATTTTGAATTAATACACTTATGCAGAATATTATTTCCTATAATTATTTTACATGATACATTTATTTCGTACAACACGACGGGAGGGAAAACGCATGAAATACATTGGACTGCTGCTGCTCGCGAGCCTGTGCTGGGGAAGCAATTTTATCGTCGGTGAAGGCTTAACCGCCTACGCTTCTCCCGTGACGCTGACGATTCTGCGCTACGGCATCGCCGTTCTCTGCCTTCTGCCTATCATCCAGGTCACAGAAAAACGCCTGCTTCCCGACAGAAAAGCGATCATACCGCTCTTTCTGATGGGAATCACAGGCGTTGCCCTGTTTAATATTCTGCAGTTTACCGCGCTCACGTCATCAAGCGCCACCAGCGTAAGCATTATCTCAACGATGAATACGCTGTCGATCGCCCTGTTTTCAGCGTTTCTTCTGCGTGAACGGCTGCGCGGTACGCAGATTACAGCCATGCTCATCTCCACCGCCTGCGTATTGCTCGTCGTGACCGGAGGCAGCCTGGCAGGCTTCTCGTTTGCCTCCGGCGATGTGTGGATGCTTTTGGCGGTGCTTGTCTTCGGTCTCTACTCGATCTGCAGCCGCTGGGCCACCACCATGGTGTCCCCGATGATGTCCGTCTGTTATTCCGGCCTGTTCGGTGTACTCCTGCTGCTTCCGGTCAACGGCTTTCAAGTCCCCGTACATCCGATTGACGCCGCGTTTATCGGATCGATGCTGTTTCTTAGCATCATCGCAACGATCGTCTGCATGGTGCTCTGGGGGATCGGCGTGAAGCACCTGGGAGCCACGACCTCCGGGCTGTTTTTAAACTTTAACCCGCTGTTTACCGCCCTGCTGACCTTTGTGCTTTTCGGGGAACACCTCACCTGGCCGCAGGCGGCCGGCTGTGCGATTGTCATCGGCGGCTGCGTAGCGTTTTCCCTGCTCACGAAAAAACGCGGGAGGCTGCGATCAGCTCCCGCGCTTCAAAAGCATACGGCTTGAGGCGTTATGGTAATTACGATTCGTCCGGAATTGTCCGCACGAGATGCTCGAGCGCGTCATGCATCGGCGTGGCCGGACGGCCGAGCAGCTTTTCAAAATCATCGCTTTCAATATCAAGCGACCCGCTGCGGATGCCCTGCTGGATGCTTACAAGCATCGGTACCACGGCCTCCGGCATGCCGGCTTCCTTCATGATCTCTGCATATTCATCGTCGTCCACGTGCTGCACCGGAATCTCTTTTCCAAGCACTTCCCCAAGCACGCCAACGAGCTCGTCCTGGGTGTACGGCTGCCCGGAAAGCTCGTATACCGACTGCTGTTCTCCCTCTCCTGCGAGAGCGGCGGCCGCTGCTTCCGCGTAATCGAGCTGCAGCGCCCATCCGACCCGGCCGTTCCCGGCAGCAGTAACCCACGGCGCTCCGTTCATAGCTCCCTGAATGCCCGGCACTTCGTTTTCAAGGTACCAGTTGTTACGCAAAAACGCGTAAGAAATACCGGTTTCAATGATCGCATTTTCGGCGGCTCTGTGCGGCGGAGCCAAAAACATCGTGCTGCTTTCCGCATGGCCGATGCTTGTGTAGGCAATAAAGGAAACACCCGCCCGGGCCGCTGCTTCCACCGCGTTGGTGTGCTGGCGGATTCTTGTATCATTATCCCCGTCGGTTGAAATGATCAGCAGACGGTCCACGCCGGCAAATGCCTCGTCCAGACTTTTGGGTTCGTCAAAATCGCCGCGGCGCACATCCACGCCCGCTTCCTTCAGATCGTTTGCCTTGTCCGGGTTACGGACACTGACAGCCAGCTGGTCAGCCGGCATTTTTTTCAGCAGCGACTGCATCACCTGGGATCCTAATTTGCCTGTTGCTCCGGTTACTAATGCTTTCATTTGTCATTCCTCCATTCTGTTGTTAATTATAGCCAAAACAGTTACATGCAGTACAACAAAACGACTGATTTTGTTAAATTTATCCGCAGCTATCCCAGCGTTAAAATAGCTAGCGCTGTGAGAAACAACGCATAGCTGCTGTAAATGGAAATTTTCCGCACCCGGCTGTTTGAAATAAAGCTGACCGCTGTCAGTACACCGGCAAAGCCCAGCACCATAAGCATGATAAGCATCTTCTTCCTCCTCGGGCTGCCCGGTTCGCAGCTGTTTTTCTTCTATTTAAATGGCGCGCCTGTACCGGAGCGATACATAATCCTCATCCTCGGTGTTTGCATACCCGATGCGCTCTCCTTCGTACGTAAAGCCTTTAGCTTCATAAAACGGAATCGCCAGCTGATTGCCCTTCTGCACAGACACCCACTGCTCCGCCGAACCCCAGCTCTGCTGCTGGCTCGTCACCGCACCGAGCAGCATAGTACCGATCCCTTCATTCCGGCGGCCCGGATCCAGGTACAACACGTAAAGTTCGGATTCCTTCTCCCCTGTCATACCGCCGCCTGCAGCTCCTACCACCGTTCCATTTTCCACGGCTGTAAAATAGCCACCCCAGTCGGGGCTTGTATGCTTCACCTCACCCAGCACTCTGGATTCATTATAAAACTCCCGGCACACCCGCTCGAGATAATCATCACTGTACAGCTCCCGGTACGCGGCCCACGTAGCTGCCGTACAGACAGAAATGATGCCGGAAACGTGCGACGGTCCGGCCTGTTCAATATGTATCATCTTTTTTCCTCCGGCGTAGCGATTTTGTTAAAGCCTTTCATTCTATCTCTTTCATATTTTAAACGTTTTGCCTGCCTTTTAATATACGTTCGGGATGAAAGATTGGCAGCATCCGCCCTGATTCTTAGATAAAGATAAACCCCCGACGGAGCAGCATCCGTCAGAGGCCGGTGGCACTATTCTCTTCTTTTTAACTACGCTGCTCCTGCTCCAGCCGCTCCAGTGCAATGGCTGCCAGCATATAATCAAAAAAATGGGTCTCCGCTGAAGGGGTTGATTCCTCGTGCAGCTTCCTCAGCGGCTCCTCCCACTTTTCTGCCTCCTGGATATTGCCTTGATCAATTTCCTGCATTAAAAGCAGGGCATATACGCTTGCTGCTTCATAATTCACGGACGCTTCTTCTGAGGTCCGGTGGTAACGGCCGTAGATTTTACCTTCTTTTTCATATTTCTCGTCAATCCACTGTGCCAGTGCTTCCTTTTCGGGAGCCTTGGTGTTCATCTGCTGCATAATCAGCACCTGGTCAATCATATTAACCTCCTGCAGATTGTATGCCTCCGGCTGCTGCTTGACAGCATTATACGATTCCAGATAAAACACGCTGCCGCTGTCCTTCGCACGGTGAATGATTGGCAGTTCTTCCTGTGGCCAGCCGAACTGCTTCCATTTTTCACTGGAAAAATAACTAAAATGAATTTCCGGCGATGCCTGGTCCTGCTGCCAGTCGTAATAGTCTCTCCAGCTTCCCTCCGCAAAATTGCCGGTCCTCAGGCCGTCCTGGATGGCTTCGGACAGCTCGGTATAGCTGCGGTCGTTAAACTCGGTGCCGGCCTGGTCAAGCGCCGAGGCAATACGGACATCATCAATCAGCGCATTGGTGGATGTAGCGCTGCCTTCCTTCCACTGAACCAGCTTCCCGGAAGGAACCTTCTGCAGAAGCGGTTCCATCCGCTCTACTTCCTCCTGAAAGAGCTCTTTTCGGCCGGCGAGCAGCAGATATTCCAAATACAGGCCTTCTGCTTCCGATAAATATTTTGCCTCTCTGGCGGCCCCCGGATAATTTTGAATTAAACCATTTTCGCCCCGGTACTCCTTCTCCACCGTGCTTACCACTGCGTCCTGCTGGTTGTAGACGTTAATGAAAACAAACGCAGCCGCTATTATCATAATACTGCCTATCCCTAAGATTAATTGTTTACCTGTCACGAGCTCCCGCCTTTAAACCGTTCCGTCTTGTCCCATTTAATCACCTTACGGCGCAGCCGGCTTCCCGCATAGGCGTAGAAGCTTTTTGCGAGTAAAATCAAAAACAGCTGGGCATAGGTGAAATACATAACGCTTCCTACAGCGACCTGCCTGGCCGTAACGTCCCGCTCCAGCACCTGGACGCTGAAAATCTGGCTCGTATAAACAATATAGCTCATAAACCAGAGCATCAGCAGCGGGACGGTAATAGCTGTAGTGAACCCATCAAACAGACTAACCTATCATACAAACCTATCGAACTCCGGCAATACAAAAAAATCCCCTCCAGCTCTGGAGAGGATTTTTGCTTCGTGCTATTGATTAGTCGACTACTGTTACTTCAACGTCCTGACGACCGAAAGCATAAGCATCGGATTTAGTCGGTACGTGGATATCAATGCGGTCGTTATTGATTGCGCCGCCTGTATCAGCTGCTTCGTACGTACCCATGCCTTCCACTTTTACCGTGGAGCCAAGTGGGATGACGTCAGGGTCTACGGCGATGACGTTGGCGTCACGGTCGTTGTTCAGGTTGACGCCTGTTGCCGTGATGCCGCTGCAGCCTGCACATTCAGCTGTATATGCGGTAGCTTCCATTGTCATGGTGTCCCCGCCGCTAGTGCCGTCGGAAGACTCGGAAGTTGACTCGCCTGCTACTTCTTCACTGGAAGAATCAGAAGATCCGCCGAGTGCCGCCTGTGTTTCAGGGCCAGCTACGCCGAAGTAGTTGCCGGCAGAAGAAGAAATTCCGTTATCTGCCTGAAATTCTTTAACAGCACTTTCTGTTCTAGGTCCGAAAGTCGAGCCGGTATAGCCGTGGAAATAGCCTTTTTCTTTCAGCGTGTCCTGAAGCTCCGCAACAGAAGAGTTAACGTCTCCTCTTTCCATTTGGCCGTGGTCGCTGATGGATGCGTCCGCTGCCTGTGGTGCTCCGAATACTACGCCTGCTGTAACTGCTGTTCCAAATAATGTTTTTTTCATCATATTGATTCAACCTCCGAGGTAAAGATATTTTTTCGTCCTGATGACGATGCCCAATGAACTGTTTGCCTATATGATTACTTACCTTTACGTCACTATTGCATAGATAGGTTGGTTGTTTAAATGTAGTTAGTTGCTGAATTACTTATGTGCTTTCTCTCAAACACAACGCTTCCGATTATGACGCGGGGGGTTGAAAATATCAACAGCATTAATTTAGTTGTAATCTCCTCTTAATAAACTTTCTTTTTATGTAAAAAAAGCAGGCCCAATGGCCTGCTTCAAAGCTTTGAAAGAATATAAACAACGGTTTATCCACCAGAATTTGTCATAAAATATTACAATCAGATTACCGCCTTCAAAATGCAGGCAGGTAATACCTCACAATTCCAAGCGTTTAATGCGGTGATATCAGTATTTCCAGCACATTCAAGTACGAAAACGAGTTTTTACAGTCTGTCTGTAATATTTCTATTGAATATCGATTTGTTTTTTATTTACGGACCGTTTTTCCTCTTTTGGCAGCTGCAGTTTTAATACGCCGTTTTCAAATGACGCCTGGATTTCGTCATCTTTAATATTTTCAAGTGTTATACGCCGGCGGAATTCACCGTAGCTGCGCTCTCTGTGCACGTAGTCGTCATCGTCAATGTCCTTTTTTTCCTCCCGCTTTGCGCTTATCGAAAGCACCGGTGCTTCATATTCCACCCGGATATCTTCCTTGCGAAAGCCCGGAAGCTCCGCTTCGACTACATATTCTTTATCTTCTTCGCGAATGTCCAGCTTAAATTTGTTCATATCCTGAAGAGGCTCCAGAAAACGATCATTCAGCAAATCTCCAAATCCAAAACCACGAGAAAGATCCGGGAAAAACCCACGATTACGGCGATTAGGTGTTAAATCTGCCATCATGCATTCCTCCTTATTCGAAAGTAATGGTATTTTCATTATTTATTATAAACGCTTATTCCAGTTGTGAAACTATTTTTTCTGTAAAATTTCCGTAAAAAATAAAAACCCTCCAGTGAGCCGAAGGGCTGTTTGTACCACTGTTACTTTTTCAGTTTTTTCGGCAGCTTGCCCTTCGCCTTTTTCTTCAGGCGCTTTTTCTGCTTTGCCATTTTTTTCGGTGCACTCTTCTTGTTTAAAATATAACGAGGTTTTTTCGATTTTTTCTTTTTGTCTTTCTTCTTGCCTTTATCGTCGTCCGGCGTCAGACCTTTTTTGATTTTACGGGTGATAAGCGGAAGAGATCCGCCGATCAGGCTGCCTGTGGCAACCCAGCCGTAGCCCTTATTTTCCTTATTATTTTTATTTTCCTCTGCCATACAATCATCTCCTTTGATGGTCCCCTCAGCTGTGGGTGTTTGTCCGCTGAATCGATGTTTCTGCTTCAATATTAATTTCTCATACATATATGTTTTCCGAACTATTAATATTTCAAACAAATTTTCACGGTAAAATGTTTTTTAGGCTTTTAAATTACCCATAAATATAGATATTTTTAATTTTTAAACCCGGAATTATCATCAACAGTAGATTCATCAATTTTTCTATAGCCTCCTGGTTTTAATAACATCGGCTGTAAGCGAGCCTGCCCCGATTATAACCACGATCGAAAGCGGTATTATGAGGGGGAGCATTTCCTTTTCAAAATAGTTCATGCCGAAAATGCCGGCGATCGATATGATGAGCGCACTGAGAACCATGATTTGCCGGATATCCATCGGAAAATCTCCTTTCAGAAAAATAAATAACCTGTTATGTTGCCCTTTCATACGGTTAAGGAGATATATGTATAATGTGAAACAGCGTTGAAAGGAGCAATTGTATTGGCCACAGCAATTATCATTCTTATTATTTTTCTTCTTACACTTATGATTGATAAAAGGCTGCGAAAGAAAACGCGGGTTCCTTTTCGAAGGAATAACTACCGAATGCAGGAGGAAAAGTTTTTGCGGGCTAAGATTTATACTACCGTTTTAATGCTTTTTCTTTTCATTCTTCTTATCGGCACCGGAAAAGCGCCGTGGGTTTTCCCGGTACTAGGTTTTCATTTTTCCCTCCAGGCCCTCCTTGACGCCGTAGAGGAAAAACGCAATATTCCCAACGAACGAAAGCACTGGCATTCTTTTTTAATCAGCGTGGTTTCCGCACTAATCGGCGCCGCAGCCTTGGCGAATCTGACGCTTTTTTGAATATCATCTATATTAAAGTAAAAATTCTAATATTAGGAGACTAACGGTCAAATAAGACAAGGTGATGCCCGTTACAATATATTCTTTCGCCTCCCGGGCAAAATGCCATTCGAGCCATGCTTTTGCAGCTCCAAATAGCGTCAATACAGAAAGCATAAACAGCGGAATATAACCCTGCGAATACGTTTCTGCTATAAAGGCTGGAACCGTTATTAGCACTAAAGCAACGATAAGAATTCCAAACGACCAGTAGTGGCCACGTGTTTCTTTAATCGTCACTGCTCCTTTTGGTACGATCCACTTCTCTAAAGGGAAACGAAGCAGTATGATGGTAAGCACTGCAATAGAAAAATATTCTGGCAATTTATCACCTTTCTTTGAATTAATTAAGTACCTCCGCAAGATAGTTATGTCCGGTGAAAGCCAAAATGTTCACGAAAAAACGCAAATAAATACCAGGGCGTTTAAGAAGAAAACCAGCGTCGTACGTATTCGATTGTGGCCTGCTTCCATGCGCTTTTCTCCTTCCATCTCCTAAAATATTACAAATAAATTGTACCAGAAATCATCTTTTATGTCCTCCGCTCCTAAGTGTTCCCAATAAAAAACCCGCCGGCAGTTTCCTGCCGAACGGGTTGATCGATTCGTTTCGTTATACCTTTTGGTAGGCAACGCGGGAAGCAGCTTCCGCAACTTCCTTCAGGCCGGCTTCGATGATTTCCTCTGCCTGGTCCGGATTGGCGTTATGACCTTCGATTACCACTTCATCTACAATATCCATGCCGTACAGGCCGCCAAAAATGTTCTGCATGTACGCAAGCGCCATGTCCATGCCAGCCATTTCCGGAGCGGAATATACCCCGCCGCGGGCGTTCAGAAAGATCACTTTTTTCTCCGGCATGAGTGGTACTAGCGCACCTTCCGGGCTGTATTTAAACGTGTAGCCGGCTTCGGCGATATAGTCAATAAATGTCTGCAGCTTAGCCGGAATCGTCAGGTTCCACAGCGGGAAGGCAAACACGACCAGATCAGCAGCGCTGAATGCGTCCTTTGCTTTCTGCTTGGCAGCAAGCACCCGGCGGTCCATCTCGGTTGGCTCTCCGTCTGTCGCAAGGCGGCCGAAGGCGTCAAAGAAGTCCTGACCGAAGTAAGGTGTATCCTCTTCAAACACGTCGTAGGTCTGGACGTTTAATGCGCCCGCATCCTGAACGTTTTCCAGAAACGTTTCGTACATTTTCGTGGAAATGCCATCCGGGCGGTTGTTTGCTTTTACTAGTAATACGTTCACAGCTATCCCTCTTTTTCTTAAATGATTAATTTTTCTCTGCTCTTATTATTTTAGCCGCTCCGGACGCGAAAACAAGTACGCACATAAAAGTGGTATAGTTCCCTCGAGGGTACCAATGGCGGCTTCCAAAGAGTGTAAGCAAAACAATTCGTTTTCCGGACAGGACGTGGTAGTATGTACATACTGTGATGCATGTAAGCAAATGTCTACATACCTGCTTTATAAAATCATACTAAGGAGTGGCACCATTGAAAAAAGAACCAGAATTCTGTCAGTTTCAGGAGGCGCTCGGCATACTCGTCGGCAAATGGAAGCCCGTCATTCTTGTTCATCTGTTAAATGACGGCACCCAGCGCTTCAGCGTATTAAAACGAAAAATGCCGGGCATCACCCAGCGCATGCTCACCAAGCAGCTGCGCGAGCTTGAGGATGAAGACATCATTCAGCGCGTCATTTATCCGGAGATCCCGCCCAAGGTAGAATATTCTATTACCGAATACGGCCGGAGCCTGGAGCCGATTCTCGAAGCGATGCACGAGTGGGGAAGCTCTCACGTTGCACGCAAACAGGCAGAGGAGCCCGAAACACAGGAAGAAAAGCTCTCCTAAACAAAACAAGCACCCATTTCCCGTGAATCCGGGAGATGGGTGCTTGTCGTCTGTCTTCATTAATTGGCGTTTAATCCGCCAGTTGCACTGTATACATGACCGGTTACGTAGCTTGCCTGGTCGGAGGCAAGAAATACGTAGACTCCGGAAAGCTCTACCGGCTGGCCGGCGCGCCCAAGCGGGGTCTCCGGCGTTTCTTCCCCGAATTTCGGGATGTTTTCGCCCGGCTGGCCGCCGGAAATCTGCAGCGGAGACCAGAATGGTCCCGGCGCTACCGAATTTACCCGGACACCCTGGGACGCTACCTGCTTAGCCAGAGCTTTCGTAAATCCGATGATAGTGCTTTTAGTAGCGGCATAGTCCAGAAGCATCGGCGACGGATCATAGCCTTCAATGGACGTCGTCGTTATGATCGATCCGCCCTCCGGCATATGCGGCAGTGCTTCCTGGGTCATCCAGTACATGGAAAATACGTTCGTTTCAAACGTGGAAACAATCTGTTCGGTCGTAAGGTCAGCAATATCCTTAACGGCCTGCTGTTTACCGGCAACAAGCGCCAGAATGTCCAGACCGCCGAGTTCATCCACTGCGGACTGCACGAGTTCGCGGGAGAACGTTTCGCTTCTCAGATCTCCCGGCAGAAGGACTGCTTTGCGCCCGGCCTGTTCAATCATTTCTTTTACGTCCTGGGCGTCCGGCTCTTCGTCCGGAAGATAGTTGATCGCCACATCCGCGCCTTCACGGGCGTACGCAATAGCCGCAGCCCGGCCGATACCGGAATCGCCGCCGGTAACGAGCGCTTTTCGTCCCTTTAATTGGCCGGTGCCTTCATAGCTGCTTTCGCCGCAGTCCGGCTGTGGATTCATATATTTTTGCACACCAGGCGGGTCCTGGTACTGCTTTGGATAATCGTCATGGTAATACTGATTGCGTGGATCCTGGGTCATGCTGAATAGCTCCTTTGTTTACATAATTTAATTACATGATTATATATTTCCATTTCATAAAAAAATGAAACATTCAATAGTATTTTCACATAAAAAATTTTGTAAGCCTGCCCTGTGCACACCTCCTATAAATGAAATTTTATGGTACGCTTAATTCATTAATCATCGCAACGGAGGTGGCAGTGGTGGAGGTACATGCATGGAGAAAGGAATTGTCGGTAAAAGGCAAAAACGGCATTGCTTTTTTGATGGCGGCGGTGCTGATCTGGGGGCTGAGCACGGCAGTTTTTCTGCTTTCCCTGGACCTGTATACCCAAAACATACTCATGCTTTGTTCTTCGGGACTGATGCTGCCGCTTGCAATATTATTTTCCCGTCTGCTGCGGGCGGAATGGAAATTTGATGAAAATCCGCTCGGCAGCCTCGGCCTCAGCCTGAACCTTGCACAGCTGGCTTATTTTCCGCTGATCTTTTGGGCTATTTCTGCGAGTCCCGGGGATGCCGTGATGTTTTTCGCCGTCATTACCGGTGCCCACTTTTTCCCCTACGGATGGTTTTACGACGGGCTTCCCTATTACGTGATGGCCCCCGTCACCGCTATCTCCGTAACTATTGTTGCCGCCTTAGTGAGTGACAGTAGCCGGTGGCTCATCCCAGCCGCAATGGTCGTGCTGCTGCTTGTGTTGATTTTATGGCTGACACAGGATTATCGCCGTAAGGTCGCTTTGCAAAAATAAAAATCATTGTCCTTCAAGACGAAGGTCAATGATTTTTTTAACTGTAATTAGTGGTTTATGAACCACTAAATTCGATAAAGATCATTATTCTTAATTTTTAGTAATACTCTGATTCAGTCGACCATGTTTCTCCCTGATCCACCATATCGAATGTGTAGTTATAGGCAAATTCACCGTACGGCTCCTGCACCCACACCTTTCCCGATACCGAATACGTCTTTCCATCTTCTTCAGCATAAATATCCGTATGCTCAATGCCTGAGATTTGGTTTAATGTGTAACCACTCTCATGGATTTCATCCTCAATCAGCCTCGTGGCTTCATCATAAATATATTGCTCGTCATATCCCCCGCTGCACGCCCCCAACAAAAATGTCAGACTGGTTACCAAAAGCAGCATTCTCTTCACTGTGGAACCCCCCTCATGATATTTTACCCAACTGCAACTAAGATAAATTACCTATTCTTTCATCATACAGTTTTTGGAATATAATTGAAATGCGAATTTGTCAATTAATTGTAAAAATTATCATGTTTTGAAAACCGCAGCTCTAATGTTGCAGTTTTGAAAACAAATGTTGGTCATGGATTTAAATATTGGAAATCATCGACAATATCATCCAACCGATGGCTTTGCGGGTCAGGCGACGCGATAAGCGTCATATACGCTTTCCAGGGTCGCGCCCGCCCGGGCGCGCTGATAAATATCCGCAATCTCCCGCCGCCGGTGATCCTGATGACTGGCATGAAAGGCTTCACTGATGGTGCCCGCAAATGCCCAGGCAAGCAGCAGCCAGGCGGTTTGGAGGAGAAGCAGGTAGCGTCGGATAGCCGGG
>NZ_ATVM01000024.1 GCF_000420725.1 Marinococcus halotolerans DSM 16375 | reverse complement strand
GTTTTGGTCGATGTCATCGTACCGTATCAACGGGGATTCTGTCTCTTTTTTATCGATAATGGAAATAATTGTTAATAAATCCGCAACATAAAAGAACCGCAGGTTTTTCTCTCTAAAATAATGAAGCTTTTAGGAATAACTTGAAGCAAAAAGGGAATTTAGCACCAGAAATAGAAATCAGTAATACACTTGCATAAACCCCCTGAAATAAGAAATTTATTAACCTGCGGAGGAGAGTGTGTATTATGATGGGCGTCGAAATCGATATGGTGGTCACCGACAGTTTAAAAGCCCTGAAGCTGTATGAAAAAATATTTGAGATCGAGATCGTAGAGGCTTCGAACTTTTCCCGGGGTGAAAACGAAGCTATCTTCACGCTGTACGATGTCCCTTTCCATCTGCTGGATGAAAACCCGGCCTTCCATTTGACCGCCCCCACCCCGGATGATCCGAAAACACTCTGGTTTAACATTACAGTTCCAGACATCGATGAGACCTATGCCAAAGCCATCGACGCAGGCTGCAGTGAAGTGCAGCCGGTCACGAATCTCCCTGACCACGGCGTGTCGAATGCTATTTTTATGGATCCCTTCGGCTATATTTGGATGTTGCACCAGGTGTACGAGGAAGTGAGTTTGGAAGAGCGCAAGCGGCTCTGGGAGGAAAAACGGGCGAATTAATAATGAAGCAGCCATTATTTTGCAAATATTGGAAAAACCGCGTCTTTGTTAGACACGGTTTTTCTATGTTTTTTATGCTATCAATCACTGGAATAATAAAATGAATATGTTATAAGTCCCGGGAATCGTTCGATTCAAATTTTGACAGCTTCGTATTGATCTCATGCAGCGACTCCTGCATTTTGAAGAATACAATCAGCAGTTCACAGTAGATTCTGGTAAATAACGGCCCGAGTACAAGAGTTATCAATCCAAGCAGTACCTGGGACCCCCCTCCAAAATCACTGGCAACACCCGCGCCTATTTGGAATATACCGATCAAAATCGACAGACCCACTCCGATAAAAAAGATTATTTTAATAATCATCGGTGTAATCATTTTATTAAAGTTTAAAAAACTATACATCTTCCCACCTCCTTTTGATAAATGCATGACTATATTACCACAAAAATTCCTTTTTTTATATCTGTTTCTGTGTTTCCTATATCTTTTATAAAAACTATAGCTCTAGTCTTTCTCCATACAAATAAAACAGCCGCTCCTTATTACACTTCTGGAAACGGCTGCTTTTTATATTTTCAAACTGCAGGATTTACCCGGTGAAAATATCGCCCTGCGGGTAGCGCACGTGCGTTTTTTTCGGCTTGGCCAGCGAAAAGGCGAGCGTTACCGAACCCACCCGGCCGATGAACATGATACCGATGATCACGACTTTTCCAATCGTGCTCAAGGATTCAGTGAGCCCCATCGTAAGACCGACCGTACCGAACGCCGAAAACACCTCGAACACAATTTGCTCAAACGGGGCCTGCTCGGTCAGCGCTAAAATAAATATTCCCGAAAAGACGACCGCGAACCCGAGCACCGTAATCGCAAGCGCCCGTTCAATAATAGCTGGAGCGATGCGGCGGCGAAAGGCGGTTAAATCTTCTTCGCGTTTAATATATTTTACCGCGGCCAGAACAATCACCAGAAACGTTGTCAGTTTAATCCCGCTTGCCGTTGAAGCGCTGCCGGCGCCGATAAACATGAGCATCATAATAAAGACAATCGTCTGAATCTGCATATCGGCAATGTTGACGGTATTAAAACCGGCCGTTCGTGGCGATACCGCCTGAAAATAGGAGGTCCACAGCTGCTCCCCAAGTGAAAGTGAGGTCGTAGTCTGCGGATTAATGTATTCAAACAAAAATACGATAGTCACAGCTGCAATATTCAGCACCAGCGTGCCGACGATCATCAATTTCGAATGCAGCGTCAGGGTGCGGAATTTCCGCTTTTCCCACACGTCATATAACACCGTAAATCCGATGCCGCCAATAATAAACGAAGAAGAAATCGCAATATTCACTGCCGGATTGCCGGCGTACTGCATCAGATTGCTGTCCCAGAGCGCGAATCCGGCATTGTTAAAGGCAGAAACCGCATGAAACACACTGTAGAACAGCCCCCTACTCCAGCCGTATTCCGGCACGCACTGGGTGGTAAGCGCGGCAGCTGCGAGGGATTCTACCGTCAGAGAAAAAATCACCAGGATCTTTACCAGCTTTACGACTCCGCCCATCGCCGGCTGATTCAGCGACTCCTGCACGAGGAGCCGGCTGCGCAGCCCGATACGTTTACCGAGCAGAAGCACAATAAACACCGTGACCACCATAAACCCGAGTCCGCCGAGCTGAATCATGACCATAATTACCGTCTGGCCGAACACCGTGAAGCCGTTACCCGGACTGATTGTCACCAGGCCGGTCACAGTCGTGGCAGACGCTGCTGTAAACAACGCATCAATCACACTGATCGGGGCCGCGGTGGACACCGGAAGCATCAACAGTACCGTCCCCGCTGTAATGACGACAAGAAAGCCCGAGGCAAGAATCTGCGGGGGCGTCATGCTCCGCATCAACCATGATAGAAAAGTCATTACACATCGCTCGATTCTGCAAAAGGTAGTACTGCGAATAAGGAACCATTTCTGGTTTGAAAAATATTCCTTCTGTTTTTTCTATCATACAAAAAACCCGCGCGTTTCACTAGCTTTTTTTATCTGGCGGTGCTGGCCTGACCGCTATCCTCCCAAAAAACAAAAAAACCTGAACCGTGAACACGTGTTTCTGTGTCCAGGCTTCAGGTTTTCATCATTCAAAGGCAGGCTTTCGTTACTCTGCTACAGCCGAGGCGGTAACAACCAATCTTTCCCTGTGAGTACCGGCATCGTTGTCAAACTCTCCGGTACATGTGATCAACTGCAGCGAACGCTCGCTGGAGGCTCCGAAAATCTGCTGAATCGGAGCATCGTCATACGGATAAGATGCTGCGGATTCCATTTTAAAAATAATCGTTTCCCCATGCTCGTCGGTAACTTCAATCAAATCTCCTTTGTTAAGCTTATCCAGGTGGTAAAATACCGCAGGACCGGAGCGGTCATTCACATGTCCTGCGATGACTGCATTTCCCTGCTGACCCGGCTTGAATCCCGGCGAAAACCAGCCAGTATCCCCACCGTTGTCCGGCACTTCCATTCCTCCGTTATCCGTATATCCCATATCGTCTACTTCCGCTTCTACGCCAATCGAGCTTATCCTGATTTCTGCCGGTGAAATAGACTGCGGCGATGAAGCTGTTTGTGTCTCTGCCCGCTCCTCTATCTCCGAAGCTTCCGCCCCTTCTATTGACGGTTCCGAAAACGTCGTTTCCGCTTCCGTGAATTCTTCTGAGCTTCCGGTTAAAAAAAGAATCAGGATAGCGAAGAGAATACTATGAAGTAGCGTCCGCGCGGCGGCGTGCATAGTATCCAGCCCCAAGACCAGCTGCTAACAGGCCAGCCAATACATACATCATTGTATTATCTGTTCCGGCTGCTCCAGTCTGCGGCATCTCCGAAGGCATACTCTCACTCGAAGGGGCAGCCAGTACAATAGCGTCAAGCTCAGGATCGCCTTCTGCAAAACCAACAGCAAGCACAGAATAATTCATGCCTTCCTCAAGCTCCGTACCAGCCAGATCAAGTACTACGTCCTCGGTTCCAGTCGGGCGTACTTCCAGGTCATAGGATCCGGCTTCCACTTCCATATAGTCCGTTACTCCGGTGAACGGGGCATCTTCAAACAAAATATCTCCGTCTGTTACCGCGACATCAACATTTGGAGCGTCAGGAGAGAAGTGGGCTACTCTGACGTTCGCCATTCCTTCTGCTGCTTCCTGATTGTCCTCAAGCACACTAAGCTCAATGTCTTCGAGCGTGTTTATGGCTGCAGCTGTATAAGCTTCGCCCTCTTCCACATCAAGCGTGCCGGACAATACAGGATCGCCTTCGCCTTCTTCACCTGCAGCAAATATCTCTACCTCGCGCTCCCCTTCCGGTACTTCCAAATAATCAGTTGCATCCTTGAAGGCCGCCCCTTCGACTACAGCCTCTCCATCAACATACACATCAACCTCGGGTGCATCAGGAGAGGCGTGCACAATTCTGACCATCCCGCTGTCTTCCGATGCGCCTTCTTCCGTATCGTGACTGTCGGCCAACGCTGTGCCTCCACCAGCGAAACTAAACACCAGCGCACCAGTTAACATGGATCCAGCAAGCTTCTTCATTTCTCCGCCTTCTTTCTGAAAAGAATGTGTTTCTCCGGGGCGGATACTATGCAACCAATTATCAGAAACATAGTTGGTCTACTATATCCCTTTTAGCGTTACTTCAAATGTAAATCTCACAATTTTCTAATAAATATTTTTGCGCTAATACACAGATTTCATTCCTCCCAGAACAGATCATCAAGCGTTTTGGAAAGTGCCCTGCAAATCGAAAGGCACAGCTGCAGGCTCGGGTTGTATTTACCGAGCTCAATCAGTCCGATCGTCTGACGGGAGACGCCGATCTGTTCGGCCAGCTCCTGCTGAGATAAATTTTTTTCCACCCGCGCCGCTTTTAATTTTAAATTTTTCATCTATGATCCTGTCCTTTTTATTCAGCATGTCTTGATTTTGTAAATACGTCGATCAAAAAAGCCAGCCCAATTAACAGCGGAATGTAAATCATAAGACTGCCGGCAGCCACCAGGAAAAAGTAATAGATGCTCTGCTCTGTTCCTTCTGCGTATAAAATAGCGCTACGCGTGCCGAAATAAAGAGAAATTGCCACGCCACCGGCACCTGCGCAAATAAAATTTTTCGCCGTCATCGGAATGTGGCTGCTGCGGTCGTGCATTTCCCGCTCGGCGCTGAAAATGTCAAGCTGCCAGCCACGGATCATATAATAAAGCGACGTAACAAATAGTATTGTAAGTTCCGGAACCATACCCGAATAAGCTTCAATCTCCATAAACTGCTTAACGAGAATCGACAGAAAGCAAAGACCCATAACGACTACAAATAGCTCCCGGTATATCTGATTTTTTGCCTGCTCCACCCGTTCATCCTTCAGCTTTGATTGAAACCACCGCATTTCCACCGCCTCCTTTTTCTTTTATTGTACAGTATAATTTACATTATGCAATATATATATTGCATTAATACTTCAAGCCAACAGCGTTTTTTCTCATGCATGTGAAAAAGCACCCTGTCGCCAGGATGCTTTACTCACGTTGGTATTAATAATTTGTATTACTGAATCGTTTTTAACAGCTCGTAAGCTTCCCGGTCGGATTCAGTATTTAACAATTGTTTACGGAAGGAATCATCCATCAGCTTCCTTGACAGCATCTGAAGTATTTTCAGATGATCCTCTCCCTGTCTTTCTACAGGGACAGCAATCATAAAGATCAGTTTTGCTTCTGTCTTATCTGCACTATCCCAATCGACTCCCTGCGTCTGCCTTCCAAAGGGGGGTTAATTTTGAAAAAAGCTATTGCTTCCTGCACTACTATATTAAATAAAATGGTTATTTTAAAGCAGGTGCTGTAATACTAAAAACTAATTTCAACTGTCAGGCTTTTGAGACCTGCCTCGTGGAAGCTCAAAAAAATAGCCTGCGCAGTACCCGGCAACAGGCCAGGTACTGCACAAGCTATGATTAGAAACGGACTACACTGGTAAAAATACGAAAACCAAGAAGTATTTAATGCATTTGTCCGTTCACTTTAACGTTTCACATCATTACCCTGATTTTCGACAAACTGAAGCACGTACGCTTCATCAAACTGATTGCTGTCGCCGTACACCATATGCTTCAAAACGCTCGAGCCGGTAGCAAAATCGACGATCTGCTGCGGGTTCCAGTCTTCCTGCAGGACGCCGTGCAGAATACCGGAGGCAAAGCTGTCCCCGCCGCCGACCCGCTCCAGCAGATCAAACGAAACGGTGGCGCTGGCATGGAGCCCGCTTCCGTCGTAGTAGTAGCCGGTCAGACTGTTCGAACTCGCCGAAGCCGCCGTGCGGTGCGTGCTTGCCATTAAGGAAATCTGGTACTCCCGGGCCGCCTGTTCGTAAAACCGCTCCAGCTGCTCCGGCGAAAACGCTTCGTCGCCCTCCATGCCGAGCAGATACACAAAATCCTTGTGGCCGATAAAACAGACATCCACGTATGGAAGAATGGCTTCGAAGGACGCTTTCGCCTCCTCCGGTGTCCACAGCTTGGCGCGGTAGTTGCAGTCAAAGCTCACATGCACCCCGCGGCTGGCCGCCTCCTGCACGGCTGTCATCGTGAGGTTATGCATGTCCGGGCCGAGCGCAGGCGTAATGCCGCTCACGTGAAACACGTCCACGCCGGAAAGCAGCTGCTCCCAGTCAAGATCAGCAACCACAAGCTCCCATACCGAGGACTCTGCCCGGTCGTAGATGACCTCTGCCGGCTTGACCGAATAGCCTTCTTCAACATAATACAGTCCGAGCCGACGGCCCTGGTCCACGACCGTATTCGTGTGCACGCCAGCCGACCGGAGCCGGCGCTTGGCGGCTTCCCCCATCGCATTTGCCGGCAGCGCCGTTAAAAATGAGGCGTCGTGCCCGAACTGGCCCATATTCATCGCCACGTTGGCCTCCGCGCCGCCAAAGTACGCGTGAAAATCATTCGTCTGAATCAGCCGCTGGTGGGACGGCGGAGTGAGCCGCATCATGATTTCGCCCATCGTCAGGATTCGCGCCATCGCCTACACCTCCTCCGCGAGCCGTTGGAATTCGCCTGCAAGCCGGGTGACTTCGTCGTAATCACCGGTCTTAGCCGGTCCGGTAATCGATCCGCCGGCCCCGATCATGATGGCGCCGGCCTGCAGCCACTCCTGAACGTTCCCGAGATCCACACCGCCGGTTGGCATGAGCTGCAGGTGCGGCAGCGGGCCGCGCAGCGTTTTGATAAAGGAAGGGGCGTACATTTCCCCCGGAAACAGCTTGACCACCTGCGCGCCGTAGGCCATCGCTTCGGTCGCTTCCCGGACGGTCATCACCCCCGGAAGATACGGGACGGCGTAGCGATTGCACAGCTTCGCCACCTCGGGATCAAAGGACGGGCTCACAATAAAGGAGGCCCCCCGGATGATCGCGAGCCGGGCGGTTTCGCTGTCGAGCACGGTGCCCGCGCCGACCACCGCCTCCGGATACTTCTGTACAAGCGTCCGCAGCGCGTCGTCGGCGTCCGGCACGGTAAAGGTGACTTCGAGCGTTTTGGAGCCGCCCTTTACGCAGGCATCGGCAGTCTTCACTGCCTCTTCCGGACTATCGCCGCGGATGACCACGGCCACCTTGTTTTCAATCATCTGGTTTAGAATATGAAATACTCTCATCGTTTTCTCCTTTATACTCCAGAATAGGCGGAAAACCCGCCGTCAATCGGTACGACAATGCCGTTTACAAAGCCGGAGGATTTTTCGTCCACGAGCCACAGCAGCGTTCCCACCAGCTCCTCCGGCTCCCCGAAGCGCTCCTGCGGCGTCTGGGAGAGTATTTTTTCCGCTCTCGCACTCAGCACGCCCTCCTCGGAAAACATCAGCTCCCGGTTCTGATCCGTGAGGAAAAAGCCCGGCGCCATCGCATTTACCCGCACTCCGGATTTGGAGAAGTACACAGCAAGCCACTGGGTGAAGTTGCTGACGGCGGCCTTCGCCCCGCTGTAGGCAGGGATTTTTGTCAGCGGCCGGTACGCATTCATCGATGAAATATTAATGATCGAGCCCGGCCGGTCGTACACCATGTCGCGGGTGAACACCTGCGATGGAATCAGCGCGCCGAGAAAGTTCAGGGAAAACAGCTGATCCACCGCGGCAGGGTCCAGGTCGAAAAAAGTGCCGCCGCTGTCGGGCGTCTCCGGATTGAAGTATTCCTCTCCGGTTGTTGCCTTCGGATTGTTGCCGCCCGCTCCGTTTACGAGAATATCGCACGGTCCGAACCGGCTTTTTACGTCCTCGTAAATGGCTTCCATGGCCTGTTTGTCCGTGACATCGCCGCTGTAGCCCGCGGCTTCTCCTCCGCTTTCGCTGATCCGCCGGGCCACCTGCTCCACTTTTTCCTTGTTGCGGGCAATAATCGCCACCTTCGCTCCATTGGCAGCGAGCGCCTCGGCCATCACCGAGCCAAGCACGCCGCTTCCGCCAGTGATAACGACAACTTTATCCTCCAGTGGAATTTGAAATGGTGTCTGCATCGTTTATCTCCTCTCCCGCACAGCATCGATAATGCCGTTAAGATATACCGCGCCGAGTGCACGGTCGTACAAACCGTAGCCCGGCCGGCCTTCTTCGCCCCAGATCATCCGTCCGTGATCCGGGCGGATCGGGCCTTCGTAGCCTGTTTCGATCAGCTTCTGCATGATGCCAACCATGTCGAGCGAGCCGTCGTGCACGGAATGCGACGTTTCCTGAAACGATTTTTCGCTTGTCCATCGCACGTTTCTGGCGTGCACAAAGTGAATGCGGTCCTGCATATGTTCAATCATGCCGATTAAATCGTTCTTCCGGTCCGCGCCGTAGGAGCCGGTGCAGAAGGTAATCCCGTTGTGCCTGCTGTTGACCCGCTTCAGCATGGTCATAACGTTGGCTTCATTTGTGATAATGCGCGGCAGGCCGAAAATGTCCCAGGGCGGATCGTCGGGATGGATGGCCATCAGCACATCCTCTTCCTCTGCGACTGGAATAATCCGCTCCAGAAAGTAAATCAGGTTCTCCATCAGGTCCTCTTTCGATATTTCTTTATATTCCTCCATGATAACCCGCAGGTCGTCCTTCTGGTAGGACAAATCCCATCCGGGAAGTGTCAGGCTCCCGTCGAGCGGATCAATCTGCTGAATCAGGTCCTCGTCATACATAAGGGAATGCGAGCCGTCCGGAAGCGGTGCGTCAAGCTTGGAGCGGGTCCAGTCAAACACCGGCATGAAGTTGTAGCAGATGGTCTTAACGCCCTCCCGGGAGAGGTTGCGGATCGTTTCCTGATACTTTTCAATCCAGCTGTCTCTCGTACTTTTGCCCATTTTAATGTCTTCGTGCACCGGCACGCTTTCCACTACGTTCCATACGAGACCCCGCTGCTCGATTTCAGCCTTTACATCCCGTATTTTTTCCCGCGGCCACGTTTCGCCCGGCGGCAGATCATAGATAGCAGATACAATTCCCTTCATCGCAGGGATCTGCTTGATTTTTTCAAGCTTGACGGGGTCTTCGGTCCCGTACCAGCGAAAGCTCATCTCCATCGACTGTTCCTCCTTTAAATTGAAAAATATTTTTTCGCGTTGTAATAGCAGATATTTTCGACGTACGTACTTAACAGCTTCAAGTCATAAGGCGCTTTTCCTTCTTCCACCCATGTGCCAATCAGGTTGCAGAGAATGCGCCGGAAATATTCGTGCCGCGAAAATGACAAAAAGCTTCTCGAATCGGTCAGCATGCCGATGAAATTGCTGATCAGGCCAATGTTGGCAAGAGACTTCATCTGGCTTTCCATTCCGTCAATGTGGTCATTGAACCACCAGGCGGTGCCTACCTGCACCTTGCCGGGGGTTTCGCTGTTCTGGAAGCTGCCGGCAATTGCCGCAAGCGTATTGTTGTTATTGGCGTTTACGCTGTACAGAACCGTTTTGGGGAGCGCACCATTTTGTTCGAGCCGATCTAAAAACGCAGCAAGCGGACGTGCGGGCAGCTGGTCATGAATGGCGTCAAAACCCGAATCTCCACCGAGCTTATGAAACATCGCGGTATTTGTGTTGCGGAGCGGATGAAGGTGCAGTTGCATCACCCAATTCTTTGCCGCGTACCTTTCGGCCAGATGCAGCAGCGTATACGTTTTGTATTTGGCTGCTTCCTCCGCCGATACGGCCTCCCCGTTTATCCGTTTTTGGAAAACGGCTGCTGCTTCCGCTTCGCTCGCTGGTTCATACACCATTTCCGTGAGTCCGTGATCGGAGCTCCGGGTGCCGAGCGCATCAAACGCCTCGATTCGTTCATCCAGCGCGGCTAAAAGCTCCCCGTAGGAGGAAATGCTTTTTCCTGTCACATCTGCCAGCTGCCGCACCCAGGACGGAAAGCTGTCTTTTTCCAGGTGCAGCGCCTGATCCGGACGATAGGAAGGCGACACGTCAAACGGCAGATGGCTCTGCCCCAGCTGCTCGTGCGTGGTTAACGCGTCTGCCGGGTCATCCGTCGTTCCCAGAAATACGACATTGTCCTTTCGTAGCAGCGACTGCGTAGAGAACTCCGGGGACTGCAGCTTTTCCCGGGTTTCCTTCCAGATTGCTTCCGCCGTGTCTCTGTTTAACAGCGTATCAATGCCGAAATACGACGACAGCTCCAGGTGCGTCCAGTGATACAGCGGGTTCCCGAGCGTGTTCGGCACGGTTTCCACCCATGCCAGAAACTTTTCGTAGTCGCTTTTGTTTCCCGTAATATATTCTTCTGCGATTCCATTTGCCCGCATGGCTCGCCACTTGTAGTGATCGCCACTCAGCCAGATCTCAGCCAGGTTATCAAAGTTTTTGTCGTTTAAAATTTCGCCGGGCGGCAGGTGATTGTGATAATCAATAAGCGGCAGATGCTTTGCATAATCATGGTACAGCGTGCGCGCCACTTGCGACTGAAGCAGAAAATCTTCGTGAATAAACGCAGTCATATTCTCATCTCCTAATTAATTTGTTTACTATGCAAACTATTAAATTTATACTTTTAACACAGCAGCATTCATATTACTAACATACGCAGTACTAGTAGAAAGAGGGATCTTCCTTGCATAAAGGTGACTGGAACTATATACGAAACTTAAACCGTCGGGTGATTCTCGAAGAAATCGTGAAAAACGCCTCCCTGTCCCGGAGCGAGCTGGCGAGAATTACCGGCTTAAATAAAGCGACCATCTCCACGCAGATCAATGACCTGCTCGAGCAGGGGCTCGTGATTGAAACGAGAACCGAAGCCCTGGACACCCCAGGCCGGAAGCCGATTATTATTGAAATGAACGAACGCGCCGGCTTTACGATAGGAGTTGATATTGATGAACTCAGCACAAATATCATTTTCTGCGACCTGAAGGGCCGCCGTCTTCATCAAAAGCAGCTGCATCTGGATACGTACCATTTTGAAAGCATGCTTGATGAATTAATTCAACAGCTGCAGACAGAAATCGATGCCTTTCAGAGCGGTTCCTCTGCTGCCCCACTCGCCGGAATCGGAATCGGAATTCACGGCATCGTGAACAACGACAGCCAGATCGTTTACACCCCGAAACAGGAATGGGTGAACCTGGATGTAAAGACCCGCCTCGAAGAAGCGTTTGACGCCCCCGTGCATGTAGACAACAGCGCCAACCTGGCAGTGTATGCTGAACATGTTTATGCAAAACATGGGTCCGACCTGTTCTGCCTTACGCTATACTCAGGCATCGGGCTCGGCATGGTTAAGGATTCGGTCATTTACCGCGGGCATCAGGGCTTTGCCGGTGAAATCGGCCATATGATTATCGAGCCGGACGGCAAGCCCTGTCCGTGCGGCAACCACGGCTGCTGGGAGCTGTATGCTTCCAATAAAGCATTTTTTAAGCTGCTTCACGAAAGCGGCGACGAGTTCCATACCCAGGACCAGGTAAGTAAACACCTTGAAACGATGGATGCGGAGCAGGAGATTGCCGAATACATTTACTACCTGTCAATTGGCGTGAATAATGTGATTAACATTTTCAATCCGGAGCGCATCATCATCAACAGCCCGCTGTTTGCCTCCAAGCCCGATCTCTTAGAGCGGGTCGAGGCGTCTTTGCAGTCCAAGTTTAACAACTACGAACAGCTGAAGATCTCGAGTCTGAATGAAGACGCCTGCGCGCTCGGAGCCGCGGCGCTTGCGTTTAAAAAGTTTCTCGGTGTTCACCATGTGGACCACTCTGCCTCCTTCAGCATATAGCAGAAAGAACGGAGCTACATCAGATCAAACAGCTGCGGCAGAAACAGGCTAAGCTGCGGGATAAAGGTGATCGCGAGCACCATGACAATCAGTATGATGAAATACGGCACCAGCGCTTTGATGACGCTTTCGAGTCTTGCGTTGGCTACGCTTGTACCGACAAACAGTACGCTTCCGACCGGAGGGGTAATATTTCCGATACAAAGGTTGAAGGCAATAATAATCCCAAAATGGACGGGATCGATGCCAAGCTCGGTGACGACCGGTAAAAAGATCGGTGTGAAAATAAGCACGGCCGGCGTAATGTCCATAAAGGTTCCCATTACGAGCAGAATCACGTTGATGAGCAGAAGAATGACGATCGTATTCGCGCTGATTGAAAGAAGCGCGCTGCTGATCCCTGCTGGTATCTCGGTATAGCTCATTACGAGTGAAAACAGCGAGGATGCTGTAATCAAAAGCAGAATCATGCCCGTGATTTCGATGGTTTCCTTGAAAATGTTTTTAAATTCCTCTTTTTTCAGCTGCTTGTATAAAAGCGACAGCAGCAGAGCATAAATAACGGCAACCGCTGCGCCCTCCGTGGCGGTGAAAATGCCGGCAACGATCCCGCCGATAACGATGATGATCAAAAGCAGACTCGGAATCGCATCAAATACGATAAACATTTTATCCTTCCAGCTGACCTTCTCCGACACTGGATATTTATGCTTTCTGGCATATACGTAAGCGACGGCTATCACGGAAAGGCCCCATAAAATCCCCGGAATATAGCCGGCCATAAACAGCGCTGCAATCGAGGTTCCTCCGCTGACGAGAGAATATACAATCAGCATCGAGCTCGGCGGTATCAACAGTCCTGCCGGCGCTGATGCAATATTGGTGGCGGCCGAGTAGCTCAGGGAGTATTTCTGTCTCATTTCCATCGGAGTCATGATTTTACCCATCGCAGCAGCTGCTGCGACACTTGAGCCGGAAATTGACCCAAACAGCATGTTGCCGACAACGTTTGTATGTGCAAGTGACCCCGGCAGGCGGCCGACAATAATTTTTGCCAGATTAATAAGCCGGAAGGCAATGCCGCCGTTGTTCATAATAATCCCTGCAAGCACAAACAGTGGAATCGCCAGAATCGTGAAATTATCTACGCCTGTGGCGAGTCGCTGCGCGGTAATAATAATGCTCACATCAAACGGAATGACAAGCGAAATGGTAACCATGGCACTCAGCAGAATGGCAAGTGCAATCGGCACGCCGAACACAAGCAGTATACCGAGCAGTGCGAATAATAAAATTCCTGCTGTAACTGTCATCCTTTTTCCCCCTCACCAGCAGTGCCGATCCGGCTGCTGCCCCGAAGCATATCAATTACGGCATAAAGCACGATACATACACCCGAGGCCGGCACGGCGCTGTAGACAAACAGCATGGACATGCCCGTCGCCGGAGCTGTTTCCGAGTATGTATACGACAGCAGAATAATGCCGCCGATGATCATCGGTACTATTCCTAAAAACACCCATAAAATATTAATGGCAAGCCCGATGAGGCGCTGCGAACGCTCCCGGAACTTTTCGACCAGAAACACAATGGCAATGTGCTTTTTCTGGCCGAACACGTAAGCCGCAGTAAGCAGCGTGAACCAGATGAGCATAAAGCGGATGATTTCTTCGCTCGTAGTACTCGGCGCATCCAGGACGTACCGGGTAAATACCTGCCAGATCGACAGCGCCGCCATGCAGGTGATTAGCACGGCGTTCACGATTAAAAGCGCACGGTCGAGAATCATTTTGGCCTTTTGCATCCTACTCGGCCTCCTTTATTTTGTTGTAAATCTCAGAGGTATCCGGGTCGTTTTGGAATTCTTCATGCAGCGGCTGGACCTCGTCAATAAACGACTGTTTATCCACTTCATAAAACTCTACATTCATTTCCTCTTCGGCTGTCACCTTGGCCTCTTCTACCGTTTGATTCCAAAGATCTTCATGATAGCTGGTCGACTCCTCCGCAGCTTCTTCAATGATTTGTCGTTCACTATCGGACAGACCTTCCATAATATTTTCATTAGCAATCAGCATGTCGGGAACGATGGCGTGCTCGGTGTAGAAATAGTTTTTCGCCACTTCTCCGTGGTTGCTGTTTGTAAGCGCAGTAGCATTGTTTTCGGCTGCGTCAATAACACCTGACTGCAGTGCGGTGTATACTTCACCGTAGCTCATCGGTGTCGGTGTGCCGCCCATGGCGTCAATCATCTGCACGCTCGTCTGGCTCGGCTGGACTCTTGTTTTCAAGCCGCTCATATCCTCGCTTGTTTCGATCATTCTGCTTTGCGTATAAACGTTACGAACCCCGGCGTCGTAATACGTCAGGCCGCGGAAGCCTTTATCTGCGGATTCCATATAGATGTCGTCCGTCACGTCCTCGTTGTTCATGACACGTTTAAAGCTTTCCTGGCTTTCAAATAAATACGGCAGACTGAAGACGGAATACGCCGGTTCAAAGCTTTCGAGAGCACTCGCACTTACTTTACTGAAATCAACGGCCCCGGCCTGGGTGCCTTCAATGACTTCCCGCTCGCTTCCAAGCTCACCATTCGGGTAAATTTTAATGCTCATGGCTCCGTTTGAGTTTTCTTCCACCAGTTCGGCAAACCGTTCAAGCGACTGGTGTACTGGGTGATCCGTCGGCTGGTTGTGAGCAAGCGTGAAGTTCTGTTCTTCTTCTCCGCTTGCACTCTGGCAGCCTGTTAAAGCAACCAGAACCATGATTGTGACAAGGCTGATCCATTTTTTCACAGTGGTTCCCTCCTTTGATTGGCTCCAGTGACACTCATCCCCACGAAAACCTCGTGCCTCCTTTTCCATTGATAAAAACCTTTCTGCTTTCTGCCTTTGGCAGCTGAAGCTGCATAGACGCAAGACCGTTGTCGTAGGACCCTTCCTGAGAGGCTTCAATATAGATGCCACTTTCATCGGCTGTCATCGTGCACGCAATGGAAAGCACTTCAGGGTCGTGCTGCCTGTCGTTGTCGTCGTAATACGTAAACGATGTGCGTTCGCCGTTTTGGCCCGGGTACGCGTACATGTCGATCCGGCTTTCGGCTTTGTTTTCCACCGGAAGCAGACTGCCGCCTTTTACCATGACCGGCGTATACTCAAGCGGCGCGGGAACTGTCACCTCCTGCCCTCCCGCGTACCACTGTTCGGTGTACAGGTCGTACCAGCCGTGCACGTGTTTGGGAAGATACACCGAGCGCTCGCGCTCACCCGGACGCACAATCGTGCAGACAAGCAGCTCTTCGCCGAGCATGAATTCGTCGTTTTCGTTGTGCGTTGCTGCGTCATTACCAAAGTCAAAAAAGGTCGGCTTGATCACGGGCTCGTAGCTCGCCGACGATTTATGCAGCAGTGAAAAAATGTAGCCGGACAGCTGCTGGTGCCAGTGAATCGTCTCCGATACCTTACCCACAATTTCCGGGTACATCCACGGTTCATTGACCGTCTGGTCGTCGTTCCATGAATGAATCGTAAACCTCGGGTAGTAGATGTTGCTCTGGATCCAGCGCAGAAACAGCTCCGGCTCCGGGGCGTTGCCGGAAAAACCGCCCGTGTCGTGCCCGAAGTTGTAAATGCCGGAAAGACTTAGGCCGATTGCCATTTTGATGTTGTACTGGAGCGTCTCCCAGTTGGAATAGTTGTCCCCGGTCCACGTCTGGGCGTACCTGCTGAGGCCGGCACTTCCTGCCCGGCTGATCAGATACGGCCGGTGTTCCGTGTCAAATTCGGTCTGTGCTTCGAGCGAGCTTTTCGTCATCAGCATCGGGAAGATTGCCCGGTAATCCTGAAACTTTCCACCCTGGCCGAACAAATGAACGTCCGCCTCCGGATCCCAGATTTCAAATTCATTGTTGTCATTCCAGGTGGCGTCGATGCCGTTTGCAAGCAGCTCCGTTTTTACGTTTTCCTTCCACCAGTCAATTGTCTGTTCATTCGTGAAATCCAGGTACACGCCCATGTCGTCCCAGAACTGCTGCAGAAGCGGCCGGCCTTTTTTATCCAGAATAATAAGATCGTTGTTCAGCACTTCCTCGTGCTTCGGATGGTCAATCAGCAGGCTCGGCTTAATGTTGGCGATGATTTTAATACCGTTCGCATGAAAATCTTCGGTGAATTTCACCGGATCCGGGAACTTGTCGTAGTTCCAGTTGAACACATACCGTTTATGGTTGATCGAGGTATACCCGGAGGACAGATGAAAGGACTCACATGGGATATCATACTTCTGGGTATCCTCCACAAAGTTCATCAGCCGTTCCTGCGATTTTTCTTCATCGGTGTAGGTCATTGTCGATCCGGAGTAACCGATGCTCCATTTCGGCATCAGCGCCGGACGTCCGGTCAGCCAGGAGAAGCGGCGGGTAACCTCGGCAACCGCTGGCCCGAGAATGAAATAGTAATCCAGAAAGTCCGAATTGGATTGAAAAAATTTGTACTTTCCGTGATAATTATCTTTTTCCCGCCCCATGTCGAAAGCGCATTCATTATAGTCATCGTAATAGAGACCGTAAGCCACATCGGTTTCCGGGGAGTGCGTAATATAGTATGGAATATGCTTGTACAGTGGATCGGTTTTTTCCGCATCGTAGCCCATGGCGTCAATATTTAACATTCGGAAGCGGTCGCCGTGCTTGTTGACCTTTCCCGTCTTTTCTCCGAACCCGTAAAAGCGGTCGGTGTCGTTACGCTTTAAGTAGTGGGCCGTAGGGGCAGTTTCGGCAACCTGAAAGGCGTACGCCTGGGTGGTGCGGTCCTCTGCGATCAAAACGTCCCCCCCGTTTGTCTTGTCATACCAGCTGCAATGAAGCTTCACCAAGTTTATTTTCAGCTTGAGCGCCGTCGTTTCAATCGTATAATCTTCCGGTGTTTCTGATATTTCATAATCAGGCAGCGTAAAAAGCTCAGTCAGACGATTCCGATCCAGTCCTTCAAAAGGAACCTCCGTGTCCCCCGGCGCCACCGCCCACGTATGTATATTCATTTCCGGACGCTCTTTTGTTAACGTAACCCGGAATAATTTCTCTTCTAATACATAAACGCAAAAGTACATTTCCTGCACATCCGATTCAAATACCAGCACGTTAT
Organism: Marinococcus halotolerans DSM 16375; assembly: GCF_000420725.1. Lineage (GTDB taxonomy): Bacteria > Bacillota > Bacilli > Bacillales > Marinococcaceae > Marinococcus > Marinococcus halotolerans. The sequence goes on along the minus strand of NZ_ATVM01000024.1, from coordinate 25,973 downwards.
TCTCCTGCGCTGATAAATAAAACTGGTCCTTCGTCGTTAACATATGTTCACCCTCTTTGGATTAATCACTTGCCTGAATAATTAATTTGTAGTGTAAACAAATTAATTATTGGTTTTATGATAAGGCTTTCCTAAGCATTTAGCAACCCCGGTTTTACTTGATAACATATTCTTTTTCCTGCACCTTCTCCACTGTGCAATTTCACTGATTCATTAAAAAATGGCTCCCCTGACTGTTCCGGGGAACCACCGCTTTGCCGCTATTCTTCTGTCCGCTTTCTGTGATACAGGAAATTACATATAAAAAGCACCGCCACCACCGCGCTCATAAACAAAATGCCTTCTATTCTGTACTTGGCATCGTAATGGGTCTGGTCCAGTAAAAGCACCAGATTCCATGAAAAAAATAAAAATATTCCATACAAATAAAGAACAGACTTCGTACTTTTCATCCAACCCCTCCATTGGCTAGTTTTTGCTGGCTTTTTCCTGTTCCCTTCCCCATTTCAGGTAAATCGTTAGAATTGGGCTTTATTAAAGGATTTTTAAAAGACGTCTTCCTGGCATAAATGTTGTTGACGTTTATTTTGTACCAGTGTACTATTTAATTAATACACTAATACAAAGGAGCTGTGCTTTATGACAAGCTGGTTACAATTGTGGAAAAAAGAGTTTGCGCTGACGCGATCCATTTTTTATTGGTGCCTGGCGCTAATATTCATTGTTATCATCTTCGCCGTGCTTATGAACAGCGGGAATTTTTTCTCCGTAAATACGAACAACCCCTTCCAGACGGTGGGAAGCGTGGTGCTCGGTTCTCTCAGCGCAGGCATTCTGGCCCATTTTGTTTATCTTCCAATCTACATGATTGTCAGCCTGGAACTCGAACGCCGCCAGATGCATCTCTGGCTGTATCAGCCGCAGCCGCTCGCTAAAATGCTCAGCGCCAAATATGCAAGCGGACTCACATGCGCTTCTATTTCTCTTTTTATCAACGGCCTTCTCCTGCTTATTGCTACCTGGGTAACGCCGGGTATCCCTGCCTTTTTCGGCTTACTCCAGGAGGGAGTAACATGGCTGCAGCTGCTCGCTTTATGCTTGCTTGGTGCTGTCTTTGTGCTTTTCGTCTCTCTTTATTTCAGTATCTATTTGTTATTCATTTACTCGTTTGACTTCGCGTTTCGACACACCGTGGGCCGAGGGCTTCAAATTGTGCTGGCGATTGCCGCCGTGGTTCTTTTAAGCGTCCTTGCCAACTCAGGACTCGGCGATGTATATCACGCGATCACCAGCTGGGGGCAGTTTTCGCTCACTGGACTGGTGAATGCAGAATTTATTAACTTCAATTTATATACCGGAGTTATTCTTTTTCATGCCGTGGTTGGCGCAGCCCTCTTTATCCTGTCCGCTCAGTTGATTGATAAGAAAGCGGAGGTATAAGCTTATGGCTTACACATTTGATAACTCCAGGCCCATTTACCAGCAAATCATTGATACGATCCATGGCAATATTATTCGGGGCGAATGGCCGCCGGGGACGAAGCTTCCCTCCGTCCGGGCGCTGGCTGTCGATTTTGGCGTCAACCCCAATACCGTCTCCCGGACATACAGCGAATTAGAACGGACAGGAGTGTTGGAAATGAAACGTGGCCAGGGAACCTTTGTGACCGAAAGCGAAGCAACCATTCAGCAGCTGAAACAGCAGCTGATGCATCAGCGGATTAAGGAATTTATGAACGAAATGGAAAGCCTCGGCATGAGCAAAGCAGAAATCCGCCGGGGCATTGACTCCTACCGGAAGGATGATGACCATGATAACCTTTGACGGGGTAACGAAGAAATTTTTAAGCCGTACCGCTCTCGAAAACGTAACGATCGAAATCCCTGCTAAAGGAGTGACAGGGGTCGTCGGCGAAAACGGCAGCGGCAAATCCACCCTTCTCAAGCTCGCCGGCGGGCTGCTGCGTCCGGACAAGGGCACCGTTGCCTATAACGGGCAAAAGGTATCACGAAAAGACAGCTCCCGTATCGCTTATTTATCGGAAAATGACCATATATACGCCTTTTTCCGCATCGACGAATTAATTGATTATCAGGCTTCCCAGTTTCTTGATTTCAACAAACAGCGTGCTTATGACATGCTGTCGTTTATGAACCTCGATCCTGCACAAAAAATCAAAACGCTCTCCAAAGGCAACCGCGGCCGGGTAAAAATCGTTATCACGCTCGCACGGGAAGCCGAGCTGCTTCTCCTCGACGAACCACTTTCGGGACTCGACCCGATTGTACGGCGCTCCATTATCCAAAGCCTCGTGTCTTTTGTTGATGTCGAAGCCCAGGGCGTACTAATCAGTACGCATGAAGTCAGTGAAATGGATCCCCTGCTCGACCGGGTGCTCGTGCTCCGGCAGCAGCACGTGCTCGACCTCGAAGACAGCGAAGCGATCCGCGAGCAATTTGGTGTCGATACCGCCGGGTGGATGGAGCACATTTATGCCAGGAAAGGGAAGGTTTAATCATGAACCAGCATCCTGTTTTGCAGTTAGAGGGGCTCACCAAGTCCATTCAAAAAACCACCGTCGTCCACCCCCTGGATTTACAGGTGCACGCCGGGGAAGTGTTTGGCTTTATTGGCCCGAATGGTGCGGGCAAAACCACCACTATCCGCATGATCCTTGGTCTTGTGAAGGCGACAGAGGGCGATGTTTACATCGCTGGCGAAAATGTGCGGAGCAATTTTTTAACCGCCATTTCGAGCGTCGGAGGGATTATCGAAAGCCCTGAAATGTATGACTTTTTAACCGGGGAACAAAACCTGAAGCACTACGCCCGGCTTGCCGGCAATGCTTCAGCAAACAACATCTGGGATGCTGCTGAACGGACAGGTATCGCCTACGCCCTGAAACGGAAATTAAAGACCTATTCCCTCGGCATGAAGCAGCGTCTCGGGCTTGCGCAGGCCCTGCTCCACCAGCCAAAGCTGCTAATATTGGATGAACCGACAAACGGCCTGGATCCGGCGGGTATCCGGGAGCTCCGGCATTACCTGCGCCAGCTCGCGGAGCAGGAGCAAATGGCAGTATTCATCTCCAGCCACCAGCTATCGGATATGGAGCAGATGTGCGACCGTATCGGCATTATTCACCAGGGGCACCTGGTGGATGTGCAGCCGGTCCAGTCCTTTGTACAGGGAGACCGTCAAAAACAGGTTGTCACCATTGTCACCGATCAGCCCCGCGAGGCGTCTACGGCGCTAAAACCATTTACACAGGAGCAGACGGCTGTGATGGACGCTTCCTCTGTCCGGGTGTCTCTTTCGCCCGACGATGTGCCTCAATGCGTAGCGACACTAGTCGAGCATGGCATCCGTATATACGAAGTCTCCGTCCACCATCATTCGCTCGAAGACCAGTTTTTAAAAGTAACCAACGGGGGTGCTTGAGTATGCTTACAGCTATCTGGAAAAATGAAAATATGAAATGGATGCATAAAACGAGCACCTGGGTCATTGTAGGCCTGGTTACGCTGATGATCATCGGAGCCGCTCTGCTCGGGAAATGGAACGGAGTGGAAGAAGAGTCGCAGTGGCGTGCTGATTATGAACAGGCACTTGCCCAATACGAGGAAGGCGGAGAGCAGACAGCCGCCTCCTTAACACCGGAGCTCGCTGCTGAATATGAATACCGCCTGCAGGAAAACATCCCTCCTCTCACTGCCTATGGGCAGTGGAATTATATGGACCAAATGACGTTAATGGTCTCGTTCATTACCCTGTTTTCCATTATCGTTACATCAACGCTGGTCGCCGGCGAGTTCCAGACGGGCTCGGTGAAGCTGTTGTTTATCCGGCCGGTCGCGAGATGGAAGCTGCTCTTGGGCAAATACCTTTCCGGGATGACGTTTGCAGCGCTTCTCACTATGTTCACTCTCGCTCTCGTATACCTTACAGGCGGCCTGGTGTTTGGCTTCTCTCCGCTCGGCGCCCCTTACCTTTACAGCAGCGAAGACCTGCTGGAGCGGAATGTGGCGGTTCATATGCTCAGCATATTTGGTCTTGGCTTCATCCAAACAGCCATCATGACGCTTTTTGCTGTGATGATAGCCTCCCTGTTTCGCAGCAATGCCATGGCTATTGGCATCAGTGTGTTCAGCATGTTTTTCGGCACCACCGCCACCGCTTTACTGGCGCAGCTCAATGAAACACTCGCGTCCTACAGCCTGTTTGCCAACAATGATCTTACGGTATTTATCAGTGATAATGTTCGCCAGCTCGTTGATGTCAGCCCGTGGTTTTCAATTATGGTCTTAAGCTGCTATACCATATTGTTTGTAGTAGCAGCACTAGTCAGCTTCACCCAAAGAGACGTGGCAATCTGATACAAAGCCCTGATTTCACCCCTGGAAGAAAACGATATCCTATAAAAATCCACTTTGAAGCCGTTTCTCCAAATTTGGTTTTGTTCATAAAAACAGAAGGGTCTCCTCTTTCTTCAAGGATGACCCTTCTTTCTTAATCTTTCCTCCGCAATATTTCAGCCACCAATAGAAACACCGCTCCTGTTATCCCCAGCCAATATACAGGCACGGTTAACATCGGCCCCATCGGAGGCAGCCAGAAATACATTGCAAAAAATACAGTACCCGGCACGATACCGAATATAAAACCTGTCGCCAGAAATTCCTTTATTTTCGAAATATCCCGGAAACAAGACCACTTGATATAACGAAACACACTATAGCCCACGACCGATATTGTGATGCTCCCAAGGATAATAATTATTGCAGTCGTACCCAGGCTGTACAATTTCGTTGGCTCCATCTGCTGAAAACCATATAAAAGAATCTTTCGTATCAATCCAGTAGACAGCATATATACACCTAAAAAATAACAAATGCCCATTACAAATAACGCCATCATTTCTTTGGGCACTGTATGAGGAAGCTCGCCGACAATATCCTCCGCATACTGCCTTGGATCGGATCCAAACAGCTCCGAACTGTCTCCACCCTCTGCCTGCAAAACGAGAAGATGATCCAGCAGCTCCATCAGCACCTCTTCGGTCTCCTGGTCACTTTTATTAAATGAAAGGCGGATATACACCATCATATCTTCATATATCTTCTTGTTTTCTTTATTTAATTGGTTTCGCTTTTCGTTGTTTTCCTCCACCAACGTACTCACCTATGAATCCTCCTCGTCCAGTAATTGATCAACGGGCTGCTTCAAGGCCTTCCAGTTTTCCCGGAACGCCTTCAGCGAAGCTTCTCCCGCCGGGGTCAGCGTATAGTATTTCCGGTTCGGTCCACTGCCTGAAGCCTTCATTTCCCCGTGAATCAGCTTTTCCTTCTGCAGCCGCAGGAGCAGCGGATAAATGGACCCTTCCTTAACGTCGATTCCCTGCTGCTGCAGCTTGACCGCTAGCTCGTAGCCGTAGACGGTCTCCCGGGAAATAATAGCTAAAATACATCCTTCCAAAATGCCCTTCAACAGCTGGCTTCGCTCATTCATCTGGTCACCTGCCTTGCAATACATGCTAGTTATTTAATTAAATACCCGCCGGCCATATTGCCGCCAGAACGGGTTAAAATAAGTATTCCTCCGCTATCTTGTATAACAATATAGTTTTACCTTAATACACCTTCAGTCAAAAAACAACAATGACTTTAATCATTAAAAGCCTTGTATTTTCGTTTCTTATGTTCAAAAATGGAAATAATTACTAACGTCGGGTTTAGGAGGGAAGCTATGCGTACTGCTGTTCATATATTGTATTTTGTTCTGCTGTTTTTCGTATGCGGATTAATTGGGTTTGGTTTATTTGGAACGGGCTTTACAGCTGACCTTCACCCTTCGACGTTTCTTTTCTTCTTTTCCTTCAGCGCCATATGGACGGTCAGTTATGCAGGGCATCTACACCTCGGACGCTGGGATCTGCGTCTGGCTTTATGGGTATGCACAGCCCTTGGAATAAGCCTGCTGTTCGCTTCAGGGTCAAAAATATTGGAGGTTCTTCAATGAAGAAATGGAATTTTGCCATGCTGCTGATATCCGGCATGTTTTTGGTGTACGGCCTGGGCTTGGTATCCCTGTTTACTCTCGGCATTTTCAGCAGCATCAATCAATTTTTTATTACCATTGGCATGGCATCCATTCCTCTGATTCCTTTTTCTGTGTGGCTGTACCTGCTGTACCAGTTTCATGCCAAAAAAGATCATCAGAACTTTTACATTAGCGTTGGATGTTTTGCACTTCTGATATTCGCTTTAATATACGATGTGCAGATGATCCAGCGTTATATTGCCTGACAAGATTTGAATATTTGCCAATAAGGAGGACATAGACATGAATTTCGCCTGGAAAATAGGGATATTCTCAGGCGTTTTAACGATTATTGTTTTATTTTTCCTGGACGTTCTGCTTCCCGATCTGCCCTCGTTACTCCAGATATCCAGCAATGCTATTGTTGCTTTTCTTACGATGGCAACCGCTTATGCCGTCTTCAGCAAAAAGAATTCATGAAAATTGTCTATAAGGAGCAGTCACGATGAAAATGCTCAAAGTGTTAAAATATATACTGATGATTTGGCTCATTATTCACGGCCTCACAGCTATCGTATTAAGCCTGCTGATACTAACCGGTGCTCACTATATCGATGTGCCTGTGTCTTCAGCGATATCCGCTTCCATGGGCTCCGGCATTTACATCTGGGTTGCCCATCAGCTCAAACGGAAAGAAGGAAAAAATGATATTTCATAAGCCGTATAGTTATTGGTCTGTAGTGACAAGTTTGCTCGGTATTGCATTTCTTGGCCTCACCTATGTTATTGCTCCAGATATACCACAGGGCTTCACTCTATTTGTGATCAACATATTAGTAATTTCAGCTGCTGTTTTTATCCTTATTGGCGTATTGAGCAGTATTGCGGCCATAGTTAACAAAGAGCCCGGGATAAAGAAATACTTAGGGATTTTCATTCCTTCTACAATTATTTTATATATTGTACTGGTGCCTCTTATCATGGGGCTGTTATTTGGCATTAACAATAACCCTTAAAAAAATGGCCTTCGAAAGTCATTTTCATATTGCCGTCACTATCATTTGTCATTAAACAATCCAAAAAGTCATACACACAGCAGAAGCTACGGCTAAAAGAAAGGACCCTACGACAATTACCTGTTGGAAATGCTTACGGCTTTTACGTTCAATATAATCGCAGACATTTACAACTAAAAATAGAGCTACAGCAGGCAGACCAAGATTATCTGTCGTAATCGTTTTTCCCGTCACCAGCATGAGAGCAACAAACAACATCCCGTAGATCAAAGCTGTTTTGGCTCCGGGACTTGCTGGCTTCAGTACTGTCTTTTTCTCCTCTTTCTCCTTTGCAGCCAGCATAGATGTCCTTCTTTCTTTGTAATTATTCGCGCACGCCAAAAAAATTCAAAACCCTTCCAAAGATTCAATTTAACAAATTTATCCAGTAATGAAATCCACCCAAATCATCAAATAAAAAAATCCTGCTTGAATAAATTTTTAACCCCTATTAATAAAGGGTTGCGACTTTAATATATGTATATTATCGTTTTAAATGTAATTAATTTACATAAAAAGATGATATTATACGCCGGGCTGATGGAGGTCTGCCTTATATCTTTTATATTATTTTGCATAAGATCAGGAGGGCTTCTATGTTTACTTCCATTCTTCAGCTTCCTTTTCAACCCAGGAAGCAATTTGCTTTTCTAACAAACCATTACCCGCTTTTACTAGTAGCATCCATTATCCTCGGAACCAGTCTTTTACATACGTTTATTACGAATTATATTTTTCCCGCTACTAATCAATCTCCGATTATTTCCCACAATTCCTGGCTCATAGTATTGGAGACCCTGTTTTTAGGGATTTCTGTTTTTATATTACCCGTGATTTTGAAAGGGGCGGGCAGCATTAATGATCGTCCCCTCTCCTATCAAAAAGCTTTTTGGGTCAATATTTTAACTATTATTCCTTCCCTTTTTTTACTGCCGGTAGCGCTTATTGGATTGCTGACATTTATTGCGCAGGGAAGTACTCCGTCATTATTTACGTTTGTTTACAGAGTGCTCGAATGGCTTTCTTTTATTTGGATATTTGTCGTTGCCGTCGGCACGATCCAGGTTGCGGCAAATACCAGCAGGCCAAAAGCCTTAACGATCGCTTTCACGTACGTATGCTTTACCGTGATAGCTGCTGTCGTCACAGTTTTGTTTCTGGGAGGCTTTTACGCAGCGTTCTAGATTCCCCCATCGGCCCGGACGCCATCAGAGCAAGAGCTTCACCCACTATATTTACGTAACAACCCTTTCGGAATGTGACAATAATCGCCGGGGTGCTTATCCAGTCGGTCCTGGTGCTCCTCGGCGCTTTTAATGTAGTTTGTCAGAGGCAGCACCTCCACCATGATACGGTCGTAATCTGCTCTCTCCCTGAAAAACGCCTCCGCTTCTGTTAAATGCTCCGGCTTTTCGCTGTACACGCCGGTTCTGTATTTCTCTCCTATGTCCTCCCCCTGCTGATTCAAGCTGTACGGATCAATGATTTCAAATAAATATTCCATCAACTCTCTGATTGATATTACTGCAGGATCAAATCCCGTTTTCACGCATTCGGCGTAGCCATCATAGCCACCGTCCAGCGTATAACTGCTTCCATTTGCTCTGCCCGCCTCTGTAAATTCCACGCCAGGCAGCGTTTTGATAAACGCCTGCACGCCCCATAAACAGCCGCCGGCAAGATAGACTGTCTCCATATGACCGCTCCTTTTTGTGTAAAAACAGTAGTCCAGTGTGCTTCCTTCTATGTATGAATAAATTAAGACTTATATTAACTGTTTTTACACAAGTTTAAAAGGCTCGCCAGGTTCAAGCAATGATAAAAGTAAATGAGCTCCCGAGTTTACACGGCCAATAACATTAACATTCGGATGAGCCGGCAGGTCTTTCTTCGTTATTTGAAGCTCTCCCTGGTACCTGCCATATTTGTTATTATCAACAGTAATCGTTCCGGCAGGTCGGGGTTCCGGCACATAAGATGGCAGTATTTGAATCTGCTTTTGCGCAGCGTAAGAGCGGGATGGTTCCGAGCGTATTACATCTCTTGCCGGATCTGGCCGCTGCCAGTGCTGCATGCCAAATATGTCTGCGGCGCTGGTGTTTTTTACGAATAATGAAGAACGGAGGGATACTTCGTTCGTTTCTTCATAAATTTTAAAAAGGAACGCTTCTTCGGAGGAAAGCATGCTGTCCCCAATACATATATCATTAACAGCACATGTGCGCCATAAATCAAGCGCCGCTGCAAACGGAGCTGCTTCGCGGTGCTCCTCGAGGGTGGGCAAAAATTGATGTAAAGGTCCCCGGGGTTTTTTATCTCCTGGTACAAAGGCGCATACGCGAATGCTTTCTGATTGCAGCCATTTATTCTTCTGGGTGATATAATTCCGGTCGAGTCCGGTTTCAGGCCGGGGATAAAAGTTGTGCCAAGCCGCTAAGGAGGAGAAATTCACACCGCAGGCTTTCAAATCCTTGAGCATGGATTCAGTTATTGTACTAGCGTTTAATAGTACATTGACATGTTTGGCAAGCGAGGCAATTCCGGGGGCGTCAATGCCATAATCCACCCTCACGCCGGTAAGACCCCACTCCTGAAGCTTTTTTCCATCTGCCTCTGTCATATCCAGCAATTGAAAGGATGCTGGAGATATGTCTGCAAACAACTTGAGTCCAAGCGATGCTGTCTGTCGGGCGAGGGCTTGAAGCTGGTTTTGATATGAGGAGATGTTATCTTCGGGTATATGAAGTGAAGTAAAGACAAAAGAAAAACCGCTATTTTTCATACGTGCTAAATAAGAGGAATTTTCTTCCAAGTCTTCAGTAAGATAAACGCTAAACCCTTTCATGGATTTCCCTTCCTTCTAAGTAATATGTAAAAAGGAAGCTGAAAAGAAGCTTCCTTTCTTTCTTATTGAATATTTTCAGCCATTTTTTCGTTGTAACCAAAAAGATATGTGAATAAAAAGCCAAAAAAGTAGGCTACTAGAAGACCTAAAAAGTACATTACATATTGGCCGTCGATAAGTGGAATCAACGATAAGCCTGAAACCCCGATCCCGGTCGATGCTGTGCCTATTACTGCCTGAAAAGCGCCCCCTACAGCGGCCCCCAGACAAGCGGTTACAAACGGACGTCCAAGCGGCAGAGTCACGCCGTAGAGTAAAGGTTCTCCGATTCCGAGAAATCCGACCGGCAGCGCCCCTTTTACCGTATTACGAAGCTGTTGGTTCTTTGTTTTTACGAAAACGGCTATTGCAGCACCAACCTGGCCGGCTCCGGCCATCGCCAGAATCGTAAGAAGCGGTGTAGCTCCCATGCTGTCAATAAAATCTAAATGTATAGGCGTCAGTCCGTGGTGCATCCCTACCATGACAAGCGGCAGAAAGAAACCAGCAAGGGCAGCTCCAGCTACTGCCCCGCCAATATTTAGTACAAAATTGATAGCAGCAGTAATTCCAGTGGAAATGAATCCTCCGAGCGGCTGTAATAGAATAATAGTAGCGACGCCTACAATTAACACGGTAAAAAACGGAGTGAAAATCAAATCAAGTGTACCTGGAATAAATTTTCGGATAGTACGTTCAACAAAGGCCATCGCCCAGGCTGCCAGGATAACTGCAAAGATCCCGCCCTGCCCGGGCACAAGGGCTTCGCCGAACAGTGTAATATCGGCAAGGGCGGGATTGATAATTAAGATACCGGCCACAGCGCCAAGAGCCGGAGTCCCGCCAAATTCCTTTGCGGTATTCCAGCCTACCAGAATACCAAGGTATGTAAAAATTCCGCCGCCGATGACAAGTAGAATCTGCAGCCAGGTTGTTTCCGGATCAACCCCGGCATTTTGTGCGAAGTTAGCTGCTCCATTAATTAAACCAGAAGCGATCAGTGCAGGAATTAATGGAATAAAAATATTGCCGATACGTTTTAAAAAATTCCGGATCGGAGTATGCTGGCGTTGTTTAATCCCTGCTTTAACATCTTCTGCTGTATGGTCGTCTCCCTGGACACTTCCGGCTGAAAGATTTGTTATTTTTTCTAATTCAGCAGCCACTTTGCCTGCTGTCCCGGGACCAACGACAATCTGAATCGTCTCCTCCTGCACGACTCCCATAACGTTTTCCACTTTTTTCAACTGAGCGATATCGACCTTTTCCGGATCACGTACGTTCAGACGAACCCGCGTCATACAGTTATATAAAGAAACGATATTTTCACTGCCGCCAAGGGGTTGAAGAACATCTTCAGCAATTTGTTGTTCTTTTTTCATCAGGAACACTCCTTTTTATGCAGTTATTTGTTAATAATGGCCTCCCGGACTCTCCCGTGGTTTTGTTCAAGAAGTGCTGCTGCTCCAGAAGAAGTAGTGTCAGCCAGAATCATAACAATTGCTGTTTTTACATGCCGGCCGGAGGCTTCAAATACGGAAGCGGCTTTTTGCTCGTCTACTCCGGTTATATCCTGTACCATATCCACCGAACGATGGGTCAGTTTTTGATTCGTTGCCTGTACATCTACCATGAAATTTTCGTACACTTTGCCAAGCCTGATCATTGTTACGGTAGATATCATGTTCAATATGTTCTTTTGGGCGGTGCCGGCTTTTAATCGAGTAGAACCAGTCAGTATTTCAGGTCCCGTTACAGCTTCCACGGGATAATCGGCAAGTGCACTGATGGGGGCATCCTGATTACAGGAAATGCTTCCCGTTACGGCCCCGATTTTTCTTGCGTAGCTAAGAGCCCCGGCTACATAAGGAGTGCGGCCGCTTGCAGCCAGCCCAATAACGATGTCCCGGGATGTGAGATGAATTTCTTTGAGGTCAGAAGCACCTAGGCTTTCAGAGTCCTCTGCTCCCTCCACTGCAGTAAGTAAAGCCTCTCTGCCACCAGCAATGATCCCCTGCACCATTTCCGGTTTAGTGCCGAATGTAGGAGGGCATTCGGCAGCATCCAGAATGGCAAGGCGTCCGCTTGTGCCAGCGCCTACGTAAATCAGACGACCTTCCTGGCGGATAGAGGCTTCTGCTTTCTCTACTAGAGGCTCAATTAAAGGAAGAATGCTTTCGACCACATTCGGCACAATTTTGTCCTCGTGGTTCATAATTTGAAGTATTTCTCTAATGCTTAAATTGTCGAGTTCATATGTATCCGGGTGCCGTGTTTCTGTTTTAAGTTTATTCACTATCATCCCTCGCTATCTTTTTAGAAAACGCTTACAATTAAATTATAATTATTTTGAAATTTAAAATCAATATTATATTAAAATAAATGAAATTTAATTTTAAAGAAGACACGAAAAAAGAGCGGATCCATATAGCGTATAATTATAGTTTCCGATGCTCTTCTGTCGTCTCTCTTGCCTGTTCGAATGCTTCTACCAGTTCTTCGCCAATGAGATGAAAAACAGCTACATACAAAGCATCTATATAATTCAACTGGCTGGTGCGTGAAGCAATGCTTCCAATTCGTTCTGCCTGTTCAATATCTGGAATCGCCAGAACGTAGTCAGAATGCTTGACCAATGGTGAATTGGCGTATTTAGTGATGCTGATAACTGTTAGATTCTTTTTCTTAGCATAGCTGGCCGTATCAATAACCTCCTTTGTATAACCGGAAGTGCTAAAACAAATTAAAACATCGTTTTTCTTCATCATTGTAATAAATGGAACCATATAATGATAATCAGATGAGGCGGAGGCATGAAGCCCGAGTCGCATAAATTTATACTGGCCGTCCACCGCCGGAGTGAAGGAACCGCCAACACCAAATAAGCCAACAGTCTTTGCCCGGGAGATCAACTGGACAGCTTCTTCAAATGATTGATGATTGACTGTTTTTGTCATCATATCAAGCGAAGCCCGGTTTAAAGACGTTACTTTTTGAAATAAACTGTGAGGATTATCACTGCTTTCAAGAAGAGACAAACTATTAATGGAAGCATCCATTTGAGACAGCTCCTGGGCAAGAGCAACTTTAAGCATGCGAAAGCTTTCCATGCCTATACGCTTGCAGAAACGGACGATACTTGCTTCACTCGCATTCGCCTGAGCAGCCAGCTGCTTAGTAGTCATCGTAGGTACGAATTCTGCATAAGTAAGCACATAATCCGCTATTTTCCTTTCAGCTTTACTGAAGCTATTATATTCGGCCCGAATTTTAGCCACTAAGCGCGTTTCCATAGTATAGTCCCCCTTTTATGTATGCTTCTATTATGAAGACACTAAAGTATTATTAGCAAATAAATATTAAGAAGCTGGTGATGCTCACTGGTACTATTGCAGAGCTTACCATAGCAAAGCATTTTTCCGGTGTGTGTTAATCTTTTATTTATACAATCCAATGGTTTCCTCTAAAAAATTTATGAAATTTACAATAAAACTCTCAGGCTTTAAAATTTTTACCTTGTTTCCAAAGCCGGCTAGAAATTGATAAGCAAACTTGTTATCTGGCAAGTCAATTCTGGCATGATAACTGTCTGTGGTAACTTCTCTCACTGAACTTTTTCCGTATCTTTCGATAAATTGGTCTCTAACAGCCACGTCAAGTAATAGCTGGACAGTAACCAAATTTTGTGGTTCCAAATGCTTTTTTTCTTTTTTAAACTCTTTTTTCGGCCTCGGGGTAAATGAACCTACTTTTTGGCTGCTGAGCATTCTCGTCACTTTAAACATTCGATAGTCCTGGCGTTCAAGACTGTAACCAAAGAGGTACCAATGCATCTCAATTAAATGTAACCTGTAGGGCTCGACCATCCGGGAGGTTCTCTCTCCTGCTTGATTTACATATTCAAACTTTATTAACCAGTGGTTTTCAATTGCTTGATTAATAAATGCAATTTCTTCTTTCATTTCACTTCTTCCCGTCCAGTTGTAAAAGCTTAAATCAAGCTTCGGGGAAATTTCTGAGCCGGTCATGGATTTAATTTTTTGAATCGTCATTTGAATTTCGGGGTTTGTGATCAATTGATCATAACCCCCTAGCGAGATAAGTATATTTTCCAGGTCCCGGCTGCTTACTAAACGTTTATCCAGCTTATATTCATTCATCAGCGCATAACCGCCACCGGCGCCGTATACGGCATAAATAGGAACATTTGCGTAACCCAGTGCTTCCACATCACGCTGAATCGTTCGCCTGGAAACATTAAACAAACGACTTAATTCTGAAGCCGGGACGATTTCCTTTTGCAGCAATATCATAACGATGGAGATCAAGCGTTCAATTTTTTTCATATATTCCTCCTATATACGACACAATGATGTCATCTATGCCCTATTATACTTAGGGTATAAAAAGGAGGAAATAAAAGATGAAAACAGTAGCTTATTTACAATTTGATGGTCAGGCAGAAGAAGCGCTAACGTTTTACGAACAAGCATTACAGGCAACGAGCATTAAAAAAGTGAGATTTAACGCTTTTGGTCAGAACCCCGGTGCCCCCTTCACAGATAAAGAACAAAACATGATTATGGAATCACGCATTGAATTCCGGGGAAATACTTTAATGCTCTCTGATGTCCCACCCAGCATGCAAGCCATAACGGGGATAATTACGAGGGGAAATTCCCTTCTTATCAGTATTATCGATGCTGAACCAGAGGTAAACGAACCAATTTTTAGAGCGCTCTCTGAAGACGGTACGGTGCTTATGCCATTATCGTCCACTCCATGGTCCTCCAGTTTCGGGATTGTAATTGATAAGTTTGGCGTGATGTGGAAATTTAATAGTGAGGCCAGTAAATTTCTAAATAGCTTTGTGAATTAAATTTTATTCATTATTAGGAGTCTCTAAGATAATTAAAGAAACTATCAATAGATCGTTGCACTGACCCAACGAAATGAGTCAAGAAAAAACAACTATGCGGCCATTGTCCGGAATTCTACCGGACTGTGGTCGTTTCATTTGGTAAATGGTCGTATGTAATTGTAAT
The DNA here is from genome assembly GCF_000420725.1 of Marinococcus halotolerans DSM 16375. GTDB lineage: Bacteria > Bacillota > Bacilli > Bacillales > Marinococcaceae > Marinococcus > Marinococcus halotolerans. The sequence continues at coordinate 10,949 of NZ_ATVM01000024.1, read as the reverse complement.
AATAAATGTACGAATCGACTTTTCCGAAGATAATAGAAGTGGTAAGGAGCATCCGTATTATCGTTACTACTACATACGACGTTAGGGGGGTTCTTCCTGTATCATACTATGGGGTCACTCTAAAAACCGAACCCGGAGTCTTTCCCGGGCCCGGCATAAACAATCATTTGGGTTTTTGGAATTTACTGAGGCTTTGCTTTTTTCGCATGCTCCGCTGCTTTAACCTCTTCAGGCGTGGTTCTATTGTCTTCTGCTGCTTTCTTTGTAGCTTCATCGCCACAAACTACGTGATCCCATTTATTTTTTAAAGCGTCATATCCCTGCTGCGCTACTAATTCTTTATCATTTTTGTTTCTTTCATCGCCAAAGTAAGTAGAATCCATGCCGGCATTGTGGTGAAAATCCGTATTTGTAGCACCAGGGAGCATAGCTGTTACATTGACACCGGCGTCTCTTAACTCCTCTCTTAAGGATTCGGCAAACATAAATCCAAATGCCTTTGACGGGCCATATACTGTTTCGTAAGGTGTCGGCAATGTCGCAGATAAAGACGAAACGATAAGGATATCTCCCTTTTTATTTGGAACCATATCCTAAACGACACGCTTCGCCATATGCACCGTCCCAGAAATATTAATATCTATTAACCGCAGCTCTTCCTGTAAATCATTTTCTAAGAAGGAGCCGCCGATGCTGACACCGACATTTAAAACAGCCGCATCCAGCCCTCTGTTCTTACTTTTTACAAACTCCCAAAAAGCTTCCACACCTTCGTACGTCGATGCATCTGCCTGGTGGGGATATGCTTCCACCCCGTAGCTTCTAATAGTCTCCGCTGCTTCAAAAATACGCTCACTCGAGCCCGAGACCGCAATGTCGTATCCATCGTGAGCGAATAATTTTGCAAGCTCCAGCCCTAAGCCTGAGGAGGCTCCCGTGATCATAGTAAATGGACGTTCATTGGACATGTTATTTACTCCTTGTTTGTTTTTCTGATACACCCTCTGCTAAAAACTACACGTATTATCCTAAACAATGACCCTCCTCTGAAAATTCTTAAGACGCAGTCGGAGTAGCGCGCGGAAGACGCGCCAATCCTTAGCGAAAAATATTATTTAAAGGAAGAATATAAAAAATGTTTTATTGAGCCTCATTCCTATCTATCATTTTTTAGGATTTTCCTGCTTTAACAGCTCCTGGATCTCCTGCAGCCGTTGTTGAAAATCATCGTAGGACACCTTACCCTGGTTATAGTCTTCCTGCAGCGCCAATTTTTCTGTGAGTAAGTGTGCTTTATTCATGATAGAGTATCTCCTCTCGTGATTGATAGTACCTCTTTACCTGCTTTACGGAAGTAGATAAACCTCTTCTTTCGCCGGAAAAATCAGAAACAAATATAGCAAAGACGCTCTTTCACGCACATTTTTTGATTGCTCGTTTTTAAAAATACCGAAACCCTTTCAGGCTTCGGCATTTTGATTTAGCCATTATTTCAACAGATCCTCCACGTTTTGATCGCTCTGCACTATCCGGCAGGAATAAAACTCCTCTAGCACTCTACTTCATACATAGCGAAGAGGCGACTTTTTCCCGTTATTCTTCTTCCGGACGTGGCAGTGGGTCTGTCAGTAGCACGACTACGCTGTTATCCTTGTCAAAATCCCAGTCGACAAAAATGTCGCGAATACCGACGCCCAGCCGCTGACTGAACTGCTCCTCATACAATAGCCGCTTTTCCAGCTGGCGTTTCACCGTCTTGAGTGACTTTCGGTACCCGGTGCGTATTAATTCCTTTTCGATCATAATTAGTACGTCCGTACGGACCACAACCAGAGTGCGATCATTAATTTGATGGGCAAGGACCGTCCCGGGTTCTTTCTCCGTACGCTGGCTGACATTGCGAACGCCTTCCCGAAGACTGGCTTGATATGGAGATTCAGACAGGGACGGCTGGTGCTCGAACGAGGGCTCGTGCAGAGCCGTCACCATGCCCGAACGATTAGAGATATTCCAATCCACAAAGAAGCTCCAGTTTTCTTCTCCGGTCAATTGCTCAATCGCGTGAGTCATTTCCGGCAGCATGTTAGCCATCATGGTTTCCCGCAATTCTTCAATTGCTTCCTTACCCCGCTGCTCCAAAAGCACTTCCTCCATCGGCGCCAAAAACCGCCGGATGTGAATAACGACACTATGTGGATCCAGGCTGACGTAGACGGATTCCGGGCCTCGGCCAAAGTGTTCGCGTAACACCCGGCTCATGTAGCTTCCGAGTTCCTTTTCCTGATTTTGATGGGACCGTTGCTGAATATCGCTAGGCAGCATAAGACACGCTCCTTTCTTTTTATCCATCACAAAAAAAGCCGAAGATGTCTGCATGGTACTTACAGACGCTCTTCGGCTTGTACGACAGGCGCTTAATGTCCTCGTATTGCGACCGCTATTAGGATGGAGACATGGTAAATTCATTCCCGCTTGTCCATGGGCGAAACCTTTTTTCTTTAATATTTTTCAAATCATTCCAGGATGTGCCACAGCCTCCTTATTGATAGGCATGTCGGTACGCACTGGGAGGCAGGCCCTGGTGAATGCGAAATTGGGCCGTAAAGTAATCCTGGCCGTTAAAACAAAGCCTTTTGGCAATTGCACGAATAGAATAATCAGTTTCGATCAGCAGACGGGCAGCGACTTCCATACGCCGCTTTCGAATGTAACCGGGAATCGTTTGCCCGAGCGAAGTATTTACTATCCGTGATAATATGTAAGGCCTAGTTTCCAGCGCTTCGGCCAACCGGGGCACCGTGAGCCGGTGCTGAATATTGTCATCGACATACTGCATAAACATAGCAACCAGGGGCTGGTCGCATCGGGAATCATAAAGCTGTTGTGGCATTGGTCGGCCCCCTTCTTTTATTCATAACCGTGACTTTAAAAAAAGAACATATGTTTCGGTTAGTATATCATCTTAAGTACGAAAAATCACCCTTAGGATGCCTCTCTTAAGTACTCATTAAGAAATAAGTTTAACAACGATTAGTGCCCTCCCATGTTTTACCGCTTCACTTACCGGGTAAATCATTCGAGAACGGATTATGGTTCTTCTATAGAGGAACCAGTCCTCCCCCCTCATATGCGGCAGCAATGGATAGATGTTAAAGCTAGGCCATCAGCCAGAAAAAGAGTACTTTCTCTTTTTCTGGTTTTTTATTGTTTTATGAAACCATTTTCATTTCTTCTATTTCCTTATGAAATATAGTGCGCACGAATGTTTATAACAGAAAGGAAGACCAGCTATGGAACAATTTCACCGTATACTAGTCGGGGTTGAAACTCTCGAAGCCACCTCACACGACCCGCTTGCACAGGCTGTGCAATTAGCACAGGAGCACCAGGCAACGTTACTTATTGCCTTTATGATGGATACCAAAGGTTACACCTCCTTCGAGCGCATGGATCCGAACGGCTTCCGCCGGCTTCAGGATCAGGCCTCCTCCCAGCTTCAGCGCTCCAAAGATTGGGCCGTCGAACAGGGCGTTCCTCACGTGGAAACCGTAATGGAACCCGGTCTGCCAAAACGGGACATCGGAAAACTTTGTGCCAGATACGAAACAGATCTAGTTGTTCTCGGGGAATCAGGAGCTTCCAAAATCGACCGGGCGTTACTTGGTAATACAGCCAAAAGCGTACGAAAAAAGGTTGACTGCAACGTAAAAGTTATTTCAACGTAATCCAGGAACGAAGTTTGTCTACGGGCGTTCCCAAAGAGCCGCTTCGCTATTTTTATGAAAAAGGAGCTTTTAATGTCAAACGCCATGCTCATCATCAACCCGTCTTCCGGCAAAGAAGAAGCAATGTCCTATGAAGCTTCTGCCATCAAGGTATTACAGGAATTGTATTCCAGCGTTACGATTCGCTACACTAAACAGGCTGGAGACGCCAGAGACCTGGCCCAGCATGCATGCGAACAGGAATTTGATGCCCTCGTGTCTTTAGGCGGAGACGGCACCATTAACGAATGCATCAACGGCCTTGCCGAACAGTCCTATCAGCCAGCTTTTGGCTTTCTTCCGCTCGGTACGGTCAACGATTTTGCCCGTGCCCTCCAGCTGCCCTTAGATCCAGCTGAGGCTGTACAGGTGCTTCGACATCAGCACATCGTTCCTGTCGATATTGGACGTATCGACCAAACGTATTTCATGAACGTTCTGGCCATCGGTGCCATCGCAGAAGCTGTGTATAACGTAAGCCCTGAGCAAAAATCCATGTGGGGGCCGTTCGCCTATGTGATGGAAGGCACCAAGGCCTTCCGAAACCATACACCGTTTTCCCTGACGCTCACGCACGATGAGGGAGTCTGGGAGGGGGATGTTTATCTTGCTCTCGTCGCTTTAACCAACTCTGTAGGAGGCATCGAATCCCTGGCCCCACAGGCAGAGATCCACGATGGGTGTTTCCACGTATTTATTGTTAAGCAGCTCGGGATAACCAATGTTGCCCAGATGATCCCGGAGCTCCTTCAGGGAAATCTTTCTCATCACCAGGACATTGAATACTTCACCACCACCAAGCTGCACGCACATACCGATGAGAAGCATATCGTCAATATTGACGGAGACGAAGGACGCCCGCTTCCTTTTAGCGCTGCCGTCCTGCCACATGAACTTCGTATGTTTGTCCCCCCGGACGATCAATAAAAATATTCATAATTTATTGCAAAACCATGTTTGACTTTATGAAATGGAAGGAATCACCAAAATGTATATATTTATCCAGTATATACGCCCCTTTATGCTATCTAACGCATAAGCTTATGTAACCCCGAGCGTCCAACGCTTCGGGGCCTTTTTATGTACTACTTTCGTTGAAACAATTAGCGAGGATAAATTTTTCTTCAATGATAAAACAGATAAAGCGCCACTCCAATCAATCCCACCGCTGCTAAACGCGAGGCATCCACTGGAATTTCCGGCGTTCCAAAGGCACCAAAATGATCCAGAAGCATTCCGAGCAGCAGTTGTCCGGCAACCCCGGCGGTAATTGCCGCCGATGCCCCGATCCTGGGAACGGCCAGGATGATACAGACAATATAAAAAGCGCCCAGCGCCCCCACGGTCCATTTCCACAACGAGAAGGAGGAAAGCGAAAATGAGAGACTCCCCTGCACCAGCGTACTCACAAATAAGCAAACCGTCCCAACAAAATAAGCGATAAAGGCCGCCTCCAAACTCCCCATCCTGCTCCCGATTTCTCCGTTCACGCCGGCCTGAAACGCAAGCGCCGCCCCTCCGATAAAACATAATACTATTAACAACCAGGCCATGCTACTTCTCCCCCTTTAATTTTATATGGTTCAGCTTTCTATCGTTTCTCGCCTTTTAGCCTGCTGCGTTGCTGATACAGCACATATCCCGTCCAGCTTAACGCCCCCGGCATCACCCATAACACGGTTAAATATAATGTGCCAAGAACCGCGACTCCTGCGGCCCAGGGTGCAGCCAGAGACCGCCGGCCAAATGCCAGAGCCGCCAGGATAAAGGAACAGACGGGCATTACGATCTCTCCGCCACCTGCCGTCATTCCTACCGCTGTCCAGCCTGGAAATTTCTGCGTTGCCTGCCACAGCCACGGCCAGCAGATGCCGATCCCCGCTCCCAGAAACCCGGCAAGAATCCAGCACGTTCGTTCCTCCTGATGCATGCTCCTTCGCTCCCTTTTCCTATGATAGGTTCTACGATACATCACCCAATAGATCATGAATAATGATAAAATAATATAGAAGCTATCATAAAAACAGATACCCGGAGGCGAGAAATGAATATTCAGACCCTACAGCTGTTTCGTGCCCTGGCGCATGAGCAAAACATTTCCCGGGTGGCGAACAAATGGAACTATGTGCAATCGAATGTGACCGGACATTTAAAGCGACTGGAGCATGAACTGGGCGTCCCTCTTTTCCACCGGCATTCCAGAGGCCTCACCCTCACTCCGCAAGGAACCTATGTGCTTAGCTGCGTGGAAGATATGCTTGCCTCGTGGGAGCATCTGCAGGGTACAGTTTCCCATTCATCGCTGCCCTATGAGCCACTGGTGCTCGGATCCATCAATTCCATGGCGGCAACCCACCTGCCGGCGTTAATGTCATCGCTCCATCAGGCCCTTCCCTCCATCGATTTGACCCTGCGCTACGGCATTACGGAGGAATTGGTCCAGCAGGTACTGCAGCATGAATGCCAGGGGGCATTTGTCACCGGCCCTGTGCGTCACCCTGCTCTCCATCAGCACGTATTTTCCACAGAAACCCTCACTCTCGTTTCCAACCCGCTGGTGCTCCCGATCGAGAGTCTCCAGGACGCGCATCAGCAGACCGTTCTTGTGCTCGAACCAGGGTGCATGTTCCGGGAACGCCTGTTGCAGATGATTCATCAGGAAGGCATCATTCCGAAACAGGTGATCACCTTTTCGAACCTCGAATCATTATTGGGACATGTTCGGGCCGGAATGGGAATCGCCCTGCTGTCGGAGCGATACGTTCGTTCGTTTCAGGATGATTATATCGCATGCGCGCCGGTGCCACCGGCCCATGCCCGGGTGGATATTTCCTTTATCTATTCCCCGGCAAGCGAACAGCACCGCTCGTTTCAGGCTTTTCAGGACATCATATATGCATCACTGCATTCTTAGTTCTGATGAAACTCACTTTAATAAGATTAAAAAAGAGAAAAGCATTTCTAATGTAAAGGCTTCTCTCTTTTTTCGTTAAATTAATGTTTTCTTAACCTAATGACGATTATTGGAATGCATTAGGTCTCTTATCACTTTCACCCGTATGAAAGAAGCGCACAAATGCTAATGTCATTTGATCGCTTTCGTTTAATAAGTCTTCGATGGCCAACGCTCCAGGCTGGTACCCGGTGGTCATGGTTTGGGAGGAACCCGCCCCGGCGATCGTGCCGCCGGTGGCGATGATTTTAATGGTGGGTTGGTTTGTCATTGGCTCTCCTCCTACGATTCATAATGGACAATGGGTTGATTACTTGGACTTAATGCCCGCCCCGCAAAGCGGTATTACCATAGTTTCGCCAGGAGCCTTGGCATATTTGGCATAGGCCGCGTAGTTGACCGCCGAGGTGACTTCCACATAAAAGCCGTTGCCACTGAGAATGTCCCGGGCTTCTCCGATTTCGTCTTCCGTAATCGTCATAAACGTGCCGTTGGTTTGGCGTACAGCTTCCAGGATTTGCTGGGATCTTGCCGGCGCGGCAATAGCGATGCCTTCAGCCAGGGTCCCCTGATTTTGGACGGGGGCGGCCGTTTTCCAGCCATGGCGGTAGGCTTCGACAAGCGGCGCACACTGCTCTGCCTGCACCGCCACGATCTTCGGCATGTGTGTAATTAGCTGGTTGGCTAGCAATTCCTGAAACCCGGCATATACGCCTAACAGGAGGGTGCCATTTCCCACCGGAACGATCACCGTGTCCGGGGCCTTGCCCAGCTGCTCATAAATTTCATACGCATAGGTTTTCGTTCCTTCATAAAAATACGGATTGTACACGTGGCTGGCATAAAAAGCTCCTTCGTCGGTGACCGCCTGTTGGGCCGCAGCGGCTACGTCCTCCCGGGTGCCGTTCACTTCCTGGATGTTTGCCCCGTGTGCCTGGACCTGGGCTACTTTTTTCGGGGAGGTGCCCGCTCCCAAATAAATATCACATGAGATACCGCAGCGTGCCGCATAGGCCGCAATCGCCGTCCCTGCATTGCCGCTGCTGTCGGCAATCACTTTGGAAGCCCCCAGTTCTCTGGCCTTGGCCATCAACACGACGGCACCCCGGTCCTTAAAAGAGAGCGTAGGCATCATATAATCCACCTTCACGTACGTTTCGGGTTCGGCCGGAGCCAGCACGATAAGAGGCGACTGCCCTTCTCCCATGGTGACCGCCTCCCACATAGTCGCGTCGCTGCTTAAGGGCATGGTTTCCACATAACGCCACAGGGAATTCGGGTAGTGGTTCCAGGCGGCCGGATCAATCACCGGCATCGGTTTGTCGATGTTCAGGACACCGCCGCAGTCGCACCTCCAGCGCGTTAGCGTTACCTCATACGTAGTGCCGCAATGGTTACAAATAAACTGTTCCACTCATTCATTCATCCTTTTCCATCCATGCCTGCACAAAGCAGTCATTTTCTATTTTTCCATCAACCACATTAAATATAGGCGATCCCGTCCACTTCAATTTGAAAACCGAAATGCAGGTCCCGCGTTGGCACGACCGTGCGAGCAGGAGTATGCTCCCCGAAGAAATCCTGATAAACGGCGTTAACCCTGCTCCACTTCTCTACGTCGGAAATATAGAGCGTCATGCGAACGATCTGTTCTTTCGTGCTTCCGGCTGCTTCGACAATGGTTTGCAAATTGGTCAGGGCCTGATGAGCTTCTTCTTCGATGGTCCCAAATTGTTTTTCTCCCGTCTGCGGGTTAAAGGAAAATTGCCCCGAAACGTACACGGTTCCCTGATGTACTGTCGCCAGGGCATAGTGGCCATTGGCTTTTAAGTTTCCTGCTTCTCGTATGATTTTCATAGGTTCTCCTTAGCTTGATTGTTTTTTGATTTCATCCAGATAGCTGTAGATGGTTACCCTGGATACTGCCAGCAGTTCCGCCACTTTATCGATCGATCCTTTCATGGAAAAAATACCTTTCTCCTCCATGAATTGAAGCAACTCAATTTTTTCCTGGCGCTTCATGTTCGGCCGCGCGTTGTTTTGAATGATCTGTTGAATCAATCCTTCCACGATCTCTTCCACGTTTTCCATTTCTGCCGGCGATGCCTGCTCATCCCCAGAATTTTCCGCCACGGGCACAAATTCACGGACCCATTGCTGCATCTGCTGCAGCGGCTCCACGTCCATGTTTACACAGAAAGCTCCAATCACTTGTTGCTCCGCATCGCGAATGAGGGTGGTTGATGCCCGGATCATGCGGTTGTCGGACGTATAAAAGGTGTATCCCGCCAGGTAATCATGTTTGAAATCTTTGGAACGCAGCACGGTCTGGACCAGATGATCAAAAGACTGGCCCACTTCGCGGCCGGTCACATGATTATTAACCGTAAAAAAGACGGAGCTCTGTGGATTTGTTAAATCATGAAGCACCACTTCGCAATGAGAACCAAACATGGCAGCGGTGGAACGGGCCAGGGGAATATACCCTTCTAATTGTTGCTGGGTCTCGGTCATGTCGTTTTTCCTCCTAACATAAATCAAAATGTATAAAATTTTATATTTAAATTTTCAACAAATAAAAATGATCACAAATGTTATAACACTGCTTTTAAAGAATTTACAGGAATTTATTTTTACAAATGTTTTTATATGCTATGAATTACGCTGTTCATAAAACAAATTATATATAAAATATTATATGAATGCAAATAGGAGTGTGTCTTCATTTTTCTGTTATTTTCGAGAGGCGTCATTTGCCTGTGGTTTCAGGAAATTAAAGAGGATTTGGGGATATTGAACATAAAACATGCAGGGGGATGAATGAAGAAAATTTCTTTAAACAAGTCGTTCACTTTCACTATCTACGAAAAAATAAGCTTTAATCAATAGAAAACGTCTATAGGAAATAAAAATATCACCAAAACATTTCTTACTCCGTCTAAAACCCTCAAGCTTTTGGTCAGTGCAATAAACGCCCCGTTTTTATAATCAAAAACGGGGCGTTTTCCATCTGAAAGTTCGTTTATATCGGAATATACCATGCCTAATAAACTTTTAGACACTTTCAGCAAATTTGAAACTTATGTATTCCATTTTAAAAGCTCAGCAATAATGTCAGAGCTTCCAGGAAGCAATAATATTAACGACATTACTATAAACAAAATTCTAAGAATTCGAAAGCTTAAGCCTATAATGATAGATGCAATAGTAAGTCCTGCAAAAATACCCAATGTTTTCATCATTCATGTGCTCCTAGTTATCATGATAAATTCAGAAACGCTTTAAATGTTTAAGTATTACATTTGAGTGCTTTGCATCATTTGAGGGTAAGAGCTTTGGTATCGCATTGTTCGTGATTTTTATAATAGAAGAGTTGTTCATTTCCTATGCCTTTCAACAAAATGCCCCAACTATGTTAAAAATTGAGAAAGAAACAAAGCAAAAATAAAACAGAAAGGCCGACTCCATTTTTTACAGGTAGACGGCCTTTTTTCTGTATAAGTGATTATTCTTCGCCCTCCCCGGTGTTTCTCGCCCACCGGTTGTCTCCGAGGACCATTGGAGAGTCGTATGAAGAAGCGGCGTCTGTTTCGATATACATGTCCTGGACATAATCAAGACTCTGGTGCAAAATGACTTCGATGTGGCGATAGCTGCCATTCACTTCATTCGTGTAATTGGAAACGATATAATAATCGCCATTCGGCAAATGGTAGACAAGAGACTGTTCAAATGCATCAAACGTAAGGACATGGCCGGTTCGGTTAAAAATCTCATTCATACGGTCATGGTATTGCTGAAAAATCGCGCGGCACTCGGAGGTGCCACATGGCCGCCGTTGATCTACCGAAATATAGCTTTCGGTACGCAGGGCGTGTTCGCCGTTGGTGGTTGTTTCTTGCATCGATGGTTGTTTCAGACTGGCGCCGCCAACAACGGCTACATGGGCGGCTTCGGCTGGTGTTTCCAAGGTCACCGAAACCACGGATGCAAGTAAGAGACTGGAAATTGTGGTAGTGAGCATCTTCATACGCTCCCCCCCCTTTTCGAAAAATGTTGCTTCAGTATAACGAAAAAGAAAGGAAATGAAAACCATAAATTGGTATAAAAGTAAAAATTTTTATTATTTATCGTCCTTACTCTAATGTTGCAGTTTTGAAAACAAATGTTGGTCATGGATTTAAATATTGGAAATCATCGACAATATCATCCAACCGATGGCTTTGCGGGTC
>NZ_ATVM01000023.1 GCF_000420725.1 Marinococcus halotolerans DSM 16375 | reverse complement strand
GTGATGATTCGCAGCTTCCTGAAGGGCCTTCACACTCCCGTTGCGATGCTCCCGGGTCCAACCCTCCAGCAGCTTTTGCATATGCCGGGCAGCTGGGGCGGACATAAAGAACCGGAGGTTCCATTGATCAAAGGCGTTGGCGATGCAGGAGGAATATGATACGGTAGACATGAGGCAGAATCCTTTCTCGATGGTGTTTTGGTCGATGTCATCGTACCGTATCAACGGGGATTCTGTCTCTTTTTTATCGATAATGGAAATAATTGTTAATAAATCCGCAACATAAAAGGTCCTTAGTAGGAAAAGCTGTCTTTGTACTGCATCAGCTCTACATTGACATCGACGTCTAATATTCCTTCAAGAGCGGCTAAATCGACATTAATAAACGAAACCAAATCATCGTTGGTCGAAAAATAAGCTTGAATCATCAGATCATGATTACCGGAAAAGGCTCCGACAAAACGAACGGCTTCAAAGGTTTGCAGTTGGAGTGCAACGTGCTGTTGTTGGCCGAGCCGGGTGTTAATACCGATGATAGCCTGCACATCCAGACCGATTTTTTTCGGATCGGTGTGAACAATAAAGTCAAAAATCCCGGCATTAAGCATTTTACGAATCCGGAACCGAATCGTTCCTTCACTTACCTCTAAGGACTGGGCGATCGTGGAATACGATTCTTTGGCGTTTTGCTGCAAGGCATGTAAGATAGCCCGGTCGGTATCATCGAGTGTTGGCATGGTGGTGGGCCTCCTTATGTCGTTTGCCTTCATGGCGGAAAGAATTTCTATAAAATACCTAAATCATACAAAAGAAAAGGGAAAAAATTCAACGATAATTTTCTAATTTTTCTTTGAATAAGAAATTATTGGCAAAAAAAGGATTCCATTGCATTAAAAACGGGAGTACTTTTCAAGCACTCCCTTAATACTTTGTATTTTCCAGTTATACGTATTGCATTGCCAACCTTGATGATCGGCTTTTTTTCTATTACATAAAAAATCCCCTATCAGCAGTTTTTGTTTAAAACAAAAGTGGGGCTGGCCCAAAAATAGGACAGCCCCCTGGATGTTTACGGATTCCTGATAATTGTTTAGGCGAACAAAGATAACTGACACATTAAAACGTCGGAGTTAACTATCTGATGTATTCAAATATACCTGCAGCCCCCATGCCTCCCCCAATGCACATGGTCACCATGCCATACTTGGAATCTGGTCTTTTTTTCATTTCCGCAAGCAGCTTTGCAGTCAGCATTGCTCCTGATGCCCCAAGAGGGTGGCCTAATGAGATGGCGCCTCCATTAACATTCGTTTTAGTCATATCTAACCCTGTCTGCCTGATAGAGGCCACCGTTTGTGCTGCAAATGCTTCATTTAGTTCGATTAAATCCATATCATCAACCGTTAGGTCAGTTAATTTTAACACATCCGGGATTGCATAAGCCGGACCAATCCCCATGATTTTTGGATCAACACCCGCTGCCTTGAAGCCTACGAATCGTGCAATGGGGGTGACGCCTAATTCTTTTACTTTGTCCCCCGACATTACAACTACAAAACCTGAGCCATCTGTAAGCGGGGCAGATGAACCGGCTGTTACTGTTCCATCGGCTTTGAACACAGTGGGCAGCTTCGCTAAATCCTCCATATTGGTATCAGGGCGTACCAGTTCGTCCGTATCAAATATATCTTTTGTTACTACCGGGCCGTCATTATGGTACGTTACCTTAGTTACATTAATAGGAATAATCTCGTCATCGAACTTTCTTGAGTCCTGGGCATTTTTAGCACGCTGGTGACTTTGCACAGCATAAGCGTCCTGGTCTTCCCGTGAGACGCTATATTTTTCAGCCACCATCTCGGCGGTCAGCCCCATTGGGTAGGATACTCCGGCCTCTTCCTCCTGGAGTATTGGACTGTTGACCGGCTCATTTCCCCCCATCGGAACGGCACTCATTAGTTCAACTCCGCCAGCTGCTATAATATCTGCCTGGCCAGACACAATCTGATTAGCCGCCATCGCGATTGTTTGAAGCCCTGAAGAACAATAACGGTTCACCGTCTGGGCCGGAACATCTTCCGACAGCCCGGCAAGCAACGCAATCGAACGTGCGATATTTTGTCCCTGCAGGCCTTCAGGAAAAGCATTACCAACGATAACGTCCTGTACCATGTCTGGATGGAATTGACCACCTACCCGGTCCAGTACCCCTTTTAGTACCTGTGCTGCAACTTCATCAGGTCTGTCGTGAGCCATGGCACCACTTAACTTTCCTTTAGCTGAAGCAGAACGCCCATAAGCTACTATATACGCATCTTGCACTGACTTTCACCCTTTCCTTGCTACCACAATTTTTAATTTCGTAAAGGCTCGCCTGTAGCCAGCATATGAGTAATTCGCTCGTACGTTTTTTCGTTTTGTAACAGCATTAAGAATTTTTGTTTTTCAAGCTTTTGAAGGTATTTTTGATTAATATAGGTGTTACGCGGAAGGTCTCCTCCGGATAAAACATCGGCAACACTTAAAGTGATTGTATAATCATGAGCACTTATGAAATTTCCAACACGCTGGGCCTCCAGCTGGCCTTGAGCAAGTGCTTTATAATCTCTGCCTAAAGCAAAATAGGTCAACTTCGGCTGGGGAACATAATTTGTCTCCACTTCAAACTGTGCTCGTTTTAATGCTATTTCTACTCTTTTCTCTGTATTCAATATAATGGAATCAGTTTCTCTAAGATAACCATACCTGAGCGCTTCATAAGCGTTCGTTGATACTTTTGCGAACCCTACATTCGTCAGTACTCTAGTCATCGATTCCTGTTTATCGTTATGCTTATGGCTCGTTCCGAGAATCCGGTCCGCCATTTCGGCAAGGCCGCCACCGCTTGGAAGCAGTCCCACCCCTGCTTCTACAAGTCCCATGTACGTTTCACTTGCAGCTACTACTACCGGTGAATGAAGAACCAATTCACAACCGCCGCCTAAAGCTTTCCCGTGGACGGCTGTCACCACGGGCTTAAGTGCATATTTAAGGCGGCTGAAGCTCTCGTGCAGCTTTTCAATTGCAGGCCCCACCATCTCTTCCACTGTGTTTTCTTCATGTGCTTTTTTCATCAGATATAGGTTGGCGCCCACACTGAAATTGTTTCCTTCTGCATAGATGACCATGCTCGAGTAATCCTCGTTTTCTAAAAGGTCGATCGACTCGATTAAATCATCAGCAAAGCCATCGGTAATAATATTATTATTACTTTGTAGCTTCAGTAACAGCTGGTCTTTATTTGCAACAGAAAGACTGGAATCTTCCCTGTTCCATAGTTCACTATCTGTAAACGCTGATACAGGAGTCACACGCTCAATCGCCTCACCTTCAGAATAAAATGATGTACTGCGTTTTTCTATCCATTCCGGTAACGGCCCCAGCTCCCGCTGCATTCGTTCCTTAACGCGTTCGAATCCCATCAGGTCCCATAGCTGGAAGGGCCCTTTTTTCCAGTTGAACCCCCACACTACGGCACGGTCTATATCTTTAAAGTCCGTTGCCGCTTTCGGTACGTTCAAAGCACAATAGTAGAAATTGTTTCTAAGGGTTTCCCACAAGAACCTGCCCGCTTCATCTTCAGCGTTATAGATGATGTCCATATTTGACTTCAAGTCTTTACTGAAGCTGTTCAGCAGCTCAAACTCAGGCTGTTCCGGCTGTACATATTCATTGCTTTCCGGATCAAAAACCAGCAGGGATTTCTTTTCTTTCTTATAAAAGCCCTGCTTGGTTTTCCTCCCCAACGCGCCATTTTCCATCAGTTTTCCTGCAATACGTGTCTCGTGGAAAAATTCCTGTTCTTCCGGATCCTGCTGCAGGCCCTTGATGACGGTTGTCGCAATATCAAGCCCTACCAGATCGACGAGCCCATACGTCCCGAGGCTTGGCCTTCCGATACCGCGTCCCGTGAGTGCATCGACCTCCGTAATGGAAAGGCCTGTTTTCTCTGCACGATACATAACATCATTCATTGTCTGTGTCCCTATCCGGTTAGCAACAAATGCCGGCACATCATTTGCTATGATGACGCCTTTGCCCAGCACATCTGCAGCAAAAGCCTGAACTTTATTTGTTACTTCAGGGGATGTATTAGGACCAGGGATCACTTCTACCAGCTTCATGATCCGGGGCGGGTTGAAGAAGTGCATGCCGAAAAATCTTTCCTGCTCCGTATCATTAAATACCCGGGATATTGCCTTTATTGGAATGCCTGAAGTATTTGTGGCAAATAAGGCATCATCTTTGGCAACACGTCTCACCTGGTCCCAAATGTTATGCTTTATTTCCACTTCTTCCTTTACAGCTTCAATAAAAATATCCGAGTCATCCTGCCCAGATAAATCCTCTGTAAAATTGCCATAAGTCAAATTAGAGGCGAAGTTTAAATCAAATAATTGCGGCCGTTTCGGATCAGTAATCATATCATAGGATTTTTTTGAAATCTTGTTTGGATCGCTCTCATCAACTGCTATGTCCAGCAGCTTTACTTTTAAACCTGCATTAACCAAAAGGGCGGCAATTTGACTGCCCATTAACCCCGCGCCTAAAACGGTTGCTTTTCTCATCGTCATGAAATAACCTCCATATTTCTGAAATTTATTCAGCCACTCCCTGCAGTCAGATAAATGCAGAGTCCCCTGTTAATGCTCTGCCAATAACTAAGGCATTAATTTCATGAGTTCCCTCGTAGGTGTAAATGGCTTCGGCATCAGAGAAGAACCTCGCGATATCATATTCGGCAAGAATACCGTTGCCTCCTGTAATCCCGCGTCCCATTGCAACGGACTCCCTTAATCTTAAGGCGTTCATCATTTTTGCGGTTGAGGTTGCCACTTCATCATATTCCCCGTTCCCCTGCATCCGGGCGAGTTGTGCAGACAGGCTCATTGCATGAGATAGGTTTCCCTGTATCATTGCCAGCTTCTCCTGAATTAACTGGTATTTACTAAGTTCTTTGCCAAATTGTTTACGTTCGGTCACATAATCCAGAGTGGCCCGCAGGGTCCCGGCTATCGCTCCTGTCGCCATATGGGCCACACCAGCACGTGTTGAGTACAGAACTTTCGCAATGTCTTTGAAGCCGTTAATATTTTGTAGCCTGTCTTCTTCCTGTACGACAACGTTGTTTAAGTGAATATTAGCATTTGGGACAATTCTCAAAGCGATTTTGTTTTCAATGACATCTATATCCACGCCATCCTGGTCAGGCTTAATGATAAATCCCTTTGGTTTACCTGTATCCGCATCTGTAGCAAAAACCGGTATGACATCCGAAAGATTAGCGCCGCCTATCCATTTTTTCATACCGTTTATTACCCATTTATCACCCTCACGCTTAGCCGTCGTTGCTAAACCTCCAGCTACATCCGATCCGTGTTCAGGTTCGGTTAAAGCAAAACAGGTCCTCAGTTCGTGAGATTGCAATTTCGGCACATAATACGCCACTTGTTCTTTACTTCCGCCAAACAGGAACGCATTGTGTCCTAAACCTTGATGCACACCCATCAAAGTAACTAATGAAACATCAAACCTTGCCACTGTATATAGCATGAAAAACTGAAACAACTGACTCGTAGTCCGTTCGCCCTCCCGCCCTTCAAACAGCAATGGGTTATTGAAATAATTCAATTTACCCATATCATTAAAAAAGTCTTCAGGCACTGTTGCATTAGCCCAGTGATCATTAATTGAATCCCGGTATTTTTCTTCGAGCAGATCATTGAGTTGTTTTAAAAACTGTACTTCTCCTTCAGTTAATTCTTTAGAAATATTTAATAAATCTTCAGGATATAATTCTTTTATCAGTGCTTGTTTTTCAGCCATAGTATAGCCTCCAGTATATTCTGATAGCGCTTTCAAAATAGTCGCTTAAAGTAATTCGTTTTCTTGATTTTCCTCCTGTGCTTTTTGATTCGCCATTTTTTGTAATTCTAATCTGTCAGGTTTTGCAGTTGAGTTTAATGGTATATCCTTCACCTTCAAATACATTCGCGGTATTTTGTAGCCTGCCAGGTGCTCTCTCACATGTTTGTCCAGTTTAGCTTCGAAATCCGGATCGTCCTCTTTCAATTGCACTACTGCAGAAACAGATTCTCCAAATTCAGGACTTTCATATCCCACTACCACCGTTTGCCTTACAAGCGGGTGCTCTGATAATACACCTTCCACTTCAGAAGGCAGAACATTTTCCCCTCCGGTAATAATGAGCTCCTTTTTCCGGTTAATGATAAAGATATCTCCGTCTTCATCCTGCCTGGCTAAATCGCCTGTTAGGAAATACTTGCCTGCAAATGATTTTTCTGTTTCTTCCGGCTTGTTCCAATAACCTGGTGTAACGTTTTTACCGTGGATGGCCAATTCCCCAATTTCACCAGTTTCAACATCGTTATGATTTTCATCCAGCAGACGCACATTCATATACATGACAGGCTTGCCAATACTCATTGGTTTTTTCATTGCATTATGAGGTGTATTAACCATAACAAGTGGAGCTTCAGTTAACCCGTAGCCATTGACTAATGTGTAACCCATACTTTCAAATTTTTTCTGTACAGCCGGAAGCGGTGAAGATCCACCCTGTATTAAGAACTCAATATTTTTGAAGCCCTGAATATCAAGATTACCAGCTGCCAGCATGCCATAGTACATAGTTGGTATGAGCATTAAATAATCGGGCTGGTATTTTACCATCAGATCATTTAATTCCTTTCCGTCAAAATAGCGATGCAGAATCAAGGTTCCGCCAGCCATTAGTAACGGCAGCGACAAATCATTAAATCCCAGTACATGAAACATCGGAGTTGATACAATTGTTGTATAACCGGCATGTGTTTTATACGTCAATGCGGTATTGATCATGTTATTAACAAACGACTCGTAAGTGAACATAACCCCTTTTGGTAATCCTGTTGTCCCGCTCGTATATATTAAAGATGCAAGGTCGTCGCTTTCTACATCGACACTTTTAAATGGGCGGTGGTTTTTAGGATTAACAATGTCATCATATTCCGACGAATCGACATCCATATGGATCAGCTCTTGAGGGATTCCTCTCAGGGACTCCAGATGATTGGAGGCGTAAAAAATCAGCCTGGCATTAGAATCCGAAATAATGCTTTCAATCTCTAAAGATTTCAACCGCCAATTAATAGGCAGGAAAACGGCCCCCAGTTTAAATGAGGCGAACAGCAAATCCAGTATTGCCATGTCGTTTGGTGCGAATATACCGATTACATCCCTGCGTTTTACTCCCTGGTCCTGTAAATAATTCGCTAAATTCTCTGCACGGATGTTTAAATCCTGATACGACCATTCTGTGCCCTTACCCGGATCAATAACCGCTGCTTTCACTCTGTCAAAATCTGATCTTGTTTTAATCCAATCATAATTCATATTTATCTTCTCCTTTATCAATATGATTCCGATGTTGGATCGATTGCTTCAATTCCCCCCAATCGTTTTGATAGATATTTTGGTCTGTAATTTTCAACTCGTCAGAGATAATAGGAGCAAAATCCATCTTTGAAAGAACATCCCTCTGCAGATCCAACCCCGGAGCGATTTCAATTAATTTTAAGCCTTCCTCCTCCAATTGGAATACGGCGCGTTCAGTCACATAAAAAACCTGTTGGTTCAGTTCTTTCGAATATGCTGCGTTGAAATCTACACTTTGTACATTTTTTACAAATTTATGCGAGTGTCCTTCCTGTTCAATGATCAACTGGTTATTTTCACAAGAAGACTGGCTGCCCGCAACCAGGGTCCCTGAAAAAATAATAGTCTTCACCGTTTGACTTATGTCTATAAACCCGCCACTTCCGCTCCTTTTATTGCCAAAACAGGAGACATTTACGTTTCCCAGCTGGTCGATTTCCGCAAAACTGAGATAGGCTATATCATGGCCGCCATGATATATAAAGTCCCATGTCAGCTCATGGCGCATTCTCGCGTCCAGGTTATAGTTCATTCCAAAGCGGTCTTTGCTGCCGATAATTCCTCCGAATATGCCGGTATCAATATTAAGCTGAACCAAATGCTCCGCTTGTTCTTCTATTAATACATTTGGCAGCTCATTATTTATGCCAAAACCAATACTGACTACATCCCCTTCACTCAAAAACTGGGCAGCCCGCCTTAAAATAATTTTACGGGAGCTAAGCTTCATAGACTGCTCCTGTATATCACTCACCCGGTAGTGGCCTGATAAAGCAGGATCATAATAAGCCTGCATCACCTGCTTATGATATTTGGGGTTTTCATTTATAACAACGTAATCCACAAGTTCGCCGGGAATAAACACATCATGAGGAGGAAAACTGCCGCTTTGAACAATTTCTTTAACTTGAACAATCACCTTCCCACCCTTTTGATGGGTAGCAGCCGCTACACTGTATCCTTCTCCCAGATGGGACTCATGGGTCATAAAGATATTTCCTTTTTCGTCAGCATAAGTTCCCCGTAAAAGAGCTGCGTCAATGCCAGGAAAGTCATAGTGTAAATATTCTTCTCCCTTGATTTCTAATACAGAAACTAAGCTCTCGTTGGTGACATCATTAACCATTCCGCCTGAATTTCTAGGATCGACACTTGTATTTAAACCTATTTTTGTAATCATCCCCGGAGAAGAAACGGAATGATTCCGATATTGTACGGCGAGAATTCCCTGGGGGAAAAAATACGCTTCAATTGCATTATTTTTAATCGCCTCAATAGTAGCTGGTGAGGCTGTGAGTAAACTTGTTATTAACCGTTTAATCATTCGACGTTGAACGAAAGCATCGAGATCAATCCCACCCTCGTAATCACTTATATCATTTGCGATGATGAACGTAAGGTTATCCGGGCTTCCAGTTTCATCGTATTGCTCAACCATATGTTTTAATATTTCTGCTGGTAAATTTCCGACAGATAAAGCTGCGACGGAAATAATATCTCCAGTGGTAATAATGTTATTTAAATCATTGTATGAAATAACCTGCATGTCCCAACCTCCCTACAGTATTTATCCTGCTAAACCTTTACCATAAAAGTCCCCCCTTCTTTATCCTCATCCTACAGTTTTAAATTTATCATTTTATACAATAAATGTAAACGTTTTCAAATTATACTCTATTAATGCTCTAAACAATAAACTAGTAGATATTGAATTGGCTTTAATCCAGACCCTGTTTCTATTATTTACAAGATGAAAGGTTTTCCAGACGATGTGGGCGTGAATTCGACTTCCATCTAGATTGTTTATTTATTTTTTGAATAATCACAATTTTTTCGTCAAAAGTGGAACGAAACCCTGGCATGGAGCGTATATCTAGAAATCAAACGTGATTTCAGCTTTTCCTTTTTTCCACTACGTTCATGTATACAGAACGAACTTCACCGTGGTGCCAGAAAATATAAGTGATGATACATGCATGCGAAAGGAGAACTCCATGGGTAAATGGGCAGAACGACCAACCAGTTACTGGAAAGATGTTTGTATCGCTTTATGGATAAGCAGCTTCTTTATTATCATTTCTCTTCTATTCTTTTTGTTTCTGGATTAGCGGTCATTATTCTATTGCTGAGGGGGGGGAATATGTGCGTAAAAAGAAAAAAATTATCATTTCTGCCATGCCTTTTCGTTCCTATACCGAAGAAAAACAACTATTACAGCAGTATCGGCAGCAAGGGTGGCAAGTCGCTGAATGTTCTGTCTTTGGCTACTCCTTCATCCCCGCCCCTCCAGCTGATAGAAACATTCGTCTTGTCCTTTCCCGCGACTACCATTCCCTGCAACGGGCCCAAATGGCCCCCTGGAGGTTGATATGCTCCTCCCCCTTGCTCCATGTGCTCGAAAGCGAACCAGGCGCTCCCCCTTTTCGGGACGCTTGGACCGCTCCTGTAGCCCAGGAGTACCGTGCCAAAAGTCGTTTTTGGCTGTTTTTGCTTGTAAGCACCATTCTTGGGATCATCGCGCTTTTATTTTTACTCTCCCTAACTCCATCGCCTTCAGCCTTCACAGACTTTTTGTTCTTTTTGCTATCCGTTATTGTAAGCGTTACCGTTACGAGTTTCTTTCGATGGTTATGGGTGCAGTTTATTCTTTCGAAAGCGCATCGTATTACTCGGGGCAAGCGCCGGTAGTAGGTCGCTTTGTTATTCTCTTCCTGCAGCAAGTTGGTTTTCGCAAACACTCACGAAAAATCTTCCCCTTCTTATCAACCATCTTGATGCTGCCAAATGTAATCATCGAGTGAATATAAGTGCTTTACACACCATAGACGGGAGGAGGCTGTAATGCAAAGCATAAAAGATACTGTGAAAGAAGTGGTCTATGCCATTCTGCCGCTGTCATTGGTTGTTATTTTGCTGCAGGTGACCGTCATCGGAATGCCCCTCGGGATGCTGGTTCAATTTTTCGCCGGGGTGGTGATGGTTTCCCTGGGATTAATCTTATTTTTATTAGGCGTGAATATTGGCTTATTGCCCATCGGAGAAATGATCGGGGCCTCCTTACCGAACATTGGTAAACCCGGCTGGATTGTCGTTGTTGGTTTTCTTCTTGGATTTGTGGTCACGGTGGCGGAACCGGACGTGCGGGTGCTTGCCACGCAGGTGGATCTCGTGTCTGGCGGGTTGATTTCCAGTAATGTGCTGATTTATACCGTGGCGTTGGGGGTCGCCATTTTTGTCGGGCTGGCCATGCTACGAATTTTGTTGAATATCCCCATCACCTACCTCCTGGTTGGTGGGTACGGCACAGCCTTTGTCCTGGCTTCTTTTACCCCGCCCCAGTTCGTTCCCATCTCGTTTGACGCCGGAGGGGTTACGACCGGACCCATGACCGTGCCGTTTATCCTTGCCCTGGGCGTAGGTGTTGCTTCTGTTTTAGGAGGTAAATCGGCCTCTGCGGACGGATTCGGCTTAGTCGCACTGGCTTCCATCGGACCGATCCTTGGCGTCTTAATACTGGGGGTGATTTTTGGATGACGATCCACCTGTTTGATGGTTTTGGCCATGTGTTATATGAAGTCACCTTTGCGCTCCTCCCTCTGTTAATGTTCTTTTTAGTGTTTCAACTGTTTATTTTAAAGCTCTCCTTTAAGAGATTATTGGATATTTTTAAAGGGATGTTTTTAACGTTTTGGGGCCTTGCCTTCTTTCTGCAGGGAGTTCATATTGGATTTCTGCCAGTCGGAGAAACAATGGGGACCACGATGGGAACCATGGAAGACCAATGGCTGCTGATTCCCATCGGGTTTGTGCTCGGTTTTGTGGCTACCTTCGCAGAACCGGCTGTCCGCATCCTGAACCACGAAGTGGAAAAGGTGTCGGGCGGGTATATTCCGCAAAGGGTGATGCTTTACACCCTTTCCATCGGCGTGGCCGTTTCGATTGCTTTATCGATGGTACGCATTTTGTTTGGCATCCCGTTATGGTACTTCCTTATTCCCGGATATATTCTAGCGATCATCCTGATTAAATTTTCCACCAAAACATTCACCGCGATTGCCTTTGATTCCGGCGGGGTCGCGACCGGTCCGATGACCGTGACCTTTATTGTGGCCATGACCGTCGGGATTGCCGGAGCTACCCAAGGGCGCGATCCTTTATTAGATGGGTTTGGGATGATCGCCCTCGTCGCCCTCTCTCCGATCTTGTGCGTGTTAATCCTGGGGTTATTATATCATCGGAAGGAGAAAGAAAATGAACGAAGCCTTAAATCGGAATCATAAACTGCTTGTGACAATCGTGAAAAAAAATACGGGGAGTAAAATCGTGCAGGCTTCCAAAGAAGCTGGGGCCGAAGGCGGCACCATTTTAATAGGCAAGGGCGAAGGTATTCACGAAACAAAAAAATTCCTTGGCATTAGTGTCGAGCCGGAAAAAGAGGTGGTATTGACATTGATCTCGGAAGAAAAAGTAGATGCGGTGATCAAGGCGGTGGAAAAAGCGGGCAGGTTAGATACACCCGGAACCGGCATGGGCTTTGTGGTAGATGTTCAACGAATCGCAGGCATCACCCATTTACTCCAGCAGTAAGATCCAATAATCGGGTACGGGAGGGAAGAACATGGAAAGCAACGTTTCATATGACTTGATTGTGACCATCATTAATAAAGGCTATTCCGAAGACGTGGTGGAAGCTTCCAAGAAGGCAGGAGCCGAAGGCGGAACGATATTGTTCGGACGGGGCACCGGCGTTCATGAGCACGCCAAGCTGTTTAATATCACGATTGAACCCGAAAAAGAGCTTGTACTGACGCTGATTGACCGGGAGAAAACCGATGATGTTCTGCAAGCCATTACGGCCGGCCTGGACTTAAACAAACCCGGAAAAGGGATTGCTTTTGTCGTCGATGTTGAGCGGGCCATTGGGATCACTCATCTGGTCAAGCGCATGGAGGACGGAGGAGACACGCATGCTTAAGGTGGAGGATGTATACCGGAACATCACGTTAAAACCAAGTCTCGTGAACGCGGAGGACACTCTGGACGTGGTGAAAGAAAAGATTGCCCGGGGCAGCCCGGTGAACCGCTCCGTCTACGTCGTGAACCGGGAGCTATCACTCCTTGGCATCATTACGCTCCAGGAGTTATTAAGAGTCTTGGCGGTAAACGCAAGCGTCCGTGGCGGCAAAAAAATGTCCAAAGGAAAACTGTTGGAGTTTATATCTAAAGATACCCTGGCTGAAGACATTATGATTGCTCCTGTGTCCGTCAGCACCTCTGATTCTCTCACCACCGCTCTTGAATTATTTATGCGACATTCTCTTGAAGAACTACCCGTAGTAGATGAAACTGGGAAAGTCATTGGCGATTTGGATGCCTACGAATTAATTGCTGGGATCGACGAAAAAAACCCATCCCATGACCCTAATGGTTCTTAGCAGTGGTAAACCACTGGCTGCTACAGGCTTTTTTGTATCGAGAATTTTTCTGAAATCACGGTTTCGCCGGTAACTTATTGGAGCAAACAATATGTTAGAGCTCTAATCACACCACCTAACCCTTGAACTAGAATTGGAAATCTCCGTCTTTCATTAATATGGTTTCCGCTCCCTCTTGTTCGACACCCACCACCTTCATGTCTTCGGTTCCAAAAGCGACATTGACCGACAGAAGAGATGTATTTAGTCCTGCTTCTTCCAACGCTTGCTCCGATAAGTTGCTGCTATGTTGAAGATTGGAAGGCGAAGCGTTGCCAATCCCAATATGGCAGGCCGTATTTTCATCAAACAGGGTGTTGTAGAAAAGCGTATTCGTCTGAGCAAGAGGGGAATGGCTAGAAACCAGAGCAATTTCCCCTAAACAAATAGCACCTTCGTCGGTTTCAAGGAGACGTTGTAACGCTTCCTGGCCATGGGCCGCAGAATAAGACGTGATTCGTCCATCTTGAAAGGTGAGGGAAACATCCTCGATAACCCTTCCCCCATAGACAAGCGGTTTCGTTGCTACAAGTCTGCCGCTGACCTTGTTTTTATGGGGGGCTGAAAATATTTCTTCCGTAGGGATGTTCGGAAAGAACGGAATTCCCTTGGTGTCTGTCACGCCCCCGCCAAGAAAGACATGATTGTCCGGCATTCCGATGACCAAATCGGTCCCCTGGCTATTGATAAAATGCAAAGCGCCAAACTGTCGATTGTTGAGAAACGTTTTCCGGGACTCGAAAGCTCTGTCATGGTTTTCCCAGTCTTTGATGGGATATTTTCCATCGGCACGGGCTCCGTGTAATACAACTTGCCATAACGATTGTAGAGCTTCTTCTTTCCGTAGATGAGGAAATACTTTTGTCGCCCAGGCGGAGGACGGGACAGCCAACAGACACCAGCGTACCTCGTGGGATCTCATCTTTGCATAATAACTCTCCAGTTTGGTGCGATAAGCCTTTTGATAACGGCTGAACCTTGCGGGAGAAATATCCGCAAAGACATCGAAGCTTTCAGAAATGAGATGGATGTAGGCAGCACTCGCTTTGTCCCATTCGTTAATACGGGCCTTCTTCCAATCAGGAACGTGATCGATGGCTTTATCGGCAGCGTGAAGATAAAAGGTCTGGGTCGACCATTCATCACTCCAGTCCATGACTACACTGGACGCCCCAGCCTCATAGGCTGCCCGCTGAACGAAACGAGCAAACGTGACATGCTTGATATCACTATGTATCACGACTAACTGCTTCTTCTGCACATTGACTCCCATTCGTACAGCAAGATCGGCATACTTTTTCAACGATTCTTCGCTGACAAGTTCTTCTATGTTTTTCACCATCTCCGCTCCTTTTCATAGAAACTGCTAGACCTCTAACCATTGTTTACCTATCATGAGTAACATTAGCCATACGGATATTCCTCCTAAGACCAACCAGTTATACCGATAATTATCATTATTATTACTTTCCTTCTTCCATTGATAGGTGCCAAACGCTAGATACAGGAAACACAAAGGAAAGATAACGACAAGAAGCGTAAGATATCCCGGCCACTTTTCCAGGTTCATGAGCGTTACAGTAAGAAAAGCAATACCAACGGTAAACCAACGCGTGACATTTCGAGGGGCCTCATTCGCATAGTCTTTGGAACGATCCTGCCCATGGCGCTTCACGTACCATCTCCTCGTTAATTTCATCGATAAAGCCATCCCGCCTGATAACAGCAGTAAGGTGGAAAATAGTTCCACGAGAAACCATAGTTGTTCGTTCATAACGTTTTCTCTCTTTGTTATCATTCCGCCGTTGCATTATCTAATAAATAGAAAAACACACTTCGAGAGCTTCCAATGCAGCGACCATTGCTGTGTAGAACACTAGACAAAATCGGGTACTATTTGTCTCGACTTTTCACGTACCTCGAGCACAAATTCTCCAGACCTATTCATGCTTCAACACTTATGGACTCGGCGGAAAAAATACATAGTACATACCAATAAAAGGACTGGCCATAAAAATGAGACCAAAAATATAAACAAATAAGTTCCAGTCCCCCGTTTTAATACTCGAAGCCAGAAACAAGATCGTATAGACAGCAAGTACAACATATAAACCGCCTTTAATGAGTGTTTTTATGTGCATATTCTCCCTGGCTCCTTCCATATCTTAACCGGTAGTTTTTTGCCTGCAAATTAGTATAGCCTCAAAGAAAAAATACTTCTTCTTTTATGTTCTCTTCTGGCGAGAGATCCTATGTCCCAAAAATGTCGCGACTACACCTACAACAACAGCTATGATCAATAGAATTACAAAAGGCAGGGATGCCCAGGCATCGAGAGAAAATACAGTCAAACAGACGGCAAGAGCAACAAACAGCCCGAATAAACGTTCAAATTTCATCTAAAAGCTCTTCCTAAACGACCTTTTCATCAACAAACTTCCCGGCATTTAAATTAGATGTTCAAGCTTCCACGAATCTTTTTCGTTTCTCATAACGAATGATTCTTATCACACTGCCTGTAACAATAACCGCACTTAGTATTCTGTACATGATAGTGCTCCGACCATCAAAGAAAGGGAAAAAAGTACTTCCACACACGCATAAACCAAACACTATTAATACAATGCTGAAATATACATAAAAGCTTTCATGGCCAACACACCTGCAATTTAAATATTATTTGATGGAAAACAATTCGTTAGTCACCCAATGAAACAGCTGTTCAATAAATTCATTATGGTAGCCGAAAACGGCAGAAACGAAAACATAGACGACGAAAATGGCCAGTAAAATAAGAAAAAAAGCACCAATAGGCAATTTACCGGACTTTTGTTCCTTTTTCCGGGGCTGCAGTGGGTCTTCGATACGTTGCTTGCGGTCCTGATACGTATCCTGCCCCCATTTACTCAAGAAAAGCACCTTTTCCTGTATAAGTATTTAAACTGAATCTGTGCAGGTCTCTGACCCTATTTTCCCATATTATGTAATAAATTCAAGCAAACAAAATTTTTGCGACTTGTTCTTATGGAAATGATTGTAAGTTAATAAATATACATTTAAAATACACAGGGAGTAATCCAATAAAGGAGGGAGTGCATGAGTGGATTCAGCGTGATGGTCTACACTGTCTG
This sequence comes from Marinococcus halotolerans DSM 16375, assembly GCF_000420725.1. GTDB lineage: Bacteria > Bacillota > Bacilli > Bacillales > Marinococcaceae > Marinococcus > Marinococcus halotolerans. The sequence goes on along the minus strand of NZ_ATVM01000023.1, from coordinate 30,494 downwards.
TTTTTTATTTATTGCAGTCGCTGGCATTATAATGTTCCGGGAATACCGAAAACCAAAAGAAGCACGCAGGCAAAAAAAGCTAATGATCTCTATGAGCTTGCTGCTGGCTGCTTCCCTTCTTCAACTGAGTCATGGAATTGCCACCGATCTTTAGAAATTGTTTTAGATTAACTTTTTTCGAGATATAAATAAAGAAGCCAAATTTCAGACAGTATGAAAGCCGGTTTCTTTATTCTTTATTTTCATCAAAAATATTGATGCTTTTCCCTCCCTTACATATTGCATATACTGAGTTTTCATAATTGCTACGGCTCGTTTATTAAGGCATGTTTAATTTCAATAGTCACGATATTTATAATAAATGCCGCGAGTAATACGATCCATACTAAGGATGGGAAGGGTAAAAAATAAATAGCAATAGCGTTAAGACCAATGCCAAGGATGAACTCCGTATAATGTTTTTGCCGGTACGTCCACGCTTTCTTTCCGTTCGACGGCTTCCCCACGATAAAATACCGCCCTACTTCCACGAACAGTAGATTGAGTACTAGGAAGGCGATTAGCGGTGCTAGCACGGCGACTGGTATATCAGATGCGTAACCAATCACTACGACCACCGCGAGAATCAGCAGCAAGCCCCCGTAGGATTTTTGTCGATACGTCATAAACGATGCTCCCTTTGCGTTTTCCTGAAGATGAATTGACTCCGGCAGCCCACGCAGGTCAAAAAAACGATTATTTCTCTGCTGCTCTCATTCTTTCATGGTACCAATCAATGCAAAAATAAGGAAGATTATGGTAGATGATTTATATGTTCTTTAAGAGTTTTCATAATAGCGTCCGCTAATTTCTTCATCAACAGAAAAGACTGTCCCATTTGGAACAGCCTCTTCTTCTATAAAAACTTTTTAATTTCCGCCGCAAACTCCTTCGGCGCTTCCTGAGGTACCCAGTGGGCCGATTGGTCTATTCTGATCAGCTGGCTGTTGGGAAGGTCCTTCTCCAGCATTTCTCCTGTTTCCACCGGCTGCCAAGGGTCCTGAGTCCCCCATAGCATAAGCACTGGATGCTTGATACCGGAAAGCTTATGGGTGATAGAGGTTGTTTCATTGGTGTTCAGGGCAGCCGCATTACGGACAAGGCTGAGCTTGCCTTCTTCATGTAAATACGGAGCTATGATTCCCTGTAAAAAGGTGTCTGTCAGCTGGTCCTGCTGGGCAAATACGTCTTTGAATCCCTTCGAGAGAAAGTCTTGCATATCCTGAAGGGATTTGTTTTTCCACGACGGGTGGCCCACCATCAGCATTTCTTCGATCGGCCAGGAGTCGTAAGCAACAGTGTTGGAAAGCACCAATTTGTCGATTCGTTCTGGCTCCTCAAGGGCAAGGATTAAGCCGACGCCTCCCCCGATATCGTGGGCCGCCATATGCACCTGCTCAAGCTCCAGCTGTTCCATCAGACTGATCACCAATCTTGCCTGCACGTGAAGTGAGCGGTCAAAACGGTCACGCTGATCGGAATAACCGTATCCCAATAGGTCCGGGACAATCACCCGGTATTCTTCCTCCAGCTCCGGGATGACTGCCTGATACAAATACGACCAGGTTGGTATGCCGTGAAGCAGTATGATCGCCGGTCCCGGGCCTGTATCTGTGTAATTGACCTTCACCGGCTCGTCTACGATTCCTTCGAGCGTCACTGTCTGTTGACGTTGTTTAAATTCTTCTTCCGTCATCGTTTTGTTTGGCTCCATGTTTGTGCCTCCTTAAAATTCTTTCTTACCATTCTTAATGAACGATTTTCTCCATGTAGTGTTCCCGCATGTTGATATTTTTAAATGTAAGCCAGCTTACACTATTTCTTAAAACGCGGGCTCGTACAAAAATAAAAGCCCTCCCGCTGTAAAAGCAAGAGAGCTTCATCTAAACCTTTTCCCTATTCCTTAAGGACCCTATACCAGATTTCCACCTGCTGAGCGGTCTCAATGGCCCTTAGCTTCTCGAGGTGAATCTCCTGATCCTCCAGGTGCTCAAACAATCGCAGCCCCTTGCCGAGTATGACGGGCGCAAACGCAATCTGCAGCTCATCCGCGAGCTTCGCCTTTAACAGCTGCTGGCCGACGTCCGCCCCGAGCACTACGACATCCTTTTCTCCGGCTGCTTTTTTCGCCTGGCGAACCGCGCTTTCAATGCCGTCTGTCACGAAGGTGATTGTAAGGTTCTCATTTTCCTTTGGATGATTCGCCGGTGGACGGTGCGTCAGCACAAACAACGGCACCTGAAACTCATAATCATCCGCGTAGGCATCCGGATCCGGGCTTTCATCAAAGCTGTTCCGCCCCATGACCACGGCCCCCGTGTTGGCCATCGCCGCTTCAATCACTTCATTCGGCTCAAAGCTGGCATAAAGCTTTCCCATCTCCCCGTCACGGTCGTTGACATACCCATCCAGCGATAAAATCATGCCCAGGCATACCTTTGCCACGATCTTCCCTCCGCTTCTTTTTTTATTCATTTCTCCTTTGCCTTCCTGGAATCCTTTTAAATCATTAATATAAAAGCTGGAATAACAATGACACACTTTTTTAATATGACACGCAGTTGTCCTGTTTTGCATGGTACAGTAATTTCAACAGAAGGAAAGGGGAACATAGTCGATGGAACAATGTTTATGGCCGCAAAGCAGTGAACGTTTGCAAGCGTACCATGATGAAGAATGGTGCAGACCGAGCCGGGATGACCGGTACATATTCGAAATGCTTACCCTGGAGGGGGCACAGGCCGGCTTATCGTGGAATATTGTATTAGCGAAACGGGAGGCTTATCAGTCCGCTTTCAACAACTTTGACATCGAATATTGCGCCGGCCTCACGGACGCGGATTTGGAAGCAATCAAAGAGAATTATCAAGTCATCAAGCACTTCTCGAAGCTTCAATCGGTTCGCTCCAATGCGGAGGCGGTACTGAAAATACAAAACGAATTCGGAAGCTTCGCCGACTTCCTGTGGAGCTATGTGGATTTTAAACCAATTATCAATAACTGGACAGCCGACACGGAAATTCCTGCCCAGTCCCCTTTATCCGTCAGAATCAGTAAAGATCTTAAAAAAAGAGGCTTCAAATTCATGGGGCCGGTCATTACTTATTCCTTTCTACAGGCAATAGGTATGGTGGATGATCATATTATCTCCTGCAGCTTTCACACGTGCAATGCCAACTGAAAAATTGCCGGGATAGAGCAGCCAGTATTTCAGTTTTACCACTAGCTCTACAGGGAAATTACAAAATAAATAAGGCAGCAATGGATGGATACTACAGCCAATCCATAAGCCAGAAAAAGAGCACGCTACTTTTTCTGGCTTTTTCTTTGTTTATGGAAAAAATTTCAACCCAGTCTTTGGCTACTCCCATTTAGAAAGAAGGGACCCCTTTGAAAAAACCGCGATTGATGTATTTTCTGTCAGGAACTCTGCTTGCAGCTTTCCTGTTTGGCTGTACGAGCGAAAAAGAAACTCCCCAGGCTTCGAATGCCCAGGGAGCTTCCATTGAAGATGAAGATGACCTGCCCGAGAAGGATGTAGAAGAAGAGCCCTCCACCCAGTCGGAGCCTCAAAGGGAAAATATGTCCTCTCCTACACCCTCAGAACAGGACGCTGAAAAAATAAGGCAGGAGCTTCTGATGGACGATAAGTGGATCAAGCTGCCTTCACATTTTCCCGGTCAGCAGGACAGTCAGATCCAGGGATCGGTGGCTTCCAACAATTCAGCCACCTACAGCATCCAGTATCACACCAGTACCGGAGAGCCTTTAGCGCACGTTACTGCTGCCCAGTACATGGATGTACAGGAAGCCGCCAGTGAAATCGAGGACTTTCAGGAAGGGAAAACCGTTAACCCCGACGGTCCGGGAGTAGAGCCGTTCGGGCACGGCCTGCCCGGGCACGCGAAGAACGGCGCAGACCAGTACCATTACAGCGGGAAGCAGAATCAGTGGCTCGTAAGCCTCTCTTCTTCCTCTTCGACAAATCTCGATCAAACAGCCGTGATCCGTCAAATAGCAGAATACCTCAAGCGTCAACCTCTCCCTGCCTCTGCTGAACAGGGAGTCGTCGATATTTATTACGCTCCGTCCAGCGAGGATGTCACCGTCGATATCCGCTGGCAGGAAGGAAAAACCGTTTACGCGGTCCGGACCAGTCAGCCACCGGTGGAAACCCTGCAGATCGCAAATTCCATGAAATAAAAAAGTTCCCGCCATTTATTTAATCGACCATTAACCAAAAGAAGCTCTCCTGCCTATACAGCGGGAGAGCTTCTTTCTTACTTATGCTTTCGTGCGGTAGCTTGTATTGTGCTTCTGAAGGGTTTCGTCCTGGCCGAACAAGAAGTGCTTTTCCATGTTCGGGGAGTATTCTGAGCTTAACGTCTGCAGGCCAGCGGCTTCAGCTACTGACCGCAGCATCGCCGGGGAAGCTCCGCAGCACAAACCGATATAATTCACGCCGCCGTCTGTCGCTTCCTTCGCCCACTCCGCCAGCTCATACCGGTTGTGGTAAAGCGGCTCCAGCGCGGTAGGAAACGTTGTTTCCAAAGGAGTGTGGCAGCTGCATCCGGAATCAGGTAAATTAAAAAAGGTAGGATGGCTTTCTGTCGTCCGGTAAGGTACAGGAAGAGCCGCCACATATCCATCAACCGATTCCCGGATTTTCTCCATGTACGGCTGCATCGTATTTGGTCCGCGGAAGCAGTTCATGCCGACCACTAACGCACCGCTTTCGGATAAAATACGGCAGGAATCTTCCACTGCATAGCCGTCCCGCAGGATATTTTCGCCCATTAATCCCAGGGTAATAACGGCTGGCAGTCCCTGCTTTTGAATTTCCTCGAGGGCAATCAGCGCTTCTTCGTGATAATAAAAGGTTTCACCTTTAATGTAGTCGACGCCTTCCTCGCTGCACCAGCCAATCATTTCGGCAAACATCTGGCGGACAGCGGTTTTGGAATCCTCATCGTCCGGATTGAAAATATTTGTGTTGGAAATATTGCCTGCAACGAGCGCCTCTTCCTCCGGATGCTCCTGGGCGACTTCCTTTGCCAGCCGGATAGCCTGCCGGTTTAACGGCTCGAGCAGGTCTTCTTTTCCGATAATCCGCATTTTTTCCCGGTGGGCGTTATACGTGAACGCCAATATTACATCCGAACCGGCACGCATATAATCCCGGTACGTCTGCTTTAAGGCCTCGGGGTTTTCCAGTGCCACCTCCGGCACAAACGTGCCTGCCTGTAAATAGCCCCGACGCTCCAATTCAAATAAATATCCTTCTCCTGCGATAACCGGCCCTGCCTCTAAACGCTCCTGTAAACTTCGCTTCATTCAATCTCCACCCTTTTCTCTACCTAATTAAATATTCCTTACTGCTCTCCCTCTGGCAACCGCTTTTTTTGTATTTTCAGTCATTAATACGAAAACTACGTTCGTATTATTCCAAAGAGTTGTATCTAATATACGCAGGCCGCATTTTTCATGTCAACCGGATATGCGAAAGTTTTATAATTTCTGATAAATGTTTGTTTTTGAAGGACGGATAAAAGCATTTGAAATTAAATTTCTTCTATTATTTTCAAATATAGGCAACCAAAATGGCAAAAGGAAGACGCATCAGCCCTTTTCCTTTATTCGTACACCTAAGAAGCCGTCCCTCAGCTGTTTTGCACCACATGCACATCACAGTTCGCTTTTCGGCGGATAGCTTTAGACGTGTGGCCAAAAACCAGGCGTTCGAGACGCGTGCCACCGCTTTCGCCTATAATAATAGCATCCGCCTGGTAGCGGCTGGCTAAATCGATCGCTAATCGTTTCTTCGGGGCCCCGGAATCCATAACCGTTTCCACGTTCTCAATTCCGTAAGCCCACGCAGCCTGCTGGCAGGCTTCTAGATAGAGAGCGGCTTTCGTCCGCAACTGTTCAATCCCTTTAGGATCCATGCGCTCCAGCGTGGCATACCTCTTTTGATCGAACACAAAAGCTATAATTAATGTGGCCCCGTGGTCGGCCGCCATTTTCTTCGCCTCGTCGAATACCGTGTAGGTGGGGATCTCGACAGCATCAATTCCTACTAAAATCCGTTGATAATGAGCCATATTTCTCCTCCTTGTTTTTAGGATGGCCATGGGTCTCGTCGCTTTCTGTCTACTTATGAAGGAGGCCTTCCTTCCTGCTGAAAATTGCCTGCAGTAAAGATGGTAATCAACCATTCCCTCCCTTCTTTACTCTATAACCTTTTTTATCAGGAAACGCCCTTATAAAAGCTGGAGTTTTTCTTTCTTTGCTGATGAAAGCCTCGTCTTTTCCGTGAAAATCATCTCTCCCGGGTACCCTTTTTTATACTATGCCACTTTGATGTACGTACTTACTAATATGTTGGGTATTATTTATAATAGCATTAGACAAAATAAAAAAAGGTGGCCTTTACGCTATGAAACAATATCGCATTCATCCCGAGAACGGATTGGAATTTGGCATCTATACCCTGGGAGATCATCTGCCCGACCCGCATACGGGAGAGCGAATATCAGCCCAGGACCGGATTCATGAATTAATTGAATACGCCACGCTTGCTGAACAGGCGGGACTGGATTTCTTCAGCGTCGGGGAAAGCCATCAGGAATATTTCGCCACCCAGGCCCACACGGTTGTTCTTTCAGCTATTGCCCAGGCAACAAATCGAATAAAAATCGGCAGCTCTTCCACGATCATCAGCACCTCGGATCCTGTCCGGGTATACGAGAATTTCGCCACCATTGACTTGATTTCCAAAGGACGCACCGAGCTTGTGGCAGGACGCGCCTCCCGGATTGGATTGTTTGACCTGCTGGGCTATAATGTCCGCGATTATGAGGCCCTGTATGAAGAAAAATTTGATCTGCTCCGACAGATTAATGAACAGGAAAATATAAATTGGGAAGGAGAGTTCCGGGCGTCGTTAAAGAATGCCAAGGTGCTCCCCCGCCCTGCGGAAGGGTCGCTTCCCATCTGGCGTGCCGTCGGCGGAACGCCGGCCAGCGCGATGAAAGCGGGCTATGCCGGGGTTCCTATGTTTATGGCTCATTTAGGCGGATCATCGGACCGTTTTAAACAAACCGTTGATGCGTACAGGGAGGCAGCCCGTGCCGGCGGCCACGATCCGGCGGAGCTGCCGGTAGCCACAGCTGGCTTCTTTTACGCAGCCGAGACGACCCAGCAGGCGCTGAAGGACCTGTATCCCCACATTAACGAAGGCATGAAACGCACCAACGGTGGAGGCTTCCCGAAGCAGCTGTTTGCCCAGGGGGCAGAGCCGCATAATATTATGAATACGGGCAGTCCCCAGGAAATTATTGAAAAAATCCTGCACCAGCATGAAGTATTCGGGCACCAGCGCTACATTGCCCAGATTGATTTCGGCGGGATGCCAATGGATAAAATAAGAAAAAATATCGAACTGATCGGGGATACCATTCTGCCGGTTGTTAAAAAATACACGGCACAAAAATAAGGAGAATAACAAATGAAACTAATTGGATTGTCCGGCTCACAGGTCGGTTCCAAAACGAGAACGGCCATGAACGAAGCGATAAAAAAGGTTAATGAGAGATATCCGGATATTGAAACAGACGTGATTGATCTGGCGGAATACTCGATGCTGTTCAGCGACGGCCGTCATTACCTCGACTACGAAGGAGACACCGGCTATGTCACCCAGCAGCTGATGGCAGCGGACGCTGTTATTATCGGTATGCCAATCTTTCAGGCGTCTATTCCAGGAGCTTTAAAGAACGTGTTCGATCTGCTGCCGGTTGATGCATTTCGTGACAAAACAGTGAGTATGCTCGTCACCGCCGGGTCGCCTAAGCATTATTTAGTTGCAGACCTGCAGCTGAAGCCGATTTTATCCTATATGAAGGCCCAAATCGTGCAAACGTATGTATTTATTGAAGAAAAAGACTTTCACCAGAAAGAAATTATTAATACCGATGTGCTCGACCGTCTGGACCGCTTAGCGGAGGATACCGTTGTCCTCTCGCAGACCTTTGAACAAATACGGGAAAACCAATATGACTTTTAACAGATTGTAATGAGAAAAGCGGAAGATTATAAAACACAGACGGGGCTGTCCCAAAAATAGGCCAGCCCCGTCCGCATTTTTAATTGGTGTAACGACACCAGATTTTTCCGTTAACTAATAAATGGAGGCAGCTATCATGAATGAAAAGCAGGAACAGGGCGAGCACGTCATTTCGGACCAGCGGGGCAGAAAGTACATTACGCTGGACGAACCGGACGGTGTCGTCGTTCTGGCCAAAAAAGAAGATGCTTTTCTTCTTATCAGACAATACCGTCCGGCGGTCGATGCTGTGGTTGTGCAGCTGCCAGGCGGCGGTGCGGAACCGGGCGAAACACTCGTGCAAGCCGCCCGGAGAGAGCTGGCTGAAGAAACAGGATACACGTGTGGAAACTTGAATTATCTAGGAACAATGCTTCCGGCCTCCTGGCGAAGTAACGACCGCACCCGTGTTTTCTTTACCGATGACGTGAACCTCCAGCAGGAGCAGCAGCTCGAAGACCACGAAAACATTCAGGTTTATTCTCTTCCTATCACCGAATGCATCCATAAAGTCAAAAACAACACGTTTTCTGACGGAGAATTAAGCTTTGCGCTTTTTCAGGCCCATCTCCACGGACACCTTCCCCTCGGCAGCTAATGCCTTTAAGTCCGAACTTATAAACTACGCTTCCACATTTCTATGACTTTAATGCCCTGTTTATGCTTGCCAGCATATTAACAACGAAAGGAAAAAACGGGCGTTAACACAAGTGCGATGGTTAGCAGCCTTCAATAGGTATTTAGTATTTCAGGTTATTCACCGATTGGCTGTTTGAACAATTCGTTATATGATAGGTTTACCTTCATTCGATTTGAGGAGTAAAAAGGAGACGAGGAGAATGAATCAAAGACTGATTAAAACAGAAGGCTTTATGTTTGCCGTTCTGGGTTCTGCTTTGTATTTTTCCAATGGCTACTCCTGGCTTCTCTTCCTGCTGCTGCTTTTTCTGCCCGACGCCTCCATGATTGGATATGCGGTCAACTCAAGGACAGGCGCTTATGTCTATAACGCCGCTCATACGTATATCCTTCCCCTGTTGCTTTTACTTTCAGGCTACCTTCTGTCTCTCGAATGGCCGGTGCTCATCAGCCTCATCTGGATCATTCATATTGGCCTGGACCAAATGCTTGGGTACGGTCTGAAATATACTACCGGCTTTAAGGATACCCACATTCAAAACCTATAGATATTTTTAACACTCCCGAAGAAAAGCATCCCTAAATCACATACGAAAGCGAGTGGCCTTTTTGCCCTTATTAACGCTCGAACATGTCATGAAGCAGGAGAACGACCGTACCATATTAAAAGGCCTGACGTTAATGGTCGAAGAGAAATCTCAAATAGGCATTAAAATGACTCACCACGAAAGCCTGGTGTTTTTTAAGCTCCTCTCCGGTGAACTCGCTCCCACGAGCGGCCATTTCAAAAAAGAAACCAGTGACATCGTGATGGAATTGACAGACGATGCGCTGTATGAGGGGCTAACGGTCTCCAGCTATTTGAGCATCTTTAAAAAGCTTGCTGATTTCCAGGAGCCTTTAGAAAGGTCTATCGGCGTTTTTTCCTTGTCTGACGTATGGCACACCAAAATCAGCCGCCTGTCGCTGGATCAGAAAAAACGAATCAGCTTGTTTCGGATGTCCCTGTTTTCGCCGAGACTGCTTTTAATCCAAAGCCCGTTAAGCAACGCGACCGACGAAGGGATCGAGTTGTATTTACAGGCATTGAATCACCTTCGCGCAAATAACACGGCCGTTGTCTGCACCTCCACGTTTTTGGAGGAGCTGTTACTGGTAAGCGATGATGTTTATCGCTATAACCGGTACACCGGCCTGGAGCAGACGGATCTTGCCGAGAGCTCCACAGGCGGACAGCCGGAGACCGCCGAACCGGAACCAAAGCCAAACAGGGTGTATAAAGTGGCCAGCAGAATGGCGGACAAAACCATTTTTTTCAGTCCGGATGAGATTGATTTTATCGAAAGCGTTAACAGTGTCAGCACGATTCGCATCGGGGAAGAACATTTCCCTACCGATTTAACGATGAATGAATTGGAAGCAAAATTAACGAATTTTGGTTTCTTCCGCTGCCACCGATCGTATTTAGTTAACCTGCAGCGGGTGTCGGAACTCGTAAGCTATTCCAAAAACAGCTATACGCTCGTATTAAAAGGAAACGCCAATCTCAAGCTGCCGCTCTCCCGGAACCGCCTGGAGGAAATGAAAGCATTACTGGAATTTTAACGTACATTTGGGGCTGAAATGAGATGGTTTCAGCCTCTTTTTGGTACATTTGAGCGTTTGGCCATTACTGTTCACCGGATAGTTACGACATTTTTGCCGGACTCCGGTAAAGTTGAGCTTAAGAGTCGGGCAATGAACGAAGAGCCCTCTTGAATCACAACCGAAGGAGCGAAGGCAGATGAAACAGGAATTCATCCAGGTAAATCAGTTATCCAAAAAATTCAAAGGCGAAACCGCCTTAAAAGACATCAGTTTCTCCGTTCGTGCAGGCGAAATCTTTGGGTTTTTGGGTCCGTCCGGGTCAGGCAAAACCACAACGATTAAAATTTTGACCGGGCAGCTGGCCCAAACCTCCGGCCAGGCATTTGTGCTGGATCGTCCCGTGGAAAGCATCGACGAGAGCATTTATGAGCAGCTCGGGATCGTAACCGATAACAGCGGGGTGTATGAGCGGCTGAGCGTATATCATAACTTGAGCGCGTTCGCGAAGCTGTTGAAGGTGGACAAAAAGCGCATTGATTTCCTCCTTCAAAAGGTCGGTCTGTACGAGGAGAAACATAAGCTGGCCAGCAAGCTGTCGAAGGGGATGAAACAGCGCCTCGTTCTGACCAGAGCGATGCTGCATCAGCCGAAGGTGCTCTTTTTGGATGAGCCGACCAGCGGGCTCGATCCGGTCACCACCGAATATATTCATGCCCTGCTGATGGAAATAAGAGACAGCGGCACAGCCATCTTTTTGACGACACACAATATGAACGAAGCGACCAAGCTGTGTGATCATGTGGCCCTTCTGAATGACGGCCTGATCGTCGAGCATGATTCGCCTAAGGCGCTCACGCTCAAGTACAATAAGGATAAACGGTATCAGGTGCTGTTGAGGGACGGCCAGGAAGTGACGCTGCCTCATACAGTCGAAGCGGTCCAGAAGCTCAACCGCTGGCTGAGCAGCGACGACGTGGTAACGATTCATTCCAATGAACCGAATTTAGAACAGATATTTCTGGAAGTGACGGGGAGGGAATTAGTGTGAGTGTATCGTTTCGGAAAATAAGCGCGGTGCTTCAATTGAAATTACGACTAATTGTAAGCAATATGAGCATCATTTTCACCCCGGTCTTTGCTATCATCTTTGTCATTGTCATGGGAAATCTCATGCCGCAGGCGGATACAAGCGAAACGGCGATGCCATTTTCCACAGAAGGGTTTCTGCTCAGCTTTGGCCTGATTTTTAACATTGCGATTGCCGGTATCTCGATGAGCAGCTCCCCGATCGCGGAAGAAAAAGAAAAACACACGCTGCGCGTGTTGATGACGTCTTCGGTGAGAGGGCCCGAATATTTCATCGGCAGCATGATTCCGATCCTCGTGATCCTCGTCGCCACTAACATTCTGCTCGTTCCCGCGAGCGGCGTCTCCCTTGGGGATATTCCTCTGTTCACGTATCTGGTGATTACGACCCTCGCCACGTTGATCAGTATCGTGATCGGCTACATCATCGGCGTTTTCACTAAAAACCAGGCACAGGCCACGCTCGTAAGCACACCTATTCTGGTTCTGTTCACCTCGACTCCGGTCCTCAAAGCGTTCAATGAGACGTTTGCGGAGATACTAAATTACACGTATAGCGGGGTGCTGGCCAATATGGCGGAAACGCTCTCCTCGAGCACGGAGTACCAGTGGAACCTCACAGACACCAGTGTGCTTTTCGCCTGGCTGGTCCTCACGTTAGGCCTATTTATGTACGTCTATAAGAAAAACGGGTTAGATAGTGAATAATAATCAAAAAGACACGTCATAGAACACTCTATGGACGCGTCTTACGGAAAGCAGAGCGCCAGCGTTCTGCTTTTTTGTATATCAGAGCCAATACTTTTATTTCCATCCACATTAAGGGCGATAATACTTTTTATTGTCCTTAAGCAGCTGGGGGAACAACCGTTTTGTTGATTTTTCTGTGGAATGAGACCAGGCTTATCCAAAAAAATGTTTGTTACCCACAAATAAAAGGAAAGGCCTTTACATACCAACTTGAAGGAGGCTTTACAGATGAGCAACGAAGATCCAAAGAAAGCCGATAAAGAAATTCAAAAAATGGACCAGGAAGACAAAAACGAGATTTTAGAACACTTTTCTACATTTAAAGATTATTTGGGTGACCAGGTTCGCAAGGGAGAAAAATTAAACCTCAGCGAAAAAGGATTAGCCCAGGGAGCCAAACGAGTCTCAGATTATTTGAATAAGCACGAAGAACCCAAGAACAGAGAAGAAAAAGTACTGCACGAACTATGGAATGAAACTGAAAATGACGAAGAAAAAGACACTTTTGCGAGATTGTTAGTACGCCTGGCCCAGCAAACAAATGAAGAAAAATAATTCCTTATACGAAGCAAGTGCCTGTGGGCATTTGCTTTTTTATATTCTAAACAATAGTTGTTTTCAATAAGCATAAAAAAGCCGGCTTCAATACCGGCATAAATGAAGAAATTAAAATTTACCTTGATTCTGCTAAATCACTACTGGAAATGTTTCTATTTCTTAAAAGGCCGATTTCCATCCCGAAACTCCGAATTATGGCATTCATTTCATCCGCGGCTCTCGTCGGCAGCTGATGGGCTTTGCCATAAATATGAACATTGCGCATGTCGGGAAGAAGTTCTTGGAAGTCATGCTGGTTTCTTTTCACGAATACATCGTTGCTCCCAAAAATCGTCAGCACTGGGCACGTAATCTCTGGAAAGATGTTTCTATTGTCATGATGCCGTCCATTCAAATACATACGCTCCAAAATGTCCGGACTGCTGTTTTCGATATTCCAATCAATACGATTCTGCTGTTCCTGGTCGCTCGTGTGAGAAAAAGCAAGCGCTTTGCCAATAGTGCCGATAAGGTTTTCGTAAGTACTCCATATGCCAAGCTGGAATTTCCCTGCCAGCATCCAGGTCCGTACCCTTGGAAAACTGCTGATCATTACCAGCGCTGCCGTCTTTTCCGGGTAACGGTAAGCAAACAACTGGCTTGGCAACCCGCCATACGAATAGCCGCAAAGGATGACTTGTTCTGCCTCTAGATGGCTCACCAGCGCGTATATATCCTCTGGCCACTGCTCAATGATGCTTTCGCTTATGTCCCCCCTCTCGCTTCTGCCGTTGCCTCGCGGATCAAATGTCACCACCTGGAACTCCTCTGCAAGTGAGTGCTGCTGTTCAAAAGCCGCGCAGCCCATTCCAGGCGGGGACACAAATATCAGCACCGGCCCTTCCCCCCGGGTTTCATAGTAAATTGATGTATTCCCTGAAACAAAATATGGCATAATTCTCTCCTCCGATTGTTCAGCCTTTATAATGTGCGTTTATTTTTCTTTAACTATTTCTTAACCAGGATAAACCCCCAATCCTTTACCCTGGAGATGTTCACTGAAAAAGGATGGCGTGTTCTTCTATCTGCGCTGAGTTCGGCCGGAATAGCCCTGATTCCCTTATTTTTTGGAATGAGAAAATATTCCGTACCCGCGACGATTGTTTCTTCTATCCTGGTTATTACCCTTCTTTCTTCTCCAATGAATAATACCGATACGCTCTATTCCCTTGCTGCTGTTCCTGTTGCCTTTGACATTGCCGGCTTTGTGATCGCTTATCTTGTGATTGCCAGAGCGGTCAAAACGGATTTTTAGCCAGGGGGGTTGTTGTTTTGAAGGTTTTTATTATCAGCCCTCCATGAAGGGCTGATGTTTTGTTATCCCGCTGTATAATCGCACTGCGCTACAATTGCACTAAATTTTTCCTTCTTAACGTGTTTTCTTTCCCCTATAATAGAAGAACATTGGTACATGTATTTCCAGCTATAGTAACAGTACTTTTAGAGAGGAGTGATCGAATGGAAGGCTTCGGTCTGATTGTAGTAATTGTGTTGGGGGTGCTGTTTGTTATTTTTGCCACAGCAAAATTAAAGCTGCACCCGTTTTTGTCCCTGTTGATCGCTGCCTTTGGCCTAGGTATTGCCGCAGGGCTTCCGCTGCCGGACGTAGTAGAGGCTGTGAACAGCGGCTTCGGAGACCTGATGGGCGGGATCGGGCTCGTAATCGTGTTCGGAACGATTATTGGGGTCATTCTGGAAAAATCAGGGGCGGCGCTTCGCATGGCAGAAGTTGTTTTGCGCCTCGTCGGGGAGCGGCGGCCCCAGCTCGCCATGAGTGTGATCGGAAGCATCGTTAGTATTCCGGTATTTTGCGATTCCGGCTACGTCATTTTATCGTCTTTAAAAAAAGCACTTGCGCGCAGAGCGAAGGTCACGGTCGCTTCTATGGCCATCGCCTTATCCACAGGACTGTTTGCCACTCACACCCTTGTCCCTCCAACGCCCGGGCCAATCGCAGCTGCCGGAAATATTGGAGCAGAAGACTATCTGGGCACAATTATTTTAATCGGTATTGTTGTAGCCATCCCAACTATCATTGCCGGCTACCTGTGGGCGATGAAAGCAGGAACTAACATACATATCGAAGGTGAGGATGATCACTCTTTCGACTATAACGCTATCGTAAACGAATTTGGTGCGATGCCTTCGGCTTTGAAGTCCTTTGCCCCCATAGTGGTGCCGATTCTTCTTATCGGTTTCAGCTCGGTTATTACATTTGCCGGTTGGCAGGGGCCGGTATTCGAGGTTTTCCTTTTCCTCGGCGCCCCGGCAGTGGCACTCCTGATTGGCCTCCTGGCCGCATTTAGTCTGTTGCCCAAGTACGATGAGGAAACTTTGACTGAATGGGTAGGTACCGGCATTAAAGAAGCAGCTCCGATTCTGCTGATTACAGGCGCAGGCGGCGCATTCGGCTCTGTCATCACGACAACGCCGGTGGCCCAATTCATCGAAGGCATCGCGGCCAATGAAGCCTTCGCCGGTGCCATTTTTGTCTTCATTCCCTTCCTGATTGCGGCTGCCCTGAAAACAGCCCAGGGTTCTTCCACCGCGGCGCTCGTCATCACCTCGTCGTTAGTAGCACCGCTTTTGGGTCAATTGGGTATCGAGGGAGCACTGCCGCTTGCCCTGGTCGTCATGGCTGTCGGAGCAGGCGCGATGGTCGTCTCCCACGTAAACGACAGCTATTTCTGGGTAGTGAAAGAATTCAGCGGTATGTCAGTCACGCAGGCGTATAAGGCACAGACTACAGGAACGCTCATTCAAGGAGCTACCGCGATTTTTGTCACGTTTACTTTATGGATGATTTTTGTTTAATAGCTGGGCAGAAAGATAAAACAAAGACGCTCCCGTGTGGAAGCGTCTTTGTTTATGTACAGATAAAGCCGGAGAGCCACCGGCCTCCGGCTGTTTTACCTGATGCTATTTCAGCAGTTCACTCAGGTTTTTATCGTCCTGCACCATCAACAATACTTTGCCTTCGTCCAGATCGTCTTCCATGTCATCTGCTTCCTGCTCCGTAAATCCGAGCTCCTGGAGTTTAAAGCGCAGTTCGTCTCCTTTTTTTGAGAAACGATTCTCGGAATCAATGCCGAATTCTTTATCGGTAGGTTCATTGGTGTCTGCTTTATCAGCAATCCGGTCGGTGCGGTCATCATCGTGACTCATGACATAAATATCGTTGCGGCTGATGCCGTTATCTGTAAGCTTCTGCACATCCTGCTCGATATTGTCTTCGTTTGTGTATTCCTGTACCTGCGGCTTCATTATTAAATCCTCCTCGTATTTTACGAAATTTCGTCTGATACTAGACTTCTTCTATAACACCGTACGTTGGTACTTTCCCACCATACTACTAGTGGCCTCAGAAGAATGTTCCACAGATGATGATACCCCGCGGCGCCTGTGTACAAACTCTTGCCGCTTACTTTCTTCTGCGGTCCCCAAAGCACAGGAAATCACGTGCATCAGTCTTTTATTACTTCTCTTTCGTTAAGCGGCTGTACCGGCCGGTGGTTGTCGTCATATATTTGCTGAAAATC
Source organism: Marinococcus halotolerans DSM 16375 (assembly GCF_000420725.1). Lineage (GTDB taxonomy): Bacteria > Bacillota > Bacilli > Bacillales > Marinococcaceae > Marinococcus > Marinococcus halotolerans. Next base: position 14,153 of record NZ_ATVM01000023.1, on the reverse strand, counting down.
CTCCAGCTGGTCACTTGAAACAGATACCGGCTCTTCGTAAACGATCCAGTTCACACCTTCTGTACACGGAGGAGTCGTTAACGAGCCTTCATACCGAAAGTTCGTTTCGGAGAATGGCAGCAGTTTCTCCAGATTGAGGCGGTTATCGGCAGAAGCCGGGGCTTCTGTTTCGTTTTGCGGCATCTTGTCCCAGAACGAAGAAGGAAAAGTTGTGCCGCTTCCTTCCTCAAGCATAAACGCGGTCACGACGATTTCTCCTTCCGGACTTTCATGCACGAGGTGAAGCTCCATGTCTTCGTATTCCCCGTTGATTGAATGTTCACTTGGCGCGTGAAAATGAAATTGGGAAAGCGTGTATTCCTCTCCTTCGTAGGTTAATGTATTGTTGGCATTTCCGGGTTCTGCCAATACGGTATGCCCGTCGTTGTTAAGGGTGAAATTGGTTGGTCTGTAATTCATTTGCACATCCACACTGCCCCGTTTTGTTTCTGCTTCCCGAAGATTTACGGGCGATTGGCTTTCTCCATTAGAGCAGGCAGCGTACTCAGCGTCCAGTCTCCCCCAGTGCTCCGGTCCCTTTTCGCCCTGGTAGGACCATTCAGACTTTTTTTCAAAAGAAGGAGGTTTTTCCATTTCTGCGGAAAAAGAGGGAAGCGTACTTATGGCGGCCAGCACGACCGAATAAACCAAAGATACAGCGATACGGCATCATTCCTTATCAAATTATAGTACAACGCGAAAAACTGCCAGATTGTTGGCTGCTTATGGGCCCGGGCTTCGAAGCAGCCGCTCTGTATCCTTGAATGTTTCCTTTTCCAGCCATTGCCAAACGCGAGGTAAGAAGGCTTTTGTTACTCTCCATCGATACTCCTGGTTTGTTACCTAGAAGCGTACTCATTAATTCCTGCCCCCTTTTTGTCCGCGCGTTTATGATAAAAATAAAAAGAAACCACCAGGCCAATGTGCGCCCTGATGGTTCCCCGTGACTTTTAATGTTTATTTCGTCTGCTGACTTTTAGTTTTGTTAATCTGTGCTGGATTAATCAATAGAAGCGTGGCAAACACGCCGTACAAAATCACTGCTGCTAATCCCATTTTATATTTCCTCTCTTTCTTTGATCTCATCATTTTTTAACGCCTCATAGCGAGAAACCGGTAAAGAATGGCTTTCCCCGTAATACCTGTCCCCAGTCTGTTTGACATAGACTGCATAAAGAGTATCTTTTCAGTATGCTTCTAATAAAAAAAGCCAGAAAAAGGAAAGGGGTCCTTTTTCCGGCTCATGTACTGGCTTTTATATCCATTCATTTCTGCCGACCATTTAATTTTTAAAACAGCGAAGGCTGTTGTGGTTTTTGCGTTATATAATAAGTTTACCCGCTTGATTTCCAAGTAAAACATGCCGGTCCTTCAATCACTAATATTTCAGAGTGTGTGCAATTACCTTACCGTGAGCCCGCCACAAAGCACGACGGGTGCTGGTGCTTATACTCATCCTTCCAGGCTATATCAACAGGCTTCCATATGTCTTCGTCCGTACGGAGGAAAAAGATCCCGTGGTTATTGAGCGCGTAAAAAACGCCAGTGTCCTCCGGGTCCTGGGTCAAAACATGGGCAAAGGAGCCTGCCGGAAGCCCCCGGGATATTTCCCGGAAAGGCGCTTCCCCCTGCTTCCGGTAAATAGCGGAGCTGGCGGCACCGGAAGAGTGGGCTTCGCGCGGCCCTTTGGAGGCGGAAACGAACCGGTCGTCCGCATCCGCGGCATTCAGCACCATGTTATAAAGGTACGGATGCTTCTCCAGCCCTTCGCTCTTATAATGCCAGTGCAGTCCGTCATCTTCACTTTGGGCATACGAATGCGAAGCTTTCATAAAGCCGTCCCCGCAGGCTGCGTACAAACGGCCGGGAGCGGATGGATGAGCCAGAAGGGTATGCACATCTCTCGGGCTGTGCTCCGGCCGGTCCTGCCATGTGCTTCCGTGATCCTCTGAAAAAAGCACGGCCCCGTACTCAATCGACACAGCTACATGATCCGGATTCCCGTAGCCCGGCGTAATCCACCGGACGTGATGCGTGTGGGGACGTGGCGGAAACTGCCATTCCGGTCTGGAGGCCATGTGCTGGATACCGGTCCACTCGTGCCAGTGCTTTCCTCCGTCCTCCGAGTAATACACCGCCGAAGGCTCGGTACCGGCATACACAATATGCGACTCCTCCCCCTTTTTCAACGGGTGTGTACCGACAAATGTAATGTACGGCGACGGGATACCGTTGTCGCCTGCCGGTTCAAAATACAGCTGCGGCTTTCCTGTCGCCTGCCAGCTTTCTCCTGCGTCCTCGCTTTTCCACAGTCCGTGCCCATACGTGGCACAGTAAACAATGGAATTATCAGAAGGATCCACCGCCACCCGGACAGGCTGGGTCCCTTTAAGCTTCGTCTTCGTCTGCCACCTTTCGCCGTTCTGTGTGAGTACAAGCAGTTCATTTTCCATACCTGCATATAATACCCTCATGCTTTTCACCCTCCCTAAATTATAGCGATATATGTATGACCAGTAGTGGTCTTTTCCCGTTTTCTCTTAAAGAAATGCCTTTCGTGCCGATAGAGCTCTGCTGATTTGCGATTTTCAGCGGGCTTTCCCAAATAAAAAAGCCTTCCGGGCTCGTGTCGGCGCGGAAGGCTTAAACAGTATTCTACTGGTGGCATTAATCGGTCTGCCGAAACTCGGGGCTCAGCCACAGCAGCAGGCCGGTCAGCACAAGCCCGGTGACGGACGTATACATGAGTACGGTTTGAATCGGAATCGCGGCCGCGACCAGAAACGAAATGAGCGCGAAGGCAATAGGCTCGAATCCGCTCGCCGCGAAGTTTACGAGGCTCATCACCCGGCCGAGCTTGTTGTTGTCGGTTTTTTCCTGAATCATCGTAATTGTCGGCAGGTACACAAGCATCCCTGCCCCGCCCATGAGCGTAATCACTGAGACGAGCACAGGCAGCGCCTCCACCTGGCTGAATACAAACAGCAGAATAAAGCCTGCCCCCAGAGCACCAAGCACCCACCGGCCCCGTCGCTGCTTCAGCGACCAGGTAACGAGCAGCACGCTCAACAGAAAGGTCCCGGTTGAAAACCCTCCTTCTAACAGGCTCAGCTGCCAGGGGGCACCTCCGAGCGCACTGATGAGCATCGGAATGCTGATCAACAGCGGTCCGATCATTAACAGATTAATTGTAATAATCACCATCGTACCGGATCGGTGGATGCCTGACTGCCGTACGTAAGCGAGCCCCTCCTTCAGGTCCATCCAGGCCGTATGGCGCCCGGTTCTCGCTTCCGGCACCGGATCCTTCAACAGCGGCGGATAAATCAGCACGGTCGACAGCGCGATCAAACCAGCCGCCGCAGAAAACGCAAAGCTGAAGCCCCCAAAGGTCAACAGCAGTCCCGCCCCCACCGGACCGATGATAAACATCAGCTCCGTGGAGCCCTGATACCAGGAGTTGGCCTGCTGCAGCTGATGCACCGGGACAATACTCGGGATCATTGCCGAAGCCGCCGGGAAAAAGAACGCATCCAGAAACCCGAAGATAAACGCCAGAATGATCAACGAGGTCGTCTGCAGGGCGTCCTGCTGCACAAGCACCACCAGAACGATCATTACGCCCACCTGCATCGCATTTGTCGTAAACATAATCCGCGACTTCTGGATTTTATCCGCCAGCACCCCGCCGTAAATCATCATCGCGACACGCGGAATAGCGATCGTCGTCATCACGACGCCGAGAATCGCCGGCTGCTGCATTTCATCGACGACAAACCACGAAACGGACAGAAAGAAAATGGAAAAGCCGAGCATTACCGTCATGCCCGACAGCCATACGAGTACAAACGTTTTATTTTTTAGTAACGAAACCCATGAATCCGCCATCTGTGCCCTCCTGTACATCTGTGCGGCTTCCCTCTTTAATTTTAGTCAGGAAGCCCGAATTCCACGCCAAAACACCTGCCATATCCGGTCGACGTGGGTTCGGATCTGTTTTTTATTAAAATCGTAATAGCGGATGTCAAAGTCGATGCCGCTCAGCAGGGTTAAATAGGCTTCCGTGATAAGATCATTGGCAAGCGAGGGCTCTATTTCCCCTTCATCCTTGCCCTGCTGCACGACGGCTTCAATGTGCTGATCGGCAATACTCCCGTGATACACCACCAGCTCCTGCATGCGCGGGGCAAGTTCCGGCGGTGGAAAAAATAAAAACCGGTAATAAAACTGACTGATTGTATATTCATCGTAATAAACTTCTGCTAGTCGGTATAATAAGGTTTTTAACTGGCTCTCCGTTGATTCTGTTTCCGATGCTTTTAATTCGCTGCTCACGATCTGGTTATATTCAAGCACAGCTTTTTTGACTGCAGCCAGAAATAAAGCTTCTTTATTCGTAAAATGAGCATACAGCGACGGCTTTTTAATGCCTATTTGCCCGGCAATTGCCGCAAGCGTTGTCCCTTCGTATCCCCGTTCGGTGAACAGCTCCAGACCTGTATGAAGAATGCGCTCGCGCGTGTCCATCCGATCAACACCTTTTCTGTATTCATTTCCTACCTAACGTTAGGTAAATTTAACATACACCTTGTTTTAATGCCAGCACCATTTTAACAGCTTCATACACAAATAAAGCAAAGCTCTTTTACAGAGCCTTGCTTTACTGTCAAATTTACAGTAGTAATCTTGGCAGAGTGTTTACAAACTACCTGTCTGTTCTATTATGTCATCCATCTGTTTCACGAGTATCTGGCGTTTTTCGCTGTCGCTGGCGTCCGGATGAGGGTCGCCGAAATCGCCTGCGTCATTATCATAATACTTGCCGGAGGCATTCGCAAACGTATCCGACAGAGCCGCCTGATACAAAATATTCGCCCCGATGGTAATATCGTTACCTTCGACGCCAAACGCCCGTTTCACCATTTTACTTCCGAGCAGGGATCCCGGATTCACCGCCACTAACACCGGATCCACGCGAGGAGCGAGCTCCATCGTCCACATGGTCAGGGCGAGCTTGCTCTGGGCATAGGCTTCCCCGTCCTGGGGATGTTTGTTTCCTGAAAGTGCCTCCGAATCCACTGGGTTCTGCGCTGCAGAAGACAGGTTTACGATACGTCCCGACTCATCCATCAGCGGCAGCAGCTCGTTCATCAAAATGTATGGGGCGAACGTATTCACCGCAAATCGGATGTCCAGGCCATCTGTGGTGGCCGCCTCCGTGGCATTATAGACTCCGGCGTTATTAATGAGCACGTCCAGATGACTGTGCTTGTTCGTGATTCCCAGAGCCAGGCTTCTTACATCAGCCGGCTTGGACAGGTCTGCCACATACTGATCTGCCTGTTCGTTGCCGAGCTCTTCTGCCACCTTTTCAAGCTTTTCCGCGCTGCGGCCGTGAAGCAGCACCTCGTGGCCCTCGGCCATCAGCATTCTCGCTGTTTCCATACCGATGCCGTCGGTTGCCCCTGTAATTAAAATTTTCATCATAATCCCTCCAATAAAATTCTATGAATCTTTCATTGATTATTAAATATTCTATGCCTGCCCTTTCCCATTATTCCCTGGATTGCTTTAGTCAAACTAAGGTGCCCAGTTTATACTCCATCTCGTTTTTCAACGACGAGTATGTTATTATAAATTTATAGTCATCAGATGATCATACTACTTAAAGCAAACGCTTACACTCATGCACCTTTTAAGGAGGAAAAACCATGAACTACAGCAACACCACCACGGACGTAATTCTTGTTGGCGCCGGCATCGTCAGTGCGACGCTCGCCACGCTTCTGAAAAAGCTGGAGCCGGAGTGGCGCATTACCATTTTTGAAAAGCTCGATTCTGCGGGACAGGAGAGCTCGAATGAATGGAACAACGCCGGTACCGGGCATGCGGCTCTCTGTGAGCTGAACTATACCCCCGAGCAGCCGGACGGCTCTCTCAAAACCGGCCGGGCGGTCGAAATTAATGAACAGTTTCAGATTTCAAGACAGCTCTGGGCGCATCTCGTGGACCAGGGCGACCTTCAAAACCCGGAAGAGTTTATCCGTCCCCTGCCCCACATCAGCTTTGTGTACGGCCAGGATCACGTAAACTTTCTGAAGAAACGGTTCGAGGCCCTCGACGGCCATCCCCAGTTTCAGGGGATGGAGTTTTCCGACGATCCCGAGCAAATCAGACAGTGGATCCCGTTAATGATGGAGGGGCGTGACTCCGACGAGCCGATAGCGGCCACCAAGGTCGACTACGGCACCGATATCAATTTCGGGGAACTCACGCGCCAGATGCTTGCCAACCTGGAGAAGCAGCATAACGTCGAGATCCGCTACAATCACTCCGTCGACGATATTGCCCAGCGATCAGACGGTACGTGGGAAGTAAAGGTCCGAAACCATCAAAAGGAAACGCTCGAAGAGCATACGGCTTCCTTCGCCTTTATCGGTGCTGGCGGCGGTGCCCTGCCGCTGCTGCAAAAAACCGGGATTCCCGAAAGTAAGCACATCGGAGGATTTCCGATCAGCGGCGAATTCCTTGTCTGTGATAATCCTGAGGTTGTTCAAAAGCATCATTCCAAGGTTTACGGCAAAGAACCGGAGGGCACGCCGCCGATGACGGTGCCGCACCTGGACCGGCGTCATATCGAAGGCAGGGATACGCTTCTGTACGGCCCGTTCGCCGGATTTACGCCCAAGTTTTTGAAGCAGGGATCGCCGATGGACCTGTTTGGCTCGGTCAAGCCGACAAACGTGCTGACGATGCTTGCAGCCGGCGCAAAGAATACCCCGCTGCTCAAGTATCTCGCCCAGCAGCTGAGCATGACCAAGGAAGACCGGATGGAGGAGCTGCGCAACTTTGTGCCGAATGCGTCCAGTGAGGACTGGGAGCTTCTCGTCGCCGGCCAGCGCGTCCAGTTGATTGAAGATACCGAGGAAGGCGGCCGCGGCGCTCTGCAATTTGGCACCAAGCTGATTCATGCCGAAGATCGCACGATGGCGGCTCTTCTCGGTGAATCACCAGGCGCTTCGGTGTCTGTATCGATCATGCTTGAAGTGCTGAACAAATGCTTCCCCGACCAGCTGGAAGCATGGGAGCCGAAGCTGAAGGAAATCCTCCCCTCCTACGGCCAGTCCCTGGAGGATAACCCCGAGCTGCTTGATATGGTGCACGACTCCACCTCACGCACCCTTAAGTTAACGGCTCTTAAAGTATAAAAAAGCCCACCAATAGAATCACGACAAAAAGGAAGCATCAGTGTGCCCAACGGCGCTTGATGCTTCCCTTATTTATGCGAAGGCCTTCTTCTCAGTCCTCCAGTTGACGCCGCTGGTAGGTAATGAAAACAACGCCCCACATGACCGCCGTCCATCCGACAATCCATAGGAGCGGAGCCGTCACGTCGCCCCACGCCGCTCCCTGCTCCACCTGGCGGGCAATCTCCACCAGCTGGACGTTCGGCAGGTATTCCAGCACGCCTGCTGCCTGGTATCGGTTGGCCATTTCTTCGATAATCTGTGAAAATCCGAAAACAAACATGATCGGCAGCAGAGCGACAGATGCCTGAACGACCGATGTCGCTAGGAGCCCCAGTAACGTACCGAGCGCCAGGTAAAAACCGATCGACAGCGCCATCCCCGCTCCGACAATGCCTGCGTGAGCCGGCTCGTAGCCGGCGAGGAGAGTACATACAAGCAGCGTCAATGCCGTGAACAGAAAGGTTAACACATTTTTGCCGGCCAGAATTTCCCACGGGGATGCCGGAGACAGCATCAGCCCCCGCAGGGTATGCTTTTCCTTTTCCTCGGCAATCAGCGCAGCCTGGACAAATGTCGCCACAAGCACCAGCGCAATGTTGAACGTTAAGTAATGAATTTCTATCGGCAGCTGGTCCTGCTGCCCGTAAAACAGAGCCAGGATGACCGGCGTTATTACCGTGGTCGTCACAAACAGGTTTTTCGATAAATCTTTAACATCCTTCATAAAAATCGCATACATGCGCTGTACGGCCATCATCATTACACCAGCTCCCTTCCCGTTAAACGGACGAAAATGTCACCCAGGGTCGGTTCCTGGGAATGGATTGCAGCCACCCGGTCGTCAGCCATATATTCATACAGCTGCTTGGCATACGCCGGGGTGTTCGCAAGCGTATGCACATCCCCATTCGTCAGCTCTACCTGGATCATGCCCTCCGAATACCGGCGCCGCAGGTTTTTCGAGGTATCAACCTGCTGCAGACGCCCGTCATGGATAAAGGCCACCCGGTCGCAGAGCGTTTCCGCTTCCTGCATGTCATGGGTCGAAAGAAAAATCGTTGTTCCCCGTTCGTTCAATGCCCGAAGCCCCTGGTGAATATGCTGTACGTTTCCCGGGTCAAGCGCCGACGTCGGTTCGTCGAGCACGAGAAGCTCCGGTTCATGGAGCAGCGTCCGGGCGAGAACCGTCCGCTGCCTCATGCCCTTGGACAGCTTGGCCACAGACCTGCGGCGTGCGTCCTGCAGATTTACAAGCTCCAGCACGTCCTGGATGCGCTGCCTCGGCACGTCGTACAGCTTGGCATAAAGGGCGAGATTTTCCTCGATGCTCAGCCGCTGGTACAGGCCGCTGTTATCCGTCAGCACGCCAAACCGCCGGTAAAATTCGCTCGTCGCCCGCACCGGCAGAGACCGGCCGAACACGCGCACCTCGCCGTCGGTTGCCTCGAGCTGATTGGTAATCATTTTAATAGTGGTTGTTTTTCCGGAGCCGCTCGGGCCTAAAAAGCCGAAAATTTCGCCCGGCTGCACGTCGATATCCAGGTCGGCGACCGCTACCTGATTGCCGTACATCTTGGATACGCCTTGAAGATGAAGAATCGGTTCCATTGTTGTGCCTCCTCCTATGTGATTGCTCTCAGCATACGAAGAAATGCGGTCTGGCGCATTATATTACGGGTCAATGGAGCATATCCGGGCCCCAATGATGCGTATAATGCCCTCAATGGAACACTTATTTGATGCCTAGCATCGCCTTCAGGGCGGCCATTTTCGTTTTGGACAGCGGAATTTCCGCCTGGGAAGCATCATTTAGCACGAGCGTATAGCTGTTGCGGGTCCAGGTCATAATTTCGCGCACATTCTGCAGATTTACGATATACGACCGGTGGCAGCGAAAAAAGCCGAACGGCTGCAGCCGCTCTTCAAGCTCAGTGAGCGTGAACACCGCCGGGAAGGCTTCTCCCTGGACGTGAAGATGCACCTCCCCCTGCAAGCTTTCAATAAAATCGATCTCCGTGGGATGAAACAAAATTAATTTCTCATTCACGCGGCTTGGAATTTTATCAAACGGCAGCCCCGGCTCTTTATCCTCCACTTCAGCTGGTTCTTCCTCCTCGTTTTCCGTTTGTGTTTCCACCAAATGCAGCCCGGAGGATTCCAGGCGGTACACATTTTCTGCCAAAAGAACCGCACTTTCCATATTTCCCGTCAGCACAAGCACCGTGCTGCCTTCTTCCTGCAGACGTTGAAACAGACGGGCGATAATGCGCCTCGTTTCCAGGTCCACGTTCTGGTCCGGCTCTTCGAACACACAGAACGGCGCGCGCTGGGCGCACAGGCGCACCAGTTTTAACCGCTGCTTTTCCGAATACGTCAGCTGCTTTACCGCTAAGTGTGCCCGCTCCTGTAGCTTTACTGCCGAAAGCAGTTCAGTGACCGACCAGGAGGAAGCATACAGCTGCTGAAACAAACGCACCTGGTCCCGCACCCGGATACGCTCGTACAATCCGTCCTCCAGCCGGCACACTCCAACCTCCCGGGTAAACGACCGGCGCTTTTTCAGCGGATCGCCATTTACGATCGTCGCTCCCTCTGAAAGCACAGACCTGCCGAGAAATGCCTGAAGCAGCACCTCCCGGATGTGGGTATGTGTATAGACCGCAAGCACCGATGGCTCAGTCACCTCCATTGTAAAAGCGGGAAACAGCGTGATCCCTTCGTTTTGTTTTTCCCATTGATGAAGTGATAGTGTAGCCAATTCACGTTCTCCTTTCGAAGGTTTCCGCCACCTCTTTTTGTTCAGTATACCTAAAATAACCCATATAGTGGTAGTGGTGATGCGTTTGATTTTCCAGAGGTCCGTTTTTTATTCCCCAGGAAATATGTAAATAAATAGAATTCATATTTAGTAAATAGAAAACTGGTTCATGCAGGCGAAGGATAATTACACGATATTAAATTTCTTTTTATCAGCTTATATTTTTTACTGCCGTCTTTCTTCTTTAAAATGCCCTGTTTACGGCCTTTATAATTTAACAATTTAAAGTATTAAATTAATAATATTTATTTCATATGCGTATTTAGTAGGGATTTTTTCTATAGAGCCTTTATGTTCATGTAATTACCTGTATCAAACGTATAATTGGGAATATAAGTAACCTAAGACTCATTTCTATTATCACGCGTCACGCACAAAATACTTTTTCTTGTGCTTCTGCCTGTATCGACGTTTAGCCAAAATGGAGATTTTCCTTTCATGCTAATACTCGGACGAGCAAAGGAGACTAATAATGAATGACGAAATGAAGCATGTTGTTTTTGAAGAGACGTTTCAAGCAGCCGGCGGGCACATTCCTAAAGACCCGGAAGCGTTCACCAAATTTGCCCATCAAAGCAGAGAAATGGCTTTGCTTCTTCCTTTTTATATGTATTATTTTCACCCCAGTGAGTGGAAGGAATATACGCTTTTTACCAACGATCCCCTTCCTCCCGCCCTAAACCACGCTGCTCACATCGCCCTCGATGCCCCCGCTCTTCACGCCGACAAACAAATCAAACGATTTTTTCACGAGGCAGTTTCCATTACCTCCATTCCCGGAGATTATCAGACAGCAATGTCTGTGGCGAACTGGACCTATTATTTGTTCCGGAAATATCATCAGATTTGCGAACGGACCCGTGTGTCGAACACCGTATCGAAGTAAAGAGCGGCCAACCCGGGAGTTAATTAAAAACTATAAAACGTCTACGCTTAATTCTTTTCATACCAGTAAAACAACGACCCTTACCCTTCTCCATTGATCCTTCAAAAACTTGTTTTCACAAGCGTTTGTCCCAAAAGGAGTGTTACTATGAAGGTCGTGTATATTAATAGAAAGTCCCGGAGCATTCAGACTTTCGCAGAAACAGAAGGAACCACTCTTCATTGTTTAGCCCAGAAAACCACAGCCGGCACCATTGTGTCCGTGTGGCACCGGCAGCGTGCGTCACATTCTTACCTCCACAATTGTTTTTATATTCCCGGAAATCAAAGCACCCTGACGCTTGGGGCCAGAACTTATTTTCTTTATGGATAAGTTAATGTTTCCAGCCGCAGCTGGTGACTGCTGCTTTAGGCTTCTTTTTTGAATTCACCCGCAGCTCTCCGGCAGTAATTTCTGCCGGAGTTTTTTCGTTTCCCGGGATACCAGGTTTGAAGCCTTCCGCCTAAAAAAGCAGAACCCCTTGCCCTGGAGTTCTGCATGTATACTTATATGCTTTTTATTTTCCGATAATGCCTTCTATCTGTTTGATAAGCTCAGCACGCTTGTCCCGGTCCATGGCGTCCGGATGCGGGTCGCCGAAGTCGCCGCTGTCGTTGTCAAAATACTTCCCGGACGCGTCGGCAAACGTATCCGAAAGAGCCGCCTGATACAGAATATTCGCCCCGATGGTAATATCGTTGCCTTCGACGCCGAACGCGGTCTTTACCATTTTACTTCCGAGCAAGGACCCCGGATTCACGGCCACGATAACCGGATCGATACTATCCGCCAGCTCCACCGTCCACATTGTGAGTGCGAGCTTGCTTTGCGCATACGCCTCTCCGTCCTGCAGGTCCGCATCACCCGAAAGTGCCTTTGCATCCACCGGCTTCTGCGCCGCGGAGGATAGGTTCACAATGCGTCCAGAGTCATCCATGAGCGGAAGCAGCTCATTCGTTAAAATGTACGGCGCCACCGCATTTACCGCAAACCGGACATCGAGCCCGTCTTCGGTCTTCTCCCCCGGCGCCGTATACACGCCCGCGTTATTGATGAGCACGTCCAGGTGACTGTGCTTCTCCCTGACCGCCCGGGCGAAGCTTCTCACATTCGCCATCTGGGACAAATCCGCCACATACTGCTCGGCGTTTTCGTTTCCCGTCTCTTTGGCCACATCCGCAAGCTTTTCTTCGCTGCGTCCGTGCAGCAGCACCTCATGGCCCTCTTTTGTCAGCATCCTTGCCGTTTCCATGCCGATGCCGTCTGTCGCTCCTGTAATCAATATCTTCATCTTTATACCTCCTGTACTACCCGGCGGGCAGCCTGTTGTTTCGTTTTCCCATAGCCATTAACTGTCCATTGACGTAATTCCCATTCCCAGACAGTAGTATTCGAAACATCGCGGCGTGTGTTTCCTTGGCGGGTTTCGGTTACAATAAACAGGACACCATTAAATTTTTCATGTAAAGGGAGTTTTGCCAGATGAACATCCAGCAGATCCGAAACGCTACCCTTATTGTCGAATACGCGGGTAAAAAGTTTTTGATCGATCCGTATTTAGGGGAAAAAGGCGCGTATCCACCGCTGCCAAACCCGGCGCCCCACGCCCCGGACGGCGACCAGAACAACCCCGTCGCCGAGCTTCCGGTTGCACTGCAGGAAATTACCGCAGGCATTGATGCGGTGATTGTCACGCACACCCACCAGGATCACTGGGACGAGGCCGCAAAAAAGGCGCTCCCCGGGGATATTCCATTGTTTACCCAGAATGCCGACGAGGCGGAGACTATCCGGAACGAGGGCTTTCAGAACGTCGAGGTGCTGCATGAAGACACCGTCTTCGAAGGGATCAGCTTAAGCAAAACGAAGGGCGAGCACGGCCGCGGCGACATCCTTGAAATGACCGGACCGGTATGCGGCGTTGTGTTCAGCCACGAATCGGAGCAGACGCTGTATGTGGCCGGTGACACCGTCTGGTACGAGGGCGTCCAGGAGGCAGTGAACCTTCACCAGCCGGACATCATCGTGGTCAATGCCGGGGACAACCAGTTCGCCGAGGGCGGTTCGCTCGTCATGGGCAAGGAAGACGTGTACAAATTGCAGCAGGCCGCCCCCAGTGCAAAGATTATTGCCGTGCACATGGAAGCAGTAAACCACTGGACGTTATCGAAAAATGAGTTAAAGAGCTTTGCTGACGAAAAAGGCATCTCGGCAAATCTTTGGGTGCCGGACGACGGGGAAATTTATCGTTTTTAGGTAAAGATTGAAGTTAGTTTTAATTTATGTGCTGGGAGAAGCTATTCAAATTCTATTCAATATACTGCAAACAGCTCCGAATTCTATTAAAATCGGAGCTGTTTTATCGCTTTTTCAACCTATTATTAATTATTTTTATCCATTTTTGATTTTATTTTAGTACGTAAACGCTTATAAATTTTCTCAAAATCGTTCATACTTTTTAAGTTTTCCACATTCAAATACTCAGAAATTGTGGCATATAAGGGCTCCATGTAATTTAAAACGATACTTCCTATAGTTGTTTTGACATAAGTAGAGTCACTTTCATGTTTAGTGACAATGTAATCTAAAAAATTCGTTTTTTCTTCATTGTAATGCAGCATATTTCTTAAATATCGACATTCTTCTGCTAATTCACCTTCAAAACTACTAATTAATGAGGATAACTTGTAGTTACATTTTGAATCTATTTTTTTGAAATCGTCTTGTAAAAACGATTGAATGTTTTTCAAATTATCCATGATTTCGTCAGCTTTGATGGATAACATTCTCAATAGTATATAGTTATTCAAATCTAAGCGATCGGAACCGGAAATCCCATTATACAACCATACACAAGTATATGCTTCTTGTAGCGTGAATAACAACCTTGTTATTACGACATTTGTTGTTGCTTCATATTTAAAAATTTGTTCATGATGGAGGTCTTTATAAGAATAAGATAAATCATCTATGCTTATTATATTTCTAGGTGTAAAAGGCGGCAAATCGACATTTGATATTTCTTTAGGGACCGTCAATAATTTTGTGTAAACGGCTGTCCTTTTCCAGCCGGGAAGTTAACCCTGCGGTCGGAACATGTCTTCCAATTGATGTTGGGCCT
>NZ_ATVM01000022.1 GCF_000420725.1 Marinococcus halotolerans DSM 16375 | reverse complement strand
GAAAGCCACCGGATGAAAAACCGGCAGCGAATATTTTCAACAAAAGTGTAAACAGGAAATGAGCAAAAAGTGTAAAATTCGACTTGACGTCTACAGCACCTTTTCATCACTAAAGTAATTTATAAAAAAATCATCGGTTTGAGATTGATTCCATCCTTGTAAATATGGTTCTTTATATTTCGCTGAAGTCATGTTTTCGGTCATAGCCCAATTATATTCAAACATATTAATTTCCATCGCATTACGAACTTCTAGCATTCCTTCTTTATAACTAGCTTTTAATTCTTTAGCCAAAGCTTCTTGAGTCTCTTTTTGGGCTTTTAAAATATTGTTAAAAAAGGTGTTTATACTATAATTAATCAATAAAATTCCTCCTCATTTCACTCGCTTCAATTTCTCCTGGGACGTCAAAATTTTTGTCTCCCCATGTGCAGGCATAGGAGAGCAATAAAAACGGCCCACTAATAAGAAGTTCTTTTTGTTCTAAGTACCTCAAAATCTAGTTGCTTCATCCTGCTCCCAGTTGTCGCTATAGTGCTGCCAAGCAGATCGAAGCAGCGTAAATTTCCAGTAATGCTCCCCTTTTCTTTTTGCATCCTCTCAAATATCATTACGTACTAGATCTTTTCGCTAAAAGTCCCTTCCTTTGTTTTGTAGTGCCTCTCCCTCAACCGCTAACATCAGAACTTTTGCTTCTAAGTATTTGCTTACTTATTCACTACGGATTTTCTCCATTTCAAAATGTCTTCCTCCTGTCTGAAACTTTAATCACATTTTATCATTTTATTCCATATATATTTATTATTGAGTACTTTTTCTTATTACTTCTTTACAGTGGAGTTACGATAGTTCAATGTTTAAGCCATACAAATTAATCAAACAGATAGTTAGGAGGCAGACATTTTGCTTGGGTTGTTGTGAAAAAGGGAGAAAAAAGGCCTAATTAGAACATCGTGCTCGCCTATAACTTTAAAGAAAAAAACATTCTGACTGAAGAAGAATCCGAGACCAAGAAAGCAAAATTATTGAGGTAATTTAGGGGGCTCAGCAATGAGCGAACGACAGAAATGGTACAAAAAAATTCCGGGGTTTCGTACGCGACGCTGGTGGAAAATGCTTCTGGCTGCAGCCGGTTATGGGTTTATCCTTCTCTTATTGTTAGGGATCGGCCTGACAGTCACTGGGGTTGGTTCGAATCAAACAATTACTCAGCAGCAGGAAGAAATCTCCACGCTTGAAGAAGAGAAAGAACAGTTGAACCAACGTGTAAATAATTTAGAAGACGAAAACCAAATCCTGGAAGAGACAGCAGACGCTAACAATGCAGAAGCCAGTAAAGCAGAAGAAAATGCTACTCAGATCGACAATCTCCAGGGGAAAGTCGGTACATTACAGAGCGATAAGGAGCAGTTGAACGCAACGATCAATGATCTTGAAATAGAAAATGAAGAAGCGACTCAGCAGGTTTCGAATTTGGAAGATGAAAAAGAAGACTTAAATCAAAAATTATCAAATCTGGAAGAAGACAATAGTGAGCAGGAAGAGCTTCAGGGAAAAATCGATAACTTGAACGAAGAGATCGAGGAAAAAGATCAACGGATTGAAGAAGTAACATCAGATCTAGAAGACCTGCGCTCCTCGAGCAATGATACTTCATCAAATAACAATGAATCATCTAACAGTAACGAGACTTCCAGTAACGAGAGCAACGGCTCTTCCACTTCTGTATCCTCCGATATGAATTGCGGGGATTTTTCCAGTCAGGCCGAGGTGGATCAATTTTGGAACGATAATGATTATAGCGCAAATGATGACCCTCATAATCTGGATGGAGACTCAGACGGGGCCCCTTGTGAATCTTTTTTTGACACTTACAGCGAGCCTTCTGACGATTCCAGTGATTCCTCCTCTGAAAATGTATATTATGAAAATTGTACTGCCGCAAGAGACGCCGGAGCTGCCCCGGTACAGGAAGAAGATCCAGGATACGGCAGCCATTTAGACCGGGACGGGGATGGAACAGGTTGTGAATAATGTTCAAATATGTGAAAGTACAAGTCCTAAGAGATTTCTTAGGGCTTTTTCGCCCTGAAAGAGCGACTGCCCTAAATAAAGGAATCCACACAAAAAGCATGAAGATATAATATAGTAGTATTATATATTTAGGACAGGCTGGAGGGATTCGATGCAGAAGAAAATGATGCTTCTCACACTGGGAGTTTCTTTTGGTATTTTTTCCGCGGGCTGCAGTTTGGGAGAAAATGCTTCGCCGGAGGAAGAAAGCAAGGAGCAGCAACCTTCTGAAGAGCAGCCCGGTAATAATACGGAGGAGAGCTCTGCTCCGGAGGAATCGGTGGCCCAGCCGCCTGATGAAAGCGATTTTGAGGAAAATTTAAAAAATGCGGCTGAACCCTATTATGAGGATATGCATGAAGGCGCCCCTATCGTTGTCGAGGGAGAGATTACTCATGAATACTCGCCCGGCGAGAATTTTAACCCCTATGATGAACGTGTTTACAGAATGCATGCACCTTCAGGGGATAAAGACACTTATTTAGTCACTGCCCCAGAGGATAGTTACCTGAAGGTTGGTTTAACGATAGCGTTGTACGGCGGCTTCGACGGATTTGCCCCAAATACCGAAGTGCCGCTCGTTTTAGGGGATATTGCGGAGGACAGCGATATAGAAATTGAGAACGGGCCGGAGCAGGATGATCAGCTTGAAACATCAGATTAGACGAATATTGAGTAAAAAGTATTGCAATGTATGAAAAAAGTATTATAAATAAATTGCCAATCACTCGTATTACTGGTAAAATTAGCCTCGTTTCATTACATATGTAGGGGGTTAAATTTTATGGGTAAAATGTTTAAAGGCTGTCTGACAGGCGTCGGCGCCCTGGTCCTGGTGATCATTATTATTGTGATCATTGTAAGTGTGACCGGTGGGGACGGAGATGAATCCTCTGGTGACAGCAGCAACAATGAAGGTTCTTCAGAAGAAAGCAGCGCGTCGGAAGACGGAGGTTCTGAGGAAGAAACGTATGGTACTGGTGAGGAAGTTCAGGTTGGCGATGTGACTTATGTCGTTAATGGAATGGAAACGTCCGGGACAGTAGGTTCTGATGGCTTAGAAACAGAAGCTGACGGTACGTATATTCTCGTCGATGTAGAAATCACGAATAATGGCAGTGAAGCTATTACTGTAGATGAGTCTTACGTGAAATTACTGAGCGATGGCAATACTTACGAGCCAGACTCTGAAGCTTCTGGTTATGCTAATGAAGACGGTATGGGATTGTTCTTAGAGCAAATCAATCCTGATTCTACTTCTAGCGGGGTGATCGCCTTTGATGTTAATGAAGAAGTCGCTGAAGCAGATGATCTCCAGGCACAAGTTCAAGAAGGTATTCTTGGAAACAACTCTGCCAAGGTTAACTTAAACGAATAAAATCGCATTGTTTTATACTCAACAAAAGCCGACTCATGAGCGCTGAAGAAAAGCCGCTTATGAGCCGGTTTTTTATTTTCAATAATAAGTTTCTATGTATACCGAAACTCTGCGGTCATAATTTCATCCTTCCACCACCGTTTTCTGCCTTTCAAAATTCCGCTCCGCCTCTTTAAAGCGCTCCAAATTCCGCTGCACCCGCTCCCTTCGCAGCTGCTCTTCCACTTCGTTCAGCATTCTCCCCTGCATTACTATCGCGCACGCTGGCACCATTTAATACACTCCTTTGAGTCGGTAATTTAAGTCGTTTTTTGCCCCGGCGATCGTCACCAGGAAGGATTTGCACATCTGCACGATCCGGGAGGCGAGCGCGTCATCCACATCCACAAGCTCTTCCATGATCAGCTCGGTGGAAACGAGAATCGGCAGGTGATTCAGATACCGGTGATTAATCACGGCGTACATCTGCTCGATCTGCCAGGCGGTCGCCCGCGGCACCCGCTCATACCCATCCTTTGTCCACTGCTTCACCGGCTTGAACAAATCATCGATAAACAACACATCCGCCTTTTTCATGCGCTCCATTTTCCGCTCCAGCAGATTAAAGTCGTCCCGCAGGTCGTTAAACCCTTCAACGTAAGGAAAATACTGGACGGATATGCCCTGCTGCTGTCCACCCTCGTCCTCGATCTTTTTGCGCTGCATCAGATTATTGCTGAGCGCCGTTAAAATGTGCGTTTTACCGCAACCCGGAACTCCCATGATCAGCATGCTGTTCTCCCGCTGCTTCCGCAGATCCTGGTAATTGCTGTAGTAGGCGAGCGCGGCTTCTTTCATACTCGCTACCTGCGGATCCATGTTGTCGGTCTGAAACTGCCCGAAGGTGACATTCCGGAAGCTTTCGGTGATCTCACTGAATTGAAGCAGCCGCTGCGTCCGTCGCTCGCGAATACATGGGCAGATCACCCATTTTTCTACTCCCTCCACCCTTTCCAGCCAGCCGGTCTGGTCTTTGCATACCGGACACTGGTAGTCAGGTTCCCGGCCGGTACCATCCACGGCCGAGAGTGGATTGCTTTTCATTTCTGCTGATTTCTTTTCGAGACTGGCGAGTACCTCCTGCATGCCTTTGGCTGCTTCTTCCATGTCGGCGTGCCTCCTTCTGCTGTTTTTTTGTTTCTTCGTATTTCTCTACATCATCAAGCGTGCGACAGCCGAACCGCTGCCAGTCATTCAGGATCTGCTCAGCGTATTTCAGGCTGCGGCCGCCCTGCAGAATAGTAATCTCTAATGCCCGAAGCACAATCTCCGGGGAAAGCACCTCGCACCAATCACTCAGTCGCTCCCGGTGATAGGCTGTCATCTTTCCGCCAAAATTCTCCTCGTAAAACGGAACAACACTGCCGATGGCGCGGGGACTACTGTTTAATTCATCTGTTGAATTCAACTGCAGATCATCTGTTAAGGAATCCGACACTTTGTCCACATCCGGGTTAGTGACAGACTGTTCAGATGGATTTGCACATTTTGCCATAATGGAAGCAAGCATTTTGTCGTAATCCAGCGCATAGTGCAGCGTCGGCGCCCCGTTCGCCTTTTTCAGCTTGGTGGTGACCAGCTCTTTATGGATCAGCTTATCGATCGACCCCTTGATTTTGCGCCGGGACAACCCCGTCTCCACTTCCCATTCCCCGTAGCTTTTATAAAAGAAGCCGTCGGTGCGCTTTGTTTTGTCGGCGTAAAACACGAGCTGATTTAAAACGAGCGCCGTGTTCAGATCACCGTCCAAAAATTCGATAAAGATACGCGGCACCCTGATTATATGATCCTGTCCGCTCATTTTCTTCATGATGGCCCGCAGTTCATGATGCTTGCTCACACTTTTCACCTCTTTATAAATTTCCAGGAAAGCATCGAGTTTATTTTTCGTCTTCCCCACGTTGTATATTGTCTGGACTATTTGTTTTGGGGGATAAAAAACTATTATGTACGATGAATTTTTCTCATGCCTGGTTCAATACGGCCTCCAATTGAACATAAAAAAACCCGCTACTCGGTTTCGTAGCGGGCGCTTCCTGTCTTTTTCCACAGCACATCAATGATGGGTAATTCGCTCAGGCGGGTGATAATATATTCTTTTTGCCGGTACGTTTGAATGCTGTGAAATAATTCCTCTTCGGTTTCAAACGAATAAATTTCTTCTCCGTAATACGCATTGACGATTTCCTTGTACGCTCCGATGAGAATTTCATTGGTTTTTCCGCGTTTGATGTAAGCAAAGTTACTCATTTTATCACCTTCTGCCTACACATTACCATACTATTCTAGTTTTTCATCATTACATTTATTTTACAAAGTTTGGCTGCTCCAGCTGCTGCTGCAGCTCCTCCACACGCTCGGTATATTCATCGTGCGGAACCTCACCTTTATCGTACTCTTCCTCCAGCGCCAGTTTCTCCGTAATCAAATGTGCTTTATTCATTTTTTATCATCCTTTATTTTTTTATGTATTCCTCTCTACCTCTTTATATAAGGGAAGCAAACATCTAAATGCATTTTCGGGATGAAAGTCATATAGAATGCAGGCGCTAGGGTAATGCTTTAGAAAGCATTCCTACAAAGTTGTCCCAATACTTCTGTTTCGTCTTCTACCTGTTACAGCTTATCGCCCCAATTTTTCTCCGAAGGAAAATGAAAGCAAATGAGATTCATTTTGAAATCATTTTTTGCCACTTTGTCGTTCTTCTCCACCGGCTTCCGGTAGACATGCACATTTTTCACGTCTTTAGAGGCTGGCTATTCATAAATCGAAAAGATCAAATCCGTCCTGCTTCCGTCTTCTTGTGGGAAGTAGACGTTCCGGGCACAGTTCCTAATGGAGGTTTACTTCTTTCTAAGCAGTTTGACTTGGCTCTTCTAATTCTCATTCGTTTTAGATATCCGCTGCTTTATCCTGTTTGGCTGCCACTCGTTTCAAGGAGGAGGTTACATTACCCAAGGAGCGACTGATAAACATGGCTGGGGGTTCTGGGAATCAACTGAGACATGTTCGCCATGATATAGGCGTCTGTATGTTTCACGCGGTTTGTCATTCCTTTCAATATTTTATTCTATAGATACTTTGTCTCCATCCACTCTTAAAACTGACTTTTCTTCATCCAAAATATTACCTTTTAATTCATTATTATCAGTAAAGTAAATAAATGGGGTATTAAGAGTGTATTCGAAATTCTTAATATTTCTTTCACTTAGTACTCTTCTCCCTTCGGGATACTTTCCATACATTGTGCCATTATATCTGGGCTTTAACTGATTAATTAAAGCTCTTTCGCAATCTTGAATAATTAAAGCTTCGAGATCATTATCAATAACATATTCATTAAAATCAAAACCCTCTAATTCAATATTAAAAAAAGAAGTCAGTTCAAACAAAAAAACTTTGCATTCATTTTTCACTTCAGCTCCATACTCAATAGGAGAAGCGTTTTTTAATATTTTCTGTGTGGCGTGATGTGAGCCCTTGATTAAACGTGCATGAGCTCCTTTTGCTTTTGCCATACCAATATATAAAACTTCATAGTTTACAAATTGACCAAAATCAAATTCTTCTTCAATATCATACATTAAGTTATTGCTTAAAAGATGAGTCAAAAAAATATCGGAGGTAAATAAAAAAGTGTCATTGTTATCATTTTCAAGCGGTATCAAGTTGATCATTTTTTCTCCAGCTTTCAATCTATATTTATCAACTTCATACTGTTTTTCTATGGTTTCAATGATATAAAATTTAATAGTGGGCGTAGTAATTTTTCCCATTTGTAATTTAAAACAAATAGCGCCTTCTTCTCTTAAATTACTTTCATCTATTTCTATGAACTTCACTTCTTTTCGTTGCGTTATAAAATAAATAGTAGCCTTATTTATAATTCTTTCAAGTTCTTTTAGTTTCTCAATCCAATAAGTTTCTTGAAAAGACATAGGTACATATACCATATCTAGTTCCGTTATTAACTTACTCATATTATCCCCCCTGTCACTTTATTGCAGCAATTATTACTAGGAGTTTACATTGCTTATAAAGGCCTCACTTTTCAGGTTTATCACTTCCTAATTGTCCAACCCATACCAGATAGCGGAAAACGTGTTTGGACCGATATTGAATTCGCCTTCGATGCTCTCTCCGTCTTTGTTCATTTTAAAAGACAATTCTTCGATAAAATGTGGCCACGCTGTCGAGCAGATAATCTTGTTGAATAGCTTTACTTTCTTCGTATATTGGATTCGAGCACCTTGAAACTTCTTAGTTCCTTCCATGCGTAACCCTTTTTCCTTAAAATATGTAATAGTTTTTGTCTTAGCCGAATAGGTTTTATTTTTTGCGCTGCTGGCGAATCGACTCCAATTTCTTCGATGTTTCATCGTCAGTCTGTGCCCGCTTGTATTATTTCCAATAGATATAAAAGATTTCCTAGTGATGTTCAATCGCCATGTCGCTCGCCGCGTTGAAGGATGTTTCAAAACCAAAGTCCAAATCCGTTTTGACCAACAGCCTCCTAAGCTATGGGGCAGCCACTCGCGCCTCCTTCAACTGTTCAATGTAGTTAACGAGTAAAAAGAGATGCTCGTTAGAAGTGGAGCGATGATAACAAACGTTACTAAGTACCATTGCGCATTGATCTTGCAATTCCTTATCCTCCAACTTGAAGAAGCCGTTCATCTTTATCTTGGAAGAAGTATTTACAACACCAATTGTCTTGCTCAGCGAATTACTAGAAAAGACCAAGTGCAGTTTTACAACGTAGGATGGCGTAAGCGCCACAGCAATTCCTTAAAACCTTCGTACTTCAATCTGAAACACTTTTTAACCAGACGACCGATACGTTGTTAATGGACTATAATTATGCCGGCTTACCTATCCCTATAAAGATGATCTTGACGCCTTACGGAGAGCGGAGGCACATGAGAGGCGTAACACGTTTAATCCGGGTCTCCACCTCCAAGTCATGAATGATTTCCTCTAGCCATAATTATGAATACCGGTAATTAGATTTTGGTCTCTGCGATCCGTTACATCATACTCCGCTTGGCTAATGCCTTTCGACTTTTTTAGCATAGCAGCTTTAATTCTGTATGTTTGCGTTTGTTTATTAATATTACCACCTCTTAGGTTTCCAGCTTCAGACAAACCTTCCTGGAACCTCACAACCTCAGCTTTGAGCCAATATTAGCTGCTGATAACAGTATCGCTCTCTTCTCGGTCTAATAACTGATTTTCATTTTCTTTAATTGCTTCGCATATACGATAGCCCTGTCTTATTTCGCCCTTGAAGCCCGGGTTGGCTCGTCTATATGTTTACTTCGTTACCCCATCAACTCTTTCACTTCTCGCTCGGTCAGTTGCTGTTTCTTCTCTTGCGGTTACTTTTTCATAAATTCCCTCTTAATAAAAAAAGAGGACACCAAACTACATCGTTATGCTGTCATTCAGTGTTCTCCAGTGAACTGGTAGAACTAATTTTTTAATTTATAATCCTTTCGAATCTTATCCCAAGATCTTTCAGCACTTTCTACATAGTTTTTGAACCTTTCATTACTATAAACTTCGTTTAAAGGAGGCGACGGAAAATTATTATCTTTAACTACTATTTCTTTACCTTCAAATTTTTTAAAACCTAATATATTGTTAGTTGTTTTTAAGCCTCCAGCAAATATGCGCATTCTATCTATTTCTTCTGTTCGAATGATTTCTTTATTAAGTAACACTTCATTAATTGAAGTTATAATAATTTGGTTCTCTTTCACTAATCTTTCTAGTTCTTCGCCTTTAGGATCTTGTTCAAAAACTTTATTAAAATTTCTTATAAGCCTTCTAAAATCTTTTCTTTTATCGTTTAATCCTCGCCTTAACGGTTCACGTTCATCCATAATTCTAATCATTTTTTCTTTGTTAATTTGATAAGTTGTATAAAATAAAGTGAACAAACCAGAAAAAATAACTGCCAGCATCGTACCAAGGAAGCCTAACCATGCATCTGGCGAGACACTCTGAAAAAAATCAACTATCGCTAAAACTCCTCTCCTTCATCTCACTTCACCCGCTTCACTTTCTTCTATATCATTACGAAAGCACATTACTGGGTTGCCATTCAGTTTCCTTAAGTTAACTATTAGAACTTATTACTTATTATTCTGCGGTAATTCATTTTCATCTGATACCCATGTGTCTCCCGGCATAATAGGTAATTCGCTTGTGTGATAGTTTTTTGGTTTATTTTTTCGGGGTAAGTATTTTTTTGTCTAATTGCTTGGCGCTTAAACCATTGCATTTCCCAAAATGTTTTATTAAAAATACCCACCTGCTTAAAAGGTACATAGCTATCGTTTAAGTGAGTATTATCAAATTTGAGCCGAAATTTCTTTACATAATAACGACCAAAGAAGTCATTTGCAAAAACCATCAATTTTAACTTATCTTCAACATTGATAGGCCCGGAGTGAAATACTTCTAACAAGGAATTATAAGTTCTAGGTCTATCCACCAAAAATGATATAGAAATAGTTTTCTTATTACTCTCGTTTATTAGCATTTCAAGTCTAGATAAATGATACTCCTTTATATAACAATTTTTGAAACTTAATACTAGATAAGAATTCAATGCTCTGGACGAACCAAAATTCGTTAAATCCACTTCAACAGTTATTTTTTCATAGTAAGAACTCATATGCCTATTTTTAAGTCTTCGCTTTTTTATAAATGGTCTTGGAGCATCGCTAGATTGCAAAGCCAATTTACTTATTCGATAAGCCATAAAAGCAATAAATAACGTGCCGAAGCCTGTCGTAATTCTCCAAAAATCAGCTTCTGTTAAAAATGAAAAAATTAAAACACCTCCTCTCACCTTATTTCACGCACTTCAATTTCCTCTGGGGCGTCACAATCTTTGTTTCTCCGTGCTCTGGCAATGGAACTTAACGAACGCGCCCTTCTAACAACATTAAGACGGCTGATTCTTTTATCCTAATTATATCAAAATTTAGTTTTCCTGTGACTTTCTCCCATTGAGTTTCTTTCATACGGTCACCCATAATGCTGCCCCTTTGTCTCTGCTTTAGCTCCAATCCTATTGTCTCGCCTTCTATCCTAATACAGCAACAGTAACTACAAGTACCGTAAACATTACGATGATCAACATTCCACCGAGTATACTTCCGCCTTGTTTTAGTAATTTCTTTTCTTATATCATTCTGCTTGATGCCGGTCCCAATAGCACTTACACTAGCTTTCCTTAGTTCTTAGATATCGTTCAAGTAATGCCATCCTCGAATTGAACTGGCGTAAACCTTACATAGTACTCTTGTAATGATGAAATTCAAAACGACTTAAAATAAAAAAAGTAAACCGCATAATAATTATAACTACATTGCTTTATTTCTAGGTATAATTAAATATAGGCAAAAACTTAGGGGGGAGTTCTATGCAAAAGAAAAGAAAGTGGTATCGGCGCATCCTAGGCTATCGCTCAGGTTCGAGATGGAAAGCTACATTAGCTTCCATTTTTTACCTTTTTCTTCTTTTTAACATTGTCGGTGTTATTTTTGTAAATGCCCCTGCCCCTACCTTAGAAGAAAACGTTAGTGAAGAAGCTATTGAAGCAGAAGAAGTCAAGGAGGAAGAAGAACGCAAAACTCAAGAAGCCGAAGAACAAGCTACTAAAGAAAGAGAAGAAACTGAAAAACAAAAAGCTCGAGAGAAAGAACAGAAAGCTAAAGAAGAAAAGGAACAGGAAGAACAAAAAGCTAAGGAACAAGAAGCAACTAAGAAACAGGCCGCTAAAGAAAATGAAGAAACTAAAAGGCAAGAGGCTAAAGAGAAAGAAAAGAAACAAGAAGAAAGCGTTGATAAAAATTCCTCAGAAATGATTAACGATTACGTGCTTGATGATTCCTATGGAATTATGCTTGATTATGAAGGCGTAAAAGATGTTCACGCTGCGGTTGATGAAGACGGTAAAACTATTAGCTTAGCTATAGTAGTAGAAAGTGCGACCAATGAAGACTACGCTAAAGATTTAGCTGATTCATTTATACGTTCTTTATCTTCGGGAGCCAGTATTTACGGAAACGAAGACTTAGAGAGTCCTAATAAAAATAATCTTGGAGAATTGTATGATTATTACGATTTACATGTAGTAGTAGCCACTAGCTCAGAAGAATATATTGTTCAAGGTTTCAAAGCTAAAGGCAGGCAGTCGTTAGTGTATTAAGAAACTGCTATTTTCGAAACTTTTTAAATTGTAAAGAATAAAGTTTCTTGTATTTTGTAATTAGGGCACGTCCTCTAAAATAAAAATATACGACCAAACACAAAAAACCCTCCAGCCATTGCAGCTGAAGGGTTTCCTTAATTTTAATAAGTGGACAAGAACTGTTCGCGTTCCCAAGGGTGTACCTGGCTGCGGAACATGTCCCACTCGATTTCTTTTGCTTCGGCGAAGTGCTCAATGGCGTGCGGGCCGATGGCGTTAACAAGAACTTCGTCGTTCAGCAGGTGCTGAAGCGCTTCGTTCAGGTCTGCCGGAAGGTCCTCGATGCCGAGTTCTTCGCGTTCTGCTTTTTCCATCACGTAGATGTTGCGGTCTGTCGGCTCTGGAGCGTCGAGCTTCCGCTTGATGCCGTCCAGGCCAGCTGCGAGCATTGCTGCGATAGCAAGGTATGGGTTCGCTGCCGGGTCCGGGCTGCGCGTTTCGATACGCGTGCTCATGCCGCGGGAGGACGGAATACGTACGAGCGGGCTGCGGTTACGCAGGGACCACGCGACGTATACTGGTGCCTCGTAGCCTGGCACAAGACGCTTGTAGGAGTTGACGATTGGGTTCGTCAGCGCCGTGAACGCCTTCGCGTGCTCGAGTGTACCTGCCAGGAACTGCATGGCCGTTGTGCTCAGCTGAGAATCGGTCTTCTTGTCGTAGAACGCGTTCTCTTTGCCTTTGAACAGGGACATGTTGCAGTGCATGCCGGAACCGTTCACACCGAACAATGGCTTTGGCATAAAGGTTGCGTGCAGGCCGTGCTTACGCGCGATCGTTTTAACAACGAGCTTAAACGTCTGGATGTTGTCGCAGGCTGTTACAGCGTCTGCGTATTTAAAGTCGATTTCGTGCTGTCCCGGTGCCACTTCGTGGTGGGAAGCTTCGATTTCAAATCCCATGTCTTCAAGCTCAAGCACGATGTCGCGACGGCAGTTTTCACCGAGGTCGGTTGGCGCAAGGTCAAAGTAACCGCCTTTGTCGTTCAGGGTTGTGGTCGGCTCGCCTTTTTCATCGTTTTTGAAAAGGAAGAATTCAGGCTCCGGTCCAATATTGAAGTCGGTGAAGCCTAATTTCTCTGCTTCTTTAAGTACACGCTTCAAAATACCGCGAGGGTCGCCCTCAAATGGTGTTGGCTCTTCGCCAGGCTTGCCCGGCTCATATATGTCACAAATTAAACGTGCGACTTTGCCTTTTTCCGGGGTCCATGGGAAAACGATCCATGTATCAAGATCCGGGAAGAGGTACATATCGGATTCTTCAATACGCACAAATCCTTCGATGGAAGAACCGTCGAACATCATCAGGTTGTCCAGTGCTTTATGAAGCTGGTCCACCGGAATCTCTACGTTTTTAATAATTCCTTGCAAGTCAGTAAACTGAAGACGGATAAACTTAACGTTCTCATCTTCTGCAAACTTTAAAATGTCTTTTCTCGTGTTTGCCATGTTAATTGTGACTCCTCTCTAAAAAACTAGAATAGTGAATTATTAGATCTTTCCCCCGGCCGCAGCCGGGAAAAAGTTAATTCTGCTGTTAGTCGAAAAACCGTGACAGCTGTCCCTGAATCATGGACGGACGCGAATACTTGCCTGCCATCATCACTTCCTTGCGGAGGTGCTTGCGCAGTTCACGGTCGGTCATATCATGACTTCTCGGTGCTTTTGGCTCTTTCGGTTCTTCTGAATACGTTTTTAATTCATAGATTTCCTTGATGCCTGAAAGGTTCACGCCCCGCTCCATCATCGCTTTGATTTCAAGCAGACGATCCACGTCGCGGAAGGAAAACAACCGCTGGTTGCCTTCAGTCCGTGTCGGAAACACCAGGCCGTGTTCTTCGTAATAGCGAATCTGCCTTGGGGTGAGTTCCGTCAGCTTCTGGACGATACCAATCGGAAATAAAGGGGTATTCCGGCGTACATGATCATTCATGCGTTACGCCCCCTTTCATTGAAACTAAGTATATCCTACATGATGTAAGCTTTTCCGTCAAGTTCATGTAAGCTATTTTTACATCAAAATTTTCAGAACTTATTGTATCTTTATCTATTTTCACCCATCCCCCGTCAAATGTACAGAAAAAGCAGGCTCTCTCACGGAGGACCTGCCCTTCTATCGGTTATTGTATCGCCTTTAAAGCTTCACTAACGGCAATTTTCACGTGCGCATACGTTAATCCGCCCTGAACGAAGGCTGTATACGGCGGCCGGATCGGCCCGTCGGCGGAAAGCTCGATGCTTGATCCCTGGATGAACGCGCCGGCAGCCATGATCACGTCATCGCTGTAGCCGGGCATCGCGCTCGGCTGCGGCGTGACGCCGGAGTCGACCGGGGAATACTGCTGCACCGCCTGGCAGAACCGGATCATTTTGTCCCGGTCGCCAAACTGCACGGACTGGATCAGATCGGTCCGCTCCTGTCTGGAGGCCGGTGATGCCTGCAGACCGGCGTCCTCCATCAATGCCGCGGTCAGCACCGCTCCTTTGTGGGCTTCCGCCACAACATGTGGCGCGAGAAACAGCCCCTGAAACATTTCCTGGAGCATGCCGAGCGTCGCACCGCCTTCAAGGCCGATGCCGGGAGCGGCAAAGCTTGCCCCCGCCTTTTCAATCAGGTCGCTCCGGCCGGCAATGTAGCCGCCGGTGCGGGTAATGCCGCCGCCCGGGTTTTTAATGAGCGAGCCTGCCATCAGATCCGCTCCGATATGGCCCGGCTCGCCGGTTTCCACGAACTCCCCGTAGCAGTTGTCCACAAACAGCACGATGTGCGGATACGCCTGTTTCAGCTCCGCCATGTACTCCTTCATTTCGTCCAGGCCGATCGACGGACGGTCGTCGTAGCCGCGCGAGCGCTGAAACGCAATTACCTGCGTGTCCGGCGTGACCGCCTCGTGCACGGCGCCCATATCCACGTGGCCGCCGGCGAGCGGCACCACGTCGCAGCCGATGCCCCATTCGTTCATCGTCCCTGCTTCGCTGCCGTCAAGGCCGATCACCGTGTTCAGCGTGTCGTACGGCGTGCCGGTTGCATACAAAAGCCGTCCGCCTGGGCGGAGCGCCGCAAACAGCGCCGTGCTGATCGCATGCGTCCCGGAAATAAACTGCTGGCGCACCATGGCCGCCTCGGTGCCGAACACATCGGCGTACACCCGGTCGAGCACCTCGCGACCGGTGTCGTCATAGCCGTAGCCGGTGGAGTGCTGAAAATGAAACGCCGACACGTTGTGGGTGCGGAAAATATCGAGCACCCGCTGCTGGTTCACAAGCTCGCGTTCTGCAATTGCATCAAGCTGCGGCGCGATCCGGCGCTCGGCCTGCTGCAGCTGCTTTTGTTCCATTATCTCGCGTGTCATCGGTCCCCCGCATCTCCTTTAGCATACTGCTTGATCTCCCGGTGAATGGCCTGGTCGCTCTGCACGTATCCGGACAAAATCCAGCTTTCGTTTTCTTCATCGAGCGTTTCCTCGCGCACGACCGTTTCATGCTTGAACCGCTGCATAATATGGCCGTCGGCAAGTGGAATTTCCACCTGGTACGGCTGCAGCTGCTCGAGCAGCACGCTTTCCATGGACTCCCGCAACAGCTGCACGTCCTCGTCCTTCCGGGCCGAGATGGAAATCGACGGCTTTTCTGCCGCCACAATCGGCCCGTCTTCGACGGCGTCGCGCTTGTTGACGACCGTAAGCGCCGGAATGTGGCTTGCTTCGAGCTCCTTTAACAGCCCGCGCACCGTGGCGGCCTGCTCGGCTGCCCGCGGGTGCGAGCCGTCAATCACATGAAGCAGCACGTCTGCTTCCTTTACTTCCTCAAGCGTCGCCTGAAACGCCGCAATCAGCGCGGTCGGCAGGTCCTGAATGAACCCGACCGTATCGGTCACGAGCACCTCGAGGCCTGACGGCAGCTCCACCCGGCGCGTCAGCGGGTCAAGCGTGGCAAACAGCGCGTTTTCCTCGAGCGTGTCCGCTTCGGTGAGCTTGTTTAAAATCGTGGATTTGCCGGCGTTCGTGTAGCCGACGAGCGCAAACTGCAGCACGTTCTTTTCCTTGCGCCGTTCGCGGTACTGCTCGCGGCGGTTTTTCACCTGCTTAAGCTTTTTGCGTACGTCGTCCATTCGCTTCTGGATATGGCGCCGGTCGGTCTCAAGCTTCGTTTCCCCGGGCCCGCGTGTGCCGATTCCGCCGCCGAGCCGGGACAGGGATTCGCCCTGTCCGCGGAGGCGCGGCAGCATGTAGTTCAGCTGCGCGAGCTCCACCTGCATTTTCCCTTCATTTGACGCCGCACGGCCGGCGAAAATATCAAGTATCAGCTGCGTGCGGTCGATGATGTACAATCCGGTCTGGTTTGTAATCGTGGAAATCTGGCCGGGCGAAAGTTCATCGTTAAAGATCAAAAGATCC
The DNA here is from genome assembly GCF_000420725.1 of Marinococcus halotolerans DSM 16375. Classification (GTDB taxonomy): domain Bacteria; phylum Bacillota; class Bacilli; order Bacillales; family Marinococcaceae; genus Marinococcus; species Marinococcus halotolerans. The sequence continues at coordinate 31,384 of NZ_ATVM01000022.1, read as the reverse complement.
GCCTCCTGCTCCTCGGCGGTCGCCACCGCTTCCTCGAGCTTGCCTTTCCCGACGTACGTCTTCGAATCGAGCGAACGCCTGCTCTGCGTCAGTACGGCCGTAACCGTGCCTCCGGCCGTCTCCACCAGCTGTTCGAGCTCAGTGAGGGACGCTTCAAACGTCGCTTCATCGGTATCATCCTTGTGGACGGCAACCAGTACCACCCGTTCTTTATCTACCTGTTGGTTCTCAAAATCCTGCAATAGTTTAGATCCTCCTGTTTTTCCTGTCCTCTACATACTATAATATGGGTTAAGTGCCAAACAAACAAGCCGCGATGCTTAATCGGCAAACGAAGCAGGAGGAATGACAATGAATTTGCAACCCGAGCTCCTTCCGGACGGCATGCAGGCCTTTCTTTCCTTCCTGCAGTCCCGGGGGCGCAAGACGAGCACGCTGAAGCGCTACGAATACGACCTGGCCGACTTTCACCGGTTTATCGATGTGGTCCTCGACGGCGAAGAGGCGGCCGTTAAACCCGACGACATTACCACTTATTTTCATATTCTGGCCGAGGAGCGCCACTATCAGCTCCGGACCTTGAAGCGCATCCAGACCGTGCTCGTCCGCTACTTCCGCTTTCTGCGCGACACAAAACGGATCGCCTCCAACCCGATGGCGGAGCTGCCCGTCGATGACAGCGTCTGGAATGTACTAAAGGAGGAAGAGCTGATTGCCCCGAAGGAAATGAAGCGGCTCATGGATACACTCGAGTCCGATTCCGGACTGTCGGACAAGCAGCAGGCCGTGCGCCCGATGCTTGCCCCGCGAAACATCGTGATTTTAAAGCTGTTTTACGACTACGGCCTCCGCATGCACGAGCTCGCCTCGATCCGGATCGAGCACCTGCACCTGACGCGCGGGGAGCTCGACATTACCGAGGGCAATCCGCGGACGCTCCAGCTGACAAAGGAGCTGCAGAAGCAGCTGTACTATTACCTCGACGTCATCCCCCAGGCCGTGCGCCCGTCCTTTGACGGCGAGCCGCTGTTTGTGGCTTTTGACTTTCAGCGCCAGACGTACCGCTGGAGCTATGAAAACGACCAGCCGAAAAATTTAACCGAGGTCGCGATCCAGAAAATGATCCGGGAGGAACGCAAACGCGCCGGCATCGAACGGGCGATTTCCGCGACACATTTTCGCAACAGCTACATCGTGCGCGAGCTTCAAAGCGGCGTGTCACCGGAAGCGCTCATGGACCGGCTCGGGCTGCAGTCGATGCTCACCCTCACCAAATACATCCGCTACGTGAATGAAAAAGCTGCCGGCTGAGCTGGCAGCTTTTTCGTTAACGTTCCCGGTTTTGTTCCTGCTTCCTTTCCTCTTCCCGTTCCCGCTGCACCTGCTTTTTCCGTTGCAGCTGCCGGTGGCCATAGGTTCCGGTAAGCACCGTCTCCTCGTTTTCCAACCCGGCCCCCAGCGCCCCGATACAGGTCGCAAGCGACGCTGCCAGCCAGGCCAGCGACAGGTAGTACGGAAATTCGACGTTTTGCCCTACACCTAAGTTGGACTGAAGCATCGACGTCGGAATAAACAAAAATACGGCAAGGAAAAACAGCAGAAACAGGATACAGTAGTAGCATATGACCCCGAACCCGATCGTCAGCACCGTCGCCGAGTTGTACAGCCGCCTGATGCTTCTGGCCCGGTTTTTTGAAGGCCGTTCGATGAGCCCGTGAGCGAGAAGCATCCATACAGTTAACGAGGTTAAAGCCACAGCCATTAAGGTAATGGAGCGTACCGGGCCGTAGGCTGCCCCCAGCTGCCAGAGGGTGGGAAATATTAGTGCATAGGCGCCGGTGGCAAAGGCAATCGCGATCACGCTTTTAAAGGCGGTAAACACTTTTAACGGGTTGTTCGCCCGCGCCATTCCCGTGACCACCCGGGAATAACCGTTAATATTGGGCCGCGCTACGTAGCGGGTGTCCGACGTGTCATTGCTTTCGTCCGGGCGGATGCGGTACACCGGGGCGATTCGTTCTATCAAACTGTCCCCGAGCAGCTGCCGGGCTCCGGTATTTCGTACATATTTTCCCCTTGAGCTGCCCATGGAAGACTGCTTCTCTTCCTGACGGTTCCGGGCTTCGTCGGAGCTGCCGTAATGCATTTCGCTCGTCAGCTGAAGCAGCGCTTCGCGCACCCGGCGAATAATCGGGAGCGCCCCGAGCGTCGGGATGGACAGCTGGGCAATCCCGCGCTCCACGTTAGCCTCGGCGACGAGAAAATCCTCATCCCGGAACAGCGGCAGGTCCGTGAGACAAATCACATAATCCCACCCGCGCTTGTCCTTGAGCGTTTGGGCCTCTTCCAGAATGGAGGCCGCTTCTTCGGCAGATCCCGTTAACGGATCCACCACCACCTTGATGTCCCAGGCGTACTCGTCATCCACCTCACGCGAAAACAGCTCGGCAAGCTCCGGGTACAGAACATCAATCGCTTCAGAAGCAGACCCCGGCGCCGGGACGAGACCAACAATGAGCGACGGCTCGGTGGCATGCTTAGAAGCACCCTCCGAAGACTCGTCTTCGGGACTTTTTACATTATTCGGCTGATCGTTTGATGGGGCCATAAGACTTCCCTCCTTTGGTCAATGGTATATACCATAAAAAAATAAGCCGAAAAAGGGCACTGTCCCTTTTCCGGCTTATTAGCAGGCATTTGTCCTCTAATTACTGCCAGAGTTATATCGTTCGTTTCGTGAAAAACCTATTTTTATTAACGCTTCATTTGCAGGAGTCTAATTAATACGTTCCCATGCTGTGGCGGCTTTAAACGTTTGTTCAAGCTATCTCCCCCGCCCTGGGGGTCTTGACCGCTCATCCATTTTTTGAAATATCGAATGTTTTCCATCCGGCTGCATCGTGAATAGCACGTATTGTAAATGTTTACGCACTATCTCCAGAAAGGAGGGACTTTATGTACGAGGACATTTTAAACACTACTGGCCACCGGGGCACAAGCCTCCCGGAGGGGCCGTGGGTGATGAGCCAGCGGTGGAGGGACATGCTGTTTCTGCATTGTCCTGTGCGCGCAGGTAAAATCAGTCAATATCTTCCGGAAGGCCTTGAACTGGACACCTTTGAGGGGGAAGCCTGGGTGACGGTACTGCCGTTTCGGGTAACGGATATGCATGTACGGAGTCTTTCCTCTTTTCCTTATCTGCATGCGTATTTAGAGCTGAATGTACGTACGTATGTCCGGTACGGCGGTGCCCCTGGCATTTTCTTTTTCAGCCTGGATGCCGACAAACTGCTAAACGTTCTGGGAGCGCGGCTGACCACTCTCCCGTATTATTATGCTTCCATGCGTATGGATAAAAAACAGGAGGACTTTCACTTTGTCAGCAGACGCCGCAGAAAAGCAGCTTTTTATTTTGAAGGCACTTACCGGGCAGCGTCCGAAGCTTACTGCCCCCTGGAGGGCACGCTTGATCACTGGCTGCTTGAACGGTATTATGCCTGGTCTTCAATCAAAAACAGTTTGATCGAAATCGGCATTCATCACACCCCCTGGGAAGTGCAGGACGCCAAAGCTCATGTGCAGACGGTGTCCATTCCTCCTTTTGCAGCCGAAGACTGATCACTCTCCCGTATGAAGTGCCATTTTGCCCCGGAAAAACGGGCCTTATTCTGGCCTGGGAAACGGATTTTGTTTTAACGGTAATAACGGAAACAAAGCTCTCATGCTTCATCAAAAAGCGCCCCCGGCTGAGCCGGAAGGCGCTCGTTGTTTTTCACCCTGCTTTATCAGGATATTACTTTTTCGGCTGCACAATAAGCACGGCGTAGCCTTTGTCCCCGGTGAAATGCCAGGCTACAAACGTTCCGGTGATCTTGCCGTCAATCAGAGTCTCCAGGCTCGCCCGGTGAATCATCCGCAGCTCCAGGGGCTTCTTCACTTCTTTGAGTTCATTGGTGTACCCCGCCTGAATCAGTTCTTTTTCGATTTCCACGAAGACCCCGGTCCGTTTAATGACAATGGTCCGGTCATTCAGCCAGAAGGATTCCGTGGTCGCCGGCACCTTTTGTCCCCACTTGCTCAATTCGATGACTTTATCGTTAAACTTCTGGTGGTTTAAATGCGCCGGCCACTGGGCCTCGCATTCCGACGTGTCTTCCGACATGACGCCCAGAATGACGCCCCGCTTCTGCTGCAGGTCCCAGTCAAAATACATCTCACGGATCGTGACCCCAGCGATCACTTCGAGCTGGGCACGCATCTCTGTCTGGAGCTGCCCAAACAGCAGGTCTCTTGTTTCTTCCACCCGTTTATGTTCACCCTGATCCATCAAAATGGCTTCCATCGGTGCCAAAAAATCCCGCAGGTGAATGACTAGAAACGGGTGCTCAAGGGTGACATACACAGACGTCGGTCCTTTGCCAAAATTATCCCGGATCAGTTTGCCGATGTAGCCGGCTATTTCTCCGTGTTCAGTTCGTGTCTCTTCCATGGTCTGGCTCCTTTGGACAATTCAGCTGAAGCGTCCCAGGAGAACGGCTTTCCTCATTCATCCTTCGATTTTGTGTGTTTAACTTTCCACTCGTGCCTCCTTTCCCGCTGGTTCCTTAGAAAACGCGCAGCAATCTTTCCCTGCGGTTTGCAAAACACAAAAAACCACAGAGAAAAAACATCCCTGCGGCTTATTCCTCAGCGCTAGTTGTCTGATGACTTTGCCTGTCGGTATTCCATTGTTCGTGATTACCGATCGCCTGTCCCTAAAATGCCCTAAAATAGGCAAGCAGCCTCCTGGGCCGCTTCCATTCTCCGCGGTCTTTTGGCCTTGTTTCGATCCGGATTTTGCGTCCAGAACGTATCGAAACAAGCAACAGCATCCCGGGGCAGGTCATCGCGAGCACTACAGTCTCCAATGTTCCCCGCCATAAAGGCAATCCTGCTGATCACGGGCATTTTTAGCGTCGACGAGGACCACGCGTTATCTTTACCATAACATCCTTATCAGCCTGAAACAAATTTCCCATTCGCATTGCTTTTACACATCCACATCAGCCGCGAAAAGTCAGAATATATATTTTTAGTATATATTAAAAAACTATATATATATAAAAATACTTCTTGCCTATTTTTGCTGGAGGCCCTATAACTATATATAGAATATTAACGATTTCTATTCCTATTTTTTATCCAGTTACTATTCACTGTTCTACGGCCCCGGAGCTAAGACAAAAGCGCTTAGACTCCAAGCCATTCCTAAAGGACTTTCTTTAGGGATGGCTTTTTTTGTTTTTTAGCAGCAGTAAATTACGAAAGGGTGATTTTTATGCCTTATGTTGCCTATATTCAATATCCCCGGGAGAGAGAGGTAATCGTTGGTACTCTCACGGATTTAAAAAACCAGGGGCGGAAGTCATTCGACGCCACCTTTATCACTATAGATGAGCTATACACATCCCTTCAGGAATTCCGCGAACAGGAATGGATCATCACCTGCATCTCTGAGCTTCCCGAACTGAAGGAACGCTGGCACGATAAATGGACACGATCCTCGCCTTCGCTGGTAACAGCTTCCTCCACAAGCAGAGAGAACCAGGTGTGACTGCTTTGATGGCCGCTGCTCAAAGGAGAAATGAAACCAGATGAATCATACACTGCTCGGCGCGCTCTGTTTATCTCTCGCTGCAGGCATTTGGGGCGGCATGTTTGTGGCGAGTAAATACGTATTGGACTATATCCCACCGTTTAGCCTGATGGTGATTCGCTACCTCATGGCTGTGCGGTGCTGTTTGCCCTTCTGCGTTGGAGCCGCATTCCCCGGCCCGCCAAGACAAGAAGCGACTGGCTCCTGCTTGGCTGGATCGGCTTTATCGGGTACCTGGTGACCATTTCGTTTCAGTTTCTCGGGGTCGACCTGGCGGACGCCCATACGGCATCGCTTCTGACAGCGACGACGCCGGTCTTTCTCGTGCTGTTCGCCAGAATCATGTTGAAAGAAGCAATCACTGTCCGGAAGCTGTTCGCCCTGTTTTTGGCAAGCGTTGGTGTGGTCATCGTCATTGAGTGGAATACCGGCATGGGAGCGTATTTGCTCGGGAGCCTGATCCTGGTGATGGCCGCCATTTCCTGGGCTCTTCTTTCGGTTTATGTAAAACGGGCGTCGGTTAAATTCTCCTCCGTGGAAATCACCGCCTACGGCATCTTTTTCGGGATGCTTCTGACGATTCCTTTTGCAGGATGGGAGCTGCAGGCCGCTGGTTTGGCGGCCCCTAATATGATGGTGTTCTCCGGCGTGTTATACCTGGGCATCGTTTCGACTGCAGGCGGGTTCTTTCTTTGGAACAAAGGCATGCAGCTGATGGAGGCCGGCGTCGGCTCCCTGTTTTACTTTTTCCAGCCGCTGGCCGGCGCTGTCCTTGGCTGGCTGCTGCTCGGTGAAGCGTTGACCATCCAATTTTTTCTCGGATTTTTACTGATTATGGCCGGCATTGCCGTGATGACGTTGAGCATTCCTGTAAAGCTCGTCCCATCCTGGTACAGACGGCAGGCAAAACATAATCATAAAAGCAGCAAATAAATGCATAAAGAAGCCCCCGGGCGTTACGTTTTCACGTGAGTACCCAAAGGTTAATAGCAAGGCGTGGCCATATACACCATTCAGCGGATTGAGATTAAAGGGCTCCAATTATATCTTCATGTCTCTTGCCGTTCCCCAAAAACAGCTCATGCTGCGCCGGAAAAATTTTATATAAAAAGTACTAAATTACCAAAGGTTTAAGTCTATTATTCTATTATGAATTGTCTGCCCTTCAGCGTACTATAACAAATGGAAGACACATGGAATGGTGGCTTCTCCATAAAGAAACACCGCTTCCCGTGCCGGCAGGAAGCGGTGTTTCTTTATGAATAAGAGATTATTCATTTCTGGCAAACTGGAGCTGAAATCTTCCGGTCACTTTATGGGGAAATCGGGTGACCTGAAGACCACTTCAGCACACAAAAAGGCACCGCCAAACCCGGGTGCTCTTTGCCGCTTTTCTCTTTGAAAAACCTTTTTCATTAAGTTACTTTATTTCCTCATGATGCTATTTTATTGGCATAACTGCCACCTAATGATTAACTAGCTGTAAGACATTCACTTTCATGCTAACGGTGTGAAAACGTCAGGCGCCCTTACTCACATTGTTCAAGAAAGGGAATTAGGAAGACCGCCGGCACGATTGTAGGGAATCATGCCGGAACCGGGGCCTCTTCCTGCTTAGCGGCGGTTGTTGGAGTCGCTGTTGTTATCGGAGCCATTGCCGGAATTTTTTCCACCTTTTTGGCCAATATCTTGATAGAAGTCCTTATCGTGTTCTTCCTTGGTGGTTTCGCCACCCTTTTGACCGATCTCTTCGTAAAATTCTTTGCCATGTTCCTCGCTGGTCGTTTCGCCGCCTTTTTGGCCGGCTTCGGAACGGCTCATGGTGTTTTCGCTCTGGTTGGAGCCTGATTGCTGGCTACCGCTCCCGTTACCGGAATTTTCGCCGCCCTTTTGACCAATCTCTTCGTAAAATTCCTTGCCGTGTTCCTGGCTCGTTTTTTCGCCGCCTTTTTGGCCGGCTTCCTCGCGGGTCATTTTGTTGTTTTCTTCGTTATTCTTTGCCATGATGATTCATCCTTTCTGTTTTTAATTTGATAATCACCTGGTTTCGACAGTGGTCATCCTTTAAAACGCCCTAATGTACAGTAGAATTGAGCCATAAAAAATAAGCCGAAAAAGACACATCTATCGTTGTCCTTCTCGGCTTATTAGCAGGCATTTATTCCTCTAACTGCAGCCGGGCGCGTATATGGTTATTGGATTCACTTGAGCAAAACCAAATCATTATCATCTATGGCACTAGTTTTATTGTTCCCCAGGAAAGCGTAGCGTTAAACATACTTTATTTATTTTTTGCAACCGTTCTTTTAACACCTGTTTGTAACATACAGATGGGACACATTATTCGGAACGTCCGTATTTAGGTTCCAGGAGGCCGTTGCGGATAAATTCTTCAATCAACCTGTGAAAGGTGTCCGGATCCCGGGCTTCCACCGAAAGAGTTTCCAGCGACGTGTAAAACTCCAACTGTTCTGTGGCGTGGGCAAACGTATCGGCAAATGACTGCGCCACCACCTTGCCAAAGTGCCAGCACGCCCCTTTCTCACGTTCGGGCAGTGCTCCGCTGAGGAGGACAAGAGCTTTTAAAAGTTCATTTGTCAGCACGGGATCTTTCTTTACGTATACACTAATGTGCCCGAAGGCAGCATACAGGTAATCTTCGAAAGCTTCTTCTTTCATGATAATTCGAAGCGTTCCTTCCTCGTCGGTCAAATAAGAGGTAAAAGAAGTTACATCCGCAATCGACCGCAGCAGGTCCACCATTTGGTGCAGAGAATCCTCGAAGGTGCCGGGTTCGTCATTCGCCAGCGCTTTGATGGCGATATCCTTTAACTTCCGCACTCCGTAGCCCAAATCCTGGACTTCGGTTTTCCGGTCGCCCATAAACAAAAGCTCCCGGTATTTTCGTTCGTTTACAACCGTAGACCCTTCATCAGCCAATTTCCAGTAATCCAGCAGGACAAATCCCGGGAGAACAAAATCACCCACATTTGCTCGCAGCTGGACCACGACCCCGTCCTGCTTCGCCTGCTCGATCAGCTGCCCAAAATCGATAATCTGCACATACCCCGTCATCTCAGAGGCAATAGTACGCGCATGCTCATGATCCAGAGGCGAATGGTTCGGATGTGTGATCCGTTCCGGATGTTCAGCCCGGTGAGATTCGAGATCCTCATGCAGCGTGTGCAGGATGCGCTTTTGGGATTGCTGCTTCATGTCGTTCACGATGCTCGGGGCCTGCATCCATTTCACGGCGTGGTTGATGAATAACACAAAGTTCAGGACCGAGAAGCCGGTCATGAGCACCGCCGCAATCGGAAACACCGTGTACTGGCTCATGGACCCGTCAAGAAAGAAAAAGACAATTAACAGGTAAAAGAAACAGATGTTAAAAATCCCGATCGCGTGCTGGGTTTTCCGGTTCGAAATAAAGTTCAGCATCACGCGCGGCGTAAATTGATTTGAAACGTTCGTGAGCACCATGAGCATCGAGTTAAAGGTAAAGGCGTTCAGTGTTAAGATCCCCGACAGCATCGTGCTGTACATCGTTTCAGTTAACTGATATTCCGTCGTAAAGGCCGATAAAAGCTGCCATCCTGGCTTCAGGCCAAATTCCACCCAGTACGATATGCCTGCTAATAACGCAGCCAGTGCAATGTAGAGGGCTGGCACGACCCACAGGCTGGACCGGATCTCATGCCAGCGCTGGCGCTTCGACATGCTTTGCAGACGCTTTACCGGAGCTGGAAGCAACCGGTAGAACCAATAAGGCATGCTTTTTCCTCCTTTCCTGATCGTTTTTAAAATGGCTGTTAAAACAAAAATAAACCAGAAGCGTCTTAGTGACCTTCTGGTTTATTAATAGCGTTCATTCTATTAATTACAACCTTTAGCGTATCTATTTGTATTACAAACAACTTTATTTTTTATTCCCTTTCACCAGCGAAACAAACCGGATTTTCTTCCACCATTTTCGCCGATATCGCCTGATCGAACTGATCACCCGTTGGCTACTCGACCGGGTCGTTTGCCAGAACCAAGGTACTTTTATCCTTATTAAAATTCCAAGGTGCCGTTGCTAATCTTCAGTCTTCATCTGGCTTACTCTCTCATTCATAATATATGTATTTCTCACATTCTTTAACGCGGGCGTTTGGAACACTATGCGAAGTGCTACTAACCTCATGCTGCTGAAACCCGTATATTGTCTTTTTCTATTTGTGGTTCAAGAGTCCTTTTCTTCCTTTTTCTTTATATTTCATGTTTATTCTTGTTCATAAACGATAATAAAATATGTATAGAGGTTAATGTAAAGCATTTATCATGTGGGCATCGCCGCGTTCCTTTCGGACGACGGCACCAGATATTTCAAAATGCGGCAACACCTCGATACATCAGTTGGTGAAAATCGCCAGTCCGAAAAGCTGGCGATAAGCCAGAAAGCCCCTTGGGTCTTTCTGGCTTTTTTTAGGCTTTTAACCAATGGAAATGGAGTGATGGCATGGAAAAAGAACGCACAGCCACTACCGCTGCTGTCGGAAAAATAGGCAAGCTGCTTCAACGGAATTTTTGTAAAGGACCCAATTCTATCGAAGTCATTCTTTCGCCTCCTTATCTCATTATTTATCTGCAAGGCTTTTTAGCTCCCATGGAAGAATCCCTGCTCGACCAGGGTCAATACGACTCTGTCGAGAAATGCCGGATGACCACCTTCCGGTATCTGCAGCCGTCTTTAGAGGAAATCATGCAGACGGAACTGGATTTCCACTCGACGCACATGTATTTAGACTGGGATTTTACGCATTCCTCCTGCATGCTTTTACTGGTCGAAGAAGGCTCCTGCTCGCTTACTTCTCCTCCTCTGAATTTCTCCGGCGAAAAATCGTCGGCGGCCTCTCCCCTTCTCCCATCCGAGACGACCGGCATGCACGAATGGCAGGCATGGGGATGGATCGATGATCATGCGCTTCTCGCCCGGCAAAAAAATATCGTGACCCCCTTCGAGCAGGCCATGATCCCCGAACACGGCACGCGTTTGGCGGAAAGGCACCGGGCTGACGCGGAGCGGAAGGCTATCCAGCATGCAGTGGGAGATCAATCCTTCCAGTATTCCCTGAAGGACGTGTTTGTTACTGGCAGCCTGGAGGATTCTCACCGCTACGTACTCTTCTACTTTGATCCAAACGAATCCCTGTCTAGCACGGGACGCTTATAACTTTAATCCTTATACCGCATTAACAATTATTTTAAGGAAAAGGAGCAATCCTATGCAGCATTTTACCTTTATCAAACTTCCCCAGGAGAGGGAAGTAGTCGCCGGGACCCGAACGGATTTAAAACAACATGGCTGGACGGCTCCAGATGCTGTCTTCACCAGTGTAGATGAGCTGTTTGCCTCCCTGCAGGGATTTCGCGAGCAGGAGTGGATTATTACCTGCGTATCCGACCTTCCAGTACTGAAACAGCGCTGGGAGTCAAAATGGGAGACAGAGCCTCCCGCCCTTGACGCTTCTCTCTCCGTTAAACGTTTCCGCTCTTCTTAGGAAAAGATGAATCATTATATTTCGAAGCAACCAAGTATTTTACACAGTTGAAAAATTATTAATACCAAAGCATTAAAAGGAGAATTCGATGGACACGATTTCCATTATTGCTGTCGCTTCACTGGCACTTGCATTCATTTCTACCGCGATCGTGATCGTAGACGTCCGGAAAAATCCGCAGCCGATGATGGTGATGAATATTGTCTGGCCGCTCACCGTGCTCTACTCCGGGCCGCTCGGCCTGGCTTTCTACTACTATATCGGCCGGAAGGGCCACGGCGACAAGCCGATGTGGCAGTCCACGGTGGCGTCCACCAGCCACTGCGGTGCCGGGTGTGCGCTCGGGGATATTATCGGTATTCCGATCGTGGTGGCGCTTGGCTGGACGATCGCAGGCACCCGGCTGTTTGCCGACTATATCGTGGAATTTATCCTCGCCTATACGTTCGGGATTTTCTTTCAGCTGGCGTCCATCCTGCCAATGCATGAAAACATGAGCAAAAGCCATGGCATCAAACAGGCCGCCAAGGCCGACACGCTGTCGCTTGTCGCGTACCAGATCGGCATGTTTGGTTTTATGGCGCTCGTTCATTTTGTGTTCTTTGCCACCCCGCCGAGCCCGGCCGGTCCGACCTTCTGGTTTATGATGCAGATCGCGATGGTGATCGGATTTTTAACCAGCTATCCGGTGAACTGGTGGCTCGTCGACAAAGGCATCAAGCACGCGATGTAAGCAGACGTACGTTTAAGCCTTCTCAAACGTACAGCCAGGGCCTCCGGTGATATTTACCGGAGGCCCTGGGTTTGATTCAATCTAAGCATCAGTCTTTACTGTGACGATATAGTCTTTAATATACAGCATTCCCTCCACTACTAGTAAAACCAGCAGTACCCATGGTCCGGCCGCAAGGATTCCATTTTTGACAGGGGCTAAAAAACTCATTGCTTCAGGAAGGGAAACGTTCTTCGTAAAAACATAAAACATGCCGAACGTAAAATTCCGCGACCACTGCGTCACCGCATAGATACCCAGACCGGTTACGAGTCCTTCGTGTCCAATTCTTTTTACGGCACGGAATATCTCCAGGCTCTCAATGAAAATAAACGCTGCCGCAGTAAGGATCCAAAACCCGGCCAAAAGCCCGGCCGGAAAGAGCGCCAGCTTGACAGCGGCAGCACCGGAGATGGATAGGGCTCCGTGGACCATACAGTTGGTATTGGCCCAATGCTTCCAGAAGCGCTGCAGAATCAGCGGGAGGCTCGCGATGTAGAAAAGAAGGCCTATTCCTAACAGCCCCGCCCCAATCCCGATTGGGAAGGAAGCCGGGAACATTTTCACATACAACAGGATGAGCGACTGGGTACTGACCGTTGTTAACAGCAGCACGCCATGTGCCTGCTTTCTCTTTTCACGGTCCCGGACAAGGATCGCTAACTTTGCTGCGGCTGCGCTTATATATACGATCCAGACCACTGTACTGATCACGAGCAGAACATATACAGGACCTAAGGACCACGAGGCATATTCCAGAAGCAGCTGGGCAAGTACAGAGCTCCCTGCCACCCATGTACCGATACCGAAAAACGGGATATCGCCTATATTGGAAAGCTTATCAGTACCTGAACTCACCCGCGTATAGACGATCGAAATAAAAATATAGATTCCCAGGAGCGCCGTTACCGCAGTTAACAGGACTCCAGCCCAGCTGTTCAACGGAGAAAAGGCGGCAAAGGGACCCAGCAGGAAGATCCCCCATGCCATCACGATTGCCCCGGACGGAGGCTGGTTTTCTAAAACGATATTATTTGACTGCATGCCACCCTCCTTTTACGCAGGTTTGGTGTATTTATATCTTTTCAATCCGGCAGGACGCGTGCTTGAGCATCGGCTGGTGGGACAGCGGGTCCACCGCGTCAATGGTCAGTTCATTGACCGACGCTTCACCGTCCCAGTTGCCGTAGTGAAACGGAATAAACACTTCCCCCGGCTTCACTTCGCCGGAAATGTTCACCGGTACCGTGATGGCTCCGCGCGGGGAGACGACCCGCACTTCTTCAGCGTCTGTCACCTCCAGCTTTCGGGCGTCGTCTTCGTGCAGCTGCACAAACGCTTCCGGTGCTTTCTCCTCTAAATCCGGCGAAAGGCCTGTTTTGGTGCGGGTATGCCAGTGCCAGACCAGGCGGCCCGTATTCAGCCATAACGGATAGGCTTCCTTCGTCTGCTCCGGCGGCCCGAAGTAATGGGTCGCATGGAAAATAGCTTTCCCATTCGGATTAAAGGATTGGTATTCTTCCTGCGTGTACGGGCGACCGGTGTCCATGACTTTACCGAAGCTTTGGGCATCGTTTACCTTCGTCCGGAAATCTCCATTGGCATACAGTCGGGTAGTCCCCTCCGGTCGCGTTTTCGGCGCCGGCCAGTGGATCCCGTTCGCTTCTTCGAGCCGGTCGTACGTCATGCCGGTCATATCGCTCGGACGCCCCTCGGATACGCGTTTCCATTCCTCGAAGGCTTCTTCCGGGGTCGCGTACTGAATCAGCGGCTCTCCGTCCTGGTCGGTAAAGCCCATCCGCCGGCTGAAGTCCACAAGGATCTCAAAGTCGGTCCATACCCCGTTAGGCGGCTCCACCGCTTTTCGCAGCACATTAATCGTCCGGTCGGCGTTTTCCATCGTGCCTTCCTTTTCCCCCCACATGGCCGGCGGAAGAATGACATCAGCGACGTCTGTCGTTGCGGTGAGAAATGGATCCTGCACGACCACGAAGACGTCTTCCATCGCTTTTCGCGCCCGTTCCCGGTCCGGCAGGGAGACCAGAGGATTGGTATGAATGTTCCAGAAGAAGCCGATCTTTCCCTTTTCCATCATTTCAATCTGCTTGATAATCCCTTTTTCCGGCCCCACCGGCAGGGCCTCCTGCTCCACGTTCCATAAATTGGCGATGTCCTGCAGGTGGTCGGGGTTTTCCGGGTTTCGGTTGCCGGGATAGGTGCCGACGCCGCCCACAGTCCGGTTGCCGGAGGAGCTCGGCTGGCCGGCCATATGCAGCGGTCCGCTGCCGGGCTTTCCGATCAGTCCCCGCGCCAGATGCATATTGTTGATGGCCACACAGGCGGCGGTCGCATCGCTGCTTTGAAAGGCCCCCTGCAGTGTCGTGGATACCAGACTTTCCGTATGTCCCAGCTGCCGGGCCGCTTCCTGCAGCTGTGCCACTGGTATTCGGGTCACGTCGCTCGCTCGGTCAAGGGACCATCCCTCCAGGGAATCTTTCATTTCTTCATAGTGGATGGTGTGCTCATCAATGAACGGCTGATCCACCTGGCCGTGGTGAAGGATCTCCCGGAGCAGGCCGTTCATGAGCGGCACGTTTGTCCCGGGCTGCAGCTGCAGGTGAAGATCTGCATGCTGGGCCGTTAACGTTTCTCTTGGATCCACGACAATGATAGTCGGTTTTCCCGTCTTTTCTTTTCGTTCCATCACCCGGTCAAAAAAGACGGTGCCGGTTTCGGCCGGATTATGGCCAAAGAACATGACGGTTTCGGCTACATCGAGGTCTTCAAATGCGGCCGGTACCCCGTCCGCCCCGAATGACTGCAGCAGGCACCATTCGGTCGTTGCGGTGCAAAGGCGGGTGTTGGCATCGAGCAGGTGGGTTTTCAGGCCGGCCCTCCCGACTTTTGCGATAGAGTAATAATCCTCTAAAAAACCCTGGCCGGTCGAATAAATGGAAAAGCCGTCCCCGCCTTTTTCTTCCACCGTTTCCTTCGCTTTTTGAACGATCAGATCCATCGCTTCGTCCCAGGACGCTTCCTCGAGCTCGCCCTGCTGGTTTCGTATTAACGGGCTCAAAAGCCGGGTCGCATGGTTATTTGGAATCCACTGATCCTTCGCTTTTGGATCCAGCCTTCCGAGGTTGATGTCGTGCTCCGTTTTCCCCCGTATGCCGACAATCTGATTATCCTTGACCGCGATTTCCGTGCCGCAGCCGATGGAGCACAGATTACACGTGCTGTGAACCCAGCGGTCGACGGCTCCGGTCGTATCGATATGTGTGTCTGTCCGGTATGGTCCCCATTGCATGGATATCCCTCTTTTCTTCGTTATTTATATAATGCCGGTGCAACGTAGCGGATGTTTCGGGCCGACAAATGATCCGTACCTTCCGCCACATGTTCAAGCACCTCTTTCATGTGACTGAACGTCTGTTCCATGTGCTCAAGCACCGAGGCGTCCACGGCCTGGTTCTGCTGACACAGCCGCTTCCATGCCTGAAAATTCAGTTTTTCCACTTCATCGTCCCGGTAAATGATTTTCAGGCACCGCTTGATCTTCTGATCATCGGAAGGTTCGTTGGCCAGCTCGTCTAACACGGTGGTGATCATTGCTTTCTTTTCCTTTAAGACCAAATGGAAACGTGCCTCCAGGGCGTCATCAAAAATAGGAAGACGCGACAGTAAATCATCCACATTGCGGTCCAGGTCCGTGACGTACGATCGTAAATCATCCATATGCTTTCCTCCTTCATGAAACTACACGGTTTATTAAATCTTTACACATCAGCCAAAAAGCAGTCGTTTAATGCCTGCTGCAGCGTTCCCAGTGTTTTTACCTCAGGCTTCCATGCCACTTCTGAAGTGGCTATTTCCATTGCAAGCGCGGAGGGTATGCCTGTGATCACTGTTTTACAGCCCATTAATGAGATTCCATCAATCATGTGGTTGAATGAATTTACCACCCCCTTCTCTATATGGCCGATGCCGGAAAGGTCTACGATCAGTGTATGAATCTTCTTTTCTGCTACAATCTCCAGCACTTTCTCTTTCAAAAAATCGAGCCGGCTTTCTTCCACCGCGCCAATAAGCGGTAGAACACTTATGGAATTGTTTATTGGAATTATTGGCACCGACAGGCTTTCCACCAGGCGTTCCTGCTTCTGCATTACCTCCTCCCTATACGTCGTATAGCTTTCTACAAATGTATTCAAAAAAAGGTCGATGCAGTCGTTTACCTCTCGTTCCCACGAAAAAAAGTCCGTGCTCTCCTTGTTTTCGAGCAGGGAGTGATACTTTTCCACAAACGTCCATACGGTACGGCGAAGCGCATGGACCCATTCCAGTTTAAAAGACAAATCAATCGTATGCTCTGCCCACATTTTTCCTTCCTTCTGGGCAAAGGCTTCAATATTATCTTTTTCATTGTTAAGGGCATAGGCAATAACCTGCTGGGCATTATGCATAAGATCCACCTGGCCCCGGCGCAAAATCCTTCGAATGTCCCTCCGTATAGATTCAGCTTCCTCAAGTAATATCTGCTCAAAAATTTGTTGATTTTCTTTAAAAAACGTTCGCAGTGACATTGAACGGTAAAATGTATAGCTCATGTGGCGTTTCCTCCGCTGTGGTAGTAGTAGAAGCTCGAGCTAAAATAGACTGCAGCCTGCTTTGTTGCCTGAAAGCATAAAAAAATAAGCCGAAAAAGGGACGTCTCCCCTTTCCGGCTTATTAGCAGGCTTGATTCCCCTAATTACGGCCAGCAATTTATATTTTTTTCACAAAAAGACGCACTTTTTCACAGGACTAAGTATTTATTTCAAGTGCACTTGTTTTGTACCTTTCCCCTGCTTTTAGACCTTTAAACACAGAAGCTATTCTCTGTGTGGAGGAACAAAGGGAAAGAACAGGACAGTTCCCCTATATCAGCAGGCACCAGGAAAACTACTTTCATTTCCAGTAAAAAAATATATGCTTGCACCCAAAGCTTCGCGATTAATTCATTAGGACCACTGTCTAGTGCCCCTCCCCCCAAACAGAGCAGAAACCAACCTGATAGATTCCCGCCTCCTTTAGACTGGAACCCGTTCTAAATTGTGAATTAAGACGACTTTTCCCAATACGCGTTGGCTTCTAACGAATAGAAGAATACGAGCCCTGGAAATAAAATTTGTTTAAACTATGTTTAGTTCTGTTTCTCTCTGGTTAAATCATGAGTAGAAATAAATACCGCTTGGTGATAATAACCAGAAAAAATGCTGTGTTATAAGCCAGAGAAGGGAGAGAGCTCCTTTTTCTGGCTTTTTATTTTTTATAAGGAGGCGATAAATGAGTGAAGGAACGTAACACCCGGCACAGGAGAGGAAAGTAATAAGTATCTAACCTGCTATTATTAATAAAATAAAACTTTAATTATTAATTAGAAAGGGAGGTCCTATCATGGAAATGAAACTTATCGGCGGAGTATTTAGAAACGAAGAAGACGCGGTGAATGCCATTCAGTCTCTGGAAAGAAGCGGTCATAAAAAAGACGATATATCTGTTTTTGTGAAAAACAAGGAGATTGCCGATCATCTTTCAGAGGAAACTGATATAAATACTTCTGGTGATAAAGATCAAAGCAGCAGTGGCAAGGATGCCGGTAAAGGCGCCGGTATCGGGGCCGGCAGCGGTGTAGTCCTTGGGGGCGCTATCGGTCTTGGCCTGCTCGCTATTCCTGGTGCAGGTCCTATTGCAGCTGCTGGCCCGTTAGCTGCGGCTATTCAAGGTGGAACGTTCGGCGCGGCCAGCGGGGGTATTGCCGGAGCTTTAACAGGAGCCGGAGTGTCAAAGGAAGATGCTGATGAATACGAAAAATATCTGGAGCAGGGAAACATCGTCCTTCTTGTAGAAGCAGATGAAAACCAACAGGAGAACGTTTATAGAATCTTCACGACACACAACACTGCTAATGCAGGTATGTATCCTGAAGGGGTTAGGCACGATAACAATTAATGCTAACGTACGTGCTGCCCGGGCTGCTTAACGACCCGGGCGGTCCTCTTTTTTCAACAAATAGCCCTATAGCAAAGGGCTGGAGTACATAAAAAAGCCGGAAAACAGATAAAGTCCCTCTTGCGGCTTACCAATGGGTTTTTTGTCCTCCAGCTGCCGCCATTCATTATGTTTTGATTATTTCAGTCACCACTCTATTTTTATTAAACCGCGTATTTTTTTAGATGTTACCTTTTCCGCCTCTGTAAACAATTATGTTTTACAGCAGCAAATTACGTTAATAGGCATATGAAATATTACAAAAGTGTCGAAAGGAGGAAGTCGAATGAATGCCACAGAGGCTGATAAACGAAACAATCAGGAGAATGCCTCCCGGGATGCTTACGTTGAAAGCCGGATGCAGAGCCACACACCCTTTTTCAAAAAGATTTATCACACGCTTTATACGATCAACGATTTTTTACTGGGATTATGGTTTTTTATCGGCAGTATCTGCTTTTACTATGAAGGCCCGTGGCGCGTTCTCGGCGTAACATTGTTTGTCGTAGCAAGCTTCCAGTTTCTTATCCGTCCAACGATCCGGCTCGTTCACGAATTTCATGCCCGCCGCCATTACGGCAGAGAATACGACCGGCATTACGGGACAGAGAAACAGGAGTCATAAGACAAAGCCAAAGGGGACAATGACCGCTCATGACAAACTTAGAATGGTGGGAATCGGTCGGCTACATTATTCTACTGTTCAATATTGGGTGTGTACTGCTGATTATTTTGCGGGGCCGAAAAAGTGCAACGGCTACCTGGGCCTGGATGTTAGTCATGCTTACGCTTCCACTAGCTGGGCTCATACTGTATCTGCTGTTTGGACGGGAATTAAAGAGCAAGCGCTGGAATTCGGCGGATACCCCGCGCACTCAGATGTTAATGGACATGCAGCAGACCTCTCTTCGCCAGGGGCAATTATTCCAGCACAGCCAGAGCAGCAGACAAAAGCAGGAGCTCGTGCATATGCTTCTGCACGCCAGCCGCTCCCCGCTGACCGAAGACAATCAGGTAGAGCTGATTACCGATGGAAAAGCAAAATTCGATCAGTTATACGACGATATACAGGCTGCCCGCCATTCTGTGTATATTCAGTATTACAGCATCGCCCCGGACGAGATCGGCCGCCCGCTCCTCGAGCTGCTGACAAAGAAAGCTGATGAGGGATTGGACGTATTTTTATTGTATGACGGCCTGGGCTCCATCAAATTAACGAAGCAGCTGCTTGAGCCGTTACATCAGGCGGGCGGTCGGGCAGAGCCTTTTTTCCCGTTGCGTTCCGCCCTGTTCAGAGCTTCCTTGAACCACCGCAATCACCGGAAGCTCGTAATTATCGACCAGACGACCGCTTATATGGGCGGGTTTAACATAGGCAGACAATACGTGAAGAAAACGAAAAAATTCGGTTATTGGCGGGACTCTCATTTACGTTTGCGGGGTGGCTCCGTGTATTTGCTGCAGGATCATTTCATCTCTGACTGGAACAAGGGCGGCCCCTCCTCGACTCTTTCTGCCGATACCACGCTTCCCAAAGTCCGGAAGGAAGACGGCGTTGCCATGCAGCTCGTCCAGAGCGGTCCCGATATGGACAGAAGCCAGATTAAAAGCGGCTTTTTAAAAATGATCCAGGAAGCCGATGACTACATTTATATTCAGACGCCCTATTTCATTCCGGACCTCAGCCTGCTCGAAAGTCTGCGGGTCGCGGTATTAAGCGGCCGGGACGTGCGGATCATGATCCCGAATAAACCGGACCACATGTTTGTCTACTGGGCGACATCGTTTTTTGTCGGGGAACTGCTTCGGGAAGGAGCCTCTGTCTATATTTATGAAGAAGGCTTTCTGCATGCGAAAACAATGGTCATTGACGACCATGTAAGCACCCTTGGCACGGCAAATATGGATATCCGGAGCCTTCGCATTAATTTCGAGCTTAACGCCTTTATGTATGACCAGTCGACCGCCCGGAAAATGAAATCAGTGTTTGAATCCGATCAGGCCGTCTGCCGGGAATTAACCTGGGAAGAATACCAGAAACGCTCGGCGGCGGTCCGGATGAAGGAGAATTTTTCACGGCTGCTGGGTCCTTTATTGTGAATAAACGTTCATCCACCTAAATTGCAGCCTGCTGCGGAATTATCCGCGGCAGGCTTTTTTACTTTCACTGCTAAGCTTTCTGCCCAGCCAGGTGTACTATTTTAAAGCTGGCTGTTACTTCGGGCAGCATCTTCTCCCCTCACAATTTCCAATTTTCATGTTACTTTTACCGTAGATTACTATTGTTAAATTATTCCTTTAACTCCGTAAAAGGTATCACTATTTTTACACAGGCTTAAGTCTTCTTTAACAGCTGGCAGTTTTGTCCTCCGTTTGTATTTCCTTCAAAAACGGGGTTTTCCCGAATAGAATACTGCTCTGTATTAACGTATAATTTTGATATAATAACTATTAGTTGTGCATATTTAGTCATGAGTATATACTGAAGGACTTTTTAATGATGTAATTCCCTATTTTCAGTGTATACTGGTAAATATGAAGGTAATAAGGCCCTGGCATTTACTCCCGTTTTCATTTTACATAATTCATTTTATTTTATGACGCCTGCTGGCCGTAAGCCCAAATTATTATCGGAAGGAGCACGTTATATGGACGTATCGGAACAAAAATATTCGGGCGAGCCCTTTCATGCAGCACAATACTCTCTCGTCCGGTTCGTGTACCTTTCTGCAAATACAGAGCAGCCGAACAAGCTGTGGTTTATCGGCAGCCCCCTGGAGCTGCAGGAGGAGCTTTTTCTGGATCATTACACAGAGGTCAGCTTTGAGCTGGGAGAAGAGATTCGCTTCCGGAAGTCCGTGATGTATGTGGTGGCTATTGAGTCTTTGCCTCTTTCCTCCTCTCCCTCCACCACGACGGAGGAAAAATTAATCACGTATTATCTGGCCTCAGAGCATTTCCCGCTTATGTGATCTGTTCAGTACCTCTTTTCAAAACATTTAAAATGGAGGGACCATAATGCAACAGTTAATTGATCATGTACACAAGGCTGCCCGCAGGTACTCTGTGCTGGATTTTGGTGTGTTAAAGATCTGCCTCTTTGCGATTGGTTTATGGACCGGTATTAAATATGCCCGCCCCCTCCGCTCAGAGCTCGGGCTGGTGCAGGCCACGGCCCTCACTTCCTTCATCTACATTCTTTACACCACCTTTCGTAAAATGTGTAACGCCAGGCGTGAAATATAAGCAGTCCTTTCCACAGATTCACAAATGATGGATTACAGAAAGGAAGAAGTCTTATGCCTCTCCCTTACCGACGGATACTCGTAGCGCTGGATGGATCGGAGGAATCCGAAGCCGCTTTAGCCAAAGGCATCGATACCGCATTGGCCTATAAGAGCACCCTGGGGATTTGTCATATCGTCGACTACCATAATATTAAAGAGCTGCGGAAGCAGTATCCGGATTTAATGCTTCATGCCTTAAATAAAAAAGGAAGCGAAATCATCGCCCGGGGCAAAGAACAAGCCGAGAATGCCGGTATTTACCACGTGCGTGTTTTTATTAAGGAAGGCATACCGAAAGCAGCTGTCGCAGATGACATTGCAAAGTCCTTCGAGCCGGACTTGATTGTGACAGGCGGTTCCGGCGCCGGCACAAACGAAAAGAAGCGTCTTGGCAGTGTGTCCGCCGGTATTGTCCGGCGTGCCAAATGCGACGTCTGGGTTGTGAAAAACAGCGACACATCAGCCGTTTACCATTCGGTGTTAATCGCCGTCGACGGCTCTGATTCATCCAAAAGCGCCTTCTATGCCGGACTGGACATGGCCAAAAAGCACCAGAGCCGGGTTCAGGTCATTTACGTGCTGAACACGCAGTCCCTTTCCTCGCTTGAGCCCTATACCAAGGACCTCGTCGACGTATATAAAGAACACGCGGATGAATTGCTCCAGGAATACCGGACGTTAAGTGACGCAGAAAACCACGGCCTCAGTTCCGTGCGGTACTCTGTCGAATACGGCACGCCTAAAACGGCTGTTCCTGTGGAGGCCGCCCGCAAACACCAGGCTGATTTGATTGTGGTCGGCGCTTCGGGCATGGGACGCACGCAGCGTTTTATCCTTGGCAGCGTGTCTGAAAGCACGGTGCGCCGGGCGTCCTGCGATGTGCTGGTGGTACGGAACCAGCATCTGCCGGAAACATGAAGCTCTCTTTATTTTAAAAAAATCAGCTCCCGACACAGCTTCCGGTAAAACCCCTTTCGCGCAGGGGTTTTTTCTTTTTGGTTCATTCATTTTTGTTAAAAAAATACATAAACAGGCGTTGACATTATAAAAAATGTTTTATAAGGTAATTGCAGCACACAAATCGTAATAATTACGATTTACATTTTACATAAGGAGGAATCTAGTATGTCTTCAACTATTCCGGTCACTGTGCTGAGCGGATATCTAGGCTCCGGGAAAACGACCCTGCTGAATCACCTGCTTCATGAGCAGACCGGCTGGAAGGTGGCGGTCATCGTCAACGATATGAGCGAAATCAATATCGATGCCGATCTGATCGAACGCGGCAGCTCCCTTTCCCGCACGGAAGAGAATCTAGTGGAAATGTCGAACGGCTGCATCTGCTGCACGCTGCGGGGTGACCTGCTTCAGGAGGTCCAGCAGATTACTGAACGCGGCGGCGTGGATTATATTTTGATCGAATCCACCGGTATCAGCGAGCCTATTCCAGTCGCCCAGACGTTTACATACGAGGATGAAGAGTCTGGGATCGACCTTTCCGGCAGCTGCCGGCTCGACACGATGGTCACGATGGTCGATGCCGCCCGCTTCTGGGCCGATTATACGTCGGGCGAAACGCTGCAGGAGCGCAAGCAAAGTGCGGGAGACGACGATGAGCGCGAAATTGCCGACCTGCTGATTGAGCAGATCGAGTTTTGCGATGTACTGATTTTAAACAAAACAGACCTGCTCACCCGGGAGCAGATCCAGCATCTGATAAGCATGCTGCGGGCGCTTCAGCCAAGAGCTGAGATTATTGAAACGGCGTTTGGCCGCGTCGAGCCTTCCAGCGTACTTGGGACCGGAAAATTTTCATTTGATGAAGCTCTTCAGGCCCCGGGCTGGCTGCAGGAGCTCGAACAGAAGCATGAGCCCGAAACGGAGGAATATCACATCTCTTCCTTCGTTTTCCGGAGCCGGATTCCCTTTCATTCCGAACGGCTGCTGGCGTATTTGGAGGCCTTTCCCCGGCAGGTAATCCGGGCAAAAGGCATTGTCTGGTGCGCCACCCGCAATGATACAGCGCTTTTACTTTCACAGGCCGGCACGTCGATTCAGCTTGAGCCGGTGTCCTACTGGGTCTCCTCCCTCCCCGCCGGCGAGCAGCAGCGCATGCTCGAGGAGCAGCCGGAGCTAAAGGACAGCTGGGACCCGGCAGTCGGTGACAAATGTACGGAGCTGGTGATTATCGGCCAGCACCTGGATCAGCAGAAGATAACCCGGGAACTGACGGCGTGCCTGTTAAGCGAGAAAGAACAGCAGTTGGACGAAAGCGACTTTCACGACCCCTTCCCGTGGCTCGTTTCTCCGCACGAACCTGTTCACACCGGGAGCGAACATCCTCACGCTTGAGTGGTCCATGCATTTTTTTAACAAATAAATCGTAATGATTACGATTAATACAAGGAGTGGTATTCATGAGAAAATTTCCATTAAAAGGATTAAGTGCCCTCGCGGTCAGCACAATGATTATTACAGGATGCGGCAGCGCTTCGGAGGAAGGCTCGGGAAGCGAAAATGCTTCGGAATCCGAGAAACAGAGTCAGGAAAGCTCAGAAGAAAATCAAGGCAGTGACCAGGAACAGGCTGACGAGACCGACAGTGATAACAGCGAGGAGCATGAGCACGATCACAGCCACGAGAAGGAAGAAAGCCACAGCCATGATCACAGCCATGGCCAGGACGCCGAATCCGAGCGTATTTACAGCGGCTTTTTCTATAATGATGAAGTAGAAGATCGCCCTCTTTCCGATTGGGCCGGCGACTGGCAGTCCGTTTATCCTTATTTGGAGGACGGGACGCTCGATGAAGTCTTCGCCCATAAGGCGGAGGAAGACGGAGAAATGACGCAGGAAGAATACAAGGAATACTACGAGGAAGGCTATCAAACCGACGTGAGTGAAATCGCCATTGAAGACGATGGTATCGTTACCTTTGTGAAGGACGGAGAAGAAATGAGCGGCGAATATGTTTCGGGCGGCCATGAAATTTTAGAGTATGAAGCAGGCAACCGCGGGGTCCGGTACGTCTTTGAACTTGAGCAAGGAGACGAAGGCATGCCTGAGTACATTCAGTTCAGCGACCACGATATCAATCCGACCGATGCCGGGCACTACCACCTCTACTGGGGTGATGACAGCGACGAGCTGCTCGAGGAAGTGGACAACTGGCCAACCTACTATCCGTCAGACATGGACGGCGAAGAAATCACCCATGAAATGATTGCGCATTAATCCTTCCCCCAACCAGCAAGCTACTTATGAAAGGAACGAATATAGATGAAAAAACAAGCCGCTTTAGGCGCCTCGCTCGCAGCCGGAGCTCTCATGCTCCAGGCCTGCAGCACCAGTGATAATAATCAGCAAAACGCCTCCGGTGACAGTAATGAGCAGCAGCAGACACAAAACGAAAAGCTGGATGTCTACACCACCCTGTTCGCCTGGGAGGATTTTGCCAAACAAATCGGCGGTGACTATGTGGATGTCGAAAACGTCGTCCCTCCCGGCTCCAACGCCCATTCCTTTGACCCGACGCCCCAGACGTTGACCGATATTGCCGAAGGCGATGTGTTTATTATGACCGGCAGTGGTATGGAAGGCTTCGCGGACGAAGCGAAACGTACGGTAGACGGCGAAAATGTCGAAGTGCTGGAGCTGACAAATAATATGGAACTTCTGGATACGTCGGAGGAGCACAATCACAGCCATGACAACGGTCATGAGCACAGTCACGACGAAGAAGGCCACAGCCACGAGGAAGAAGAGCACGCCCATGACCACGGCCATGATGAAGAAGAACACGATCACAGCCACGGCGGCGTGGACCCTCACGTATGGCTCGATCCGGTCCGTGCCCAGCAGGCTGCTGAAAGTATTAAAAACGAGTTAGTCCGGCAAATGCCGGATCAGGAAAAAACTTTTGAGGAAAACTATCAGGCGCTCGCGTCCGACCTTGAAGACATCGACCAGGGTTTTCAGGACGCGGCTGACAATAGTGACAGCAATCAGTTTATCGTCTCCCACGCGGCGTACGGCTACTGGGAGGAGAGGTACGGCTTCGAGCAAATCCCCGTAAGCGGAATTAACGCCCAGGATGAGCCTTCTGTGCAGGAAATTAACGATATTGTCGCCACCGCGGAAGAAAATGATATTCATACGGTGCTGCTCGAGCAAAACATCCCATCGAAAACAGCAGAAACCGTGCAGGACGAAATTGGCGCAGATGTCGCCTACCTGCACAACCTTTCGAGCATCATGGAGGAAGATATTGAAAATGACGCCACCTACGTCTCTTTAATGGAAGACAACATTAAAAGCCTCGAGCAGGCGTTAAATCAGTAAACAGCAAAAAAGCCAGACGGACCGCCCGCCTGGCTTTTACATTTATATGGCTGCCAGCTATCCACGCAGCCGGAACAGCCTCAGGCTGTTTGCGACAACAATGAGTGCTGCTCCGGTATCGCTTAGCACCGCCATCCACAGCGTCAACAGGTCCGGCACGATCAGGGCCAGCGCGGCCACTTTAATCAGCACCGCAAACCAGATGTTCTGCTTAATGATACCAAGCGCCTTGCGGCTGAGCCGGATCGTATACGGAAGCTTTTCAAGATTATCCGCCATCAGCACGATGTCGGCGGCTTCCATTGAGGTATCTGCTCCGGCTCCTCCCATCGCAATACCAATATCCGCGGTGGCAAGCGCGGGCGCGTCATTGATGCCGTCACCTATCATGCCGACCCGGCGGCCCTCCTGCTGCAGGGTGCGCACGGCTTTAGCTTTATCCTCCGGCAGCAGCCCCGCCATGTACCGGTCAATGTTCGCCTGGCCCGCAATTTTTGCGGCGGTGCCTTCATTGTCACCGGTAAGGACGGTCAATTCACGGATGCCGTTTTTATGAAGCGATTGTACCGCTTCCGAGGACATCGGGCGGATTTTGTCGGCAACGCCTACGTAGCCCAGAACGCTTTCCCCGTTTCCGATTAGCACGACGGTCATGCCTTCGTTTTGAAGCTTCTCGACTTCTTCTTCGAATTTTTCCGTCTGAACGCCCTGCTCCTTCAGCCACTCCGGCTTTCCAGCAGCATACGCTCTGCCTTCAATGGTCCCGGCGACGCCTTTTCCCGGCTCCGCGTAAAAATTCGTTCCATCAAGGGAGGATACCTTCTGTTCCCCGGCATGCGCCGTAATTGCGCGGGCGATCGGGTGGTTGGAGTACGCCTCCAGGGTCGACGCAACCGACAGCAGCCGGTCCTCGTCGCCGTCTGCCGCATAAACCTTTTCCACGACGGGTCTGCCTTCGGTGAGTGTACCCGTCTTATCAAAGGCCAGGGCATTCAGGGTGCCGGCAGCTTCAAGAAAGGCTCCGCCTTTAATCAGCACGCCCTGCTTGGCCGCATTGCCGATAGCCGACACGATAGCGACCGGCGTCGAAATGACGAGCGCACACGGGCAGGCCACCACGAGCAGCGCCAGCCCCCGGTACACCCAGTCCGCCCAGCCGCCAAAACCAATGACCGGCGGTACGACAATGACCGCAATCGCAGCGGCAAACACAATCGGAGTATACACAGCCGCAAACCGGTCCACAAAGCTCTGGGTTGGCGCCTGCTGCTCCTGTGCTTCTTCCACTAAATGAATAATCCGTGCAAGCGTCGTGTCCTCCGGACGTGCGGTCACTTCAACCTCCAGGCTGCCGAAGTCATTCAGCGTGCCGGCATATACCTTATCTCCGGACGCTTTATCAATCGGGAGCGATTCCCCGGTGATCGGCGACTGGTCGACCATCGAGTTGCCTTTGCGAATGGTGCCGTCGAGCGGTATCTTTTCTCCCGGCTTAATGAGCATCGTCTGTCCGAGACGGACCTCCTCCACCGGACGCCGGGCCCACGTGTTTTCCGTCTTTACCCAGGCTTCGGCCGGGGCGAGGTCCATCAGGTGGCTGATCGACTTGCGCGTTTTCGCCACCGAATACTGCTGCAGCGCATTGCCGAGCGCAAACAGCCAGACGACCAGCGCCCCTTCAAAGTATTCTCCGATAAGCGGTGCCCCGATCGCAGCGCCCATCATGAGTACGTTCATATCGAGCGACCGGCTTTTAATGGCAAAATAAGCACTTTTTGCCGGCTTATAGCCTCCGACGACAATAACCGAGAGATACAGAATAATCGAAATGATGGCCGGAACCGGCGTCAGCGAACTGGCAATGCCGGCAAGCAGAAGGCCGCCGGAAATGATTGTATTCACCGTTCCGCGGAGCGGGGAGGCTTCCGGCTGACCGGGGGAAGCACGGCGCTCTGTGACCGGAGCCGCCTCAAACCCGAGCCGGCGGACCTCCGTTTTTACCGTTTCCTGCGACAGCTCGTGATCGAGGGTCATCTTTCCCGTCGCAAACTGCACCTGGACGTCGCGCACGCCGTCAAGCTGCGCAAAGTGTTTGCTGACCGTCGCGGCGCACGAGCCGCAGTCCATACCGTAAATGTTATACGCTTCTCCCGCCTCCGATGCCGGAAGCTCTGTGTCGTACCCGAGCCGCTGCACCGTTTGCTGAATCACTGCCGGAGCCAGCGTGCCATCAGTGGACACCTGCATGCTGCCGCTCGAGTACTGTACCTTCGCCTCCTGGACGCCGGGTAAGCGGTAGACGCCCTTTTGCAGCGTAGCGGCGCACGACGGGCAGTCCATTCCCTCCACCTGGAAGGTATACGCGTTCGTTGGTGAAATTTTTTCTGGCTTCGTCTGCCCTGCATGCTCCTCCGGTGCGCAGCAGTCCTCCTCCGCCCTATCCGAACTGCAGCACGACGTCTCTTCGACCGGGGTCAATTGGATGGAAAAGGACCGCGACGCAGACGGCCGGCTGGATGCTTCCTCGCTGCAGCAGGAGCATGCTTCCTCCGATGATTTTCGTTCAAGGGTTTCCTCTTTAGATGCCAAGCGGCTTCTCCTCCTTTTCTGGCTCCATGCCTCCAAGCAGATGAGTGATCTGATTTCCGGCCAGGGTATAGAACACCAGTTTTCCCTCGCGGCGGTAAGTGACGGCACCTGCCTGCTTTAAAATCCGTAAATGATGAGACACCGTCGCGGTTGAAGTCCCAAGAATATTTGCCAGGTCACACCCGCAAAGCTCTCCCTCGACGTTCAGGGCGTAAGCTACCTTGTAGCGGGTTTCGTCGGCAAGCACCTTGAACCACTGCGAGGCGCTTCGTGCATCCACCTGCCCCACCTGATCCTGAACGCGGGCCACCTTTTCCGGGTCGTAGCAATATATGTCACACTGTTCGTTTGTTTTAGCCATACCTATCTTCCCTTCAATTTAACGATTAAATGTTTGTTTAATTGAATCTTATACTTTTTTAATGAAACAGTCAAACATTCGTTTAATTGATCTCAAAGACTATAAATTTAATATGAAGCTTTTGGCACTGTTGCCATTATCTTCTTTACACGATGTTTAAATGAAACTAATATTCGCTTCATAAAATCTATTTATAGTAAGGGGCGTGGAGTTATCCACGGCTAAAAACATATAGGGGGTCATTGAATGAGCAAGTGGAAGCGTTCGACGAAAGCAGCCTTACTGTTAGGGGCAAGCGGATTGGTAGCAAGCACCGCGATGGCATCGGAAAATGACGGCAGCAACGATTCAGCCGGAGAGACAAAGCCGGCCGCCGAGGAAGCGCAGGCTCAAAACGTGATTCTCATGATTCCCGACGGGTTCTCGGACAGCGTATCGAAAAACTACAGCCTTTATAAAGACGGAGAGCCGGTATGGGAAGAGCGGGATATGACGACCGGCAAGGTGGATACCTCCTCCGCTGACGCTGTCATCACGGACTCAGCGGCTGCGGGGACGGCTTACGCCATCGGCGAACGGACGAACAACGGAATGATCGGCATGACACCGGACGGCGAGTCCAAGTCCTCCATTCTGGATGAAGCTGCCGACATGGGCAAATCCACCGGACTCGTAGCCACATCGACCATTACGCATGCCACTCCGGCCGTTTTTGCTTCTAACGTTGAAGACCGCAATAACTATACTGAAATCGCAAAGCAGATGGCTGAAAATGAAAACCTTGATCTGATGTACGGCGGCGGACGTGAGCACTTCCTGCCGGAATCGGAAGGCGGCATCCGCGAAGACGGCGAAAACTACATTGACCATGCCGTTGATGCCGGGTTTGAATATGTGGAAACCGAGCGCGCCATGGATGAGGCAGACGGCGAGCGGATCATGGGATTGTTTGCAGATGACGCAATGAACACCTCTATGGAGCAGAGCCCGGTGCAGCCATCCCTTTCCGAAATGACCTCCTCGGCGATTGACCACCTGTCGCAGGATGAGGACGGCTTCTTCCTTATGGTTGAGGGCAGCCAGATTGACTGGGCCGGCCACGCCAACGACCCTGCCTGGATGATGTCTGATACCGAAGCCTTTGAACAGGCGGTGGAGGAAGCGACGGCTTACTCGGAGGAGCACGAAGATACGCTCGTCGTTGTCGCGAGTGACCACGACACAGGCGGAAGCGCCAGTGAAGCCACAGAGGAAAACCATCCTTCCAGCCTGAAGGACGTAGAAGCAACCGGGGCAGCCATGCAGGAGCAGGTTCTTCTCGGAGATGAGACTCCGGCCGAAGTATTTGAAGAGCATACCGGCATGACGATGACCGACGAGGAACAAACGATGGTGGAAGAAGCCGAAACGCTTGAGCTTGGGTTTAACCATGTATTGAGCGAACGCTCCGGTATTGACTGGACGAGTACAGATCATACAGCGGTGGATATTACCGCTTACGCGGAAGGGCCTGGCGAAGAAGCCTTCTCCGGAAACTTACAGAACACAGAAGTATTTGACGCGATGCAGCAGGCAATGAAATAGCATTTCACGCTCATAAGCGGCCTTCAAAACGGGGGCCGCTTTTTTGCGCATAAAAAGCGGAGACCCCGGCATGGGGGCCTCCGCCTATCTATCGCAGCTTTTCATTGAAGCGCAGCACTTCGCCTTTATTAATTATCAAAAGCCCACTTCACTTTTTTAAGCCTCAGCTTCACCCGTTCAAGCACGGTGCTTCGGTATGAGGTGGTTTGGGGCTTCTCGACGATATCCAGGAAGTTCCATCCGCCCCTGCCATTCTCTGCGTAAATCCATTGCGTTTTTTTGTCATAGTAGTAACGAAAGCCGTCATTGTCCTTTAAATGCAAGGACCGCTCCCCTTCCATTACTACATGTAAGTATCCGTCACACGTTAACATAATGTCGTCCAGCGTGATATTTTCGCATTGCTCCTGCATAAAAAATACCCCTTTCAATAGCACAAAGCTAAAGCACAATCCGCATGCTTCTTTGTTTCCCCTTACCTAATTACGTAACGTCTCCTGTGCTTCCCCCGCAGTCTTAGTTTTATCATGTGTGCCTGCTTAATGGTCCTCCGTCTTTCGGCTCCGCTGTCTGCTCGTTTTAATATCTTTATATATAACCCCTAATGAATATAAGTAAACGTACTAATTATGATAGCGTATTGGCCCAGGGGGCAGACAGGGAATTTACTGGTATAATTTGCCGGTTTAGGAGGATCGCTGCTTAGTATTTTTATATACTCTCACAGGTCTATTGATGATTTCAACAATGCACATTTGAAAAATATCCGCAACCGATAAAAACTGGAAAACGCCGGCTTTAACTATGTACGAAAATATGAAACGATTAATCAGATGTACTGGAGCACCCAGAAGAAGCCAACGGTAATAAACGGCATCAGCAGCAGAAGGACACTGAGGATAATCAGCAGTCTGTTTTGCAGAGCCAGGGCCGGGACCGTCAATAATTTTGTGTAAACGGCTGTCCTCTTCCAGCCTTGAAGTTAACCCTGCCGTTGAAACATCTCTTCCAATTGATGTTGGGCCTGGGCGAAGCCCAGGTGACAGCGGGTGGAAAACTTTTGATTGTACGCGTCGAACCGGCTGACCAAAAACCGTTCGATGGACGCTTCATTCGGAAACTGTTCTTTGCGTTTAACGTATTTTTTCAGCTGCTTGTTGAACGATTCGATGAGATTGGTGGAATACAGGCTCCGCCAGATGGCGGACGGGAAATCATAAAAGGTAAGTAACGTGGGGTGCTC
>NZ_ATVM01000021.1 GCF_000420725.1 Marinococcus halotolerans DSM 16375 | reverse complement strand
CTGCACCAGCTTCCGCAGCCGGTCGGTTTCACTGTCCTGCGGGCTAGCTCCGTAGATATTCGGACGGCCAATGGGCTGGTCGAGGCGATGCTCCTCGCCGTTCTGGACCCACTTGGCCCATTGCTTGATTTGGGACACATTCTTGATGCCGAAGGTATCCATAAGGGCCCGGTTGCTCCACCCTTCCTCCCACTTGAGCCGAAGGACTTCCCGTTTCACTTCTGCTGGATAACGTCGTTTCTTTTCTCCCATAAGAAAAACACCTCCATTTGTCGATCTTACTACGAATACGACGTGGGAGGTGCTTTTATCTGTCTCATTTATTTAGGTCACTTCAATGTAGTATTAACGATGATCTGGAGGTGTTTTTTTGACGGGAACCAATCGATTTTGTCCGGAAGATGTGAAGCGCGAAGTCATTCGCTTGAAATTGGAGGGGCAAACCTCCAACCAGGAACTCATGAAGCAGTTTGGGATTAAAAATGAATCCCAGATTAAAACATGGGTCCGGTGGTATAAACAGGGAGCCTTCCACCGCCTGGCCCAGCCGCCGGGAAAACAATATACCTTCGGTAAAGGGCCTGACGAGGGAACAGAAATCGAGCAGCTGCGAAAGAAAGTGGCATATTACGAAATGAGAGATGATCTGATGGGAAAGGCCAATGCCATCGAAAGGAGGTGGTTCCGGAAGTCATCGTCGAAGTGATGGAGACGAATAAACATCTCTATGGCGTGCAGGCGATGTGTGATGCCTTCGGCATTTCACGGGCCACCTACTACCGGTGGAAAAAACGTTCCCGTGAGATTCCTGCCCTCCACCAAATCATTATGGATATCTGCCGACGGTATCGCTATTGGCTGGGGCACCGCAAGGTGGCGGCTCTTCTCCGAAAAGACTATGGGATCAGGATCAATCGGAAAACCGCCCAACGCGTGATGCAGAAGTATCAGCTCCAATGCCAGGTCAAGCCGAAGAAACGGACCCGGCCGACGGGAGAAACCCATCAGACGGTGCCGAACCTCCTTCAGCAGGAATTTACAGCTGATCGTCCCAACCAAAAATGGGTTACGGACATTACGTACCTGCCATATGGAGAGAAGATGTGGTATTTATCTACGATCATGGATGTATACAATAATGAATTAGTGGCGTATCAGCTACGGGATACGCAAGAGACGAGTCTGGTGCTGGATACGTTGGAAGCGGCCTGTCGGGGCCGGGAGACCTACGGTCTCCTCCTGCACAGTGATCAGGGTTCCCAGTATACCTCACGCGCGTTTCAGCAAGCAGCCAAAGAAAAAGGCATTATCACAAGCATGTCCCGGAAAGGAAACTGCTTTGATAATGCCATGATCGAATCCTTCCATTCCTCGCTAAAGTCGGAAGAATTCAGCATCCGCGTACGGATGCCCCTTACATCTTCTATTATAGTCGAAAAAGTCGATTCGTACATGTATTATTATAATTACATACGACCATTTACCAAATTAAACGACCACAGTCCGGTGGAATTCCGGACGACGGCCGCATAGGTGTTTTTTTCTTGTCTCATTTCTTTGGGTCAGTTCAAATGAATGAACCTGCTTTTTATTATGAAGAGGACTGAGTATTTTCAGCACTCTGCAGCTGGTCTGAGCCGCTGTTTGAAGAACTGCTTTCAATAGCCGTGCTTTCTTCTTTTAATTCTTTTAATTCGCCGGTAGTTTCAAGCGTCGTCGTTTTTGCTTTCATCAACGTTTCTTTCAGGCTGTTCACCCGGTTGACGATTTCCTGGATATCTGTGCTTGCCGACTGGAGGAGCTCAGAATAATAATTTGATGTCTCTCTTAATGTAGAAATAATCGATTCCCTGTTCTCTGAAAGAAACTGGGATGTGCTGTTCAATGTAGAAGCTGTTTGTTTCGTTCCGCCTACAATAGGAGAACGGGTTTTACGGGTGCTGAGTAAAACAATAACGGAGACGACGCCTCCAAGGATTAAACCAATTTTGAGTGCTGTGTTTCCATTTTCCTCTGCCATCACTATCCATCCTTTCGGCTTTGCATATATTATTACCTATACCACATTTTACATGAATTTATTCTTTTTTACTTTATCTTATCAAAAAAAATCTACCTGTCTGAAAGCTATTGTGTTTTTTATCACATTTTCATAATTTTATGGTTTGTCAAACGAGTAATATAGGGTAAACTAATTGTCAGCAGGAGTATAACAGAAAGAAAGGGAGATGTTCGCATGAGAAAACCACAGAGACTTTCATTTGAAGACTTGATGGAAGCAAATAAAAATGAACTCAAGGGCAATAAGCAGGCACTTGATTCAATAGACCGCAGACTTGATGAAAAAAAATCCAAGGAAGTATATGTCCGCCCGGGCACTAAAAAACGAGCCAACTAATAGAGCTGCAGGGATGGCTGCCATCCGGATATGTCCATGCCATCCTTATATATTTCCTCTGTTAATTTTTTGAACTTTCTGTCAAATAAATCCAAAGGTATATCTCTATACAATAAAAAAACCGCCTTTCGGCGGCTTTTTTTCTCTATCTTACAGATCAGAATCTTCGAGAATGCGTTCAATTTGTTCTTTATGACCGGTCTCATCAGAAATAAGGTCTTCAAGTTTGTTTTGAAGCTCGATCATGTTCAGCTCTTCTGCCTGCTGGGCGCGTTTTGTATAGCGCTCAATCGTGTCTGCTTCAGCGTCACGGGCAGCTTCAAGCATTTCACGTACCTGGAACGTCTGCTTCACATCAGCAGGTTTTGTGGTTGGTGTGCCACCAAGCGTACGGATTTTAGAAGCAAGGTATTGAGCGTGGCCCTGCTCGTCACCGATTTCATCTTCAAACAATGGTTTGAGCATTGGTGTGTGAATGCCGGAAACCACAGCTGCATAGTTTGTATACATGATAGCTGCTGCATATTCGTGTGCTAAGTCGACGTTTAGGCCGTCGATTAATTCCTGTACTTTAGGATCGTTTTCTCTTACGCGTTCCATGAATAAATTCCTCCTGTCGTCTGTTTAGTGCAATTGATGTTTTCTCATAGTTGCAGCCTTCCAAAGTATAATTTACCCTTTTTCAGGCTGAAAAAACCTCTTTTTTATTTGAACAGGTACAGATATTCGCTGTAACCCTGCTCTTCAAGCTCATTGACCGGGATAAATTTAAGAGCGGCCGAATTGATACAATACCGTAAACCTGTTGGTTCAGGCCCATCCGGAAATACGTGTCCAAGGTGGGAATCTGCTTCGTCGCTGCGGACTTCTGTTCTCCTCATCCCTAAAGAATCATCAAAGTTTTCTTTAACTTCGCTTTCCTTTAATGGCATGGTAAAGCTCGGCCACCCACAGTTGGAATCAAATTTATCCTTTGAACTGAACAAAGGCTCTCCGGAGACCACGTCTACATACAGGCCTTCCTCTTTATGGTTCCAGTATTCATTTTCAAACGGGCGCTCAGTGGCGTCATTTTGAGTTACTTCATACTGCATCGGGGTTAAACGCTGTTTCAGTTCTTCTGTACTGTATTTTTTATTGGTGCTCATTCTGCTCACTCCAGTAATTGTTTATAAATCCTTCGCGGCCGGAGCCCTTCCGGTACATCATATAGTGAAAACGATTTTTGTGATGATAATCCTGATGATATTCCTCGGCCGGATAGAACACCCCGGCTTCCCTGATTCTCGTTACTACCGGCTTTTCAAACGGACCGTTCTCATCAAGCTCCTGTTTGGAGGCTTCTGCAAGCCTGTGCTGTTCTTCATCGTGGTAAAAGATATTCGTCGTATATGATTCCCCGCGGTCATTAAACTGACCACCCGGGTCTGTAGGGTCAATCTGGCGCCAAAATATTTCAAGCAGCCGTTCATAGGATACCACCGATGGGTCATATTTCATCTGGATAGCTTCTACGTGACCGGTAGTTTCTGAACACACTTCCCGGTACGTCGGATTTTCTGTATGACCGCCGGTATATCCCGACATAATGTCGTAGACACCCTCCTCCTGTTCAAAAGGGCCTACCATACACCAGAAGCACCCTCCGGCAAAGGTGGCAAGCTTCGTGTTTTGTTCTTCTGCCATGTTATTCACCCCAATCTCTCATGTACTGTTAATTATAACATTTCTTCATACGATTTCCTGTTTATGTGCTCACCCTGGACCTTCATTTGCTAATCTCATTCAATAAGAAAAGGCCAGCTTTCCAGCCGGCCTTTCGGTCTTATTTTGCTAGTTGTTTCAGCGATTCACGGTTAAAGGCCGGGATATCATCGGGTTGACGGCTTGTAACCAGGTTGTTGCAAACGACTACTTCTTCATCATGAAGCTTTGCCTTGGCATACTCCATGTCCGTCTGGATGGACTTAAATCCTGTCGCGTTACGGCCTTCCAGCGCTTTAGCTGTAATAAGCAACTGCGGGCCGTGGCAGATCGCAAATACCGGCTTGTCATGATCCATAAAGTATTTGGCAAAATCTACGAAACGCTGATCGCCGCGAAGCTGATCCGGAGAAAATCCTCCTGGAATAAGGAGAGCATCAAAGTCTTCCGGCTTCACATCTTCAATAGAAGCGTCAACGGTCACTTTCGCTTCTCCCTGTTTACCGGTTACTGTTTTGCCTTTTTCATTTTCGATGACGGTAAGTTCATGACCTTCTTTTTCGAATGCTTCTTTCGGGTCTGTGAATTCCACATCTTCAAAAAGATCTGTAAGGACTACTGCTATTTTACTCATCATATATCACCTTTCCTGGATATAATCTTTGATCACACAGATAAGTTTACCCAAGTCGCGGCTCATTCTAAACCTGACGGCTGTTTATTTTAAACCGGTCGGCAACCCTTTGCATCGAAGCGGCCTTTTCTTCAAATGACGGAGTAAATCCTACAGTCATAATTTCTTCAGCGCCGTAAGCTTTTTCAAGCCATTTGAGCTTTTCTTCCACCTGGTCTATCGTTCCAACCGCGTTATGATACCGGTTCTTTTGAAACATATCTTTTTCTTCGTCCATGTACGTAACGTCTTTAATCATTTCATACGACGGTATGCCGAGCAGACCAAGGCCTTTAGCCGTTACTGAAGAAACATAATCACTGACCGCTCTCCATTCTTCCGCCTGCTGTTCGGACTCTGCTGCAAGTGCCCAGACCGCCAGCATAAAATAGGGAGCCGGGCAGATGTCCGACGGCTGAAAATGTTCGTGGTAATAATCAGCTGCCTGAAAGCCTTCATCCGGGTTAATGAAGTGCGCAAAGCAGAACGGCAGTCCGTTTTCCGCTGCTGTTTTCGCACTGTCCCGGCTTGAGCCGAGAATCCAGACTGCCGGCTTCACCTGAGCACGTGGCGTTACCGGAGCGTAATCATACAGCCCTTCGTATTTATTTCCTTCCGGGGACAAAAAAGTAAGCAGCTCTTTCAGCTGTCCGGGATACCTGGCTGCATTTCTTGAGCCTCCTTCATGCAGCGCCCGGGTAACGTTCGGCATAGCTCCCGGCGCTCTGCCGAGGCCCAGATCAATACGACCTTTGTAAAGAGAAGCCAGCACCTCAAATACTTCAGCCACTTTAAACGCGCTGTAGTGCGGAAGCAGCACTGCACCTGATCCAATTTTCATTCGTGTGGTGCGGGCAGCCAGGTGGGCAATTAATACTTCCGGGGCGCTTCCGGCTATGTGCTTAGTTCCGTGGTGCTCAGAGACCCAGAATCGGTGGTACCCTAGTTCTTCAGCGATACGGGCATATTCTCCGGTCCAGACGAATGTGCTTTCCGGCGACTCTCCGTAGGGCATGATGGATTGATCAAGTATACTCAGTTTCATGGTTTCCCCTCTTTCTTTACTTGCGCTGATAATCCGCTTTAATTTCTCCCCAGTTATTTGTATCCCATTTATAAATCGGGTTGTCCCACGTATGCTCCCGCAGCCAGTTTTCCGCCCGGCGGATCTCTTCCCAAATTTCCCGGCTGTCCGCGTCTTCCACCAGCGTCGAATTTGCTTTTTTCTTTTCGACCCAGCCGATGGCTGTCGCTGAATCTGAATACACAGGCATTCCGCTTTCCTTGTCTTTTAAGTACCGGAGTGCATGCACGATCCCAAGGAATTCCGCTATATTGTTTGTGCCCTTTTTAAACCCGGGATGTGCGAACACAATCTCTTCTGTTTTCGTGTAGACGCCCCGGTATTCTACCGGTCCCGGGTTGCCGTGGGAACCGGCGTCTACAGAAATACTCTCTGTTATGTAGCTGCCATTTTCAGCTTCAGGTTTTGCAGCGGAATTGTTAAAAGCCGTCTCTGCTTCTTCATACGAAGAAAACGACTTAAACCTCGCTCCTTTGAACCCCTTGACCTGCTT
The DNA here is from genome assembly GCF_000420725.1 of Marinococcus halotolerans DSM 16375. Taxonomy (GTDB): domain Bacteria; phylum Bacillota; class Bacilli; order Bacillales; family Marinococcaceae; genus Marinococcus; species Marinococcus halotolerans. The sequence goes on along the minus strand of NZ_ATVM01000021.1, from coordinate 44,105 downwards.
TTCACATTCAGCCCAGGTGCTGTAAATGCCCGGCTTTTTTCCTTTCCATACTACATACCATTTCTTTTTCGCCATTTGTCTCTCTCCCTGAGGAAAAAAGAACGCCTCCCGCTCAGCAGAGACGTCCATTTCCTTATTCTTCTTTTGCAGAAAAACGCTGGAATACCGTATCCTTCTGCACCGGATAGCGCTCAAAGCCGCAAAGGTTATTGATGATGGTTTGATTTCTTACGACGGATAAAGATAAGTTCGTCGCAGCTGTGCCGTGTGAGTGATCGATATTTGTGAGCATGTATATGTGATTGTCACGCCCGTCCTTGAACTGAAGACGGTAATAATCATCAATCATATAATGGTCCGCGTCTTCCTTTTCCACGAGCTCTCCGTATTCCTGAATCCACTCCGGGACACTCGGCTGAAACCCGGTGGCAAGCACGACTTTATCCGAAAAACAGCGGAACGTTTTATCCTGCTGCCATTGACGGAGCTTCAGCTGATAGCCTCCCTCCACTGACTGAATATCTGACAGCTCCGTGGCGGCCTGAAGCACGACGTTTGGATCTTCACGTTCGATAGAACGATGATAAAGAAGATCGTATATTTTTTCAAGCGTGGGCTGCTCAATGCCCTTTCTCGCATGATCAAGCTCCGGCAGAGTTTCGAGCCTTGTTTTAATGTCAAGTGAACGAAAATATTCGACAAAATCCGTAGAAAAAATCTCGCGGGCGACCTTTGCGTCCTCAGCCTGGAAAAACTGTGGGGAACGGGTAAACCAGTTGAGCTTGTAATGAAAATGCTTCTGGTCCTGCAGGAGGTCATGGAAAATCTCTGCTGCACTCTGGCCGGAGCCAACAACCGTCACCTCGTCCCCGCTCTTCAGCTCCTCTTTGCGAAAGGAATAATCAGCCGCATGATAAATCTCATCATTCTTCTGCCTTTCAATATTAGGAGGAAGCATCGGCGCTGCTCCTGTTCCGACCGCTACATTTTTCGTATAAAAATATTCCTTTTCGCCGCTGCCCGTATTTTCCGTCGTAATTCTGTAGCAGGCATCTCCGTCCCAGCTGCTGTCAGCAACCTCAAGCACCCGCTGGCCGAAAAGACAATAAGGAAGCTGGGCGGCCACCCATTTTCCATAAGAATCGTATTCTCTTCTTGGCACCTTCAGCTGCTTATTAAAAAAGAACTGAAACATGCGGTTATGCTTGTGCAAATAATTTAACAACGTAAAACGGCTCGTCGGATCGGCAAAAGTCACCAAGTCAGCAAGAAAAGAAGAATTCAGCACTGTTCCTTCGAGCAGCATTCCAGGATGCCAGGCAAATTCATCTTTTTCATCTAAAAACACGGCTTCTATATCGTCCACTGGTTCAAGAAGGGCGGCCATGCCAAGATTAAACGGCCCGAGCCCAATTCCTGCTATATCGTAAAGTTTGTTTTCCACCCTGATCACCTCAAAATTAAGTGTTTCCGGCTTCAATCAAAAAGTCCAGCAATACCGCTGGACTTCCGTTCCGTATTGAAAGGCTGCCAGAAACCTTCGACTCTATACGAATTTCCAACTCTGTAATCAAGTTCTATTTTCCCTTCCTTTTTTGTTGTTAATCACCCAATATAATTACAAATAAGTGAAATTACCTTTAGGACGGAAAAACAGCTGAACAAACAGAATCAATGCAGCCGCTGCCGCTGTCCAGGCTACCAGGTTCACTTCCTGCCAGCGCTGTACAAAAATACCGGTAAACGCCCAGACAAACACCAGCGTATATAAAACGTCGCCCGTTTTTCTGTAAAATAAAATCACGGCTGCAGAAGCTGCTGCAATCGCAAGAGCAGTCCACCAGCTGCCGTCGATGATCCATCCGCGCACACCGTTCGCTGTAAGTACAACACCGATGTTCGTAATAGAAGCGACCGTAACCCAGCCAAAATACACACTGATTGGGACCAGCAGAAGCCCGCGCCGGGGACTCGTTTTAATTTTTATATAGATAACTCCCAGGCTGAGCCACAGTCCCAGAATTGCCGCCATGGTTCCGTAAAATATTTCATAATGAAATAAGAACAGCCACAGCACATTAAATATGCAGGACAGGATAAATGTATAGCCGATGCCAGCATATATATGCTCCTCCGTCGGTTTTGCGAAAAAAGCACGCAGCACCCATAAAATCATCAGCAGATAAATAACTCCCCATATCGAAAAAACGTACCCTGCAGGGGTAAATAATACATCGAGGCTGTCCGATATACTGCCGGTTGTCTGGCCGTTTAATGGCAGGGCGTTGGCAAGCCCGTTTACAGTAATGACTATCGCCAGTGCGAAAGCATTCAGAAGCTTAAGCTTCATGGAAGGAATGGAAAACATAAACACCCACCTTTGATTAAAAGACCTGGCCGCAGCTGCTTCAGCTGCATATATACTCTATGTTCATTTAAAAAATCCTCCGGCCGTTTTTGCCCGGAGGATTATTCGGTTTCTCTTTAGTTAATTTCTGCTGGCCTTGGACCCTTGCGGGCACCTTTATCCAGACGGTTAATGGTCGCCATATCTTCATCCTCAAGTGAAAAGTCAAACACATCGATGTTGCTTTCAATGCGTTCTGGCGTGACTGATTTTGGAATGATGATCGTATCATTTTGCAGGTGCCAGCGCAGGACGATCTGGGCAGGATTTTTTCCATGCTTTTCTGCAATTTTTTGAATGTGTTCGTCGTTAAGCACTTCTCCGCCCTGCATGATAGGGCTCCAAGCTTCCACATAAATGTTTTTCTTTTTGCAGTAATCCTTTAATTCATTCTGCGCCAGATAAGGATGACATTCTACCTGGTTTAATACCGGCTTTACTGTGCATTCGTTTAAAATTCTTTCCAGATGCTCCACCTCAAAGTTACTTACGCCGATCGCTTTTACTTTGCCGTCTTCGTAAAGCTTCTCAAGCGCCTGGTACGTTTCTACATAATCGTCATTTGCCGGCGTCGGCCAGTGAATCAGATATAAATCCACATAATCGAGTCCAAGACGTTCCAGGCTGGCGTCAAATGCCTTCAGTGTGTTTTCGTAGCCGTGATCAGAGTTCCATACCTTTGTCGTAATAAAGAGCTCTTCTCTTGGAATCCCGCTTGCTTTAATCGCGCGGCCGACTCCTTCTTCGTTTTTATAGATCATTGCCGTATCGATTGAACGATAGCCGGATTTCAGCGCATGTGTAACAGCCCGCTCAGCTTCATCATCACTTACCTGAAAAACACCGAAGCCAAGCTGAGGCATTTGCAGCTGATTGTTTAAAGTTACGTAATCCATTTTTGTATACCTTCTTTCTGTAAATGCTGTGACTATTACTGTATACCCGCTGTTCTTTAAATTACACCTGCAGGATTCACCGTTTTTTTACAAGACGCTGGAGATAATGCTTCCATTCCTTTACGCTTACCGGCTTATTGCTGCCGCTTGAAATGGAGATCTGTACCCCGTCCTCCATAAACGAAGCCGGAAAAGCTACATTGCCGATTGAAGGATTATCGGCACCGTTTACCAGCTGCCAGGGATGTTTATGCCTCGCAATCATTTGCTGGGCTGCTTTGTCCCCGGAAGCGGAAACAATCAGCCAGGCGCTCTCCAAATCCTCCGGTTCGACCGTTTTTTGCTTCCAGCCCACCTTATTTTCTTCCCACAGCTTTTTCAGCCCCGGGGAAAGCTCCGGTGCCACAATTGTAACGAGAGCTTCTGCCTTTAACAGCTTACCGGCTTTACGTTCTGCCACACTACCGCCGCCGATGATTACGGCTTTTGTTTTGTGCATACTCACAGCTAATGGAAGAAGAAAGTCAGACATGAATGCCTGCGTCTTTCTCAAGTGTTTCAGCGACCCGGGATTCAAGCACAGGGAGCAGCCGCTCATCAAAGCCTAAAAAGTCGCACCTTGTAAAATGCCCGGGTTTAGCTTGATTATAATGGGCTGCTGCTTCGTCCATTTCTTTGATGAGCAGGCCAACAAACATTAAATAGGGGAGAACGTACACGGGACGTTTACCTTCAGCCAGCTCTTTCATTTTCTCCTGAAAACCCGGCTCGGCAGCGGCAAGAAAAGCTGTTTCCACCCTCGAGCGGCCGGTGTGCTTCTCAAGCTCCCCGGCAATACGGTAAAAGTCTTCGATGGCTCCGGGATCTTTTGCCCCTCTTCCTACAAACAGGATGACTGCTTCTTCCTCCGGAACCCAGCCTTTTACACGGAGACGATCCAGAAGAAGATCGTTAATACGGTCATGAACACCAAAAGGGTCTCCGTACTGAATAGTTACTTCAGGGTGCATTTGCTGTACCTTTTCGAGCTCTTCCGGGATATCTTTTTTAATATGACCTGCTGAAAGTAAAAGCACCGGTACAACAGCCAGGGTCTCCGCTCCGTTTTCAATGCATTCCACAGCACTTGTGACAATATCCGGCTCTGCCAATTCCAGAAAGCAGGTCTTCTGCTCGTATTCCGGGAAAGCGGCTCCCGCTTTTTTTGTAAAAGCTTTTACCTGTTCATTACCTTCAGGGACTCTCGTTCCGTGTCCCACAAACAAAATAGCCTTCATTATGGTTCCTCCTTAAAGAATAGGGCTGAAGCACTTTTGAATAGAAGCGGTCACTGCCTGCGCTGAAGCCCCCGCTGTCATATCCACATGGATTCCATATTTTTCAGCTTGTTCTTTCGTGCGTTCACCAATGCAAACCACCGTTTTTTGTGACCACCATCGTCCAGCGTCTCCATTATACAGGCGGTTGATTTTTTCCACCGCAGTCGTGACAGCTTTTCTACATGGGAAAATCACTGTGTTAATGGAGTCATCCACCAACAGCCGCTCAAGTGTATGATCTGAAGAAGCGGCACTCTTTAACACATGCCCAATATCACTGCTGCCCTGAGGGGCGATCTCTTCTATCCACGCCTTACTTCCAATAGCATGAACATTCTCAGCAGATTTCCATTCCTCTTTCTGGCGCAGTTCGGGAAGAACACCATAGTCCTTCCATTTTTCTTCTGCCCGGTGGGTTGCAGCTGTAAGAATGCAGTTCACCTGTCTCAGGTCCAGACGCCAGTACTTTAGCTGGGCTATAAAAGCTTCAACGTCACTGGCTGTTTCAAATACAATTTCATCATAGGGAAGATCCTTTTGTAAGTGGATAAGCTCCGGCAGTGTTTCTTCCCATACAGGCCCCTCATACACCTCTGCACCCTGACTTTTCCATTCGCTGCTCCATTTGCTTGAGCCCGGTGTTGTCCGCACATGCCACATGTACCGGCCAAACAACGGGAGCTCTTCAAACCAGGTCGAGACCGGCCCTGCCTTAACGACATTGCCAACCAGCGTAATCGAAGGATTTTCAATCGCATGCTTCTGCACAATATCATTGATATCTGCCAGGGTGCCCTTAACTGTCCGCTGCTTTGAATAAGTGCCCCACTCGACTACCATCACAGCTGTATCCTCAGGCTTCCCTGCTTCTATGAGCCGTTTCGTAATAAAAGGAAGGTTTTTGACCCCCATGTAAAAGGCGACTGTATCAATGCTTTTCGCAAGCGGCTCCCAGTCCAGGTCCGGCTCTCCTGTTTCCTTCTTCGTATGGGCCGTAATTGCTGCAAAGCTTCCCGAATAATCCCGGTGAGTCACAGGTACACCGGCATAAAGCGGGGCTGCTATACCGGAGGTGATGCCGGGGACGATTTCGTAATCGATATCGTTTTCCTCCATGACGGCTGCTTCTTCCCCAACTCTTCCAAATACGCCGGGGTCGCCGCCTTTAAGGCGTACTACCCGTTTTCCCTCCCGGCTTTTTTCCACCATCATTTTCTGAATCACTTCCTGCCGGAGAATATGCTTTTGCGGCAGTTTTCCACAGTATATACGTTCCGCTCCAATCGGAGCCTGTTCCAGAAGAAGCGGGTTGACCAGCCTATCATAAAAGATGACGTCCGCCTGGCGGATGCATTCTGCTCCGCGCACGGTCAGAAGACCTTCATTTCCGGGCCCTGCTCCTACTAAATACACTTTCCCATCTGCCACCCAACTCCTCCTTTCCCTTTATCAAATGGTAAAAAAGGACACGGCTTAACAGCCCGCGCCCTCTACGTATCTTTCTTTATTGTTCTTCGATGTAATTCCAGTTCACTAAAGCGTCCACCACTTCCTGAGCGGATTCTTCAATGGATTTTTGTTCGGTATTTACCGTAAGCTCCGGGGTTTCCGGCTCTTCATAGGGCGCGTTGATCCCGGTAAAGGAAGGAATTTCTCCGGAACGCGCTTTTTTATACAAGCCCTTCGGGTCCCGTTCTTCACAGGCTTCGAGGCTCGCCTCTACATATACCTCGATAAATTCTCCCTCCGGGAGCAGTTCACGCACCTGGTGGCGGTCCTCCCGGTATGGGGAAATAAAAGCGGTACTGACAATCTGGCCGCTGTCAACGAACAGCTTTGCCACTTCTCCGATGCGGCGGATGTTTTCTGTCCGGTCCTCCGGAGAAAAGCCAAGGTCCTTATTCAGGCCGTGACGTACATTGTCTCCATCGAGTACATAAGTATGGCTCCCGCGCTCAAAAAGCTTCCGGGAGACGGCGTTTGCAAGCGTGGATTTACCGGATCCGGAAAGGCCGGTAAACCAGAGCACAAAGCTTTGATGCTTATTTTTTTCCTGACGTTCTTCTTTGGATACCGAGGCGTCGTGCCAGACGATATCGGTGGATTTAGACCCCATCGTTTTCCTCCTGTCGTTTATGAATTGGAAGTCTGGCTCTGCATGCCGCGGATCAATACTTCCACGACCTCCGGACGGCTGAACTCTTTTGGAGGCATTTCGCCGTTGGTCAGCATGGCACGCACTTTCGTACCGGAAAGAATGACATGATCAGCTTTGTCGTGCGGGCACGTTTTCGCTGTGGCCATGTTTTCACATTTCAGGCAGTAGAAGGAATGCTCAAAGAATCGCAGTTGAATGCCAAGTTCTTCAAACGTAAACTCGGAGAAAATTTCCTGGGCGTCATACGTGCCGTAATAGTCACCGACACCCGCATGGTCACGGCCGACAATAAAGTGGGTGCAGCCGTAATTTTTCCGCACCATGGCATGAAATATCGCTTCTCTCGGTCCTGCATAGCGCATAGCGGCAGGAAATACGGCTAAAAACGTCCGGTTTTCAGGGTAGTATTCGTCGAGAATCGTCTCGTAGCTTTCCATGCGCACATCGGCGGGAATGTCATCCGATTTTGTTGCCCCGACAAGCGGGTTTAAAAACAGGCCGTCCACGGTTTCAAGTGCTGCTTTTTGAATATATTCATGCGCCCGGTGGACAGGGTTTCTCGTTTGAAAACCGACCACGGTGTTCCAGCCGCGGCTTTCAAAGGCGGTGCGCGTTTCCTCCGGGTCCAGATAATAGTTTTCAAACTGCTCATGGCTGATTTCTTTTACCAGCGTAATTTTGCCGGAAGCATACGTGTCCGGCCGGTCGTACATCTTCTTTACGCCAGGGTGGGCTTCTTCTTCGGTGCGGTATACTTCTCGGGCTTCCCGCTTCTTGTCCGGAGTATAGAATCCTTCAAGTTCAATCGTACCGTACGTTTCTCCGTCAAAAACCAGGCGGGCTTCTTCTCCTGCTTTCAATTCCTCTGCTTTTTCCTTTGTGACCGGCAGCGTAATAGGAATACTCCAGACCGTGCCATCCGAAAGGCGCATCGAAGAAACCACCGAGCTGTAGTCGTCTTCGCTCATGAAGCCTTCGAGCGGACTGAACGCGCCGTTTGAAAGCAGCTCAAGGTCGGATAAAGCGACCTCATCAAGCTCAATTTGTTTTTGAATGGATGAAACGTCTTTGGTCAAATCTTTACGATTTACTAATTTTCCACCGTGTGGAGTGCTTAAAGCCATGATCATCGTCCCTTCTTCGTCTTAATTCATCAGCGGTGCAGGCCGCATTCTGTTTTTCCGCTTCCTGTCCACCGGCCGCTGCGGTGGTCTTCGCCTTCAAGCACTTTCGCCGTGCACTGTACACATCCGATACTTGGATAATTCTGCTCATGCAGCTCATTGTAAGGAAGATTGTTGTCTTCGATATAAGCCCAGACATCGTCCCACGTCCAGTGGATCAAAGGGCATATTTTAATGGACTCAAACCGTTTATCCTCGTTAACAAACTGCGTGTTGCGGCGGGTAAGTGACTGTGACCTGCGCAGGCCGGACATCCAGGCCCCGTACTGGCTCAATTCATTTTCGAGCGGCTGCAGCTTGCGGATACCGCAGCACCGGTCCGGATCTGTTTCCCACAGCCTCTCGCCTTCCTGGGCCGCCTGCTGTTTAGGCGACAGCTCCGGCTTCAGCATTTTAATGTTTAATTGCGGGTACCTTTCACGAACTGCGTCAATTACATCATACGTTTCTTTAAAATGAAACTGAGTGTCAAGAAAAGCGATGGTGGCATCTGGTTTCACCTGGCTGATTAAATCAATCAATACAATCCCTTCAGCCCCGAAACTGCATGCATATACTAAATCATCGCCGTATTCGCCGTAGGCCCAGCGAACAACTTCAAGCGCACTTTTTCCTTCCAGCACGTCATTATTCACTTGCTCCAACTCATTTGTCTGCAGGGAATCGTATACTATCATGCGCTTCCATCCCTTTCCCTTTAATATTGTACCTGTTTCTATAAAAAATGAAAATCTTATTTTAAAGTTCATGAAATCCTTAGTAAGTTTATCAGGTTTATTAGCTTATAGTATATTTTAGTGGGTACGTTTTGCAAAGTCAACAATACAAATCGTTTAACTAGGGATTGTTCCCGGCGAAACTCCCTCTTTCATTCTTTTTCCTGTTAGCATTAGCTTTCACATCAGTATATATGGCATAATATAAAAGACTCTTTCTTTTGAAAACAACATTGGTTCAGCGCACAATTTTTAGGAGGTTACGGATGAAATTTATCGATAATGAGGGCATAAATGACCCGAGAATCAATTTAGCCATTGAAGAATTTGCTTTAAAAAACATGGATCTCGACAAAGACGAAATGTATTTGCTTTTTTATGTGAATAACCCTTCCATCATTATTGGGAAAAATCAAAATACAATCGAAGAAATCAACACCGATTACGTAGAGAAGCACAACATTCAGGTAGTACGGCGTCTTTCCGGCGGCGGTGCAGTCTATCATGATTTAGGCAATTTAAATTTCAGCTTTTTAACGAAAGATGACGGGAACAGCTTTCAAAATTTCCAAAAATTCACTCAGCCTATCGTCGATGCTTTGAACAATATCGGGGTTCCGGCCGAAATGTCCGGGCGCAATGATTTACAGGCGAACGGGAAAAAAATTTCGGGTAATGCCCAGTTTGCCACAAAAGGAAGAATGTTCAGCCACGGCACCCTGATGCTCGATTCGGAAATTGAAAACGTCGTAGCTGCGCTGAATGTAAAAGACGAAAAAATCCGATCAAAAGGGATCAAGTCCATTCGGAGCCGTGTGGGAAATATCAATGAGTTTTTGGATGAACCATTGTCTGTAGAAGCCTTCAAACAGCTCATTCTACGTTATATTTTCGGGAGCGACGAAGATATCGAGCAGTACCGCCTTACCGACGAAGACTGGAAGGAAATCCATAAGATATCTAATGAGCGGTACAGCAACTGGGATTGGAACTACGGCAAATCCCCGGCTTTTGATATTCACCGCAGCAAAAAATTCGATGCCGGCATGCTCGACATCCGCTTCAACGTCAAAAAAGGCGTGATTCAGGAAACGAAAATATACGGAGACTTTTTTGGTACCGGGAACGTAGAGGATCTTCAGGAAGCGCTTCAGGGTACGAAGTATGAACGCGAAGCCATCTATGAAACATTATCGCAGTTTGACCTGTATACGTATTTTGGAGCAATTTCCATTGATGAAGTAGTGGACTTAATTTATTAATTCAGCTTCATTTTTTCGTAAAAATGGGAAATTACTCATTTTTTACGTGACCTTAGACCCTCATTTAAGTACCCTGACTCCTCTACAATTAAATACTAGAGACTAATAACCCGGAAAAGGTGAGTAAATAAAATGGCATTAACAGAAATTGGTATTGATCTTGGGACCGCGAATATTCTCGTTTACACGAAAGAAAAAGGCATTATTCTTAACGAGCCTTCGGTTGTAGCACTTCATATCGACACAAAAGAAGTCTACGCTGTAGGTACAGAAGCAAAAGAAATGGTTGGGAAAACTCCGGCTAATATCATCGCGACCCGTCCGATGAAAGAAGGCGTTATTGCAGATTATGACATCACCTCTGCCATGCTATCCCACATAATGAAAAAAATTCAAAAAGAATCAAGCTTTACTCTCCGCAAGCCGAAGGTCGTCGTATGTACGCCGTGTGATTCTACTTCCGTAGAACGCCGGGCCATCCGTGATGCCGTGCTTGGCTGCGGGGCTAAATCTGTTTCCTTAATCGAAGAGCCAATTGCAGCAGCGCTCGGTGCCGATCTCCCTGTTGATGAACCTAAAGCAAACGTCATCGTCGATATTGGCGGGGGCACGACAGAGGTTGGGATTATTTCCTACGGCGGCATTGTTTCCTCCCGGGCAATCCGCCGCGGCGGAGACCATATGGACGAGAGCATTACCCAGCATGTCCGCAAAGAATACAACATGCTGATCGGCGAACGTACTGCTGAAAATATCAAAATGGAAATCGGTTCCGCTATCCCGGACGGTGAAGTCCGTACGATGGAAATCCGGGGCAGAGATCTTGTAAACGGGCTGCCGAAAACCATCACCCTGGAGTCACCGGAAATTCACCGGGCTATCACAGAAACTCTCGATCAGATTTTAGAAACTATTCGTGTTACTCTCGAGCAGTGTCCGCCTGAACTGAGCGGCGACATCGTCGATCAGGGAATTGTTCTCACCGGCGGGGGCGCGCTTTTGAACGACCTTCAGGACTGGCTGAGCCGCCAGATTGTAGTACCGGTTCACCTTGCCTCTTCCCCTCTTGAAGCTGTCGCGATCGGCACCGGTAAATCGTTGGCAATGATCAACAGTCTGCAGAAAGCCTCCATGTAATAAACAAAAATCGTCCTCAGGTTTTTATGCCTGTGGGCGATTTTTTCAGAGTGTTGATTAACTATTATTACCAGAAGCATCTCCAACATAGGCTTCTGGTTCTTTTTATGTAAAATCTGGAGATTTTTTCTTATCTTCGGTATTTATGCATGCAAAGAGTCTTATGCTGCTTCAGTTTTTGCCCGGTGGAGTGCAATTTTCTTCAAATTTTAAATGCTTGCGGTGAGGTGAGATTGAATTTGGACATACTTCTCTCCACGAAACTTCGCATATCGATAGCCATGGAGTTCTTTCGCGTCCGCAAAACTCCGTTCCACCGTCGTGTTACGAAGGCGAAACACTATTTGTCCTTCCGGCGTCCGACGATTCTTTGCCACATGTTCTTTATGTTCCTCCCAAATGTGGCGGGTGATTACACACGGGTCGGACTCGACTTGGATAGGCAAGATTCGCGTAGAGGACACTCTTTACAATCCTGTATACAAGATCGATACTGTTGATAACCGTTCCGATCCGTCGTGCGGTACGTAAGCATACAGCCCATGGGACAGATATACATATTTCTTTCCGGTACATACCTAAACTTCCGTTTCGGAAGTGCTTTGGACGTTGGCGAGGGGCGACGATAGGAAATAACCGCAAACAAAGCTTTTTCTCTCAACTTTTTGCATAGGTACCCGGTGTAATATCCCGCATCCGGAAAAGCACGAGGGGAGGACTAGATGGCCGACCCATGGTCGGCGAATAATGAGGTAGAGAAATCTATTCAATAAAAGAAAAATCAATCTTCGTGTCTACAGTTCGCAGGAAGTGATCTTTAGGAACGAGCTCCTCAACAGTCGTGACAGTGGAAACATGTCGTCGGTTCTGCCATTGGCCCATCAATGAAATCGACTCCTTTTTTCTTTTATCATACGACGATTTCGGAAGAAATCAAGAAAAAAAGCCGCCTAATGGCGACTTTATCAACAGCCTGATTTGTAATTATACAGCGTGATATGTGTGTTTCACTTAATTTTACGTTGTCGCGCCAAAAATGAACCGGCTTCCAGCCCAGCAGTTCTTTTGCTTTATCGCTGTTCAGTAAACTTTCAAATTCGCCGAGATTTTCTTTGATCGGCACGTTTGGAAATTCTGCTTTCATTAAATCACGGCTGGGAATATCCATACTTGTGTCGTCACCGGCAAGATTCAGCTCAACTGCACCAAGTCCCTGCTTCTCTACCGCCAGGCGGCATGCTGCAGCAGCATCTCTTGTATCAATGTAACTCCAAAGAATACGGTCCCGCTGGGAAGCATCATGGATAAAGGAAGGGAAATTCTGATACATAGGAGGAACAATCACGTTTCCAAGACGGAAACTCACTACCTGCATGCCAGTGCGGCGATGCATCATTTTGGCTGTTTCTTCATTCACTATCTTAGAAAGACCATAAGAATCCTCCGGAAGCTGCGGATGCGCCTCGTCAATAGGCACATATTGCGGATCGAATCGTTCTTTCGCAAAGCATATGCCGTAAGAAGATTCACTGGAAGCCAGAACCGCATTTTTTATCCCGAGCCCTGCTGCTGCTTCCAGCACGTTATAGGTGGCCAAGGTATTGTTGCGGAACGTTACTTCATTTGGATGCGAATAGGCGACTGGAATTGCTGCAAGATGCACCACTGCGTCAGCACCTTGAAGCGCCCCGTATACTTCCCCGAGATCGGTCAGATCTACGATTACCGTATCACAGATATTTTCCTCCGGGTTTTTCACGTCCGCATTCAGTACTTGATAGCCATGAGATACAAATTCTTTTAACACCCATGTGCCGAGCAGGCCGCTTCCACCTGTTACTACAACTTTTTTCATCACTATTCCTCATTTCTTTAAAAAAATTAAAGCGCTTACACAAGCAGTGCTATTATAACAGATAAATGAATCAGCTACTTCATAGAATCAATTTCATGCTTATAAGAATTCAGAGTGTTGATTAAGTAAATAAGCATATTTATTCTATTCCTTGTATTTTCTCCTTCGTTTACCGGCGGAAGCCTGCATGCTCGTCTTCAGCTGTTTCCCATGCCTGCTGTATAGGTACAGCAGGCATGGGCCTGGGTTTCCTCATGCTCTCAGGGCCTGTCCAGAAAGTCATTGGACTGGCCCTGAGATACTGCGCTTCGATCCCACCGGTGTCACTGCCGGACACTGCAGAAAAAATAAACTTTTTTATTGGAAAACCTTTCGTGCTCTTATGTTTCGTAAATAAGCGTTTCCCTATGTTATAAGATGCTGGAGCTGTAGAAGGGGCGACTCCGGGAGGAGATAGAACGATTCCTACTGCTTCCCAAACGATCTTATTGGGAAGCAGTAGGAAGCATGAGCGGAGCCAGCCAGGGTGTTACAATTCTTGAAAAGCGTTCTTTGCTTTCCAAGAATTTGGCTGCGCGAAGCCATGCTCTCCTTGTAAGAAGGGCAGGTTAGCGGAGAGAGTTCCCTCCGGAAAGCGACCCTTCGAAGACGGAAGCAGCTAACTGCATACTTCTTCAGAAATAATCACTTTATAAACAGCCTGGAAAAATCGCCCACAGGTTTTATGCCTGTGGGCGATTTTTTATATCCGACATTAATTTTTCCAATGCTTACTACTGTATCTGTTTTTGCAGCCAGGGATGCAGGTGGTCCAGCAGTTCATGGGACAGGTTGTCATTCTGCTGCTTTAAGTACCTGCGCTTCGTTTTCATGATCGAGAACTCTTCTGGCTGATGCCTGAGAATGTGGTTCATCTCTTCGACTACATAAACTTCGACCGGCCCGCTCGTATGCTGGGCAATCGCACTGACGTCTTCTGCCTTCACCTGGGCGTCTTTGCCTCCATTTACGGCGATCACAGGAATACGCATGCGGTGAAAGGCTTCTCTAGGGTCATAGTCAGCGTGCTCCTGAAACCATTTCACATTCACATTTTTATATTTTTTTGATGCTTCTTCATCGAGCAGTTCCTTAAGCACTTTATGCTGCTTTTTGATTATCCGCTTATTTACTTTTCCCGTCTTTAGTGCACGGTAAAAGATCCCTTTGCCCTCACTTATTTCCCTTTCCACCGATTCTCCCTGTTCAAGTAAAATATCAAACAGCGGCTTAGGCGACGAGGCTAGTGTCATCAGCCCCTGGACCTTTTCTTTTTCTGCCACCTTTGGCGCAATCGCCCCGCCTTCGCTGTGGCCGAGAATGAAAATTTTATCTTCATCGATTTCCGGAATCATTTTCAAAAGACGCACTGCAGCAGCAGCGTCTTCGATTAAATCCTGCAGCCCCGTTTCACGAAAATCCCCTTCACTGCTCCCAGTACCTCTCTTGTCATAACGCAGCGCCGCTATGCCCTGCTTTTCAAGCCAGGCGGCCAGTTGATTATAAATATTTAATTTCATCCTCGGTGCGTTTCCGTCGCGGTCTACAGGCCCGCTTCCTCCAATTATCAGCACACCGGGAATTTTTTCATGCCTGTTATCAGGCACGGTGAGCGTTCCATGTAATGTTTCTGCTTGATCAATTGTTATAAGCTGTTCCATGCTTTCACGCTCCATTAAAGGGTTTTGTATTAGTATTCCTATTTTTCGTTTAATAAAAACCTTTTTCGCCATTGATAATTATATTGACTAATTTGTATATACAAGTTAAAGTGAGTTTATAAATTGGTATCGTTTTCAAATGCATTCATTTAAGGAGGAACCATAATGGCAAAAATTACTAAAGAAGCCGTGGAGACGATTGTAGAAGCCGTGGGAGGCAATGAAAACATAGAAACAGTCACCCACTGCGTGACAAGGCTGCGATTTGTTTTATACGACGAAGAAAAGGTAGACAAAGAAAAGCTTACTAACCTCGATCTTGTACGGGGAGCCTTTGCTTCCGGCGGCCAGTACCAGGTTGTAATCGGCCAGGGCACAGTGGACAAAGTTTATAAAGAGTTAATGAGCGTCACGGGCCGTTCCGAAGAAAGCGGCGGGCGTGCAGGAGACGAAGATTCTGAAAGCGGTACCAGTGAAAAACAGAAATCCGGCAAAAAGCAGAACGGATTTCAACGTTTTATTCGCCTGCTCGCTGACATTTTTATTCCAATTCTTCCTGCCATTATCACAGCAGGTCTCCTGCTCGGGTTAAACAACCTGTTGACCGGCCCTGGCATATTTTTCGACGAAGCTGTAATCGAAGTGTATCCACAGTGGACCAGCTTTTCTGAAATTATTTTCATCATTGCAAACGCTTCATTTAACTTCCTGCCTGTTCTCATAGGGTGGTCGGCGGTCCGGCGGTTTGGCGGAAGCCCGCTGCTTGGTATTGTACTCGGGCTGATTTTCGTTCACCCGGAGCTTTTAAGCGCGTATGCTTATGGCGATGCAAGTGCCAATAACGAAGTGCCAACCTGGGATTTATTTGGCTGGAACGTTGAGCAGGTCGGCTATCAGGGCCAGGTGCTTCCAGTGCTTGTAGCCTCATATGTTTTAGCGCAAATTGAAATTTTCCTCCGGAAACGAATTGCAGATTCCATTCAGGTGCTGCTGGTTGCACCGATTGCTCTGCTTGTTACCGGATTCTTTACCTTTATTATTATCGGACCGGTTACCTTTGGCCTCGGGAACGCAATTACCGACTTCTTCCTGTGGACCTTTGATCAGTATGCATGGCTTGGCGGCCTGCTTTATGGTCTCCTTTATGCACCGCTCGTTATTACCGGGCTCCACCATACATTCCTTGCGGTGGACCTGCAGCTTACCGCTTCAACTGACGGCACCTTTTTATGGCCGATTCTTGCTCTTTCCAACATCGCCCAGGGCTCTGCTGCTGTTGGGATGATGATTTTAGCCTGGAGAGACCAGAACATGCGGGGACTTGCGGGTTCCGCCGGACTTTCGGCATACCTCGGCGTTACCGAGCCGGCATTATTCGGGGTTAACCTGCAGTATCGGTTCCCATTTTTCTGTGCGCTTATCAGCTCTGCCATCGCAGCAACGTTTATCAGTATTAATAACGTGCTTGCCTTTGCTGTCGGCGTCGGTGGTATTCCCGGCATCTTTTCCATCCGCCCGGGAGACTGGGGAGTATTCTTTATCGGAATGCTGATTGTCATTATCCTCCCGATTGTATTAACCTATCTCTATGGGCGTATTCGCAAAGTGGAAGTTTAACTAATGAATTCAGGCGTCTGCTGGTCTACTTGGCAGGCGCCTTTGCTCCATACAGCATATATGCGAAAGGATGAGCAGAATGGAACCGTGGTGGAAACGCGCAGTTATTTACCAGATTTACCCTAAAAGCTTTAACGATACGACCGGAAACGGGGTCGGCGACCTTCCCGGCATTATCGAAAAACTTGATTATCTGCAGAATCTCGGAATTGATGTTTTATGGCTCAATCCTGTTTATCCTTCGCCACAAAAGGACAACGGGTATGATATCAGTGATTATTATAATATTTACGATGTATATGGAACGATGGAGGACTTCGAACGCCTGTTAAGTGAAGCTCATGCAAAGGGCATGAAAGTCATTATGGATATCGTTATTAACCATACCTCCACAGACCATGCCTGGTTCCAGGCCGCTTCGTCAGATGTCTCAAGTCCTTACCGCGACTATTATATTTGGAAGGACCCCGCAGACGGGGCTGAACCAAACAACTGGGTGTCTAAATTCGGCGGCTCTGCATGGCAGTGGCACGAGCCGACAAACCAGTACTACCTGCATTTGTTTGACGTCAGCCAGGCAGATTTAAACTGGGAAAATGAAGAACTGCGCCGCCAGCTGTACGATATGATGCATTATTGGTTCGCTAAGGGCATCGATGGGTTCCGGCTCGACGTCATTAATTTAATTTCGAAGGATCAGCGTTTTCCAAATGACGATATCGGCGACGGCCGCCGGTTTTATACTGACGGTCCGAGAGTGCACGAGTGGATGCATGAAATGAATCAAAACGTATTTGCCCCGCACGGAGCTATGACAGTCGGAGAGATGTCCTCCACGACGATCGATCACTGCATCAAATATACCCGTCCGGACCGCGAAGAGCTTAGCATGACCTTTAATTTTCACCATTTAAAAGCGGATTACCCCGGAGGAGAGAAATGGGCGCTGCCTGAATTCGATTTTGTGCAGTTAAAAGAAACATTATCAGACTGGCAGCGCGGTATGTATGAAGGCGGAGGCTGGAACGCCCTGTTCTGGTGCAACCATGACCAGCCCCGTATTGTAAGCAGGTACGCCGACGACGGGAAGTACCGCGTAGAATCGGCGAAGATGCTAGCAGCGACTATGCACTGTATGCGCGGCACTCCTTACATCTATCAGGGCGAGGAGCTTGGAATGACGGATCCTTCCTACAGTTCCATCAACGACTACCGTGACGTGGAAACCATCAACTATTATAATATTATGCAAAAGCAGGGAAAAAGTCCGGAGGAAGCATTCGTTGTTATTCAGGCCCGTTCCCGGGACAACGCCCGTACACCGATGCAGTGGGACAGCTCGAAAAATGCCGGCTTCAGTGACTCCGAGCCGTGGCTGCCGGTCCCGGAAAATTATACGCTCATTAACGCCAAAGAGGCGGTAAGCGATCCCGATTCTGTGTATCATTTTTACAAAAAATTAATTCAGCTCCGCAAGGATTACAAAATCCTGACAACTGGAGACTATCAGCTCTACCTGCCGGACCACTCCTCACTTTTTGCCTACACACGCGAGGACGAAGATGAAGCATTACTTATCATAAGTAATTTCTCGTCTGATACGATTCAAGCCGGCAGTCTGGATCTTCCCGGCAAAGAAGCGGCAGGCACTGTCTTTGTCACCAACTATAAACGGGATAGCTTTTCCCTCGAAGCTGACAGCCTTCAGCCGTATGAAACAATCGTTCTGCATTACCAAAAATAGCTGCCTGAGGTGTAACGAGCATGAGTACAAAAAGAAAATATCTAGACATCTATGAAGAAATAGCGCGCGGCATCCGAAATGAGCAGTTTCAGCCTCATGCTCTGCTTCCTTCCGAGCATGAGCTCACTTCTATGTACGAAACGTCACGGGAAACCATCCGCAAAGCGCTGAATCTTCTCTCCGAACATGGGTACATTCAAAAAATTCAGGGCAAGGGCTCTGTGGTGCTTGAAACCGGCCGGTTTGATTTTCCTGTCTCCGGGCTCGTCAGCTTTAAAGAACTCGCGGAACAGACCGGCAGCAACAGTAAAACCTATGTGCATTCCTTGACCCTCTCTACTGTGCCTCCGGCCCTCCAGCACGCGCTCGAGGTTCAGGAAACGGAGCAGGTCTGGGAAGTAAAACGGCAGCGGAAAATGGATGGCGAAAACATTGTGCTCGACATTGACTACCTGCTTGAGCGCTGGATTCCCGGCCTTACTGAAGACATTTGTGCTGATTCTATTTATGACTACGTAGAGAAAAAACTAAAGCTTGTGATCAGCTTTGCGCGGAAAGAAATTACTATTGAAAAGCCGACGGAAGAAGACAGGCAGCTTCTCGATCTTTACCCGGATTCGAGTATTGCGGTCGTTCGAAACTATGTGTATCTTGATAATGCAGAATTATTTCAATACACCGAGTCCAGGCACCGTTCGGATAAGTTCCGTTTTATCGACTTTGCCCGCCGTCACCGTTAAAATGGTATCAGGAGCATGATAAAGACAAATCGAAGGAGTGATTTCTCCTGTTTACTATAAGGGACTATCCGGAGTTTTCCTGGTCGCTGTCGAGACATAAAACGCTGCTTCAATGCGAACGGCAGTATGCCCATCAGTATTACTCCTCACACAACGGCTGGCTGCGCAATGCAGACCCTTTTGCGCGTCACGTTTACCGGCTGAAAAATCTAACCAATCTTGAAATGCTGTTTGGGTCTATTGTGCACGACCTGGTAGAAGAAACACTGAAAAAATATTTAAACGACGGCCACCTTCCGACAAAGGATACGTTGAAAGAAACGATCCGCACCCGTCTGAATGCAGGGTTTATCGATTCTACGCAAAACGTAGAACAGTGGCGTAAAAAACCGAAACATACGACGATGCTCCATGAAATTTACTACGGTGAAGAAAAAAAGCTGCCCGCAGAGAAAATTAAAAAAATCCAGGACCGGCTCGAGGCTGTAGTGGAGCATATTTTAACCTGTGACACTGTACTCGAGCTCACTTCTGACCGCCCGACCTATTACCTCGAATCGGAAGAGCTCCGCACGATGAATCTTGAAAACACCAAAGTATTTGCCGTTCTCGATTTTCTTTATAAAGATGAAGAAAACAATAAATGGGTCATCGTGGATTGGAAAACCGGTCTGCAGACAGAGGAAGATCCGTACCAGCTGGCTTTGTATGCGCAGTACGTCCTTGACTATTACCCGGAAACAGCGCTTGAGGATATCGTCGTTCGAAATGAATATCTGCTCGAAGGCACAAGTGTCGAACATAAGCTCGACCACTCCACCCTTCAGGAAGTCAGAGAGCTCCTCGTCCAGAGCGTCGAGCGTATGGCAGGCTTTCTCGAGGATAAGGAAGCCAACAAGCCTCTTCCACTCGAATATTTTAAAAAAACAACCAACACCTTCGCCTGTAAGAGGTGCAACTTTTATGAGCTTTGCTTCCCGCAGCAGTAAATAAGCTTTGCCCTGAGGCTAAACGTAAAAAGTACCAGAGTCCGCAATACAGACCCTGGTACTTTTTTTATTTGGGAGGCATACGAAGCGCGCCGTCCAAACGAATCGTTTCTCCGTTTAACATCGTGTTATGAATAATTTCTTTTACAAGCGAGGCGTACTCATTTGGAAAGCCGAGCCTTCTTGGAAAAGGAACGTTCTGTCCCAGCGTCTGCCTTGCTTTTTCCGGAAAGGACATATAAAAAGGAGTTTCGAACAGGCCCGGAGCGATAGCCATAACCCGTATGCCAAAGTCTGAAAGCTCTCTGGCTGCCGGCGCCGTCAGACTCCAGATGCCCCCCTTGGAAGCACTGTAGGCAGCCTGACCGACCTGGCCTTCATAGGCCGCGATCGAAGATGTATTAATAATGATGCCTCTTTCTCCCTGTTCGTTTGGTTCATTATGTCTCATCGCATCTGCACCGAGCCGAAGCATATTAAACGTTCCAACAAGGTTCGTCTGAATAACACGAGTGAAATGCTCGAGGGAGTGCGAATCCTTTTTATTTAAAATCTTCTCTGCAAGCCCCAGTGCTGCGCAGTTAACTACTCCGTCGATGCGTCCAAACGTTTCTATCGTCTTATCGATAGTTTCTTTTCCTTTTTCGTCCGAAGTGACGTCCATCTCAATAAAAATGGCGCTGTCTCCAAGCTCTTTTGCTCTTTTTCTCCCGGGCCTCACCTCAAAATCGGCGATAACGACCTTGGCACCGTTCTCTACCAGCATATTCGCTGTAGCACCGCCAAGTCCGGATGCACCGCCGGGCAGCAAAAAAACTTTTCCGTTAATATCCATACTGCTTCCTCCCCTGTCTGTTCCTAAAGTAAAAGTTACTACTCCCATTCTACCTTATAATTACCCTAAAGAACTATTCATCAAAAGTATATATCCCTCTCTTTTCAGGAATATTTTTAAAAAACGTGTAGATTCTTTTTTGCAGCGGGAAGGTTATAATAAGAAAAGATGGATAGCATGTCCGCCAAAGGAAAGGAATGGAATGGACCATGAAACAAACAACCGGCTGGATGATCCTTCGTTTTGTCATCGTTATAGTAGCCGCTTTCGCGCTCGCATGGGCGATTGGCAAGATTTTTTCCTATACGTACCCGTTTTGGATCGCTGCTTTTTTCGCGTGGATGCTTATGCCGCTTACGAGGTGGCTTCATTATAAACTGCGTCTGCCAAATGGGATAGCCGCCCTTGTTGGCCTCCTGCTAACTTTAAGCATCGTCGGGGGCATTGTTACCGGCCTGATCTTTCTTTCAATTGAACTATTCAATGTAATCGCTGAAAAGGGACCCGCCTGGATGGAGAGCACCTTTTTGCAAATGCAGAATTTTTACAATGAAAACATCCTCCCCTTCTGGGAAAGAGCCACAGGAGCCGCTTCCGGCATTGGCGGCCAGTCTTCTGTGGATCAGGGGATAGCTCAGCTTGGAAGTCAGCTCGGCTCTGGTCTTGGATCAGTCGCTCAGACTACTGCTGACGCTTTGACCCAATTAATTTTAGGTATTCCCACGCTTTTGATTGTCCTGTTATTTATTGTATTAGCTATTTATTTCATTGGAAAAGACTGGAACCGATATGCCGGGAAAATGAAACTGGCCCTCCCTCCCTTCGTCATCGAGCGGCTGAAGGCTTTTTATCAGGCCATGTGGGCGAGAGTATTCGGCTACATTCGGGCCCAGCTGATTCTTATGCTTGTAACAGGCGTTATCGTGTTAATCGGCCTTCTTATCATGAGAGTCGACGGGGCTTACTGGCTTGCGGCTGTCGTTGGTGTCGCTGAATTTCTTCCTTATTTAGGGACCGGCACTATTTTAATTCCGTGGGGAGTGTATCTGATCATCACAGGCAACTTCGGCCTCGGGCTTGGCCTTTTGATTCTTTATACTATTACAATGATTGTCCGGCAGATTATCGAGCCAAAGGTGCTCTCTTCGAGCATGAATCTGAACCCACTCGCCGTTTTGATTTCCCTGTTTGCCGGCCTGCAGATGTTTGGAGCCGTTGGTCTGCTGGCGGGACCCGCCATTCTGGTTCTATTTATCATTCTTTGGGATATCGGCGTCGCGAAAGATATCTCGCGTTTTATCCGGTACGGCTTCGATAAATAAAGTATGCTCACGCTACGGAAAAGAAGCCTCGTGCCTTCCGGGACGACCACGGCTTCTTTTCCGTCACTTCTGTTATGATTACTTCCAATTAGGGAACGGGGTACTATACTTATTATTATGATTTAGAAAGGGTGTCAACATTGGAAACAACAACCGTTCATTCATCTAATGAAGAAGAAATACAGGCTGCCTGGCAAAAGGCTGATGAGGCTTTCACTCCCTGGGCTTCTCTATCCATAGAAAAAAGGCTGAGCTACATACAGCTGCTTCGCTTTACTATTAGCGAGCTCCGGGAAGAGATTGCCGACATTATCTCCTCCGCTACAGGAAAACCTCCTATTGAAGCGCTGGGGTCTGAAGTCATTCCGGTGCTTGAAGCGCTGCGCCACATTGAAAAAGAAGCCCCAGGTCTTTTTAACCGGGAGCGTGTCAGAACCCCGATGATTTTCATGGGTAAAAATTCATCAATTATACGGAAGCCCCGCGGAAAAATTGCTATTATCTCTCCATGGAATTTTCCGTTTCAGCTTTCTCTTATTCCTGTGGTTGAAGCGCTGACTGCAGGAAACTGCGTGCTTTTAAAGCCTTCCGCAGAGACGCCGCTCGCGAGCCTTCTTCTTGAAAAAATTTCGGAACTGTTCCCTGACGGGGTGTTTCAGGTGCTCCATGGCGGAGCTGAAACTGGACGCTTAATAATTGAACAGCAGCCGGACTATATTCATTTTACGGGATCGGTCGCAACAGGAAAGGTTATCCAAAAGCAGGCCGCCGAGCATCTAATCCCCACCACTCTCGAACTGGGAGGAAAGGATGCTATGGTCGTTCACGAGGATGCAAACGTGGAACGGGCGGCAAATGCTGCTTCCTGGGGGGCCTTCATGAACAGCGGCCAGGTATGTTTATCTGTCGAACGCGTAATTGTGCACGAAGAGGTTCAGGAAGAATTTTTGAACAGTGTACGCAGTACCATTGCCGGCCTTCGCCGGGACGGCGATAAAGAGTATGAAATCGGGCGTATGACCACAAAAAAGCAGTGGGAGACTGTCTACAGCCAGGTTCAGGAAGCGCTTGACCAGGGCGCCGAACAGATAGCCGGGAAGCCGCCCAAACAGTGGGACGAACAAACCCTCTCGATCGAACCCGTGGTTTTGACCGGAGTAACCGAAGAAATGCGGATATGGAAGGAAGAGACTTTCGGTCCTGTATTTGCAGTACGGACTTATTCTACAATAGACGAGGCGCTCGAGCTGTTTAACGATACAATCTACGGTCTGAGCGGGTCCATTTTCACTGCTGATCAGGAGCTTGCGGCGAACTTTACTGCGAAGGTCCGCACGGGCAACTTCATGATCAATGATGTAATTTCCCATGCTGCCAATCATTACCTTCCTTATGGAGGCGCAAAACAGAGCGGCATTGGATCCTATCACTCCACCGCAGGCATGCGTTCGTTCAGTATTGAAACTTCCGTTATGAGCGCACGGGGGAGTATGAACAGTGAAATTTTATGGTATCCTTATGAAGGAAAGTTCGAATCACTTTCGCAGATCATCGACTATTACTATGGCAGAAACCGTAACTGGAAATCATTTTTGCAGACGTTTATGGGCCTTGCACGCCGGCCGTAACGCTGATGTTTTCCACCTGCCCTTAGGAGTATGAAAAATGGGAAGTACATCAAAATGGAAACGATTCGCCCCGAAGCAGCTGTGGAGCCGTGTTAAGCAGACACTGCAGCCTGCTTCTGCGAACGGAGAAAAATCAAACAGCAGGCTGGACCGGCGGCGGCAGCATAAAGAACGTCAAAAGGATACCCGCCTGTATAAAACATCGCTTTATGCGTTTTATACCATGTGTGTCCTGCTGATGCTCATGCCATTTGTGTATTTTCTTCCGTGGCCGTCCATTGCCACCTGGCTGGTGGTGCTGATTCTGCTTACGCTCGGAACAACAACGACCCTCGCTGCAGTTACAATAAAAAAGCAGTCACATCACGTGCCGCTTTTATACATGTGGTTTATTCTGCTCATGTCTGCAGTATTATTAATTATCTACCTGGGCATACTTATTTATTTCCGTTTTTTTCTGCTTTAACGGCTCGGGCCTACTGTTCATCAAGGTATGGATCGAGCTTTTTATCCTGAAGCGGTTTATAATGCAGCTCGTAGGTTGTTTCGGGCGCTGGAAGGAGGCCGGCATTTTCGGCCTCCTTTGCTGTTTTTGCCGTGTATACTACCGGGATACCGCTCCAATTAATGGCAGCTTCACACATCGGGCACGGTTCCCCGCTCGTATAAAGCTCGCAGTCACTTAAGTCCTGGGTTTTTAAGAATCGTGAAGCGGTCCTTACTGCTTCCAGCTCGGCATGAGTCGTCGGGTCAAAGGTTTTAAAGCCTTTATTCCCTTCCTCGGCTACTACTTCACCACCCCGGACAATTACACAACCAAAAGGGTCCCCTTCTCCTTCTTTTTTTACCTTCTGTGCCAGCTGAACCGCCCGTTTCATCATAGCTTCATTATACATAACCGTACCCCTTATACTTTAGACTGGTATTCATTTACAAAGGCGCTGTACAGATGCTGCGAATACTCCAGATCCTCTCCGTGACAGATTGATAATTTTTCGGGAGCCACTTTCTGTATGGTTTTCGTACTCCGCATCGCCCGGTCCATATTAGCAGTAAACTGTTTCATCGGAGGACCTATACGTCCATTTTTAGAAGTAATCATGTCGCCAGTGATCAGAACGTCATCCTTTTTATGATAATAAGCGGTATGACCCGGCGAGTGCCCAGGCGTAAAATACGGATCAATCCCCATCATGGAATGAAAAACGCCGCGGCTGTCCCCCGGCAGCTGCTTCACAGAAAATCCTTTCGTATAATCCGTCGGTTTTTTACGGTTAGGATAAGGTTTCTCCCCTGTTATGTAAGGAATCTCGAGCCCATGGATATAAACAGGTGCATTAACTCTGTCCTGAATATAAGCGAGTCCGCCTACATGATCCGGATGACCGTGAGTTAATAAAATCATCTGAACCCGTCCAAAACGTGCTGCTTCTTTTAAAATTCTCGGTGCCATTGGCCGGATGCCCGTGTCGATAATAATTGATCCGTTCTCATGCTTCACGACCCAGGCACTGATGGTAATGCCTACTTTCATGTGCACCTTAATAATATTTTCACTCACCTGGCTGACTTTCACCATCTGCGATCCACTCCTTTCTTCCTTTCTCCTTCCCTTCCTGCTTCCGGTTAACGCTTTATTTTTTCGGGAAAGAGAATAACGCTGATTTAATTCTAATCATCTGTTTACAGTGTACACAATGTTGTATATAAAATTCTACCGCGAAAGGATGTTATTTATGCTTTCTCCCTGCCCTGACAGCCCAAATTGTGTTTCCACCATGAGCTCTCCGGAGGATAAACGTCATTACATGGAGCCTATACACTATTCAGGCAGCCCGGAAACAGCGAAAAGCACTATTCGCAATATTATTCGGCAGCAGACACATGCGGAAATTGTTCATGAAGACGATAACTATATTTCGACTGTATTTACGACACCGGTGCTTAAATTCAAGGATGACGTTGTTTTTTATTTCGGGGATCAGGGGCACGTTCATTTTCGTTCGGCTTCAAGAATAGGCAAGGGGGATATGGGAAAAAACAAAAATAGAATGAAAGAAATCACGGCCCGGTTTTATGACCAGAATAATGAATAAAAATTAAGAAATTTTTTTGATACTCATTGAATTTCTACCCCTTTTATAGTAAAGTCGGATTTGTTGATATTGATAATCTTTTTCAATTAGGGGGATATACATATGAATAAAAAGATTTTTATAACTTTTTTAACAATACCGGCTTTATCGCTTTCACTTGCCGCATGCAGCTCCTCAGATGACAGCGGCGGTTCTGGGGAGTCCGGGAGTGACTCTGAAAACAGCGAATCGGTAACGGTAACCGATGGCTATGACAATGAAGTGACTCTCGACGAAACACCGGAAGATGTAGTCGCCCTTGAATGGGTGTACGCAGAGGATTTGCTCGCCCTGGGCATGCAGCCTGCCGGTATCGCTGACCTCGATGGCTATAACGATTACCTGGCTGATATCGAGCCGGCCCCTTCTGAAGACGTTCAGGATGTCGGCACCAGGCAGGAGCCGAGCCTCGAACGCATTGCCGAGCTTGAGCCCGATTTAATTATTACCGCCGGCTACCGCCATGAAGATATCAAAGAGGAGCTTGAAGAAATTGCCCCGACGCTGATGTATAATCCATACCCTGCCGAGGGAGAGGGCAATCAGTATGAAGAAATGGAATCCACCTTCGAAAGCATTGCTAAAGCGGTGGGTGAAGAAGACCAGGCGGACCAGGTTTTAAATGACCTGGATGACACCTACGATGAACTGTCGACTGAAATCGAAGATGCCGGGCGCAGTGACGAGGAAGTGCTGCTTTCCCTTTCCTATCTGGCTAACGAAAACGTAACGTTCCGACTGTTTGCCGACAATTCGCTCGCCGCCCAGACGATGGAACAGATTGGCGTCGAGAACGCCTATGAGTCCGAACAGTTTGAAGAATACGGCTATACAGAAACGAGCGTCGATGCACTCGAAAATTATCAGGACCAGACATTTATAGATATTCCCACACCGGAAGGCGATCGTGATACGATTGAAGAAACACTGAATAATAATGAAGTATGGAATAGTTTATCCTTCGTTCAAAACGATGATGTTCATCGTCTTCCGAGCTCTACATGGCCATACGGCGGCCCGCTTTCATCCGAAGTGTTCGCCGAAGAGGTGGCCGACACTTTAACAAATGAGGAGTAATTATGAATTCATCCCCGTTCGTTTCAAGAGCTGTTCTGCTGTATACTAGCGGAGCAGTTTTTCTCTTGGTACTGGTATATCTGCATCTTGTGCAGAGCACCGGTACTTTTTCGGTGCTCTCCTGGTGGGAGCTTCTGCAGCAAACTGATTCTACAGAAAGCAGTATTTTCCGGACTGTATATCTCCCGAGAATCGTTATTGGGATTCTCTCAGGCATAGCTTTGGCTGCTTCCGGCGTCATTTTTCAAACGATCACAAAAAATCCGCTGGCAGCTCCGAGCACATTAGGAGTTCATGCCGGTGCCTATTTTTTTATTGTAGCTTTTGCTACCATACTGCCGGACTGGCTGGGTCTGAGCGGGTTTATCGCTGCGTTTGTCGGCGGATGTCTGGCCGCCTTAATGGTGTTTACAATGGCCGGCGGCCTTGAAGCTACACCAGTGCGGATGGCTTTAGCCGGGCTCGTACTGTCTATTGCTTTTTCATCATTTACAGCTGTTCTTCAGATATTTTTTGAAGTACAGACCGCCGGCTTGTTTTTATGGGGTAACGGCACCCTTGTACAGCAGGATTGGAGCGGTGTCCGTTTTGTATTCCCTGTACTGATCGTGCTTTTGTTCCTCGTGTTCTTTTACGCCCCCCGTCTCGATATTCTTTTGCTTGGCAAAAATCAGGCGGCGACACTCGGAGAAAACGTACGGGCTACGCAGGCATTTATGTTTTTCCTTGCTGTAGGCCTTACAGCTATTGTGGTAAGTGTTGTTGGTCCCATCGGCTTTATCGGCCTGGTAGCTCCTCATTTGACACGCCTGATGGGCTATCAGCTTCACTCCAATCTTTTGTTTGGGTCCATGCTTTGGGGAGCTGTGCTTCTGATCGGGGCGGACGTACTGGGAAGGGCCGTCGACCCTTCCCTCAGCGAGCTTCCTGTCGGAGCTGTTACATCGATAGTCGGCGCTCCGTTTCTTGTGTGGCTCATTTTAAGACACCGGGGCTCTTTTTTCGGCACGGAGCAGCAAAGTGCTATTGGAGGTGGACGTAAAAGACGTGAACTGAAGTATCCTGTCGTTTTAGCAGGTGCTGTTTTGTTTACGGCGCTCGTTTTTTTTGTGGGACTTGCCGGTGGCTCCACAGGCTTCAGCTTCGCTGACACCTGGCAGGCTCTGTTTACAGAGGAAAGCAGTGGCCAGCGGTTTATCATATTCGACTTAAGGCTCGGGCGGCTTTTAACGGCGCTTACGGCTGGTATGCTGCTTGCACTAAGCGGCATGCTGTATCAGGGCATTCTGCGCAACTCCCTCGCAGATCCTTCAGTGCTCGGGGTGACCTCAGGAGCAGGCGCAGGAGCCCTGTTTGTGCTTTTTCTTTTTAGGGATATTCCCACGGCCTTTATTCCGATTGGAGCCATTGCCGGAGCTTTTGCAGCGGTGGGCGTGATTCTGTTTTTCTCCTGGAAAACCAAATTTCATCCCGCGGTCCTGGCCCTTCTAGGTATCGCACTTTCAGCTGTAGGCGGCGCTTTGTCACAAATTATGATCACCCGATTCAATTTAAACGCTGCCGCTGCTTTAACATGGCTCTCCGGCAGCACCTATGCAACCGGCTACGAAGAGCTTCTGCAGTTTCTGCTGCTTCCACTTGCCGTAAGCGTACCGCTTGCCTGGTATTTAGCTCCTTCCTTGAACGTGCTTGCGCTAGGTGACCAGACAGCGATCGCTCTTGGAGAGCGTTTAACCTTTGCCCGGTGGGCCGCCGTACTGCTTGCCACCTTCTGTGCTGCAATGGCAGTGGCCGCCGTTGGCACAATTGGCTTTATCGGGCTTGTGGCACCTCATTTAGCCCGCATGCTTGTTGGACAGGATTATGTTCGTATTCTCCCCGTAGCCCTGTTCATCGGCGGCTCTCTTCTGGTGTTTTCTGATACCATTGGACGCACCGTGCTTGCCCCTGACGAAATCCCTTCGGGGCTTGTGGCTGCTGTGATTGGCACACCGTTCTTTTTATGGCTGATGCACAGAAGCTCTAAATCATAATAATTATGCAGAAAGAAAGCCAGGAGGCTCCTCACGGAGTTCCTGGCCTTACTTATTTTTATTTTGTTTGTGAGATTTCCGTTGCGGAAGCAGGTGTACGATCGATTAAATCATACGTCATGCATAGCGGTTTGCCGCTTTTGGGATCGGTTACGACGTGGGCATCAATACCAAACACCTGGCGGAGCACGTTTTTACAAATCACATCATTGGGACATCCAATACACTGGACTTCTCCGCTGCACATAGCGATTAAATGATCAGAAAACCGGGCAGCGTGGTTTAAGTCATGAAGCACCATCACAATCGTACGGCTTTCTTTCTCATTCAGCTCCTGAAGAAGCTCCAGCACTTCAAGCTGATGGGCCATATCAAGGTAAGTTGTCGGCTCATCCAAAAGCAGCAGGTCCGTATCCTGTGCCAGTGCCATAGCAATCCAGGCCCGCTGGCGCTGGCCGCCGGACAGAGAATCCAGAGTCCGGCTGGCAAATTCTAAAACGCCAGTATCCGTCATGGCTTTTTGAATAGCCTCGTTATCCTCCGCAGTTAATTTCCGGGTGCGTTTGCGATGCGGGTGCCGGCCGAATGATACCAGCTGTTCCACCGTTAACGTAAGCGGAATATCCGGAGTCTGGGCAAGCATTGCCATGTTTTTAGCCACTTCTTTTGTTTTCATTTCATGAATGGATTTGCCGTCTAAGTAAACGCCGCCTTCTTCAGGGGTCAGTATACGGGACAGTGATTTAAGGATCGTGGATTTACCACAGCCGTTGGGCCCGATAATGGACGTAATTTTTCCTTCCGGTATGTCAACGCTGATATTTTTCAGGACTTGTTTATTTTCGTAGGAAACGTCTACCTGCTCTGCTTGAAGTCTTGCCACCGTCGCAAGCCCCTTTCTTTTCTACAATCTTAGTTTTATCCTATGCCGTTCATAAAATTGATAATGATTTTCATTTAAAATTATAACGATTTTGCGTTAAAATAGCAAACAGATGTACAAATTTATTATGGAGGCGGATCCTGCTATGACTCTTCGCGAACTTGACCACCAGCTGGCCATGTTAAAATCAGATTATGTACGCATACAGGGAGATCTGGAAAAACTCGAATCTTTCGGAGGTAATACTGACGGTATTATGCGCGAGCTCGACATTCTTGAAAAAGAAATGCATGACATTAATACACAAATCCGGGAATACAATAAATAAGCGGGCCAGTCGCGGCCCGCTTTCCTGTGCCGATGTACCTACTGACGTGGTGCACCCTTCCTTCTAAACAGCCAAGCAATTCTTATTTTTCACTTTTAAAATTTCAGTCAGTTTCCCAATGCTGAAAACGGGAATGACATGGGAGAGAAAACGATGAAGTTATAGGAGGAGTAGTATGGCACAAGTAAAAGAAACCTTGTTTAACCAGCAGCATATAAGCAACCACATTTTTAAAAATAAGCTGATCGTCGCTCCGATGACACGGATTAGCGCAGATGATGACGGTACGCCAAACGACCGGATGCGCAGATACTATGAGCGTTATGCTCTCGGTGGTTTTTCCGCTGTTATTTCGGAGGGAATTTACACCGATGAAATTTACAGCCAGGGCTACGCCAATCAGCCGGGACTCGCCAATGAAAAGCATCAGCAGGGATGGGAGCCGATCACAAAAGCAGTTAAAGAGCACGGAAGCAAAATGATCGCCCAGCTTATGCATGCCGGCGCTCAGTCCCAGTACAATCAGTACACAAGCGAAACAGCTTCCGCTTCTTCTGTGCAGCCTCCTGCTGAAAAAGTATCTTCCTACGGCGGCCAGGGAGCTTTCCCAGTCCCAAAAGCCATGAACGAGGATGATATGGAGACTGCTAAGCAGGGATTTATTCAGGCTGCTCTTCATGCATTAGAAGCGGGATTCGACGGTGTAGAGCTTCACGGAGCGAATGGATATCTGCTTGATCAGTTTTTATCCGCTTCCACCAACAAGCGTACAGACCAGTACGGGGGTCCCGTGGAAAACCGTGTACGCTTTCTCACCGAAGTAATTGAAGCCGTGCGCGAAGCCATCGGCCCTGTCCCTATTCTGGGCATTCGTATTTCGCAGGCCAAAGTAACAGATGGCTCTTATCGCTGGCCGGGCGGAGAGGCAGATGCTGCAGTTATTTTCTCCGAGCTAGGGAAGACGCCGCTCGATTATATTCATACTACGGACGGTGACGGCCTCGGTGACGGCTTTGGAAATGACACACTCAGCATGGCCCAGGCGGCTAAAGAATACAGCGGGCTCCCGGTCATTGCCAACGGAGACCTTGGAGACCCGGAAAAATCGTCCCACGCCATCGATGAAAGTGCTGCTGATTTTGTGTCTCTTGGCAGAACCGCTCTGGCCAATCCCGATGCCCCCCACCGCATTCTCCATGGCCAGTCGCTGAACAGCTTCGATCCTTCTCTTATTATGCAGCCGCTTGCTAATGTGAAAGATGCAGAGCTTGAACAAAATATCTTCAAAGAATAAAAATAAGGAGAGGCCGGCTTGGCCTCTCCTATTCTGCAGGGGTTCCGGAAACGAGAAACCGTACTTTTTTCTCCCCTAAATTGATTTTTACAGGCGTTTCGGTATAAACTTCTCCATCCGTGTCTGCCTGTTTTACCGGATCTGTAGTCAACTCGATATTTTTGCCGAGCACGTGCTCAATGGGGCTGTTTTCATTATCAATTTCCTTAGTCCCCATCGTTGCAAAAAATTCTCTCATTAAGCTGTTGCCGCCCTCTGGAACAATAAAAATCTCGAACTGCTCGTCCTGCATTGAGGTGTCTCCTACCGGCACCTGGTTTGTACCGATGGAGTGGCCGTTCATGATCAGAATCATTACCGCTTCCCCGGTGTAGCTTTCTCCGTCAATTTTCATTTGATAAGAAAATACTTCCGGATTTTGAACAGTTTGCAGCGTGCTGATAAAATAACTTAGCTTTCCGATCGCGCCCTTTAAGTTTTCATCAATATTTTCCGACGTTTCCACAATCAAACCTATTCCGTAAAAGTTAGCGAAGAAACGATCATTCATGGAACCGATATCGATTTCTTTCGTGTTTTTTTCAAGCATATCTGTCATAGCCCGCTTTGGATTCTGCGCCAAACCGAGAGATCTTGAGAAATCATTACAGGTGCCGTATGGAAGCACACCTACATCAGGGGCATACGGGGACTCCATCAATCCATTGATGCTTTCATGAATGGTCCCGTCGCCGCCGGCAATAAATACTGCCTCTACCTGTTCATCTATCGAAGCACACGTTTTACGTACATCTTCTTTGGACTGCGCCTGCCTGATGACAAGCTCCACAATAGAAGTTCCCCATACCTGGATAAATGTATTTAACTGCTTTTGTTTTTCATTAACGTCTTTGTTTCCGTTAATAATAAGTAAAGCTTTTTGATACATATGAACGTCTCCCCTATCCTGTCAAATACACGGCTTCCTGTTTAGAAGACGCTAACCGTATATTCCCATTTCCTTAGAGTAAAAAACAAGGGAGATGCTTTCTATTCGCAGTGCAGAATCATTCTTTTGGAACCAGTGTATAAATTAGACCAGTACATACGCTCTGCGCCGGTCGGGCAGGGCTTGCGCCTCCATACTGATTTCATGCTTGCGCTTTCTGTATATGTCAAAACGTGCACTTCCTTTGGGTTTTTCCCGGTAAACCAGGCCCCGCCTTTTTCTAGCGAAATAAATTGTGCTCCCCGCAGTGTTTTTATGTTCCGGTAAGCCTTCAGGCTTTCATCCATCAAAGCTGCGTACAGCACAACCTTTTGCGACTCCTGTTCCGGCGAAGAAACACCGATTGTTTTCCAGTGTTTTTTTACACACTTTACTACATCCAGCTGACTCTCAATACTTGCTCCTGTCAGTTCTTTCATTACATTCTGAATAATAGAAATAAACAAATCATCAATTTCAGGCATTATTCTTTTCGCATGATGCTGCTTTTTCACCCTTATACCGCTCCTTCATTAATTACATTTTTGAAGCATTGGACATTTCGCACACACTTCATCACTATTACTCAATGCTTTATAAATAGAACACCAGGACCGTTTCGCATAGCAGATCGGTACGTTTTGATTTTTGGCCCGTTCCTTTAATTTGGCAGAAACATTGTGATTGATGAAATCAGTAAGCACAAGCACCAGATCAATATTTGGCGGAATTTCCTTTTGTACCATTTTTACTTTACGCCCGGTGACATGCTTGATGTCCTGAAAGCCTAATTCTTTTAACCGGTCGGGTATGGCCCCCAGTCTGTCTGCTCCAATGATCATCAATCCGTCCATGTTTATCCTCCTATTTGAAAATAATTCTCATTTGTTATGTATAGTTTATTGAAAACGATTCTCAATGTCAATATTTATTCCTGAACCTGAAGTTTTTATTCTTCCTCTATGTGGAATATACTTGATAGAGTATGCTGTCAGTCAGTCAAAAAGGGAGGCACTTGTATGAAAAGCCGCGAAGAAGTTCATATAGAAACATTTACCGTGGGAGACGACGGTAAGATACCTAATCATCCGAGTTTTCCTGCGCTCGTTTATAGACAGACTGTAACCGGCTCTGAGGATGTTAAAGAACTTTTTAATTCAAATAACTGGCTGGGAGCATGGAAAGGAAGTGTATTTAAATACCATCATTATCACAGTAATTCGCATGAGGTGCTCGGATGCGTAAGTGGTTCCGCCCTTTTGCACATAGGCGGCGAACAGGGCCCACAGCTTAATGTAAAACACGGCGACGTATTGATTCTGCCGGCTGGATACGGCCATAAACTCATTGAGCAGAGTGAAGACTTTGCAGTTATTGGTGCTTATCCAGGCGGTTCGGATTATGATATGTGCACCGGGGACCCTTCCGAGCGCCCGGAAAAGATAAACAATATTTACCGCGTTCCTCTTCCCGATTACGATCCCGTTTTCGGCTCAGATGGACCACTTTTTACTTATTGGACAAATTTTTCATAAACGAAAGGAAGCAGCATATAAAATGGCAACGAAAACGAGACAAATACTCCTGCACGAAAGACCAAAAGGCCTGCCCGATAAAAATACCTTCGCATTTAAACACGTAGAAATCGACGAACCAGCAGAGGGAGAAGCTCTTCTGCAAATGATCTATATCTCTGTTGACCCTTATATGAGAGGACGAATGGACGACCGCGAATCATATGTTCCTCCTTTTCCGCTTCATAAACCAATTGCCGGCGGGGCCATTGCAAAGGTGCTTAAAAGCCGCGACGATTCTTTAAACGAAGGCGACTACGTGACCGGTAATCTGCCGTGGCAGCAATACGTTAACGTGAGCGCTTCGGATGTACGGAAGGTCCAGGCGGAAGCAGCTCCGGTTTCTGCTTATTTAAGCGCTGTCGGCATGCCTGGTCTCACCGCCTATTTCGGCACCCTCAGCATCGGCCAGCCTAAAGAGGGAGAAACATTCGTTATTTCCGGCGGCGCCGGAGCTGTCGGTTCACTTGCCGGGCAGATTGCTAAAATGCAGGGCGCACGTGTAGTCGGCATTGCGGGTACCGATGAAAAGCTCGATTACATGAAAAGCATTGGCTTCGACGAAGTAATCAATTACAAAACAGAGGATTTAACAAAAGCCATCAAGCGGACATGCCCGGACAAAGTAGACGTGTACTTTGACAACGTCGGGGGTGAAATGAGCGATATTGTGCTTGATCATTTAAATAAATTTGCCCGTGTAGTTCAGTGCGGGGCAATTTCTACTTATAACGATCCGGACAATTACGGACCGAGAGTCCAATTCAAGCTCATTAAATCAAGCGCATTGATGAAAGGCTTTATCGTAGGCGATTACGCTGATGAATTTGATGAAGCAACCAAACAGCTTGCAGCCTGGGTAGCTTCCGGGGACCTGCAGTATGAAGAAACAATTCTCACCGGATTCGACCGCATTCCGGAAGCATTCATCGGCTTGTTCACCGGCCGGAACACGGGCAAGCTGCTCGTGGATGTTTCCCAATAACACCAGCATTCCAATGCGCACTACAAATAAAAAAAGCCGCCTGACCATAAAATTGGTCAGGCGGCTTTTTTATACTTTCATTAATTTAAGGAAGGTCCCGAAGGCTTACGAGCACTCTGCTTTTCTCTTGACTGTTCCTTTAGTTCTTCTTTCTTTTTTACCTCCTGGTTGCTTGGCGGACTCAGGCTGAGAATTTTGTCTCCTGCCTCAGGCTTTATTGCATTATCAAGAGCAAAGAACTCCAGGCGCCCAGTCGGTTTTTGGATGCCGATCAGTACTACATCCTCCGCCCGGTCATTTAAATATGACTGGTATGAATATTCTTTTGTTAAAGACGTTAATTTAAATACGTAACCCGCATCTACTTTCCAGTTCAGCTCTTCAAACGTCGCGCCTTTTTCAAACAGTACGCGGCCGCCGACTTTTCTCATCAGTTCATCGGGTTCATTCCGGTCTGATTGATGCCAGCTGAGCTGAAACAGATCCTTCCTTCCGAATTCGGGGACAAAGGTGGTACAAACCAGCGAATTATAAGAATCCCGGTCGGTAGCCGCGATAATCTTATTATATGGGGTCATGTCCAGTGAATACTCCGACTGCTCGGAGAGAATCTCTCCCCGGTAGTAAGCAATTCCCGCTTTGCGGGCATTAAACAAATGTTCAAACGAAGAGTCGGCAATCAGAACCGGCACATTCATTTCCTTCAGCTTTTGAGCAAGATTTGTCGTAAAGGAACTTCCTCCTACAAACAGAACTCCCGGAAGTCCCTCTTTTGAAAGATTTAACTTTCTGGCAAGCGGCCCGATAGTAAACCCATGGAAGCATACAGTCGCAAACACGAGCGCAAACGTAAGCGGAGTGATAATAGAAGCCCCGGCATAGTTGTATTCTTCAAGCACATTTGCAAAATACCCTGCTACTGTTAAAGCTACAATCCCCCGGGGAGCGATCCAGCCGACCAGCGCTTTTTCCCCAAATGTTAAATCGGTCCCTATGGTCGATAGCCATATTGAAAGCGGACGAACTAAAAACAGCATCAAAAGGACGTAGGCGATAATTTGCGGGTCGAAAATCTGCATCAGCGTAGCCCGGTCGAGTGATGCTGTCAGCATAATAAATATACCCGAAATCAGCAGCACGGAAATATTTTCTTTAAAGTGCTGCATATCGCTGATCGAGCTGATACGCAGGTTCGCAATTGTCATTCCCATCGCAGTAACGGCCAACAGTCCCGTTTCATGCATGACTACGTCCGAAATGACAAAGCTTGCAATCACCATCGACAGAACGACCGGAGATTTCAGAAACTCCGGCACATGACCCCGTTCAAAGGTCCAACCGATAATTCTTCCGAACAGAATCCCCAGAAAGACAGCAAACAACGAAGCCATAAAGAAATTAACGAGTGATACGAAAGCCGACTCTTCGGAAGTGAAAGTGCGGATAATTTCAAACGCAAATACTGCTAGAAGAGCGCCAAACGGGTCAACGACAATTCCTTCCCACTTAAGTATTCTGGCCGGCCTCGGCTTCAGCTTTGCCTGCCGGAGAAGCGGCAGAATGACGGTAGGTCCCGTGACGATCAGCAAACCACCGATAATAAAGGATACTTCCCACGATAAGCCTGCCACAAAGTGGGCTGTTAATGAGCCCAGTATCCAGGCCAGCAAAGCTCCTATCGTGATGATACGGTACACAGGCTTCTGAAGCCCCTGAAGCCCTCTGAAATCAAGATTCAGGCTTCCTTCAAACAAAATTATAGCTACGGCAATCGATACGATGGGACCATACAGATCGCCAAATGCTTCGGAAGGATTAATCAGTCCAAATATCGGCCCGATCAAAAGCCCGGCCACAGACATAACGACTATGGCCGGCAGCCTAGAGAACCAGGCAATCCACTGGGAGCCGATCCCGACGGCACCGATCAGCATTAGTTGAAACAATAGAGAGTCCAGCATACTATTTTCCCTTCTTTCCACTCCCGTTTTTTTCTCTTTGGGTTTAATCTTGTATGTAATTCGTATTCCTTTCACTTTTTAATCACTTGAAATAAAAAGATACTATACTAAACCCTATTGTTTCAATCAAAGCAGTTTATAAATATATATTTTTTCATAAAAAAGCACGCTTTTACACAAAGCATGCTTTTCGTTATCTTTCCTTTATTTCTTCCTGCACAGCCTCTCCGAGATGACGTCCCGGCTCATCGAGTCTGCAGTAGATCCGGTCTCCGGGCCGGCAGTCTTTCAAAGCCATCGGCTCATATTGGTCCGTCATTAAATAAACGCTGTCCGCCCACTGCAACGTGGCGGACAGGTGCGTATCCCCTGCGCGGACCTTGACTCTCACGAGTTCGCGTTTTTCAATTTTCACTCTCCCTACCGGCACCTGACGCGAAGCTTTGCCTTCGTATACGGTCACCGGCTCATCATGCTCTACTTCTGCGAGATATCTCGTTTTTTCCTCTTCAAAAATGTATTGGTGCACAGCTCCGGCGTTGATACGAAACACGCGGGCCGGGTACGTGCTGGTCGTACGGTTTTCCGAGAGCGTATAAATGTACCCGTGCCCTGTGTCCCCGACAAGCAGACCTTCAGCTGGAGACAAAATATCTGCTGCGTCTATACAGACACGTGACCCTTCCCCCATCGGCTCTATTGCTTCCACAATACCCAGCTTCCATACCTCATTTTCCATCATACTCATCAGCACCCACTGCTTCCGGAGGAGCTTTTGCCTTCTTCCTCCATTTTCATTTTGTGTTCTCTCCCCCACTTTTCCAGCTCCCGGAGAAGAGATTCGAGTGACTCCCCGTAGCTTGTAAGAGAGTATTCCACCTTCGGCGGGACCACCGCGTAAGCATGACGTAATACTAATCCGTCATGTTCGAGCTCTTTAAGCTGCTTGATTAATGTCTGATGATTAATCTGCTGCAGCTGCTGTTTAATCTCACTGAAACGGAGCGTTTTCCCAACCAGCTCCATAAGAATGACCGCTTTCCACTTCCCGCATACTTTGTCGAGCGTAATTTTTATATTTTCTCTTTCTTCTATTGTCATTCTTTCACTCCTTTAATCTAAAAAAAGAAACTACTATATATTCGGATATAAGTATGCACAAATATATTACATGTAGGTATTATAGCCTTAAAGACACGTGAATAAACGTATAGAACCTGTTTCTTCAAAAAAAGCAGCAGCCTCTTTTAAGAGACTGCTGGGTTCTACTGTTCTTCTGCTATTTCCGAGAGCTCAGCCCAGCGTGTCATCGCCTGGTCCAGCTTTTCATTGGTTTCCTTTTGGATATTGGACCATTTTTCGATAGCCGCGAGGTCGCTGCCGCTCTGCTCCATCTGTTGCTCTGCTTCCGCCAGTTCATCTTCAAGACGGGCAATACGCTCTTCGATCTGATCCCACTCCTGCTTTTCTTTATAGGACATTTTTTTCTTTTCCCCAGCCGCGCTGCTGACTGCTGCTGGCTCCGGCTTCTTCTCTTTACTGAGCGCCGGACGGGAAGCATCCGCTTCTGAACTCATAAATTCTGAGTAATTCCCTTCGAATAAGGTGACCTGGGAAGACTCATTAAAGACAAACAGCTTTTCAGCTACCCGGTCAAGAAAATAGCGGTCGTGGGAAACGGTAACGACTACGCCTGGGAACTGCTGAAGGTATTCTTCGAGTACGCTGAGTGTCTGTACGTCCAGATCGTTCGTCGGCTCGTCCATAAATAATACGTTCGGCTCGGTCATTAAAATACTGAGCAGGTACACCCTCTTTTTTTCACCACCGGACAAACGTGAAATATACGTCCACTGATCTTCACGTTCGAACAGAAAACGCTCAAGCATTTGCTCAGCCGAAATACTTTCACCGTTAACAGTATATATAACTTCGGCAATATCACGAATATATTCGAGCACACGCTTGGATTCATCCAATTCTTCCTGCTGCTGTGAATAGTAGCCAAGCTTTACGGTCGGGCCGTACACGACATCCCCGGCGTCAGGCTCGGTGCGGTTGGCCAGAATGTTTAAAAGCGTCGTTTTTCCAGTACCGTTCGGACCGACAATTCCTATTTTTTCTCCCGGTGTAAACATATAGTTAAACTGGGAAAACATATTCTTCTCTCCGTAGGATTTTTCCAGATCCTCCGCTTCTATTACTTTCTTTCCAAGCCTCGTAGAGCCTACCGGAACCTGCAGCTCTTCTTTCTTTGGCGGCCCCTCCTGCTGTTTTAAAGATTCTGCCCGTTCTTTCCGGGCTTTTTGTTTTGTACCGCGAGCCTTCGGCTGCTTCTGAAGCCAGGCCAGCTCACGCTTTAATGTGTTCTGCCGTTTGGCTTCGGCATGCGCTTCATTTGCTTCACGCTCTGCACGTTTTTCCAGAAACAATTCATAGTTGCCGTCATACTCATAAAGCCGGCCGCGTTCCAATTCAAAGATTTTATTCGTTACTCGGTTTAAGAAATAACGATCGTGCGTGACTAAAATTAAAGCTCCGTTGTAGTTGGACAAATATTTTTCAAGCCAGTTAATCGACTCATCGTCGAGATGGTTCGTCGGCTCGTCAAGAATAAGAATGTCGCAGTCCTGAATAAGCGCCCGGGCAATGGAAGCTCTTTTACGCTGACCCCCGGAGAGTTCATTAATTTTTTGGTTATAAACCGTCAGCCCCAGTCTGTTTAATACCTGCTGGGCTACAGTGCCTGCTTCCCATGCTCCGAGCTGATCCATCTTCTGCTGGGCCTTCATCCACTGTTCCTGTGCAGCTTCACTTTCGGGCTCCTGTTCTAAACGTGCCTGGGCTTTTTCATAACCTTTCACTGCTTTCATAATATCGGAAGAGCCTTCATACAAATAATCAATCAGGTTTTCTTCCTCCGGCAGCTCCGGATCCTGTGGCAGGTATTCAATCCTCAGCTGTTTGGAATGCTGAAGCTTCCCCTTCTCCGAGGAATCAATTTCAGAAATCACGCGGAGAAGCGAAGATTTCCCTGTTCCGTTAACACCGATCAACCCGATACGGTCTCCAGGCTCGATCGTAAATGAAATATGGTCAAAAAGCACCTTTGTGCCGGTTGTCTGGTATAAATTTTCTGCTACAAGCAGACTCATGCTCTCACCGTTCCTTTCTCGTCCTTTCCTATCTTAGCATACTTGCTCGCGCTCCTGAAAAACCCTGGGCTATTTAAAGTCCGGAAAACAAAAAAGCACTTCCCATCAGGCTGGGAAAGTGCTCTTATGCGAAAAATTAGAATTAGGAAAGATCCATTCTTTTCTTTTTGTTTCTTGGCGGCCGGCTGTTTTTACTGGAGCCGTGCCCCTGCCCCTGAGGACGCTTTTGCTTATATTTCGAAGACGGCTTGCCCTGGCCTTTAGAGCCCTTATTACGAATCGGCGCTTCCGAAGTAAGTTTTACCGGTTCTTCTTTCACTTCGCGTGCGTTCATTTTCAGCGCCGCTGCTACGATTTCTTTTGCATCGTATTCATTCAGCAGCTCTTCTGCTGTACGCTCCCAGTATTCGTTATCGTCGACTTCCATCGATCCGACCAGTTTTTGTACGGCCTGCTGGGCACGGCCTTCAACTGCATCGTTTCTCGTCGGCTTTGGTGCTTTTTTCAATTTGGCCTGAACCGTTTTTTCGATAAGACGCAGGTGCGTCATTTCTCTTGACGGTACGAAGCTGTATGCTACGCCTTCGTTTCCTGCCCGTCCTGTACGGCCGATCCGGTGCACATAGCTTTCCGGGTCCTGTGGAAGGTCAAAGTTGTATACGTGTGTGACACCGCTCACGTCAATGCCGCGGGCAGCTACGTCAGTAGCAATCAATAGCTCAATCGTACCTTTTTTGAATTTCTGAAGCACTTTATCTCTTTGAGCCTGCTTCATGTCGCCATGAATTCCTTCTGCTGCATAACCGCGTCTTGATAATGCCTCTGCGAGTTCATCTACGCGGCGCTTCGTACGTCCGAAGACAATCGCAAGCTCCGGCGGAGTATAATCGAGCATATTACAAAGCGTCTCGAACTTTTCCTGTTCGTTCACTTCGATATAATACTGATCGATTTTCGCTACTGTCATGCTCTTGTTTTTTACTTGAACCTGCTCAGGATTAGTCATGAATTTATCTGCTACACGCTTCAGCTTTGGAGGCATAGTAGCTGAGAATAAAAGCATTTGTCTCGGCTCCGGGATATCCTTTAAGATTTCTTCAATGTCATCCACAAATCCCATGCTGAGCATTTCGTCTGCTTCATCGAGAACAACCGTATTCATTTTTCCAAGGTCGATCGTTTTTCTCCGCACATGATCCATTAAACGCCCCGGCGTTGCTACAATGATTTGCGGTTTTCTTTTCAGCGCTTTGATTTGGCGCTGAATATCCTGTCCTCCGTAAACGGCTACTGCTGTAACACGTTTATGCTTTCCGAGGCGGTTTAATTCTTCGGATACCTGCACAGCAAGCTCTCTAGTAGGGGCAAGTACAATGCCCTGCGGAGCGTTAGCTGTTTTATCGGCTGCTTCAAGAAGCGGTATGCCGAAAGCTGCAGTTTTTCCTGTACCAGTTTGTGCCTGGCCAATAATATCCGTTCCGTTCTTCGCTTTTGGAATAACTTCCGATTGTATGGGTGTTGCTTCTTCAAATCCCATTTCTTCAATAGCTTGAAGAATAGGTGATTCCAATCTTAGTTCTGAAAATAAAGTCAAGTATATATTCCCCTTTTATGCTTATTCGATCATTTCGTATGAACTAATTAACATTACCATATTCATGAAAAGAAATCCATCTAATTTTCATATTCCATAGAAATTAACTACAAATTCACACTGATCATTTAATTGTAATGAAAACGTAACATAAACTGCATTGAACAGTGTATATATATGACGATATAATTAAATTACAAAATTTTCATTTAATTACGCATATAAACTATGTAAGGAGGACGGGTAAATGGCTGTGGAAAACAAATTCGCATATTTTGTTGACCGTTCTGGAAGGCAAGTCACGGTGGGAACACTCAAAGATATCGAGCAAATGGACTTAGGCCGTGGACAGATTTATTATTGCGATTCTGAACAGGCGCTCCTCCAGGGTGTTAAAGAGTATTACCATAAAGAGTGTATCATCACTCTCCGTTCTCCAATGAACAATTTTAAAGAAAACCTTTCACGTTAAACTCTTCCCTGCTTTCTCTGAAAGCAGCGGTATACATATAAAGAGGGTCCGCTTTTCACTGCGGGCCCTCTTTACGTCTTTAATTCACTTCAGATTGAACCTTTACTTCAATGTTGTTTCGTGTAGCTTTGGAATAAGGGCAGTACTGGTGGGCAAGATCCACTAATTCATCTGCTTCCTCTTTTGAAACACCGCTGATTTCTACTGTGAGTTCAGCAGCCAATTGGAACATGCCGTCGGATTCGTCTTTTTGCAGACTAACGGCTGCAGTTGTTTTAGAAGAAACGTCTTTATTTTTCTTGCTTGCCTGAAGGTTCAGCATGCCATCAAAGCAGGCTGCATAACCTGACGCAAAGAGTTGTTCCGGATTGGACCCTGATTTGGAAGAACCTGAACCTGGCTGTTCCAGATTCACATCAATCATTCCATCTTCAGAACGAACATGACCTTCACGACCGCCTTCTACAGTAGCTTTTGAAGTAAATATTGTTTCTGCCATACATAACTCCTCCATTCAACTTAATAACGATTGATTCCAATAGTTACTATACACTTTTACTCCACTTTTTAAACATCCATCTTTCCAATGTAATTTATTGGATTGCTTTTCACATAAGCTGAAGAAATAGTAAATACGGCAGTTGCCCGGGAAGGGCCGCTGTTATAAAATCATTGAAGATTAAGTGAAAATGACTGCCTGAAGACCTTTTACTTTGAAAACAATTCCCCGATTAAGGAGTGGCCGAAATCATGAATCAGGACTTCCCATTAAAAACCCCAACTAATTCTTTACTGCTCACAGCCGTTGATCATACCCGTGTCGGAGTCATCATTACTGATCCGGATATAGAAGACAATCCCATCATTTATACGAATAGCGGTTTTTGCAATTTAACCGGATATTCTGCCGGGGAGATTCTTGGAAGCAACTGTCGTTTTCTCCAGGGACCAGAGAGCGATATTCATACTATTGATCGCATGAGAGAAGCGTTGAAAAAATATGAACCAATTTCGATCGAAATTACTAACTACCGGAAAGACGGCACTAAGTTTTGGAACGAGCTTCATATTGATCCTGTATATGAACCGGAAGAAGATAAATATTATTTTATTGGAGTGCAAAAAAATATTACGAAACAAAAAAATGCAGAAAAAGAGGCTTTAGAGTATTTCAATGAAATTAACCTTCTTTCCACTCCTATCGTTCCAATCATTAATAGTGTGTACGCGATGCCACTAATCGGTAACGTCGATGAGCAGAGACTGAAGATTATTTTCACAAATATTACTGATGTAATTCATCACTCCAAAGTAGAAACACTCATTGTCGACCTTTCCGGTCTTTCTACACTAAATGACGATATTATGAAAGGAATATTTACTCTAAATGATCTTTTGAAATTGCTCGGCACAGAACTGATTGTAACCGGCATTTCTCCAAGTCTCGCGGTAAGGTCCAAAGATATGGATTTTGATTTTTCCGCTTTTCAGACCTTTGGGACAGTTAAAGATGCAATTCGTTTCAAGCAGCGTAACAGTTGATATTGATGCCATTAAAATTCGTTCGCAAAATGTATTGCTATTGTTTGGAGCACATGATATGATGAGATTACTATTTTGATCCGTTAGTCAGAACAAGGTTAGGGTTTTAGCTTCTGAACTTGGTACTATGCGGTTTGCAAGATAAGTAACATTTGTGCCATGAGGCACGCAGGAGGATTATTTTTATGGAACAAGGTACAGTTAAGTGGTTTAACGCAGAAAAAGGTTTTGGCTTCATCGAACGCGAAGGTGCAGACGACGTTTTCGTTCACTTCTCCGCTATCCAGGAAGAAGGCTTTAAAACCTTAGAAGAAGGACAAACGGTAGAATTCGAAATAGTAGAAGGCGACCGCGGCCCACAAGCTGCAAACGTCACTAAAAACTAATTAAACCATATAAAGCCGCTCTCTTTTGGGAGAGTGGTTTTTTCTTTTTAAAAAGCTTACTTATTCTTTAATATTTAACTATTAAAGTCTGTTGCTATAATTTGGTTAACATGATACAATGAGATTACTATTTTGATCCGTTAGTTTGAACAAGGTTAGGGTTTTAGCTTCTGAACTTGGAACTATGCGGTTTGCAAGATAAGTATTATT
>NZ_ATVM01000020.1 GCF_000420725.1 Marinococcus halotolerans DSM 16375 | reverse complement strand
CTCGGTCGTATATCCTCGATAAGGCATAAAAATGCTCCCCTCTAAGCAAAACAGATGATTTATTTCATCTGTCTACTTAAAGGGGAGCATATCAGGCCGCTGCGGCCTCTTTTTTTTATAGGCAGAAATCATGTATCTTATTATAGTGCCTTTTCAAACCTGCAGGCTTTCGGCATACTGGTGAAAAAGAAAGAGGAGGAATTCATATGAAAAATATGGAAGCCGGCCTGCTGATTCTCCGGGTCGTGACGGGTGTGATATTTTTAGCCCACGGGGCTGATAAATTATTGAACGGGATGGGCGCTTCAGCTGCGTCGTTTGGCAGCATGGGCATGCCGGACGGCACTGCTTACGCCGTAGCGGTTATCGAAGCAGCGGGAGGACTCTTACTTATTCTCGGTGTACTGACGCGTGTGATTGCCGGCCTGTTTGCGCTCATTATGCTTGG
This sequence comes from Marinococcus halotolerans DSM 16375, assembly GCF_000420725.1. Taxonomy (GTDB): domain Bacteria; phylum Bacillota; class Bacilli; order Bacillales; family Marinococcaceae; genus Marinococcus; species Marinococcus halotolerans. The sequence goes on along the minus strand of NZ_ATVM01000020.1, from coordinate 51,909 downwards.
AGCGATTATAACAGTCAAATGGCAGCAGGGGCTGATTGGAGGCTTCGAGCTCGACCTTATACTGATGGCCGCTTCCATCCATCTCGCGCTTACCGGAAGCCGTATGCTTGCCTTGAAAAAACGAAAAAAGAAGCGTTCTTTCTGAAACAGTAAACGGCCTGCGGGGCATCAATCCCCGCAGGCCGTTAGTATTTATGCATTTTCATTTGACGTATAAGGCTCCATCTTTTTCCACTGCGTACGAATAGTAGAGGAGGCCACCCCGTAGCGTTGGGCTACTTCTTTTTGGGTGCCGCCGCCGACCGCATATTCCAGAGCTGCTGCCTGGGCTTCGGGTTTTCGGATCACAGGGTTTTCCTGTTCGCAAAAGCGGGCCCACAGCTCTGCGGCTGTAGATACTGCTTCTTTGGACAGCTGATCGGAGCTTTCGAGCGCCTCCACTACTTTCTGCTGGTCGTCATTCAGGCTCGAAGCGGACGCTGCAGCATCCTCGGTTGTTTCGGCTGCAGCATCTGAATTTATTTCAGAAGAGACGGAGGTGTTATCTGCTTCCTGGTATTTTTCCTGAAGATCGTCCTTCAGTGTGCGAAGCACGTCCGGCAGGTGATGCGTGATCCAGCCGGCTTTATCCGCTTCGTTATCCGGAACAGAGCCGGTAACACTTTTAATAACGTCATCGGCGAAATCCGGATGAAATGGAAGCAGGCCGAGCATTGGATACCATTTGTCCTCCACGGGAACTAAAAAGGCGAGAAACACAATGTTTTCCTGCAGGTCCCGGAAAAAGGAAAGTGGCTCAATGTGGTGAACCTCCTCGCTCAGCAGGTCAGTGACTTCATACCAGTCGTCGGTCATTTTATTCAGGCGGAACAGTGACAGGTTATGTCCGGTCCAGTTGGAATAAAGCCGCTGAAGCCGCGGATGCTGATTGTTCTGCTCTAACTGCTGGTGAATGTTCATCCACTTCCGGCGTTCATTGCCGTGCAGTAAAAAGTCGGCAAGCGCCAGGTTCTGGACAAATTTATGCCAGGCGTAAGGGAAATAGTTCGGCCGGTAGACGCGGCGGTAATAATGGCTGAAATCCTTCCGGCTGTCTTTGTTTGCAGCGGCTGCAAGGTCCAGCTGTATGTTGGTTACTTCTTCAGTCGTATAAGCTGGCTGGTTGGCGGGATCGCCACAGCATTTTTTGTATTTTTTACCGCTGCCGCAAGGACACGGATCGTTACGTGAAATACTCATACATTCAGGCTCCTTCTCACTAGTATGTTGCTATTCCTTCAAATTCTAACATACATTGCCCCAAAATGGGGAATCCCTGCGCTTCAAGGCAGATGGAGCCGTGAAAAAACCCTTCGCAGTGGAAGGGCTCTTCAGGACTGTGTTTGTATAATTAGTGGCTCGTTTAATTAGCCGCCTGCCCGTTCGCATTTTCCCATACGGTCCGGAGTGTCTCTGCGCTGTGGCGGAAGCTTTCGGTCTCTTCTTCGTCGAGCGGCAGTTCGATCACTTCCCGGATACCTTCGCGGTTAATCACAGCCGGGACGCCGATGCACAGATTTTCTTCCCCGTACTGGCCTTCAAGGTGAGCACTGACGGTCAGGACACTGTTTTCATTTTTGAGAATCGCATTTGTAATACGGGTGAGCCCCATCGCGATACCATAGCTGGTGGCGCCTTTGCGCTCAATGATTTCATAGGCAGCCCCGCGTACATCTTTAATCATGCCTTTCATTTCCTCTACATTTTTACCTTCTTTTTCATCCGCCAGCTCCACGGCGTTTCGGCCGCCGACGTTTGCCTGGCTCCAGACAGCAAGCGACGTGTCACCGTGTTCGCCAATAATATAGGCATGGGCGTTCTGGGCGGCAGTGTCGAAATAGTCACTCAGCATAAACCGGAGACGGGCGGTATCAAGGATTGTGCCGCTTCCAATGACCCTTTCTCTCGGAAGCCCGCTGAACTGCTGGGTGGCATACGTAAGAATATCTACAGGATTGGTAGCGATAAGGAATATTCCGTCAAAGCCATTATCCATCACCTGGCCGACGATATTTTTAAATATAGCTGTATTTTTCCCTACAAGATCGAGACGGCTCTCCCCGGGTTTTTGGTTGGCGCCAGCAGTGATGCAGACAATATCGGCATCCCGGCAGTCTTCATAGGTGCCAAACCATGTTTTCGTAGGATGCGGGGCAAAGGCTTTGCCGTGATTCAGGTCCATCACGTCCCCTTCGGCCTTGCGTTCATCCAGATCGATGATCACGAGCTCCTCGACGACGCCCTGATTAATTAACGAAAATGCATATCCGCTGCCGACAGCCCCGGCTCCAACAACAACAACCCGGTGGACGTGATTTCTTTTCATATATAAAATCCCCTTTCAAATATGAATCATGTGAATGATTGAGCAATCTTTATCTATTTACATTGTGCAACATTTCACAATTAAATGCAAGCGAGGAAAATATATAGTTGTGACCAAATGATGAACTTAAGTATTGGGGGGAATTTGAAACGGGAAAGGAGCAGAAGAGGAGGGATGACTCAATGGAAAACGTGTTAAAATATGCGCTCCCGACGGCGTTGACGTGGGCAGTGATTGGTCTTCTCGCCGGCCTGAATCTCGACAGAGGCTGGCTGTGGGTGCTTGCTTTCGTAGTTTTTGGATTTCTCGTCAGCTTTGTTACAGTAATAATTGCGCAATGGATTATTTCTAAAATAAATATGTAATTAGCCCCGGAGAAATTAGGGAATGGTGTTTGTAAGGTTTAAAAGCGAGAAGGAGCGTGGGAGAATGGAAGAGACAGACAGCCGGCGGCCGGTCATAGCAATTACCGGCGCAAGCGGATACATTGGACGAAACCTGATGACGGAGCTGAAAAAGCATGCGGATATTATTGCTCTATCAAGAAACATAGAGACAAAAGAAAACGAAGAGCATGTAACGTGGCGTTCGTGTGACTTATTTTCATTAAAAGACGCAGAACAGGCACTCGAAGGCGCAGATTACGCTCTATACTTAGTTCATTCGATGATGCCGACGTCCAAATTAACCCAGGGACGCTTTGAGGATATGGACGTCATCCTGGCGGATAATTTTGCACGTGCTGCCGAGCAGAAGCAGGTGAAGCAGATCGTCTATTTGAGCGGCATTATTCCTGAAGCTGACCGTCTCTCCCGCCATTTAAGCAGCCGGCTCGAGGTGGAAAACATTCTGAAATCATACCGGACGCCGGTAACTGCTATACGTGCAGGCTTAATTGTCGGCCCGCAGGGTTCCTCATTCCCTATTCTCGCAAAGCTGGTGAAGCGGCTGCCGGTCATGATTCTGCCGAAATGGACGCAGACAAAGACTCATCCGATCGCTCTTGCTGACGTATTAAACAGTCTGCAGAAGAGCATCGGGGAAGAATCGCTCTACAATCGTTCCATCGATGTCGGAGGGCCGGATGTAATGACCTACCGGAAAATGATGGGGATTACTTCAAAGGTCATGGGGAAAAAAAGGTATGCAGTCACTGTGCCGTTTTTCACCGTGCGTCTTTCAAGGCTGTGGGTAAGTGTGACGACAGGAACGCCGAAAAGCCTGGTTTATCCGCTTATTGAAAGCCTGATTCACCCAATGGTCGCTGATCCCGCCAAAAGTGTGAAGGGCATTAGTGATGGGAAAATTTCATTTCAGGAGGCAGCGGAAAACTCCTTGAAAGAAAGCAGGAAGGAGCAGTCCTCCATTCTGGCGCGGCTGAAGCCGGCACCTGTGGAGCGAAATGTCCGATCGGTTCAGCGCGTGACCATTCCAAATGGAAGAGATGCAGATTGGGCCGCCCGTTATTATATCAAGTGGCTCCCGAAGCTGCTGAGGCCGTTCGTTAAGGTGGAGACCACCGACCGCTACCAGTACGGCCTGCGGCCTGCCTTTATGAAAAGAACGTTTCTTGAGCTTTCCTACTCCAAAGAGCGCAGTGAAGAAGACCGCGCGCTGTACTATATTACCGGAGGGCTGCTTGCCCAGGTAAATGAAGGAGAGCGGGGCCGGCTGGAATTTCGCAAAATTCCTCATACGAATCAGTGTATTGTGGCGGTGCATGATTATGTTCCGGCTATGCCGTGGTATTTCTATCAGTATACCCAGGCCTTTATTCACCTCTGGATCATGAACCGCTTTAAGAAACATCTGGAAAAAGATCAGTGGACGCTAAGAAGTTCCCTCCAGCTTCAGCCGGAGTCATAATATTCCTTGTTTAGCTTTAACTTTTTTAAGGAAGATGGAAGTGGGTAGAAGCATTATGTAAACAGAAGGGAGACGGTGCCGTATGAGCACCAACCAGTTGCTCCGTGACTATTTTGTCAATCATGCAGCAGAAATGGCGAATACATGGTACGAAACGTTAGAGGAATCAGACAGAGAATCTGCTTACGCAACGATGGATCCAAAAGAAGTCGAGGAGCTGAAGTCTCAGACGTACGAGTTTCATTTATACTTTTCAAGCATTTTTATCGAAGACCGGAAAACGTGGGAGAATGCCTTTGAAGTATGGCTAGACGGTATTATAAGTGATCCCAAGTACTTCCGGACGAAGGATGCACGGGTGGTCCGGGAAATGATGAGGTACCGGGAGCAGTACACAGCTTATCTGAAGCGTTTTTATGCTGAAGAGCACGCAGAGCTTTCGACCAATATGAAAGAACAGCTGCGGGAGCTCGTAACAAACGGCATGGATCAGATTATTCTTTCGTACGTGGAAAAATCCAACCGGCTGCTACTGCAGAAACTGGAAGCTAAGGAAAGCATTATTAATGAATTGAGTGCTCCGATTATTTCACTGAATAAATCCTCCGCCCTTCTTCCGTTGATAGGTGAAATTGATGAAGAGCGGGCGGCGGTAATACTCGAGCATTCGCTCGAGGCATGCTCGAAAAAGCAGGTATCTGAATTGTTTATCGATCTTTCCGGCGTAGCCGGCATTGATACCCACGTCGCCCATCAGATTTTCGGACTGATCCGCTCGTTAAAGCTGATCGGCGTGCAGCCTGTCCTGGCAGGGATGCGCCCCGAAATCGCTCAGACCTCTGTCAATCTTGGCATCAGATTTCAGGACGTGCCGATCGCCTCCTCGCTTGCCCAGGCAATGGATCAAAAGCATTAAAAAAGCCGGCTCCCTAATAAAGGATGCCGGCTTTTCTTTCGTCTTTAATACAGAAGCATTCTGCTTTTAGACTTTTTCTACAACGTACGTTGGTTTTTCAACGAATTCTTTTCCGCCGAGTTCTTTCGAATGATCGAAATAGCCGCCGAATTTATAGACGACTTTGTACTCGCGGTCAGGTTCTGTAAACAATTGATTTTCGTTGTTGGAAATAACCGTGACATGATTGTTTTCTACAAAGCTGTCAATTTCACTCGCTTTATAGTTCGTGCCTGCGGTCAGTTCGGAAACGGATTGGCTTCCCATATATAATCGCTCCTTTGCTTTATAATTTGTCCACTAGTACAGTTTCCCGGGATGAAACGGTATTAATCATACGATTTAATAGCCGCCCCGGATATTTGGTTCCACATCCTCTAAATAAAACTTCGTCAGCTTCTCCTGCTCTTCCTTGGAGAAGGAAGGCACGCTGACTGCTTCGAGGCTGTCGGACACCTGTTTTTCATTCCGGAATCCTGGTATGACGCAGGTAACATCGTCGTTATCAAGAATCCAGCGCAGCGCCGCCTGCGCCATCGTTCCCCGTTCTTCTTTAATCCACTGGAGCGAGGTGCTGAGCTCCACGCCTTTTTGAAAAGGAAGGCCCGCGAATGTTTCTCCGACATTAAAGGCTTCTCCGTCCCGGTTGAAATTGCGGTGGTCATCTTCAGCGAATGTTGTTTCTTTTGTATATTTCCCCGTCAAAAGTCCGCTTGCGAGCGGTACGCGGGTCAGGATGCCGACGCCCTGCTTTTTGGCCTGTGGAAACAGTCGTTCTGCCGGCTTTTGGCGGAAGATATTGTAGATTACCTGAAGTGCCTTAACATTCGGATAATGAAGGCATTCCAGACCTTCCTCCACGGTCTCTACGCTGACTCCGTAATGCCGGATTTTTCCCTGTGCCTGCAGGTCATCAAGAACCTGGAACACCGAGCCGTCTTTTAAAATATCGATCGGCGGGCAGTGAATCTGATAAAGATCCAGGCGTTCGCGTCCGAGACGCTTCAGCGTAGCATCCAGATAAGACGTTACACTTTCTTTCGAATAAGTATTTGGGTCATTGATATCGCCGCCGCGCGCAAATTTGCTGGCTACGTGAATCTTGTCTTCTTTTCCCTTTGTCGCTTTTCCGATTAACTCTTCGCTGTGGCCGTCACCGTAGACATCAGCTGTGTCGAAAAAATTCACGCCCGCGTCCATGGCAGCCTCAAGGCCCCTGAGCGCTTCGTTATCGTTTGTTGCTCCCCACGCGCCGCCAATGGCCCACGTGCCAAAGCTCAGTTCACTTACTTCCAATTCGGTATTTCCCAACTGACGATATTTCACACCGTCCACCTGCCTTTTAATCAAAGTATGGTAGGCTATTCCCGTTCTGTAAATATTTAAGCGTTCTCATGATTAATGGTTTTGATTTAGGGAAATGTTTCCTATAATAAAAGCAACTCACTTAAAAGGAGGCGGAGTCCTTGTATTTATTTAAAGAAAAATCGATCAGAAATACGATTGATGTTAATCAGCAGGCGCTTTCCCTCATTGAAGACGGTTTTCGGCGCCTTCAGGCAGGAGAAGTAACCATGCCTCCTGTGCTCAGCATGCCCATTGCCGACAAAAATGGGGAGATGGATGCAAAAACGGCCTACGTCAAAGGCATGGATCAGTTTGCCCTGAAAATTTCGACCGGTTTTTTCGATAACCCGGACAAAGGGCTTCCGAGCCTCAGCGGCATGATGCTTTTATTTCATTCAGATACCGGCTTCCCGGCAGCAGTGCTGCAGGATAACGGATACCTGACCGATGTGCGCACAGGAATTGCCGGAGCTGCGGCAGCCAAGTATCTGGCTAAAGACGGGGCAAGGATTGCCGGTATTGTCGGCACCGGTACGCAGGCGCGCTTTCAGCTGCGGGCGCTGAAAATGGTGCGGCCGTCGATTGAAAAAGTGTATGTGTATGGACGAAAAAAAGAACGGATCGAGGCGTACCAGCGTGAAATGGAGCATGAGCTTGGTGTTACCACGGAGGCTGCCGACCTTGAAACGGTCGTACGAAACTGCGACGTACTCGTCACGACGACCCCAGCGACAGAGCCGTTCATTAAAAAAGAATGGTTGCATCCGGGGCTTCATATTACAGCGATGGGCTCAGATGCTTCGGAAAAGAATGAAATCGAGCCGGACGTACTCGGAGCAGTGGATATTCTTGCATGCGATGCCGCCTCGCAGGTGTTTTCCATCGGAGAACACCGGACGGCTAAAGAAGCAGGAATCATCGATGAAAGCAGCACCGTGGAAATTGGGGCCATTATCAGTGGAGATGCCCCCGGGCGGGAAACGATGGAACAGGTAACTCTCTGTGACCTGACAGGCACCGGGGTGCAGGATACAGCCATTGCAGTCTACACGTACGATCAGCTTAAGGCCTCGGGAGAAGGGCTCGAAATAACAGAGGACGAATAATTAGAGGGCGCCGGTTCAATACTCCGGCGTCTTTTTTATGCTCTTTCCAGCGGAAGAGGGTGGCGATTTCTGGGAAAAGTTATATAATTGTTTGTAAACGGTTTCATTTAAAGGGGGATGCGGTTGTGGGTGAACGGCGGAAGCGTTGGATGTTTGCTGTTTTCTTTATCGGCTGTCTGGCCAGTTTGGCAGCAACCGTTTATTTTGGCACGAAGGCTTTTTACGTGGAGCCGGTCAATTCAGAGGAAAACGAAACGTATCAGACGAGAGTGGCGCTCGTTATGGAGGAAGCAGGTAACCCTTACTGGGAACAGATTAAAGAGGGAGCCGTCGAAGCAGGGGAAGAAGCGGGCATCTACGTGGAAACGTACGGTCCGTCCAAAGCGAATAAAAATGAGCAGCTTGAAACGATGAATCGGATGATTGAGAGCAATGTGGACGCTATTATTACCCAGGGCATCGACGATCCTGTTTTTCAGGAGCTGGTGCAAAAAGCGCTCGAAAAGGGTGTGCCGGTCATCACGGTGGACAGTGATGTGCCGGAGAGCGGGCGGCGGGCCTATATAGGGACGGACAATTACGAAGCCGGGGTTTTGGCAGGTGAAGAGCTGCTTCAACATACAGAAGGGATACAGCATGTCGGCATTGTTTCGGGAAGTGCGGAGACGGTCAACCAGCAGGAGAGAGTGGAAGGCTTTCGGAATACTGTGGAAGCAAGCGGTCGTGTGGAAATTAAGGATATCGGATATTCCGGAATATCCGAGATTGGAGCCGCCCAGGCCACCTACAGCTTATTGAAGGAGGAGCCCGACATCACAGCGTTGTACGGCACAAGTGCTTTGGATGCTGTCGGCATAGCCCAGGGGATCGAAGAGATTGAAGGGGCCGGGGACCTGTATGTGATAGGGTTTGATACGCTTCCCGAAACAGTACAGCTGCTTGAAGAGGGAACAATTGATGCAACGGTCCGTCAGCACCCCGTACAGATGGGGGAGCAGGCGGTCTATGACGTGGCCCGTCTGAATCAACAGAAGCACGTACCGGCAATTCAGCATACAGACACGGTTATTTGGAGATCTTCTGAAGCTGCCCGGGAAGGGGGCGCGGAGCAGTGATACATTCTATTCGTTCGAAAATGATGTTTTTTTCTTTCGCGTTCATCCTGTTGTTTAACGCTGTAGCGATCGGTATTTACTGGAGTTCAGAGCGAATCACCAATGAATACAGTTCGAGCTTTGACCGCTTTGTGCTATTGAATTCCATTTCCCGGCAGGCCGAAGAATGGACAGCGGCGACGCAGCAGATCGCGACCAACCCTTCACAGGAAACGTGGGCCGCTTATTATCAGGCATCCCGGGAAATGAAGGCGCTGACAGAAGAGCTCGGTAATGAAGAAAGCCAGCCGGGATCGGTCGAAATGCAGAGCTACATGCAGCTGCTTGATTCACTGGAACAAAACAGTGAAACCACTGCCGGGTTTGTGCTGCAGGGAGATATTGAAAAATACGGAAGCAATCTCGCAGAAACCGAGCAGTCGAATGCATATATACAGGAAAGTACGCTGACGCTTATCGATCAGTCCCTGACAGAATATCAGCAGCTGTATGCCCAGCTGCAGGAGCGAAACACCTCATTTCGCTATTTTATTATATGCCTGTTTACGACATCGTTGTTGATTGCCGCTTTTATCGCATTCAAGTTTTCTTCAAGCATTACAAAGCCGGTCGGCGAATTATCCCAGGCAGCAGGAGAAGTATCGCGCGGCCATTTTCAGGGAGAGCCGCTCCGCATTCGTTCCGGAGATGAATTGGAGCTTCTCGGTCGTACATTCAACCGTATGCGGACAGATATTCACACCTACGTCGGCGAAATGGAAAAAAAGGCAGAAATGGATCAGCTGATGAAGCAGCTGGAGCTGAAGCATCTGCAGAACCAAATTAATCCACACTTTTTATTTAATACCCTGAACACGATCTCAAAAATGGCTTATTTGGAAGACGCGGAGGAAACGTCGGAATTGATCGAGTCTGTTTCTTCGCTGCTGCGCTACAGCTTAGGAAATATCGACAAAGAAGTAACACTCCGGGACGAACTGGATGTGATCCGGAGCTACTTTCACATTCAGGAAACAAGGTTCCAAAACCGCTTGTCTACACATATTGAAATCGAAACGGACGAGCTCGATGTGCCTATCCCGAGACTGACGCTGCAGCCGGTAATCGAGAATGCCTTTATTCACGGGGTGGAAGGGATGGAGGAAAACGCCGAAGTACGTGTGCAGGTGCGTCTGGAGGACGGACAGATTGTCGTCCGGGTGATGGATAACGGTAAAGGAATGAATGAACACGAGCGCCAGCAGCTTCTTGGTGCGGGTAAAGAGCAAAAAGCGCATATTGGCCATTCCACTGGTCTTGGCATGCAGAACGTCCGCAGACGTCTGGAATTGTTTTTTCAGGCCGGCGAGCTCGTGGATGTGGAATCTGTGCCGGCGCGGGGCACAACGGTGAAGCTTTGTATGCCGGTCAAAGAATGGCAGAAAGCAGGGGGGCGGGCAGGATGATACGACTGTTGATGGCAGAGGATGAATGGCTTGAACGTAAAGCGATGAAAAAACTGATCGCGGCGCATTTACCGGAAATTACAGTAATCGGAGAGGCAGAGAACGGGCACGAGGCAGTGGAGCTGGCTATCGAAAGCAGGCCGGACATTATGCTGATGGATATTAAAATGCCCGGATGTAACGGCCTTGAAGCCATACAGCGCATTCAGCAGACAGTTTCCGGCATCCACTTTATTATGGTCACCGCCTACGATTCCTTCGACTATGCCCGGGAGGCGCTCGGGCTGGGCGTAAAGGAGTATTTGTTAAAGCCGGGCAAAAAAGAAGAGACCATTCAGACACTCATGCGCGTGCAGACAGCGTTAAACCGAAGCAGACAGGAACAGAAGCAATACAGCCGCAGAATGCAAAAGCTCCTTTTCCAAAGTGTCTGTCACGGGGAACCGTATGAAAACCATGCAGATCTTCTTACTGAAGCAGTGCCGGATGCCTCCTGCGGCTTTGCAGCAGTCATGCGCGAGGAGGAAACGCCGGAGGACATAGAAGAAAGAATGGCGCATTGGACAACTGATGCTTTTCTTACAGACCGTCAGCCGGGCGGCTGGTTTCGTGCTTTTTTCTTTCATGCAGGCAAAAGCAGAGGCTCTGAAGAGATCGAGCGCCTGCGCCGCCGGATGCATTTTGAGCTTGGGGAAAAAGCGGCAATTGGAATTTCTGATAAAGAATATGACATGAAACAGCTGTTTCAGGCTTATGTGGAAGCATTGTCCGGTCTTGAAAAGGATCGGTACGCGCTGCCCGAACAGAGCAGCCAGTGGGTCTCCTCTATTGTGAATGCGCTGCGGACCGGGGAAGAAAAAGCCGCTGTCTATTATTGGAGCGAATGGTGGAAGACCAGTCCCCAAAAATCATCGAGGAGGCACCTGTGGCTTCAGCTTGAAGAACTGGTCAAGGAAATGGGCGGCACACTCGAAGAAGATATGCCGTCGGATGCTGCGGAATGGAAGCGGCTTCTTCATATTGTAGGGGCGTACAGAGGAGTTCATTTTCGGGAGCATCACCAGATTGAAAAAGTGAAGGCCTACGTAAAGGAGCATTATGCCAAAGCACTCCAGCTCGAGGACATGGCGGGATATGTGCAGTGGAGCTCTGCATATTTTTCCCATCAGTTTAAAGAAGTAACCGGGGTATCATTTGTTGATTACGTCACGCGTGTGCGGATGCAGGAAGCAAAACGGATGCTTCAGGACCGCGAACGACCTTTAAAGGAAATCAGTATCAGCATCGGGTACAAAGACCCGAACTATTTCAGCCGTGTCTTTAAAAAACAGGTGGGATGCTCTCCGAAACAATACCAGCAAGGTAAAAAGTAATAGGATAAAGTAACCTAAAAATAATGCAGAGAATCAAAAGATTGTATAGAAAATACTTCCATACAATCGCAGGAGCTTAACTTATAATCAAAATTGTAAGCGTTATCATAAAATCATATTTATTCCTGCGAGGGGGAGGGTTTATGTTGAAAAAGAGTGTTGGTCTGGTAGGAAGTTCACTGCTGTTGTTCGGTTTGGCAGCCTGTGGGGGAGGCGGTTCGGACTCCGGCTCCGGTTCGGAAAATGAAGGCAGCTCCAGCGGCTCGGGAGAAGGCGGAAGCGACGCTGAAGTAGAAATCTTTAGCTGGTGGACAGGCGCTGGCGAGGAAGACGGCCTGATGGCTTTGATTGAAATGTTTGAAGAGGAAAATCCCGATATTTCGGTGGAAAACGCAGCTGTAGCCGGCGGTGCCGGTACAAATGCTAAAGCGGTGCTTGCCACAAGAATGCAGGGCGACGATCCGCCGTCGACGTTCCAGGTGCACGGCGGAGCTGAGCTGAATGACAGTTGGGTGGCGGCAGACAAAATGGAGCCGCTCAATGATTTTTACGAAGAGGAAGAGCTGAATGACAAGTTTCCGGAAGAGCTGGTCGATATGGTCAGCTCAGATGGCGATATCTATTCCGTACCGGTCAATATTCACCGCGGTAACGTAATGTTTTACAACATGGAAGTGTTTGAAGAAAACGACATCGAACCGCCAAGTGATATTGACGAATTTTTTGAAGTCGCAGAAGAGCTCGAAGCAGCGGGCGTGACTCCGCTTGCGATGGGCGATAAAGAGTCCTGGCCGGCTACACAGATTTACGAAAATCTGCTGCTTGCCAACCTCGGTCCGGAGGACTACGAAGCTCTTTGGGAAGGCGAAGTCGGCTTTGACGATGAGCGCGTAGCAACAGCCACCGAGCAGTTTGGGCAGATGCTTGAATATGTAAACGAAGATCACGCTTCGAGAAACTGGCAGGATTCAGCTCAGATGGTTGCAGACGGGGAAGCTGCCATGATTAACATGGGCGACTGGGCAAAGGGCTACTTTGTAAATGACCTTGGCCTCGAAGTAAATGAAGGCTTCGGCTACACGCCATTCCCTGGAACAGCAGAAGAGTTTATGGTCATCACGGATACGTTCGGTCTGCCAAAAGGGGTGGAAAATCCGGAACAGGTTCAAGAATTCCTGAGCGTCCTCGGTTCGAAGGAAGGACAGGACACGTTCAACCCATTAAAAGGTTCGATCCCGGCACGGGTGGACGCGGATGAGTCCAAATATGACGAATACGGCCAGGACACGATGGAAGACTTCCAGGAAACATCGCTTACGCCAAGTCTTGCTCACGGTTCAGCTGCCTCTGAAGGCTTCGTGACCAAAGCGAACCAGGCAGTCAATATCTTCGTTACCCAGGGTGATGAAGAAAAACTGATGGAATCGATGCAGACAGCGCTGGATGAAGAACAACAATAGGATGATTAACAGAAGGAAGCCCCGTGCCGGTGAAAGCGGTGCCGGGCTTCTTTTGTTTAAAGGAGGGATGGAAGATGGCCGACGAAGTAATGGATAAAACAGCAGCAAAAGACCGGGTGAAACGAAAAAAGGTCGTCAAGGACCGCTGGTGGGCCGTGGCGTTTATCGTCCCCTCGTTTTTACTGGTCGCTGTATTTGTATACGGATTTATCGGATGGACAGGGTACGTTTCGCTCAGCAATTGGAACAGCCTGACGCCGGACTTTTCGTTTGCCGGGTTTGCTAACTATATATATCTGTTCCAGGATTTCCGTTTTCAGGCGGATTTAAGGAACACCCTGTTTTTCACGATTCTGTTTATCGGGTTTGTAATTGTGAGCGGGCTCGGCCTGGCTGTGCTTATCGATCAAAAGCTAAAGGCCGAAACGCTTTTCCGCAATATTTTTCTTTTTCCAATGGCGCTTTCCTTTGTCGTAACCGGTGTCGTCTGGCAGTGGCTTTTGAATCCGTCCACCGGCTACAATACATTTTTGGCTTTCTTCGGTATCGAACCGCTCTGGTACACTGATACGACTATTCTGGGCGGCTTTCAGTGGGGAAGTATTGAATTCGGTCTCCCGGTCGCCATCATCGCGCTTGTTATTGCAGCTGTCTGGCAGATGACCGGCTTTTCCCTGGCGATGTATCTGGCCGGACTGCGGGGCATTCCGGAGGAGCTCCGGGAGGCTGCCCGGGTCGACGGAGCGTCGGAGTGGAAGGTATACATGAAGGTAGTTATTCCGCTGCTTCTGCCGATTACGGTAAGTGTTGTTATTATCATGGCACATATTTCGCTGAAAATCTTTGACCTGGTATATGCCATGACCGGTTCGGGAGCTAATTTCGTAACTGACGTGCCGGGCGTGTATATGTTTGAAACGACCTTCCGGGCCAACTACTACGCGAACGGGGCTGCCATTGCCATGGTGATGCTCATCCTGGTCGCAGTATTCATCGTACCGTACTTACTCGCCAATCGAAGGAGGGAAGGGTGATGGCTGTTCGATTAACGCCGGTGTTCAAATATGCACTCGCCATTTTCATGTCGCTTTTGTTTTTATCACCTATTTACGTCATCGTAGTCACCAGCCTGAAGCCGCTCGACGAAGTGAGCCTCGCTACGATGTGGGCATTTCCGACAGCAATCGACTTTTCAAGCTACGCAGAAGCCTTTACAGCCCTGGCGCCGAACCTGGCGAACAGCTTTTATCTGGTTATTCCGGCCACAATTTTATCCGCGCTGCTCGGGGCGATGAACGGGTACGTGCTGTCCAAATGGAAGTTCAAAGGCTCGGAAATTCTTTTTACTGTGCTGCTGTTTGGGATGTTTATTCCGTATCAGAGCATCCTCATTCCGCTCATTCAATTTCTCAGAACCATTGAATTGTACAACTCGATTCCGGGGCTGATTTTAACCCACGTCGTGTACGGCCTGCCGATTACGACCCTGATGTTTAGAAATTTTTATGCCAATATTCCGGATACGATGATCGAGGCGGCGAAAATTGACGGCGCGGGTTTTCTGCAGATATTCCGGCGTGTCATCATTCCGCTTTCCATTACGGGATTTGTCGTCGTGGCCATCTGGCAGTTTACAAACATCTGGAACGAATTTCTGTTTGCAGTAACGATCACAAACGCCGACAGCCAGCCGGTAATGGTGGCGCTTCAGAATTTATCCGGCAGCCAGATCGTGCAGTGGAACGTGCAGATGGCCGGTGCCATGCTTGCCGCCCTGCCGACGCTGATTGTCTATATTGTACTCGGAAGATACTTTGTCCGCGGCCTGCTCGCCGGATCGGTCAAAGGGTGATCAAAGCTTCTCTGCTCCGGCAGGGAAGCTTTTTTGTCTGCAGGCTTTTCAATTGATCAATTTTCCCTTCTCAATGCGCAAAGACGTGTTAAAATAAGACAGTGATTAACCGGAGCGTTGAAAGCGAGTATGTGCAGGCATAGAGAAAGGTGGCTCATCGTGGCAGATACAGCGAAAATCCCGGTAAAAGTAGCCATGACAACCAACATGCAGCAGGAGGATGAACGTGAAACTATCCAGCTGAAAGCAGATGGCGAAATGTACGAAAAACAGGAGTGGACGTATGTCCGGTTCGAAGAAGAGCTCGAGGGCATAGGAAAAGTACAGACAACACTGAAAATAGGAAATGCAGAGGTTATGGTACTCCGAAGCGGGGCCGTGGCCATGCGTCAGGTCTACGCCTACGGTGAACGTACCGAAGGCACCTACGATATGGGCTACGGCCGGCTTCATACAGAAGCGGTAACGGACCATCTGGCTGTGACAAAGGCCAACCTCGGCTGGATGCTTCATATTGATTTTCATTACCGGCTGGTACTGCAGGGGACGCCGGTAGGACGTTACGAAATTTCGATCGTTATTGAGGAGGACGCATGAACACATGAATATAATGGATCAAGTGAAAGAGCAGCTGAAAACAGAAATTGCGGCGGCAATTGAAGCGGCGGGGCTTGCCCGGGGAGGGGAAGTGCCGGAAATTGTGCTTGAAACCCCGAAGGAAAAAAGCCACGGGGACTTTGCGTCCAATGCGGCGATGAAGCTCGCAAGTGTGGCAAAAAAAGCACCGCGGGCGATCGCCGAAGACATCGTGAATCACTTAAATACAAACAAAGCCTCTGTCAAAGAAATTGAAATTGCGGGCCCGGGATTTATTAACTTTTTTATGGACAACCGTTATTTGATTGATGTAATTCCGGAAGTGCTCAATCAGGGAGCGGACTACGGTCGTTCTGATGTAGGAAAACAGAAAAAGGTCCAGGTGGAGTTTGTATCGGCGAATCCGACCGGCAACCTGCATCTCGGCCATGCCCGCGGCGCGGCTGTGGGGGACTCGCTCTGCAACATTCTGGACTTCGCCGGCTATGAGGTGACGCGTGAATATTACATTAACGATGCCGGCAACCAGATCGTAAACCTGGCAAGATCGGTCGAGAGCCGTTATTTTGAAGCGCTTGGCATGGAGATGGAAATGCCTGAAGGCGGCTATCAGGGAGCAGACGTGCGCCAGTTCGGTGAAGAGCTTGCCAGTGAGCAGGGTGACCGGTTTGTAAACGTCGAAGAGGAGGAACGGCTCGAGTTTTTCCGTGAATATGGGCTGAAGCGTGAAATCGAAAAGCTGAAGCAGGATCTTGAACAATTCAGAGTCCGTTTTGACGTGTGGTATTCGGAAACCTCACTTTATACTAACGGCAATGTTGAAGAAACGCTGCAGTACCTGCATGATCAGGGAGAAACATACGAAGAAGACGGGGCAGTATGGTTCCGCTCGAGCCGTTACGGTGACGACAAAGACCGGGTGCTTGTGAAAAACGACGGCACCTACACGTATCTGCTGCCGGATATTTCGTATCACCGGGACAAATTTGGCCGCGGCTTTGAAAAGGTTATTAATATCTGGGGCGCGGACCACCACGGCTATATTCCGCGTATGGAAGCAGCGGTGCAGGCGCTTGGTTATGACAAAGACCAGCTTGAAACACAGATCATTCAAATGGTGAATCTGTTTGAGAACGGCGAGCGCGTGAAAATGAGCAAACGGACCGGAAAAGCGGTAACTTTGCGGGATCTGATGGACGAAGTCGGCATTGACGCCACCCGGTATTTCTTTGCGATGCGGAGTCCGGACACTCATATGGACTTTGACCTGAGCCTGGCCAAATCGCAGTCCAATGAAAATCCGGTATACTACGTGCAGTATGCTCACGCCAGGCTCTGCAGCATTTTCCGCCAGGCGGAGGAACGCGGCATCACCTTTGATCCAGCGGCAGATTTGACACCGATCCACAGTGAGAAAGAGCTGGCCGTGCTGAAAAAAATTGGTGAATTTCCGGAAGAGGTGGCAATTGCAGCGGATAAATATGCCCCGCACCGCATGACCACCTATCTCCATGAACTGGCCTCTGCATTTCACAGCTTCTACAATGCAGACCGCGTCATGGACGCGGAAGACGAGCCGAAAACCCAGGCGAGACTCGTACTGGCAAAGGCAGTCCAGACAACGGTGCAGAACGGCCTGGACCTTATCGGCGTGAATGCGCCGGAAACGATGTAATAACGACGAAGGCACCACCCGGGATGGGCGGTGCCTTTTTATTATGCTTTGGCGGGTGCTTTTTCATACGCCGATTCGATCTGTTCGTCGACTGGAAATTTGGTCCCCACGTAGGCGCGGGCCCGTTTAACAAACAGGGCGATAACGATTAGTGTTCCGACAGCCGCGATAATATAACTTATGTCCATTGGCAGGCCGAAGCCAATCGGCGCATTTAAAATGTAGGTGAATGTTGCCATGGTCATAAAGGTGGCCGGAATCGAAGCGACCCAGTGGTTTTTCCCGGCGAGCACGAGATACATGGCACCGACCCACAGGGCGATCATAGCGGTGGACTGATTGGCCCAGGAAAAATACCGCCACAAAATGGTGAAGTCCATGTTTGTTAAAGCAAACGAAGCGACAAACAACGGAAGCGCGATCCAAAGCCGGTTCGGCATTTTCTTTTGATTGATCCGGAAGTAGTCCGCAATAATCATCCGTGCACTTCTAAACGACGTATCGCCGGACGTAATCGGGAGTACAATGACCCCGAGAACGGCAAGTGTACCGCCGACAGCTCCGAGCATCGTCATTGAAACCTCGCTAACCACAGCCCCGGGTCCGCCTGCAGCGATGAGTTCATTCAGGGAAATCCCATTAAAAATACTCATAGCAGCAGCAGCCCAGATCATGGCGATGATACCTTCTGCGATCATCATCCCGTAGAAAATTTTTCTTCCACTGCCTTCGTTTTGTGTAGTCCGTGAAATGATCGGCGTCTGGGTGGCATGAAAGCCGGAGATAGCCCCGCAGGAAATAGTTAAAAAGAGCAGTGGAAAAATAGGCGCCTGATCCGGGTGCATGTTTTGAAACGAAAGCTCTGGAATCGGCTGCCCCTGAACGATAAGCCCGCCTCCAATACCGACAGCACTTAGCAGCAGCAGCGCCCCGAGGATCGGATAGATTTTTCCGATGATTTTATCCACCGGAAGAAGTGTCGCGAGCGTATAATAGGCAAAAATAACTGTAATAATGGCAGCAAGACCGATCCATCCAGGAAGAATCCCGTTCAGCAGTTCCGCGGGAGCGGTGACGAAAACGGTGCCAACTAATAATAAAAGAAGCACAGAAAATCCATTTACGATATGCTTCATTGACTTGCCGAGAAATTTGCCGGCAAGCTGCGGAAGGTGGGCGCCACCGTTGCGGATAGAAATCATGCCGGTTAAGTAATCGTGTACCGCTCCAGCGAAAATGGCGCCGAACACGATCCACAAAAAAGCAACAGGTCCGTAAAGAGCGCCCATGATCGGGCCGAAGATTGGGCCGACGCCGGCAATGTTCAGCAGCTGAATCATGGAGTTCCGCTTCGTTCCCATAGGAAGGTAGTCTACGTTATCCTGTTTAGTGAAGGCGGGGGTCGCCCGCTTGTCGTTTGCAGTGAATAATTTTTCAATAAAAGCACCGTATGTAAAGTACCCGATAATCAGTAATGCTACTGCGATGATAAAAGTAATCATGATGTCGTCCCCCTGGTAAATTTGAATACGCTTACAGGTTAGTTATACATTTGGAAATCATAAACGTCAAGCAGAAAAAGGAAGCGTTTCCGCGCGGTTTTTATTGCAGGTAGGAAGGGTAAATAATGGTAGATCTAGAAGAATAGCAGGAAGACATGCTACCATGCAGAAGGAGGAAGTGCGATGGCTGTTATTATCCGCCCGATGGAGTATAAAGATTTGGACCGGATCCGCGAAGTAGCAAGAGACTGCTGGCATGACGCCTATGAGGGCATTATTCCGTTGCCGGCCCAGGAGATGTATTTGAGTCAGGCCTACAACGATGAAATGCTGATGCGCCGGATATCAAGTCATACGTCCAAAGTAGCTGTAGTGGATGGGAAAGTCGTGGGGTTTTCTGATTTAGGGCCGATCGACGACAAACGAAGCTGTAAAATGTCTGCTATGTACCTGCTTCCTGAGTATCAGAGCCGGGGAATTGGAAAACAGCTGTTTGACGAAACGCTGATGGAAGAGCCGAACGCTAAAAAGATCCGGGTGTATATAGAGGAAAAAAATACCCGCGGGCAGAAGTTCTACGAAGCTCAGGGATTTGAGGAAAAAGAAAAGCTTCAGGGAGAATTCGGCGGCTATCAGATTCCAATGCTGATTATGGAGAAGGAGATGTAAAAGAAAAGCGGAGCCGACTTGCACAGCCGTTCCGGACGGCTGGCGTAAACCTTGTTGGAAGCGTCGTTAGACGGTGAAACAAGGGTGAAGCCAATGGACCGGACGGCTAGGAGGCGGAGCTAGCCAGGGAAAACGCGGCCGACTAATAAACCGCTACGTCCTGTAGCAACGTCGAACGGCCCTGCTTCATTTGGGTCCTGATCTAAGATTCTATAAATCAAAAAAGCTGCTCCTCTTGTGTGAGGAAGCAGCTTTGCACTTGATAGATGATTATTTTAATGGGTTACTTCATTTTTTAATAGGACGATGCGGTGGTAAGGAAATTCTTCTTCTTTTCCCACAATTGGATAATCACTGAACTCTACGATAACTGTGCGTTCAAATTCAGAAATAACTTTCATTTCATAGCCTTCGTAATGGACGACTTCTCCAGGTTCGAATTGGTCAAATTGCTTTTCGCCAGCCATATACATCAACACCTTTAACTTTATTAAATTATAATACCCTTTTTTATAATGATTAAACGTCGCTTGAAATTACAGACACAATACGTATATTTTCGTGAAACGGGAACGATTTGTCAATAAGGTTGCAGCAGACTGGTAAATCAGCTAAACTAATTGAAGTTTTTGAAGGAACGAAAAATTGGAGGATGGTCATGAGCCTGGAAGAAAAAGAGAAAAAGCTGCAGCAGCTCACAGCGAAGGAAGCGCTTCTTGGGGTTGCTATTGCTGTGGGCCATTTTATCTGGTGGTTTGGTTTTGCGTATGGTCTTGGAGGCAGAGACCCCCAGGATTATCAGTACATACTCGGTATGCCCGACTGGCTTTTTTACAGCTGTGTGCTCGGGCCAGTGCTTTTACTCGTCACTCTATGGTTTGTCGTGAAGTTCGTCCTCCGTGATATTCCTCTTGATCAGGAGGAAGACTAATGAATATAGAAGTGATTGTGCCATTAGTCGTTTTTTTACTTTTTACGTTTGCGATCGGTATCTGGTCTGCTAGAAAAAGGACGGGAGCTGCTTCTTTTCTTCATGATTACTATTTAGGAAGCCGTGAACTTGGCGGACTCGTGCTTGCAATGACAATGGTTGCGACGTACGGCAGTGCGAGCAGCTTTGTCGGGGGCCCCGGCATCGCTTACGACCGCGGGCTTGGCTGGGTGCTTTTATCCATGGCCCAGGTGGTTACCGGCTATTTCACGCTGATGATTCTCGGCAAGCGATTTGCCGTCATGGCCCGCCGGTACCGGGCTGTAACACTCGTGGATTTTCTCCGCTCCCGCTATAATAACGGACTTGTTGTTATTTTAGGGGCATTTAGCATTGTCATCTTTTTATTTTCCGCTATGGCTGCCCAGTGGGTAGGTGGCGCGAGGCTCATCGAATCGGTCACAGGCATGAGCTATCAGGCGTCTCTGTTCCTGTTTGCAGCAGCTGTCCTGTTTTACGTAATTATCGGGGGTTTCCGGGCAGTAGTGGTTACAGACGCGGTGCAGGGCATTATTATGGTAGTCGGCACGCTGATTATTTTTACCGCTACACTGATAGCCGGAGGCGGCATGAACAATATTATGACCTCCCTGTATCAGGAAAACCCGAACCTCGTTACACCGTTCGGCGCAGACGGAGATTTAACCGCGCTCTATGTATCGTCATTCTGGATTTTAGTCGGTGTGGGAGTGGTCGGGCTGCCTCAGGTGGCCGTGCGGGCGATGTCGTATAAAAGCTCGGCTGCTATGCACCGTGCACTTCTGATCGGAACGGCAGTGGTTGCTTTTATGATGTTTGGAATGCATATGGCCGGGGTTATGGGCCGCGTCGTTGTTCCGGGCATTGAAGTGGCCGATACCGTTATGCCGGAGCTTACGATGACTGTCCTTCCCGGATGGCTGGCCGGTATCGTCCTGGCAGCGCCGATGGCGGCCATCATGAGCACCGTGGATTCCCTGCTGCTGATGATCAGCTCCTCAGTAGTGAAAGATGTATACATCAACTATATCAAGCCGGACGCGTCAGAAAACAGAATACGCCTGCTTAGCCTGATTGTTACGGCAGCCGTCGGCATTATTGTTGTAGCTATTTCGTGGAGCCCGCCGGAGTTTTTAATCTGGCTGAATCTGTTTGCCTTTGGTGGGCTGGAAGCAGCGTTCATTTGGCCAATTGTTTTAGGGCTGTATTGGAAAAAGGCAAACGGCTGGGGAGCGCTTGCAGCGATGGTCACAGGTATCGCTTCATACATGATTATTTCCATCTGGCTGCCGGGGTGGCTCGGGATGCACGAGGTAGCCATGCCTGTTCTTTTTTCACTTGCGGCGTTTGTGCTCGTTTCCCTTCTCACGAACCGGCAGCAGAACGAATGGGCACCTCTGGAAAACAATTAAACAGACAGGCGGTAAATTCTATCAGGAAGAATTGAATAATAATTATGGAATTTTCCTTCGAAATATGTTTATAATTTTAGGTATGAATTTTCGTAGCGATGAAGCGATTAATATAAAGGAATCAGCATAAGGGCATGTTCGTGAAAAGGAGCGATGAAGCTGTGAAAATAAACGAGTTGAGCGAAGAAAAAGTACGGGAAATGTCTTCGATGGAACTGGCATATATGATTCTCGAAGAAGAGGGCGGAGCATCAGGCTATACGAGAGTCATGGACCGTCTGACAGAATTAAAAGGCTACACGGAAGAAGAAAGAAAAAGCCGGATGATCAAATTGTTTACATCCATGAATCTGGATGGACGGTTTGTGCACCTGGGCGAAAACCACTGGGGTCTTCGCGGATGGTATCCTCTCGATCAGTCAGATGAAGAGCTGAGCCATACTGTACAGGGCTCTGATGAGCTTGCCGATGAGATCGATCCGGAAGAAGAAACGTATGACGATGACCTGGTGGACATTTCCGACGATCTGGACGCCATCTCTAAAAAAGACGACGCCGATGAAGACACGTTTGATGATAATGATCTCGAAGGCTTTGAGCCAGGTAATTCCGGTCCAGGCTTCGACGAGGACGAAGATGAAGACGAAGAAGACAGTGGAAGCGACAATACAGAGGAAAGTGAAGAAGAGAGCCGGTAATTTTATCGTGGTCATATCTTGACTTTCGAAGCTCGTATAGGTACAATCATTTTTGGGCTGTGACGTAAAGGTGAAAATGATACCTATATAAGCATGAACGACAAACAAAAGTGTGCCCCCTCCATATGGTGGCAGGGCGCCACTTTTGTTTTTTTTATGATTAAAGAAAAGCGCAGAAGCCTTGCTCAACCGCGACAGGTACTTCCCAGACGTGCAGGGCAGCCTGCTGCCCGGAGTCGGCTGGGAAGTAACCCCGAGCGGTTAGGCTTCGAAGCTGGACAAAGAAAAGCGGAGGAAGCCTGTTTAGCGGCGCGGGCCCTGGAAGAGCTTTGGATAAAGGGGTTTTTTCCCTTTAACAAAGATCTGAAGGGACACGCTGCCGCTGGCTTCCGGAGCTGGACAAAGAAAAGCGAAGGGTGTTATTTAAAGGATGTTCGATTAAAATCGCTACATCCTGTAGCAACATCGAACTGACCCGCATCGTGCGGGCCCTGGAAGCACTATTTTAAAGAACATTTATATAAAGAGAGGCAGATAGGTATATGGCGAGTAAATATATTTTCGTTACTGGCGGCGTTGTATCTTCGTTAGGTAAAGGCATTACAGCAGCTTCCCTTGGGAGACTGCTTAAAAACAGAGGACTTAGTGTTACTATCCAAAAGTTTGACCCATATATCAACGTGGACCCGGGAACAATGAGCCCGTATCAGCACGGGGAGGTTTTCGTTACAGACGACGGAGCGGAAACAGACCTGGATCTCGGACACTATGAACGCTTTATCGATATTAACCTCAGCAAAAACAGCAATGTCACGACCGGAAAAGTATACTCATCCGTTATTCGCAAAGAACGGCGCGGCGACTATCTGGGCGGCACCGTACAGGTTATTCCGCACGTCACAAATGAGATTAAGGAACGTGTCTACCGTGCAGGAAGAGAAACAGGAGCCGATGTAGTAATTACAGAAATCGGCGGTACGGTCGGCGATATTGAAAGCCTCCCGTTCCTTGAAGCCATTCGTCAGATTAAAAGCGATGTTGGACGCGACAACGTAATGTACGTGCACTGCACGTTAATTCCATACTTATCCGCAGCGGGCGAAATGAAATCCAAACCGACGCAGCACAGCGTCAAAGAGCTGCGCGGTATCGGCATCCAGCCGAACATCATTGTACTCCGGACAGAAAAGCCGGTACCGGAAAACATGAAGGAAAAAATCGCTTCGTTCTGCGACGTGCCTTCCGAGTCGGTAATTGAAGCCGGAGATGCAGAAGTATTATACCAGATCCCGCTTGAACTCCAGCGCCAGCATATGGATCAGATCGTCTGCGATCATCTGAAGCTGACAGCACCGCCGGCAGAAATGACGGAATGGACTGCGCTCGTCGACCGGGTGAAAAACTTAAGCAAAACTGTACGTATTGCTCTTGTGGGAAAATACGTTGCGCTTCCGGATGCGTATCTTTCAGTGGCGGAGTCGCTGAAGCACGCCGGCTATCACTTTGATGCAGACATCGAAATCGACTGGGTGCAGTCGGAGGATCTGGATAAAAATAATGTAGCTGAACGCCTGAAGGATGCTGATGGAATTCTTGTGCCCGGAGGCTTCGGAGACCGCGGTATCCAGGGCAAGATTGAAGCGATCAGCTACGCCCGTGAACAGAAGATCCCGTTTCTCGGAATTTGTCTTGGCATGCAGCTTGCGAGCGTGGAATTTGCAAGAAACGTGGCTGGCATAGAGGATGCGGGCTCGGCAGAATTTCATCCTGATGCTAAAAATGCAGTCATCGATCTGCTTCCAGAGCAGAAGGATGTCGAAGATCTCGGCGGAACGCTTCGGCTTGGCCTTTACCCCTGCAAGCTGAAAGAAGGCTCCCGGGCGAAGGAAGCTTACGATGAGGCGGAGATCGTCTATGAACGCCACCGCCACCGCTATGAATTCAGCAACGCTTACAGAGAGCAGCTGGAAAACAACGGATTTATCTTCAGCGGTACGAGCCCGGACGGACGTCTGGCAGAGATTATTGAAGTAGCAGACCATCCTTACTTTGTTGCTTCGCAGTTCCACCCGGAATTTGTCTCCCGGCCGACCCGTCCGCAGCCTTTATTCCGCGAATTTATCCGTCACTCTGCAGGAGAATAAACGAAAAGAAGCCTGGATGGCATAGATCATCCAGGCTTCTTTATGCATAATACTTCTGCTTTAGTCGAGTTCATCCGATAATTCTTTTATATATAAATATAAAAGCTGGCCGGCGAACATTGCGGACAAGTCAAATGGATACCCGTAGCGCTCTCCCTTTTCATCCGGGATGACCGGGTCGGCCGAAGGTGCTGAAATATGGCAGTTTAACGGGCCGAGCAGCTCGTTGATCCGGGCGTCATCCTGCGTGAAAATAATTAAAGGTGTTTCGCTGTTTTCACATGTTTGGATAAACGAAAGCATGTCCTCCTGCTCGTCGGGATGAATAATGAGAAACAAACGGTCGACCTCGGACAGGGCCTCAGTGTCGGAAGAAGGCACAATGGCCGTGGTGCCTCCCGGGGCGTCCGGATGGCTGGCCAGCGCGAGGGCAATGGAGTAGGCGGACGGTGATCCCGCGACCCAGAGCCTGCCCAGTCCCCTTACAGCCTGGACGGCCAGACGTGCCGCATCTTCAAATTCTTCCTCCTGGTCCATGATGCTTTGAAATTTACCCTGAAGCTGGGTCGAAAAAATTTTCATGAAAATCCTCTTTTCTGCTTTGAAATTGATGCCCTGCTGAAACATGCGTGGTCATAAATCTCATAGTAATATATACTGCAGGGAGAAGAAAGTAGAGAAGGAGGAATTCATGCAATGCAACGGGTGTTAATTGTAGATGATCAAATGGGGATCCGGCTTCTCTTAAAAGAGGTACTCGAAGAAGAAGGGTACACCGTCAAGGAAGCACATAACGGCGAGCTTGCTTTACATATGGTAGAAGAATGGAGGCCGGAAATTTTTATCATCGATATGAAACTCCCGGGAATCGACGGGCTCACGCTGCTTAAAGAGCTTCAAAGCTCCTCCCGCCTCGAAAATGCCTGTGTGATTATTATGACTGCCTTTGGTGAAAAAGAACAAGTGGAAGCAGCCAAACAAAACGGAGCGGATCACTATATCACCAAGCCTTTTGACATTGAAAACTTAAAGAGCATCATCGGCAAACTTTCGCAAGAAGGGTGACAACTGGACTCGATATGCTATAATGAAAAAAGAATTTGAGTAAGATCTACATAGCATAGTCGGTCTGTTTTCAAGCGAAAGTATCTGATAGTGAAGACGCTCTGATCATATCATCATTACGCTTTAATACACACTATTCGATGCAGCCTGAATAAAAGCTGCAGATGCTTTCGTGCGCTTAAATATATTTACTATGTATGGAAGCTGCTCAAACATTTTGCTTGAAACGAAGAGGGAGGATATTTTTTATGCCATTGGTATCAATGACGGAAATGCTGAAAACAGCACAAAAAAATCAGTATGCCGTAGGACAGTTCAACCTGAACAACATGGAATTCACCCAGGCTATTCTTCAGGCGGCTGAAGAAGAAAAGTCGCCAGTAATCTGCGGCGTTTCTGAAGGTGCGGCCCGCTACATGGGTGGCTTCGAAACAGTCGTTACGCTGGTAAAAGCGTTGATGAAAGAATACAACGTAACAGTACCTGTAGCCATTCACCTCGACCACGGTTCGAGCTTTGAGAACTGCATGAAGGCAATGAAAGCAGGATTTACTTCTGTAATGATCGACGGCTCTCACCACCCGCTCGAATATAACATTGAAATGACTAAACGCGTTGTAGATGCTGCGCACGCGATCGGCGTATCTGTAGAAGCCGAGCTCGGCCGTGTAGGCGGACAGGAAGACGACCTGGTCGTTTCTGAAGCGGAAGAAGCTTACGCTATTCCTGCAGAATGTAAAGAGCTTGTAGAGCAGACCGGTGTTGACTGCTTCGCAGCTGCGCTTGGTTCTGTACACGGCCCTTACAAAGGCGAGCCGAACCTGAGCTTTACCCGCATGGAAGAAATCCAGCAGCTTGTGGACGTGCCATTCGTTCTGCACGGCGGCACGGGCATTCCGACAGAAGACGTGAAAAAAGCGATCCGTTACGGTCACGCTAAAGTGAACGTAAACACGGAAAGCCAGATGTCTTCTGCGGCGAAAGTGCGCGAGGTATTGGCAGAGCAGCCGGATCAGTATGATCCTCGTAAATACCTCGGCCCGGCACGCGATGCTGTCAAAGAAACAGTGAAGTTCAAAATGCAGGAATTTGGTTCTTCCAACCAGGCGTAATTAATGAGCATAAAGCGAAGAAAAGGGGCCCGGAAACGGGCCGCCTCTTTCTCCGCCTTACTTTCTTCTTTTCATAGTAAAATGATTTGCAAGCGTTTGCTTGATCTGGATAAAGAGTACTAAATAATAGGAGGGAACATGTATGAATTTTTTTGTAGATACAGCGAATGTCGATGAAATCAGAGAGGCGAATGACCTCGGGATTCTCGCCGGCGTCACCACGAACCCGAGCCTTGTCGCCAAGGAAGGCGTCGACTTTCATGAACGCTTAAAAGAGATCACTGCTATCGTCGACGGCTCCGTCAGTGCCGAAGTCATTTCGACCGAAGCAGAAGGCATGATCACAGAAGGCCGGGAGCTCGCAAAAATCGCTCCGAATATTACAGTCAAAGTTCCAATGACACTTGAGGGCATGAAAGCCGTAAAGGTCTTTACAGAAGAAAACATCCAAACAAACGTTACGCTCGTCTTTTCTTCCGTACAGGGGTTAATTGCGGCAAGAGCAGGAGCGACATACGTATCCCCATTCCTCGGGCGTCTGGATGATATCGGCCATAACGGTCTGGACTTGATCAGTGAGATTTCCGAGATCTTTAACGTTCACGGTATCGAAACGAAAATTATTGCTGCATCCGTGCGCCATTCCACTCACGTGGCAGAAGCGGCGGCCCGCGGTGCCCATATCGCGACCATTCCGTTTAAGGTTGTTCCCGGCCTTCTGAAGCATCCGCTGACAGATCAGGGCATTGAAAAATTCCTGAGCGACTGGGAAAACCGTAAGCAGTAAAATAAAACAGTACAGGCTTCTGCAGGGTTTCTGCGGAAGCTTTTTTTGTATGAAAATTCAGCCAAATTCTCTTGCTAATAAGTGGAAAAACATCTATGCTGAAAAAAGAAAACACTTTTAACGATTAGTAGGACACAAATAGCATAAAAAGGGCTGGATCCGGGCCCGGGATTCAGCTTTTACATACCGGTTCATACAGACTAGCTGAGGATGCCGGATAATGATTATAGAGGATGATTGCATGCAGAAAATGATTATTGAAGGCGGCAGGCCTTTAGAAGGACGGGTGTCGGTCAGCGGAGCGAAGAACAGCGCAGTGGCGCTTGTTCCGGCTGCATTGATGGCAAATGGCCATGTAACTCTCGAGAACCTTCCAGACATTCACGATATCGACACGCTGGCTGAAATTTTGCAGGACGTGGGAGCGAATGTAAAAACGGAAAATCACCGAATGAAAATCAACGCGAAGAATGTTCGTCCGCTGCCAATGCCAAACGGTAAAGTCAAGAAGCTGCGTGCTTCCTACTATCTGATGGGGGCGATGCTCGGTCGGTTTAAAAAAGCGGTTATCGGCATGCCGGGCGGCTGCTATCTTGGTCCGCGGCCGATTGATCAGCATATTAAGGGCTTCGAAGCTCTGGGGGCTACGGTCGAAAATGAACACGGGTCGCTCCATATTCACGCCAAAGAGCTGAAAGGCGCCCGCATTTATCTGGATGTGGTGAGCGTTGGGGCAACAATTAACATTATGATGGCGGCAGTTATGGCCAAGGGCCGGACAGTCATCGAAAACGCCGCGAAAGAACCGGAAATTATCGACGTAGCCACGCTTTTAACAAATATGGGTGCAAATATTAAAGGCGCGGGAACAAACGTTATCCGCATTGACGGCGTGGAAGAATTAAACGGATGCACGCATTCGATTATACCGGACCGGATTGAGGCGGGTACTTATATGATTGCCGGGGCGGCTATGGGGAGTGAAGTAGTAATAGACAACGTTATCCCCGATCACCTCGAAGCGTTAACGGCCAAGCTCCGGGAAACAGGAACCGGCGTTGAATGGTATGATAATTCGGTCCGTGTCACCGGGGCGCAAAGGCTGCAGCCCGTTCAGTTAAAAACTCTCGTCTATCCGGGTTTTCCAACCGATCTGCAGCAGCCGTTCACAGCGCTGATGACAAGAGCCGAAGGAAAAACCATCGTTCACGACACCATCTATCCGTCCCGGTTCAAGCATGTGGATGAGCTGGCACGAATGGGGGCAGATGTGACCACAAGTGAGGGCACAGCGATTGTGCGGGGCCCGGCGGACCTTCAGGGCGTCCAGGTAACAGCGAGTGATCTGAGGGCCGGGGCTGCCCTGATTGTAGCCGGACTGATGGCCGAAGGCCGGACCGTTATTACCGGGTTTGAGCATGTAGCCCGGGGCTATGAAAAAATTGAGCACAAATTGCGTTATTTAGGCGCTGAGATCCGTTTAGAGACTATCAGCGAGCAGGAAATGCAGGAAATTCAAAATTCATAAGCTTGGGGGAGTATAACAATGGAAAGAAGTCTATCGATGGAGTTAGTAAGAGTGACAGAAGCAGCGGCGTTATCGTCTGCACGCTGGATGGGCAGGGGAAAAAAGGACGAGGCCGACGATGCTGCCACAAGCGCAATGCGCGATGTATTTGATACGATCCCGATGAAAGGGACCGTGGTCATCGGCGAAGGGGAAATGGATGAGGCACCGATGCTCTACATTGGGGAAAAGCTTGGTACCGGCTTTGGTCCGAGAGTCGATGTGGCGGTAGATCCGCTTGAGGGTACAGAAATCGTTGCCAGCGGATCCTGGAACGCCCTTGCGGTACTTGCTATTGCTGACCATGGAAGGCTTCTCCATGCTCCGGATATGTATATGGATAAAATTGCGGTAGGACCTGAAGCGATCGGAAAAATTGATATCGATGCCCCGGTCGCAGACAATCTGCACGCTGTAGCCAAGGCCAAAGGCAAGGACATCGAGGACGTTGTGGTCACTATTTTAGACAGAGAGCGCCATGCCAAGCTGATTCAGGATGTCCGCGATACCGGGGCCCGGATCAAGCTGATCCCTGCCGGAGACGTCGCCGGTGCGATTAACACTGCCTTTGATGAAACAGGCGTGGATATACTGCTTGGCTCCGGTGGAGCGCCGGAGGGTGTTATTGCCGCGGTCGGACTCAAATGTCTGGGCGGGGAAATGCAGGGCAAGCTTCTTCCGCAGAACGACGATGAACTGGCCCGGTGCACAGAAATGGGCATTGATGACGTCAGCCGGCCGCTTCTTATGTCGGATCTGGTCGGCGGAGAGGACTGCATCTTCGCCGCTACCGGCGTAACAGAGGGAGAGCTGCTGAAGGGCGTGAATTTTAAAAGCTCCAAGGCTACGACTCAGTCCCTTGTCATGAGGGCGAAATCAGGAACGGTCCGCTTTGTCGACGGCAAGCACAACGTGCAGAAAAAGCCGGACTTTGTCATCAGAGACGAATAGAACGGGCAGAGGACAGGGGCACCTGTCCTTTTCTCATTTTTATTCCGGAGGTGTTCCGTGCTGATAATTTCACTTGCAGACAGAGGCGTTCAAAGTTAAAATAATGAAGTACAATCCATATACGAAAAACATTTACTGCCATCCAACAGTTCTCCTCTCCTTTATGCAGAGCGAAGGCACATCTGCTTCAATGCTCCAAAGAATGCAGGGCATCCGTTCCTTTTCTTATCTTCCAATTATCCCAACACGTTTTGCCGGAAAGCCATAACGGAAATAAAACAGGCAGCTTACATTCATAAAGTGTAAGTGTTTCTTCACGTTGACGGCACTAATATACATGATTATTTTTTTGCATTCATAATAGAAAAAGAAAGTGGTGACCGCATTGGCAGTCAACATCGCAGAGCTCGAAACAATGACGCTGAAAGAATTGTACCGGCTCGCCAAAGAATACAAGGTATCGTATTACAGCAAATTAAACAAACGGGAGCTCGTCTTTGCGATCTTAAAAGGACAGGCGGAAAAAGACGGCCTGATGTTTATGGAAGGCGTGCTTGAAATTATCCAGACCGAAGGCTACGGTTTTCTTCGTCCGATTAACTACCTGCCGAGCACGGAGGACATTTATATCTCTGCCTCCCAGATCCGCCGTTTTGATCTGAGAAACGGGGACAAAGTTTCTGGAAAGGTGCGGCCGCCGAAGGATTCGGAGCGGTACCACGGGCTGCTGCAGGTTGAAGCAGTCAACGGGGAGGACCCGGACTCGTCGAAGGAGCGCCCGCATTTTCCGGCGCTGACGCCCCTGTACCCGGAAGAGCGCATGCAGATGGAAACCCAGCCCAATCGCGCGTCTTCACGGATTATTGACCTGATCACCCCGGTAGGCTTCGGCCAGCGCGGGCTCATTGTGGCTCCGCCAAAAGCCGGAAAGACGTCGCTGTTGAAAGAAATCGCCAACAGTATCACTGAAAACCATCCGGAAACCGAACTGATTGTGCTGCTTGTGGACGAGCGTCCGGAGGAGGTCACCGACATCGAGCGCTCCGTAGACGGGGACGTTGCCAGCTCGACGTTTGATGAAGTGCCGGAAAACCACATTAAAGTTTCGGAGCTTGTGCTTGAACGGGCGATGCGGCTTGTGGAGCATAAAAAAGATGTCGTCATTCTGCTCGACAGTATCACCCGGCTTGCGCGTGCGTATAACCTGGTGCTGCCGCCAAGCGGCCGGACGCTTTCCGGTGGTATTGACCCGGCAGCGCTTCACCGTCCGAAGCGCTTCTTCGGGGCGGCCCGCAATATTGAAGAAGGCGGAAGCCTGACCATCCTGGCGACGGCCCTTGTAGAAACCGGTTCGCGAATGGACGATGTGATTTATGAGGAATTTAAAGGTACAGGCAACATGGAGCTTCATCTCGACCGCCGTCTGGCCGAACGCCGTATCTTCCCGTCAATCGACATCCGCCGCTCAAGCACCCGGAAAGAAGAGCTGCTCGTTTCCAAGGAGCATCTGGACAATTTATGGGCGATCCGCAAGACGATGAACGATTCGCCGGATTTCGTGGATCACTTTATCCGGCGCATTAAGCAGACCAAAACGAATGAAGAATTTTTTGAGGAGCTTCAAAAGGACAAGCAGGGAAAAGTAACGACCGGAAAGAAATAAACGAAATGAACGATTGATAAATTTCGGGGAAGTTGTTATAATCTCGTTATGTGTGAAAAAGAGAAGAATCGAAAGGAAGTGACCAGCTATGAAACAACAAGTACATCCGGAATATCATAAAGTTGTGTTTATGGATACAAGTACGGGATTCAAGTTTTTGAGCGGTTCGACAGAAAGCTCGTCTGAAACTATCGAATGGGAAGACGGAAACACGTACCCAGTAATCAAAATTGAGGTAAGCTCCGATTCCCACCCGTTCTATACCGGCAAGCAGAAGCAGAACACTGCCGGCGGCCGTGTGGACAAGTTCAAAAGAAAATATAACCGCTAATCACAATGGTTGGGTAAAGGCGGAAGCTGCGGCTTCCGTCTTTTTTATATCATGAACCTAAACCGATAAGCAGGGGAGAATAATATGGCGCAGTTATTTTTTAAATACGGCACAATGAACAGCGGCAAGTCCATCGAAATTTTAAAGGTGGCCCACAATTATGAAGAGCAGAACAAGCCGGTGCTCATCTTCACCTCCGGTCTGGATGACCGGCGCGGGGTGGGATTTGTAGCAAGCAGAATCGGCGTGGAACGTGAGGCTGTTCCAGTATTTGAAGAGACAAACATTTATGATATCGTCCGCCAGGAAGAAGAGCGGCCGTTCTGCATCCTCGTGGACGAAGCGCAGTTTCTGTCCCAGGAGCACATCATTCAGCTGGCGGAGATTGTTGATAACCTTGATATCCCGGTGATGAGCTTTGGCCTGAAGAACGATTTTCAAAATGAACTGTTTGAAGGCAGCAAGCATCTGCTGCTTTACGCGGACAAAATCGAGGAAATGAAAACCATCTGCTGGTTCTGTCATAAAAAAGCGGTCATGAATTTAAGACTCGACGGCGAGGGGCGGCCGGTTTATACAGGCGATCAGATTCATATCGGCGGCAATGACTCCTATTATCCGGTATGCCGGAGATGTCACGCCAATCCGCCTATTGCCCTGTAAACAAAAAATAAGCCAGCCGGAGCATTGCCGGCTGGCTTTATCTATTGCAGGCGGAGAGTTACTTCGCCCGGCGGATCACCTGCTGGAGCGGATCCCACACTTTATTGTACGGCGGAGCGTAGCTCAGGTCCAAATCCTCAAACTCACTGATCGTCATACGGTGGAAGAGAGCGGTTGCCAGTACATCGAGCCGTTTATCCGTGCCGTCGCCGCCGATAAGCTGGCCGCCGAGGATAATACCTGTGTCCGGGCAGTACGTGACTTTAATGTGAAGCTTGGTATTTCCCGGGAAATAACCGGCATGGCTTGATGTAGTAAGCATTTCGCTGCGGTGGGGAAAGCGCATGTCAGCAGCCTCCGCTTCGGAGATACCAGTTTTTCCGAGTGTCAGGCTGAAAAAGCGGAGGATGGACGTGCCGGTTACTCCTTTGAATGATTTTACGCTTCCAGCCATGTTCAGGCCGGCGACCCGTCCCTGCTTGTTGGCGTGGGTTCCGAGCGGAAGGTAATCATCGATCTCCTTGATCCGGTGAAACTGGGTGGCGCAGTCCCCGGCGGCGTATATATCAGAGATGTTGGTTTGCATATAGCGGTTCACCTGAAGGGCTCCGTTGCCGTGCCGGAACAGTCCACATTTGGACACCATTTCCGTATTAGGACGCAGGCCGACGCCGGCGATCACTGCATCGGTGTCAATTACCCGCTGGTCGGTATGGACAGCTGCGACCCGGCTTTTGCCTGATAAATGCTGAACGTTTTCCCCAAACAGCAGTTCAATGCCGTTCGCTTCTGCTTCCTCAGCGATGTATTCTGCCATGTCCGGATCGAATATACCGGCAAGTTGGTCGCCGCGCTGTAAAAGCGTTACTTTTTTTCCAGCATGAATGCAGTTTTCTGCCACCTCCAGGCCGATATAGCCGCCGCCTACAACAGTGACGTGGTTTACGTGGGCCAGGTCTGCTTTGATTGTTTCGGCGTCCGGAATCGTTTTTAGTGTATGCACCCCTTCAAGCTCGCGTCCTGGCCAGTTTGGCAGAAGCGGACGCCCGCCGGAAGCAATCAGCAGCTTATCATACGTGACCTGAAAAGGCTTGCCGGTGCCGGTATGTACACCGTTCACTTCTTTTTTATCCGCATTGACGCCGGTCACTTCGTGGTTTACCCGGGCATCAATGCCGTATTTTTCCCGGAATGTATCAACGTCGCGGGCGACTAAATTCGCGCTGTCCTCGACTTCGCCTCCAAGCATGTAAGGAAGGCCGCACTGAGCGTAGGAATATATTTCTCCTGCTTCGAGCGTAATAATTTCTGCGTTCTCGTCCTGCCGGTAGATCTGCATGGCTGCACTCATGCCGGCGGCGTCTCCGCCGATAATAACGTATTTCATGGTTTTCCCCCTTCTGCTTAAACAATAGGCACTTACAGGGCGGTTCCCCGCTCCTGCACTGGTCAAACGAAATTTATAGACGCGGCGGTATTTTGACGCCCCTATGCCCCTGTATTATAATTAGTATACTGTAAAGGAGAACGAGGAACGTGTAAAACGTAACGAAATACATTTCAATCGGATAAAATTTAAAAAATAGAGGTGAACGGTGTGTTAGAGCGACTGCAGACGGTAGAAGACCGTTATGAATATTTAAACGAACAGCTGAGCGATCCGGAAATCGCAAACGATCCGAATAAAATCAAGGAGCTGTCCAAGGAGCAGGCACAGATGCAGCGGACCGTGGAGGTGTACCGGGAATATAAAGAAGCCCGGCAGCAGCTTGATGAAGCCAAATCGATGCTTGAGGATGAGCTCGATGCGGAAATGAAAGACATGGTAAAATCGGAAGTCGAAGAGTTGAGCGAGCGTATCGAAAACCAGGAGGAAGAGCTGCGGAGGCTCCTTCTTCCAAAGGATCCAAACGATGATAAAAACGTCATTATTGAAATACGGGGAGCCGCGGGCGGTGAAGAAGCAGCGCTGTTTGCTGCTGATTTATACAAAATGTATACCCGTTACGCAGAAAAACAGGGATGGAAAGCAGAAATCGTGGAATCGACTGCAAGCGACCTTGGCGGCTACCGGGAAATCATTTTTATGATTAACGGCGATTCGGCGTATTCGAAAATGAAATATGAAAACGGCGCGCACCGGGTCCAGCGGGTGCCAAGCACGGAATCCGGGGGACGCGTGCATACTTCAACAGCTACGGTGGCTGTCCTGCCGGAAGCCGAGGAAGTGGAAGTGGATATTCACGATAAGGATATCCGCGTTGATACGTTTGCAGCGAGCGGTCCCGGCGGCCAGAGCGTAAACACCACCATGTCGGCAGTACGGCTGACCCACGTCCCGACAGGTATTGTCGCTTCCTGTCAGGACGGCAAATCCCAGATTAAAAACAAAGAAAAAGCGATGACAATTCTTCGTGCCCGTGTGTACGACAAATTCCAGCAGGAAGCCCAGGCCGAATATGACGAAAACCGGAAATCGGCGGTGGGGACCGGGGACCGCTCCGAACGGATCCGGACGTACAATTTCCCGCAGACGCGCGTAACCGATCACCGAATCGGCCTGACGCTGCAAAAGCTTGATCAGATTCTCCAGGGAGAGCTCGATCAGGTTATCGAGCCGCTTGTAATGGAAGAGCAGGCCGAGCTGATGGAAAAAGCAGGCGAAGCGTAATGAAGGAAGAACCACTTGTATTTGAAGCCCGGAGATGGGCTTCTTCTTTTTTGAGTGAGCATGGAAGAGAAGAAACGGCAGCAGACTGGCTTCTGGAGCATCATCTGCAGCTCTCCCGCCCGCAGCTGCTGGCTGCAGCGAGAGAGAGGGTAGAGCCGCAGACGTGGAAGCATTTTGAGCAAAACGTGCGTAACCACGCAGCGGGGACACCGGTGCAGCATTTAACAGGCAGCAGCTTTTTTTACGACCGCGAGTTTTCTGTTAATCCGGACGTGCTGATTCCCCGGATGGAAACCGAGGAGCTCGTCTGGCACGTGATCGACTGGGTGCAAAAAAACAAAGAGCTGAAATCCCCAAGGATCGTCGACGTCGGGACAGGCAGCGGAATCATCGCAGTCACGCTCGCCCTGGAGCTTTCAACGGCACGGGTGCAGGCTGTGGATATTGACAGCTGGGCGCTTGAGGTGGCCAAACGGAATGCAGAACGGCTGCGGGCACCGGTCGTCTTTCATCAGGAATCGTTTCTTGAAGGTATAGCGTCCCGGAAGGATCAGGTCGATGTTATTGTATCCAATCCTCCCTACATTCCAAAAGAGGAATGGGAGCAGCTCGATCCGCTTGTCCGGGATAAGGAGCCTGCGATCGCATTGATTGGTAAAGGTGAAGAAGGAATACACAGCTATGAAGAAATTATCAAACATGCTGCCGAAGTTCTGGCCCCGGGTGGACTGCTTGCTTTTGAAATCGGCTGGCAGCAGGGAAAAGCGGTAAAAAAAGCAGCTGAAAAAGCTTTCCCCGGAAAAAGAATTCAGGTAATAAAGGACTTGAATGGAAATGACCGAATCGTTACAGTTGTGAATAAGTAAGAAGGTTATCCACGACCTGTGGATAACAGAATACAAATACCCCCATTTTTGTGGAAAACATTAAATTGTTGTAAAAAATGTAAATTCAAAGGCTGAACTATCAGGAAAAAATGCAGTTATCCACAGAAAATAAGCGGCTGTTGATAGTGTGAAAAAACGAAAATAATGCAAAATTATCCCTGATATGAAAGCATTTTAACTTTTTGGAAGGAACGAAAGCCACATGAGTTATAAACAGACGGTCATAAGAAATGTGGATAAAATAAATAAAGCTCTCCCGGAGGAGTCTGTACTGAAGGAAATAGGGCTGTGGATAACACAGGGCAGGACAGTGGCTCTTCCAACAGAAACCGTGTACGGCCTCGGGGCAAGCGCTGTATGCACCGAAGCCGTCCGGGCGATTTTTGAAGCTAAAAACCGGCCGCCGGACAATCCGCTGATTGCTCATATTGCTGAGCGTGCCCAGCTCGACACGCTCGGAGTTACATGGACAAAGAATATGGAACAGCTGATGGATGCGTTCTGGCCAGGCCCTTTAACGCTTATATTCCCACTGACAGAAGAAACCCCTCTCTCTCCCCTTGTAACGGCAGGACTGTCCACAGTGGCTGTCCGGATCCCGGAGCACGAAGTCGCGAGGGAAGTGCTGAAATACGCAGGTGTACCGGTTGCAGCACCGAGCGCCAATCGTTCCGGATCCCCGAGCCCGACCACGGCGGAGCACGTATACAATGACCTGCATGGGAAAATTGATGCGGTGATCGACGGCGGCCCTTGTGGGTACGGGGTGGAGTCCACCGTCGTGGACTGTACGG
Source organism: Marinococcus halotolerans DSM 16375 (assembly GCF_000420725.1). Classification (GTDB taxonomy): domain Bacteria; phylum Bacillota; class Bacilli; order Bacillales; family Marinococcaceae; genus Marinococcus; species Marinococcus halotolerans. Next base: position 14,867 of record NZ_ATVM01000020.1, on the reverse strand, counting down.
CAGAAATCTGCTGGATTCTGCGTCCGGGGGGAGTTACTAAAGAGCAGATCGAGCAGGTGCTAGGTCCGGGAACAGTCCGCTATTCGCAAAGCGCTCCTGCGGAGGAAGCACCGGCGGCACCTGGAATGAAATACCGCCACTATTCGCCGGCGACCTCTCTTTATTTAATGAAGGGACCGGAGGAGATATGGCAGCGAAAGCTCCAGGACCTCCAGCAGGACGGAAAAAAAGTAGCGGTGCTTGCTGTGGAAGAAAACAAAACAGCCTGGACACAGGCGGACGCCTTTCTTAGTTTAGGCTCGCGCCGGGCACCCGAAGAAACGGCAGCAAAATTATACGCTGTTCTTCGTGAATTAGATACAATGGAGGTGGACGCTGCGTTCTGTGAAGTTTTTTCAAAAGAAGGGATCGGGACCGCGCTCATGAACCGTCTGGAAAAAGCAGCATCTTCAGAACAATGAAAACTTCTGCAAGGAGTCGATGACGATGAGTTATCACGTATTGTTTATTTGTACAGGGAACACATGCCGGAGCCCGATGGCCGCTGCGCTGATGAAGCATCACTATCCCGAGGTGGAAGTGGCTTCCGCCGGCGTGATGGCTGCAAATGGAGAGCCGGCAGCGACAGAAGCCGTCCGGGCGATGGATGAAAGACAGGTGGAAATTGATCATGAATCCCAGCCGCTCACGAAGGAATTAATCGACTGGGCGGATGTCATCTTTGCGATGACCCGGGGGCACAAAGATATTATGCAGCGGATGTTTCCGGGTGCGGAAGAGAAAACAGTGCTCTTAAAGGAATATGCCGGAACTGATGGAGATAAGGATATTGGAGATCCTATCGGCGGTGGTTCGAAGGTGTACCACGAAACGGCAGAGGAAATGGAAGAGGCGCTGCAGGCAGCATGGGAGCGGTATATGAAAGAAAAGACGCTGGACTGAGCCTGGAGATTTACAGGCTGATGGATACGTGAGAGACTGGAAACAGTATAATCAAACGGAGGAGAGGTTGACATGAAAGTAGCATTGGGTGCCGATCACGGCGGGTATGACTTAAAAGAGGAAATTAAATCTGTACTGGACGAAGCAGGGGTGGAATACGAGGACCTGGGCTGTGACTGCAGTGATTCTGTGGACTATCCGGACTACGCGGTTCCGGTGGCTGAAAAAGTAACAGCCGGCGAAGTGGACCGCGGGATTCTTGTCTGCGGCACAGGCATCGGCATGTCGATTGCTGCGAATAAAGTCAACGGCATCCGCTGCGCGCTTGTCCATGATGTATTCAGTGCAAAGATGACCCGGGCTCATAACGACAGCAACGTACTGGCCATGGGTGCGAGAGTCATTGGCTCCGGCCTTGCCGGCGAAATCGTCAAAGCCTGGATCAGCACAGAGCACGAAGGCGGCCGGCACGCCGACCGTATTCAAAAAGTAGCGGCGATTGAACAATAAGGAACGAAGAAAGGATGAGTTGTCATGGTGAACAAAGCAGAATGGCAGCAGCCTTTACGGGAATTGTTAGCTTCATTAAAAGAACAGGCATCGCTCCGCCGGGGCCAGATGCTTGTAATCGGCACGAGCACCAGTGAAGTGCTCGGAGAGCATATCGGTAAGGCAGGCTCTGAAGAAGTCGCCGAAGCATTATTTGATGTCTTTCAGGAATTTCGGGAAGACACCGGCGTACGCCTTGCGTTTCAAGGCTGTGAGCATATTAACCGTGCGCTTACGGTGGAAAGGGAAACAGCAGACGCTTACGGCCTCGAAGCAGTAAATGTGGTGCCCCATCCAAGAGCGGGCGGTTCGATGAGCTCGTATGCGTATAAACACATGAGGGAACCGGTCGTTATCGAAGCGGTAAAAGCAGATGCGGGTATTGATATCGGTTCGACTCTGATCGGTATGCATTTGAAGCCGGTGGCGGTGCCGGTGCGTGGCCCGCAGAAGCAGATTGGCTCTGCCTATGTAACAATGGCGAAAACCCGGCCAAAACTGATTGGCGGCGAGCGCGCCCGTTACGAATAGCCGCCGAAAAAAGAATCGCATGCTGCGGTTCTTTTTTCTTCACATGCCGGCAGGAAAATAAAGAAATCCTAAAAAATTTCGCAAGGTACGGAAATTCATAAAAAATACGTGTTACAATGAAAAACATAGTAACATGGAGAGAAAAATAACGAACGAAATATTAATGGAAAAGATAATCGTTCGCTATTGCACCGGAAGGGAAGGGAGATTTACAAATGGAAACCAAGGTAAATGCAGAAAGCGTACAGACGCAGGATCCGGCCATATATGAGGCAATGCAGAAGGAGCTGGGGCGCCAGCGCGACAAGATTGAGCTGATCGCTTCAGAAAACTTCACGAGCCGTGCAGTAATGGAAGCACAGGGGTCTGTGCTTACCAACAAATATGCGGAGGGCTACCCGAATCGCCGCTATTACGGCGGATGTGAGCACGTGGATACGGTCGAACAGCTCGCAATTGACCGGGCAAAGGAACTATTTTCGGCAGAATATGCGAATGTGCAGCCTCACTCCGGAGCCCAGGCCAATATGGCTGTTTACTATACAATTTTAAATCACGGCGACACCGTGCTTGGCATGAACCTTTCCCACGGCGGCCACTTAACCCACGGAAGCCCTGTCAACTTCAGCGGTGTGCAGTATAATTTCGTAGAATATGGTGTGACTAAAGAAGACCAGGTAATTGATTACGATGAAGTGCTTCGCGTGGCAAAAGAAACACAGCCAAAATTAATCGTTGCCGGCGCAAGTGCGTACCCGCGTGAGATTGACTTTAAAAAATTCCGCGAAATCGCCGATGAGGTAGACGCGTATTTAATGGTGGACATGGCACACATTGCCGGACTGGTAGCAGCAGGGGTGCACCAAAACCCGGTTCCTCATTCGCATTTTGTGACAACAACAACACACAAAACGCTGCGCGGACCACGCGGCGGCCTGGTGCTTTGTAAGGAAGAGTTCGGCAAAAAGATTGATAAAGCCGTATTCCCGGGTCTGCAGGGCGGGCCGCTTATGCACGTGATTGCAGCGAAAGCTGTTGCGTTCGGCGAAGCGCTGCAAAAGGACTTTGTCACGTACTCTGAAAACGTCGTGAAAAACGCCCGCAGCTTAAGCAGCTCTTTGCAGAATGAAGGAATAACCGTGGTCTCGGGCGGCACCGACAATCACCTCGTGCTGATGGATACCCGCAGCCTGGAGCTGACAGGGAAAATAGCGGAAAAAGCGCTGGACGAAGTCGGCCTCACTGCGAACAAAAACGCTATTCCGTACGATCCGGAAAAGCCATTTGTCACAAGCGGTATCCGTCTAGGCTCTGCAGCCGTAACGTCCCGCGGCTTTGGCGAAGAAGAAATGAAAGAAATAGGCGCCATCATTGCCTACACGCTGAAAAATCATGAAGACGCGGAAGCATTAAAAGAAGCGGCGGACCGCGTGAAAGCTTTAACGGGCCGTTTCCCAATTTACGAATACCTGTAAGCTGGCAGTTCCGGCCAGCAAACGGGGCGTTAATACAGCTGTTTTCCTATTTAAGGAAGGCAGCTGTTTTTCTTTGTCATTTTTGGAAAAACTCTTTGTTTTTCAGGGGTGAAGGCAAGTGTGTTAGGGTATATATAAATTGGGAAAAGGAGGAGTTCAAATGGTTTTTGCACTAAATGAAAAAGCGCCGATGTTCACGCTTGCTGACGTGAACGGCGAAGAATTTAAGCTCGAAGATAAAATAGGGAAAGGCTGGCAGCTGCTCGTGTTTTTCCGGGGATCATGGTGCCCGGTATGTAAAGAAGAGTTGCAGGCATGGGAAGAGCACCGCGGTTTTTTTGAAAACAATAACGTAAATATTACAGCGATTTCTACCGACAACCCGGAGGATCTGAGCGCGATGACCAAAGAATACGGCCTCACGTTTCCGGTGCTCGTCGACGAAGCGCTGAAGGTGCTCGACGATTACGGCGTCTTTTATCACAGCTCGGAAGCGCCGTATGAAGACCACGGAGCGCACGGGGAGCCTGCATATTTTCTGCTCGACGAAGAAGGCAGGTTTTTATACCAGCACCGCCAGACCAATCCATTCGGCCGGCCGGGCCCGAAGGAGCTGCGCAAAACAGTAAAGTATATTGAAGACAATTTAAAATAAACGTCTGCAGCAGTGCATCCGGGCGCTGCTGTTATTTCCAGCAGAAGGCAGAAGTTGCGGCATATTTCTGTCATTTTATATAACCTTGAATCCATCACGCTTTTTAGGTAGAATTTCTAAAGAATATGTTCGATAGGGACATGGGTTAATAAGCACCGGCTGGCGCCGGGGAAAAAGGAGCCGACTATACTTATGGGAAATGTACATGTACTGGATCACCCGCTCATTCAACATAAACTTACATTCATCCGGGACGTCTCAACAGGAACAAAGGAATTTCGGGAGCTTGTCGATGAAGTGTCCACGCTGATGGCATTTGAGATTACAAGAAACCTTCAGCTGCAGGAAGTCACGGTGGAAACTCCGGTAGGGCCGGCCAAATCCTATACGCTTGCAGGCAAAAAGCTCGGAGTAGTGCCAATTCTGCGCGCAGGGCTTGGCATGACCGACGGTATCATCAAACTGATCCCGGCAGCGAAAGTAGGGCACGTCGGCCTGTACCGGGATCCGGAAACACTGCAGCCGGTCGAGTATTACGTGAAGCTGCCAAGTGATGTCGAAGAGCGGGAATTTATTGTGATTGATCCGATGCTTGCAACGGGCGGTTCTGCTATTGAAGCGTTGAACAGTCTGAAAAAGCGCGGAGCCCAGAATCTCAAGCTCATGTGTTTAATCGCAGCTCCTGAAGGAGTGGCGCTCGTTCAGGAAGCACATCCGGATGTGGACATTTACCTGGCTTCGATGGATGAAAAGTTAAACGACAAAGGCTATATTGTTCCGGGTCTCGGAGATGCGGGCGACCGTTTGTTTGGCACCAAATAATACAGGAGAGGGCTTTTCCCATACGGAAGGAAAAGCTCTTTGATTTGTAAAGGTGTATTCTAATAATGAAGCGGGACAGTCAGATAGCTTTTACGCATAGAATGAATGCCGGACGTTCATGCTATCTGACCAACTTTTTCTTGACTTAAATTTATGAAAATGTCACTTAATGGACACAAAATAAAAAATGCCTGAAACACGCGACAACACAGGGTTTTATTAATTTTCGTCCATTGACATTACGGGGCGGCTATTGTACGATGATGAAGAACGTATGATAAGGTTTACATATGGGAGAAGTTTGGAATTCCTGCATAAAAGGCATGGTTCACGCAATTGTTTCTTTTTTTTGCCTAAAACATGTAAGGGACAACTATTGTTACGTAAAGTTGTGTAAAAATTCTCTCAATGGATTTCGTAGTGTATTAACGGACTAATCAGTCTGTTTCGGAGGAAAAGGTGGCCCGCGCATGAATGATACAAGCTTGTATCTCCGCTCGTTATTTATAGGATTGGCTGGAATGCTTGTATTGTACATAGCTCCGGCGCTGATTCCAACGTTCCGGCAGGAAGCAGTGAGCTTATTTGCAGGAGCGTGCGGAGGAGCTTTTAACATCTGGCACGCCCACCGGGAGACAAAACGAATCCAGAAGGCGGTACTCGCGGAAAAAAAGATTTTTCCGTTTGGCATGGCCACAAGGCTCGCAGTAGGGGTAGTCATTGCCATGCTGTATGTCCGGTTTCCGGAACAATTCCGTCTGCTTTACCTGGTGATTGGATTGTTCAGTCCTTATCTGCTGCTTTACGCTTTATCCGTTCACTTCAGCAAAGAAAAGTAATTTTTTGGCTGCAGCGCACAATCGACTAACATAGTAAAGGGGTGACTGAGACTTGAATATACAGCACGAATCGCCGTATATCTATGATTTGTTTGGTATACCCGGCTTCCACATTAATCTTTCCAATGTCATGATGCTGACTATTGCAGCAGTCATTGTATTTATCATTGGTGTGGTGAGTGCGCGGACTCTCTCGATGAGACCGACCGGCATGCAGAACGTGTTTGAAATGATTATTGAATTCGTTCGCAACATGATTGGAAGCACAATGGACTGGAAAACCGGGGAGCGTTTCTTCGGACTTGGAATTACGATCTTTCTGTTCATTCTGGTAGCGAACATGCTCGGGATTCCGTTCATGCTGATTAATCATGAGACACACGTGCTTTGGTGGAAATCACCAACAGCGGATCCGGTCGTAACGATGACGCTTGCCGTAATGGTCATTGTGCTTTCGCACTTCTACGGCATCAAGATCCGCGGAGTGAAAGAGTACGGAAAGAACTACTTCCGTCCAAAGAAATTTCTCTTCCCAATTAATATTCTTGAAGAGTTTACCAACACATTGACACTCGGAGCGCGGCTTTTCGGCAACCTTTATGCCAAAGAAATACTGCTGACGCTTCTGGCGACGGTAGGGACAACTTTTCCCATCGGGACCGCACTTGGCATTATTCCAATGGTTGCCTGGCAGGGATACAGCATATTTATCGGTTTTATCCAGGCGTTTATCTTTCTGGTACTGACCATGGTCTATATTTCGCATAAAGTGGAAACAGAGCATTAATCACAGCAGCATCTGCAGAAACAACGAAACAACAATATAGTTTTAAACTAATTTAAGGAGGATTTGCACATGGGTCTTTTAGCAGCTGCAATCGCAGCAGGTTTAGCAGCAATTGGTGCAGGTATTGGTAACGCAATCGTAATCAAAGGGGCGATCGACGGTACTTCCCGTCAGCCGGAGCTTGGCGGCAGATTGCAGACACTTATGTTCATCGGTATTGGTCTTGTTGAGGCAGTTCCGATCATCGCAGTCGTTGTTGGTTTTATCACGCTTTTCCAATAAACATACGTTTTGGAAAGGGAAGCAAAATGGCGGAGTGGGGGAACTGGCTTCGCCATTCCTTTTGTATATCTAAGAAAGGAGTGAAATCTTTTGCCATCTACATTTGCGTTAGGAGATGTGCTTTTCTCACTTTTTACGTTTGTCATTTTACTGCTTTTGCTTCGCCGGTTCGCCTGGGGTCCAATTGTGGAACAAATGAGAAAACGCGAAAACCACATTTCCAATGAAATAGAGACAGCGGAAAATCACCGTCAGGAAGCGGAAAAATATTTAGAAGAGCAGCGGGTGGAAATGGAGAAAGCGCGTGAAGAAGCGCAGTCTATTATCGAAACCTCCCGTAAAACAGCTCAGGAGCAGTCAAAGGAAATCATCCGGGAATCTCACGAAGAAGCCAACCGTATGAAAGACAATGCCCTCGCTGATATTACGAGAGAGCGGGAGCAGGCAGTGGAAGCGCTTCGTGCCCAGGTCGGCCAGCTTTCTGTGTTAATTGCGACGAAAATTATTGAAAAAGAACTGGATGAAGAAGAACAGGAAAAACTGATTCAGGAATACGTACAGGAAAGCGGCGGTCGCTTATGAGTAATCCAACCCTGGCGAAACGCTATGCCCGCGCACTTTTAAAAAGTGCAGAAGAACACGGTGCTCTTGAAGAAACCAAGCAGGAATGGGAAGCGATGCTCGAAGTGTTCCACACGCATCCGGAGATTGCCCAGGTTTTCAGGTATCCGTCCATCAGCCGTGAAAGAAAACAGTCTTTCATAGCAAGTACTTTTGGTTCCTGGAGTGAGCGCAGCCGTTCAATGCTGAGCGTGCTGCTTGACCGGAAACGGCTTCACCTGATTGATGAAGTGGCAGTGGAAGTGATTGCACTGATTAACGACCGTCTCGGCATTGCCAATGCGGTCGTTTATACCGTGAAACCATTATCGGATGAAGAGAAGCAGGCAGTTTCCCGCAAGTTTGCCCAGCGGGTCGGCAAGCGCGAACTCTATATTGAAAACAGAGTGGATCCTTCGCTCATTGGCGGCATGAAGGTGCACGTCGGACATACAATTTTTGACGGAAGCATTCAAGGTCAGCTAGACCGATTGCAGCGTAATATAACGCAAACGAATTTATCATGAATGGGGTGAATCCTGGTGAGTATCAAACCCGATGAAATTAGTTCTTTAATTAAACAGCAGATTGAACAGTTTGAAGCGGAGACAGAATCCAAAGAAGTCGGCATCGTCATTCAGGTAGGGGACGGTATCGCCCGTGCCTACGGCCTGGACAACGCCATGGCCGGTGAACTTCTGGAATTCGAAAACGGCGTCATGGGTATGGCGCAGAACCTTGAAGAAGGCAACGTAGGTATTATTATTCTCGGTGCCTATGAAGAAATTCGTGAAGGCGACCAGGTTAAACGGACCGGCCGCATCATGGAAGTGCCGGTCGGCGAAGAGCTGCTCGGACGTGTAGTTAACGCCCTCGGCCAGCCTGTAGACGGACTCGGCTCCACAAACACGACGAAAAGCCGGCCGATTGAAAGCGGAGCGCCTGGCATTATGGATCGTCAGTCGGTATCCGAACCGCTCCAAACCGGCATTAAAGCCGTGGACACGATGATTCCTATCGGCCGCGGCCAGCGTGAGCTCATTATCGGCGACCGCCAGACCGGTAAAACGGCTGTTGCGATCGATACGATTTTGAACCAGAAAGACGAAGATGTTATCTGCATTTATGTAGCCATCGGCCAGAAAGACTCCACGGTGGCAGAGGTCGTGGATACATTCCGCCAGAAAGGCGCGCTTGATTACACGATTGTCGTAAACGCAGGGGCTTCCGAGCCGGCCCCAATGCTTTACCTGGCGCCGTACGCCGGAGCTTCCATGGGCGAAGAGTTTATGTACAACGGCAAGCACGTGCTTATTGTGTATGATGACTTAACAAAACAGGCAAACGCCTATCGTGAACTTTCCCTCCTTCTTCGCCGCCCGCCGGGCCGTGAAGCCTTCCCAGGGGACGTCTTTTACCTTCACTCCCGTCTGCTCGAACGGGCAGCGAAATTGAGTGATGAAAAAGGCGCTGGTTCAATGACAGCACTTCCAATCATTGAAACCCAGGCAGGGGACGTAGGCGCCTACATTCCAACAAACGTGATTTCCATCACTGACGGCCAGATCTTCCTGCAGGCGAACCTTTTCAACTCCGGTGTGCGTCCGGCCATCAACCCGGGTATTTCCGTATCCCGTGTCGGCGGCTCGGCCCAGACAAAGGCAATGAAAAAGGTTTCCGGTACGCTCCGTCTGGATCTGGCCTCGTTCCGTGAACTCGAAGCCTTCTCCCAGTTCGGCTCCGACCTGGACAAAGCGACACAGGATAAACTGGCCCGCGGTGGAAGAACAGTAGAAGTGCTCAAACAGGGACTGCACCAGCCGCTTCGCATGGAGCTGCAGGTAGCAATTGTGTTTGCCCTGACAAGAGGCTTCCTGGACAACATTCCGACAGAAGACATCCGCCGTTATGAAAAAGAACTGCTTGCGTATCTTGAATCGAGTCATTCAGAGCTTCTGGCAGGCATTCGTGACACTGGAAAACTTCCGGACGAAGAAGAGTTCAAGCAGGCGATTCAATCGTTTGAGAAGTCATTTAATCCTTCAAAATAAAGAGTCCCGCACGTAAAAAGGTTCAAAAGGTGGTGAACAGATGGCTTCCTTAAAAGAAATTAAAGGCCGTATTCAGTCGACGAAAAAAACGAAGCAGATTACAAGTGCCATGGAAATGGTTTCTGCGTCGAAGCTGAATAAGGCCCAGCAAAACGCTCAGCGATATGAGCCGTACACGAAAAAAATTAAAGACGTTGTTTCCGGCATCGCCGCCGGCAGCAGCGGTATTTCCCACCCTATGCTTGAAGAACGGCCTGTAAAGAAAACCGGCTATATTGCCATATTTACAGACCAGGGGCTTGCAGGGGCGTACAACTCGAATATTCTTCGGGATTTAATGCAAAAGCTGCGGGAGCGCCACCAGTCGAAGGACGAATACAGCGTCATTGTGATCGGCCGGACAGGAAGAGACCTGTTAAAGCGCTACGGCATTCCGATGTTCGATGAAATCACGGGCCTGCCGGACCAGCCGTCCTTTAACGATATTAAAAATGTTACGCGTCTTGCGGTCGATCTGTATGCAAATGAAGACGTGGACGAATTGTATATCTGGTACAACCATTTTATTAATCCGATCCAGCAGAAGGTGACCGAAAAGAAACTGCTGCCGCTGACGGAGGAAGTAAGTGAAGAAGACAGCAAAGGCACAGCTCAGTACGAGTACGAGCCTTCGCCGGAAGCAATTTTAAAGCAGCTTCTCCCGCAGTACGCGGAAAGCTTAATCTACGGTGCCCTCCTCGATGCCAAGGCGAGTGAGTTCGGGGCCCGGATGACAGCGATGAGTGCAGCAACCGATAATGCCAACAACATGGTCGATGATTTAACACTTTCCTACAACCGTGCCCGCCAGGCGGCTGTTACGCAGGAAATCACAGAGATCGTCGGCGGCGCAGCTGCGCTTGAATAAAAGAACCATTTCGTCCGGCCCAGCCGGACAGTAAGGAGGGGAACGATTACAATGAGTGAAGAAAACGGTCGAATTACTCAGATTTTGGGACCGGTTATTGATGTTCAGTTTCCAAGCGGCCAGCTTCCGGAACTAAACAACGCGCTTCGCGTATCACAGCCGGCAACTGAAAATAAAGATGCAATAGATGTCACCCTCGAAGTTGCGCAGCATTTGGGCGATAACTCCGTGCGTACGATCGCGATGTCTTCGACAGACGGTCTTATTCGCGGAACTGAGGTGACCAACACAGGAGGCTCTATTTCGGTACCGGTCGGAAACGATACGCTAAGCCGCGTATTTAACGTTCTCGGTGAACCGATTGACATGAAAGAGCAGGTGGCAGACAGCGTAGAACGCAAGCCGATCCACCGCAAGCCGCCGAAGTTTGACGAGCTCGCTGTGGAAACGCAGGTGCTTGAAACAGGCATTAAGGTCGTAGACCTGCTTGCACCTTACGTTAAAGGCGGAAAAATCGGCCTGTTCGGCGGTGCCGGCGTAGGGAAAACCGTACTTATTCAGGAGCTCATCAACAACATTGCCCAGGAGCACGGCGGGATTTCCGTCTTTGCGGGAGTAGGGGAGCGTACCCGTGAAGGGAACGACCTTTACTTTGAAATGAGCGATTCCGGGGTTATTAACAAAGCAGCCATGGTGTTTGGCCAGATGAACGAGCCGCCGGGTGCCCGGATGCGCGTAGCTCTGACCGGCCTGACAATGGCAGAGCATTTCCGTGATGAAGAAGGGGCCGACGTGCTTCTCTTTATCGACAACATTTACCGTTTCACGCAGGCAGGCTCGGAAGTATCCGCCCTTCTCGGCCGGATGCCGTCCGCCGTTGGTTATCAGCCGACGCTTGCAACAGAAATGGGTCAGCTGCAGGAGCGTATCACATCCACGAAAAAAGGCTCGGTTACCTCGATTCAGGCAGTATATGTACCGGCCGATGACTACACGGACCCGGCACCAGCAACAACGTTTGCCCACCTGGACGCAACAACCAACCTGGAGCGCCGGTTAACAGAGATGGGTATTTATCCGGCTGTAGATCCGCTCGCCTCCACATCACGTGCGCTTGCACCGGAGGTTGTTGGCGAAGAGCATTACGATGTCGCCCAGCAGGTAAAACAAACAATTCAAAAATACAATGAACTCCAGGATATTATCGCCATCCTCGGGATGGAAGAGCTTTCCGAAGAAGACAAGCTCACGGTAAACCGTGCCCGCCGCATTCAGTTCTTCCTTTCACAGAATTTCCACGTGGCAGAGCAGTTTACCGGCCAGAAGGGTACGTACGTATCCGTGCAGGATACGGTACGCGGATTCAAGGAAATTCTTGACGGGCAGCACGATGACGTGCCGGAAGACGCCTTCCGCCTTGTCGGCCCGATTGAAGATGTAGTAGAAAAAGCAAAATCTATGTCCTAAGGACGACACGGGGGAGGGAGAACACAGATGGCAACGATGCATCTCAGCGTAGTGACTCCGGACGGGTCCGTCTTTGATGGAGAAGTAGAGATGGTCAGTGTTCGTGCGGAAAGTGGCGAAATGGGGATTCTCCCCGGCCACGTTCCAACCGTGGCTCCTCTAAAAATTGATGCAGTCCGCATTAAGTATGACAACAAAGTAAAGTTACTGGCCGTGAGTGAAGGATTCGTAGAAGTCCGCTCTGACGCCGTTAATATTTTGGCGGAATCTGCAGAAACTCCAGGAGAGATCGATCCGGAACGGGCCCGCATCGCCAAAGAACGGGCAGAAGAACGACTGAATCGGATAAATGAAGAGGAAATAGACGTCATGCGGGCACGGCTTGCCTTAAAACGGGCTAATACCCGCCTGAAGGTTTCCGAAGGCTCATAAAGATACATCTGAAGAATCGTTTTTCCAAAAGGAGAAACGGTTCTTTTGTTTTACATTCGTATTGGACCCGGCTGGGAAAACGGAAATTCATATTAACAATATATGCCTTTCTAAAGAAGATAGAACTATAGATGTTTGAATACGAGTCCTTTATAATTAAATATGCTTATAGTTATATAAACATTCCTAAAAACATTACAAGATCCATCAACCCAACAACCGCCGCACATAGTAGCAGAACCTTTGTCTCTTGTTTTCTCTTATGCATTTGATTATTCTAAAACGTGGCTCAAAATTCGCAAAGAACGTTGTACGGCAACAAAGAAAGGCATGATGGCATGAATCCGGACGGCCAGGAAGCACTAATACATATCCTGCTTCATCTCTCTTTTTTTATCCTGACCTGGTGGTGTCTGCAGGCGTTTCGGTTTGACGTTTTTATCCGAAGACCGGAAAGCCTGAAGGGAAGGCTTTTGATTATATTGTTCGCTATTGCAATCAGCTACTCTGTAAGCAGTTTCTTTATCGATTATTTTGATTTTTCTTTGTACCTCCGTTACCTGTTTTTCACACTTTTGGCATAAAAGATTATGAAAATGCGGGAGCGGGTAAAGGATTCTGTATGAAATTCATCGATGCTGCCGGAATTGACACGGAAAAACTGTCTCTTTGCCACTGTAACGTTTTGAGAAGGGAAGCGACTAATGAAAAGGCTAGACAAATGGACGAAAGAAATGCACAGCTCTTTAGGTAAAGTACGCAGCACAAAAAGATAATATGCATAAGTATAGCGGAGGGAATTAAATTGGATAAAATTATTGTACAGGGAGGCAGACGCCTAAAGGGGTCCGTCAAAGCAGAAGGAGCAAAAAACGCGGTTCTGCCTGTTATTGCAGCTACTCTTTTGGCAGAAGAAGGACGCAGCACACTTTATGATGTGCCGCCGCTCGCAGACGTAGACACGATCTCCAATGTTTTGCGCCACGTCGGAACAGAAGTTAATTACGAGGATCACCGCTGGACGGCTGACGCTACGGGTGATCTTTCCACAGAAGCCCCGTTTGAGTATGTCAGCAAGATGCGGGCTTCGTTTCTCGTCATGGGCCCGCTTTTAGCAAGAAAAGGGGTCGCCCATATTGCGCTTCCGGGGGGATGCGCGATTGGCTCCCGGCCGATTGATCAGCACCTTAAAGGGTTTGAAGCGATGGGAGCTCACGTCGAAATCGGCAACGGCTATATTGAAGCGAAAGTAGAAGAACGCCTGCAGGGAGCACGCATTTATCTTGATTTTCCAAGCGTCGGCGCTACTGAAAATATTATGATGGCCGCTGCTCTTGCAGAAGGCACTACCACGCTTGAAAATGTAGCAGAGGAACCGGAAATCGTGGACCTTGCCAACTTTATTAATGCCATGGGAGGCAAAGTGCGCGGCGCCGGAACCGGTACTATCCGCATTGAAGGTGTAGATAAATTAACCGGAGCGGAGCATACAATTATTCCGGACCGGATTGAAGCAGGCACCTTTATGATTGCTGCTGCGATTACCGGGGGAGAAGTATTCGTCGAAGGCGCAATGCATGAACATTTACGTCCGCTTGTAGCAAAAATGCGCGAAATGGGCGTAAAGATTGAAGAAAGCGACGGAGGCATGCTTGTCACAGGCCCGGATATTTTAAAGCCGGTGGATATTAAAACGATGCCGCATCCCGGCTTTCCAACAGATATGCAGGCGCAGTTTATGGCGCTTTTAACCCAGGCGAAGGGCACCGGCCTTATTACAGAAACGGTTTTCGAAAACCGCTTCATGCACGTCGAGGAATTTCAGCGCATGAATGCAAGCATCAAGATCGAAGGACGCACCGCAATCATCAGCGGTCCGAAAAAACTGCAGGGCGCTGAAGTATCAGCTACTGACCTCCGCGCCGGAGCAGCTTTAATCGTTGCCGGGCTCGTAGCGGAGGGAGAAACAACGGTAACAGAGCTTCGTCATCTTGACCGCGGGTATGTTGACTTTCATAAAAAGCTGCAGGGTCTCGGCGCGAATGTAAAGCGCGTGAATGCAGACGAGGAAGCAGACACTTCCCTGAAAACAGCCCAACGCTCCTAGTTTAACGACTCAGGGGCTGTCCCAAAAATCGAATGATAGCTCTTTTAAGCGGAAGCTGGAGATGTTTCTCCGGCTTCTTTTTTCGTTTTTTCCGCTTTTTTCCGTAAGTTATGGGCGACGGCCAACAATCCAAATTCCGTGGTCACCTTGGCGGTGCCCCGCAGGGCAAACCGGCGAAAGCGACGATTCGCTTTCAAGTGCCCAAAAACACTTTCGGCTTCGATCTTGCGCCGGGCATAGGTGGACGCTCCCTCGTCGCTCGTTAACGCCCGGCGGGCGATCGCCTTGCCCTCTTCATATACCGGGTTGATGCGAACCTGCCGGTTGCCCTCGGCGGTGGTGCATTGGGGTTTCAACGGACACTCGCTGCAGTCTTCGCTTTCATACCGTTTGAGATCCCGCTGGTACCCATAGCGGTCGG
>NZ_ATVM01000019.1 GCF_000420725.1 Marinococcus halotolerans DSM 16375 | reverse complement strand
CCCGGGGAATCGCCAGCGACAGCTCCCCAAATTCGGTTTTCAGCGTGCGCTCGTACGTGCCGTTGCGGGAATTGCCGGAACCAATGCCGGCCGCATCGTACTTCTCGTAATCCAAAAAAGACGTTAATTCGGTTTGAAGCAGCTGATTGACGGCGTGTTCCAAATGAGATCGGAAGATCTCGTTGACATCCTGATGTTGGACTAGAGCGTGAGCAATATCTGTAGTAAAATTATTCATAGGGAAGTCCTCTTTTCTGTGAATGTGGTCGGCTAACTTCATTCTACTAGAAAAGGACTTCCTTTTTTCGTGTTCGCTCGTTTACACAAAATATTTTACGCTCTCAAAAAACGTAATCGAGCATATTTTTATTATCAACTCAGCCCGATTAATAATAATTAGAGATTCTTTTGGGGGAGATTAATGTAGAAAATGCATGCTTATAAAATCTTGCATACTGAAATTTTGAAAGCGTTATTAATTGTTTTCCCAAACTTTCATCTTAGTGAACCAATTTCAACACTTATAGAACTGGAAATACTGAAGGGTCATAACCAATCCAATTGTTAAGTAGTAAAAGATAAAAAATTATTAGGGAGCACACAAAATATGGTGAAAAAACAACCTAAAGCTTCAGTTATTGTCGATAAAGATTTTGTCATTTCGAAAGTGGATGAGCGCATTTACGGCTCTTTCATCGAGCAACTGGGACGGGCTGTATATGGCGGTATTTATGAACCGGGACATGAACAGGCAGATGAACAGGGCTTTCGTCAGGACGTGCTGCAGTTAGTCAGGGATCTGCAGGTCCCCATTATCCGCTACCCGGGGGGAAACATGGTTTCTGCGTACAACTGGGAAGACGGTGTCGGGCCAAAAAGTGAACGGCCAAGACGGCTCGAGCTTGCCTGGAGCACCATAGAAACAAATGAAGTAGGAACCAATGAATTCGCCGAGTGGGCGGCGAAGGCAGGCACTGATGTTATGATGGCTGTAAACCTTGGCACTAGAGGTATTGATGCTGCAAGATATCTGCTGGAGTACTGCAATCATCCCGGCGGCACGTACTATAGTGATCTGCGGAAAAGCCACGGCTATGAACAGCCGCACAATATTAAAACGTGGTGTCTTGGCAATGACATGGACGGGTCCTGGCAGCTCGGCGGTAAAACGGCTGAAGAATATGGCCGCCTCGCTTATGAAACAGCGAAAGCGATGAAAACTGTGGATCCATCGATTGAACTGGTGAGCTGTGGGAGTTCGAATTCGGCGATGCCGACCTTCCCGGAATGGGAAGCAACTACGCTTTCGCACACCTACGAATTTGCCGATCATATATCGCTCCATCAATATTATGGGAACCACGATAATGACACGGCTAATTTTTTGGCGAAGTCGTTGGATATGGATCAGTTTATTCGTACCGTGATCTCCACGTGCGATTACATCAAGGCCAAAAAACGAAGCAAAAAAACGATTAATCTCAGCTTTGATGAATGGAACGTATGGTTTCATTCGACCGAAGCGGATGAAAAACTGGAGCCCTGGCAGGTCGCACCGCCGCAGCTGGAAGATGTTTATAATTTCGAAGACGCCCTGCTGGTAGCTAACATGGTTCATACGCTGATTAACCACGCAGACCGCGTGAAAATTGCGTGCATGGCGCAGCTCGTCAACGTGATCGCCCCCATCATGACGGAAAACCAGGGCAGAGCGTGGAAGCAGACGATTTACTATCCGTTTTATTATTTGTCGGTGTACGGACGGGGAAAGGCGCTGCAGCCAATTATCCATTCGGATAAATACGATTCCAAAGAGTTTACAGATGTGCCTTATTTAGATAGCGCTGTTGTCTTAAATGAAGAACGTCATAAACTTGTGCTGTTTATGACCAACAGGCATTTAGAAGAATCTTTATCTATTTCATATGACCTGCGCTCATTTGAGCAGGCGGAGGTAGTGGAGCATATTGTGCTTGAACATGATGATCCGAAAGCGGTGAACACGAAAGAGAAAGAAGAAGTAGCTCCTCATAGAAATGGAAATGCTGTGCTGGAAGAAAAGCAGCTGCAGGCAGAGCTGCCACGCATGTCCTGGAATATGGTAAGACTGCGTATAAAAAAATAATTTGAAGTGATTAACAAGGGTTCTTAGATAAATGTCTAAGGACCTTTTTTAATTCGAAACAAATAGTATCCATAATATTCCTTTTGTTGCTGACTCCTGATACGATGAACAATGAAGAATAAAATTTTCTGATGATCGGAGGGACCAACTGTGAAGGGAAAACAATTGATAATACCGGTTTCCTTATTATTAGCGGCAATTATAGCTGGAGGTTTGGGGCTCGGCTATGAATTAGGCATGCCAGTAATATCTGCTGGATTGATAGTAATTTGTATTCTGACGGCTGCCTGGGGCACTTCCTGGATAGGCACCTCGAAAAAATAACCGGATGGTTAGTAATACGAAACGCAAAATGACCTGTCAGGAGGAAAGTATCATGACATCTACATTCCCGGACCATCCAATAACGCCCCAGGAATTTGGAAATTTATTTCTACGTGGCGAGTTTGTTCGCATTTATGAACAAACCACGAACGATTTTAAGGGGCTCGCTGCGAGCGATGAATTTCAGGAAATGGCCGCTGGCTTCAATAAAGGTGTAACAGCATATAATCTTTTGTTTTCATATCAGATAGACGAACATTTAGTGCAGTACGTTTGGAACGACGACAGGAATGAACGGGCGCTTGAGGTATATATGGACCATCAACACTTCATTCATGGCTTGGTTATGCAGCCCGTAGCTATTGATCCAGTTGACGAAAAAGAGGAGTCCAGGAAACAGTATCGCTGGCCGGTACAGCCGGGGATGGGATGGACAATTGTCTGGGGTGGAAATCATCCTCTGGCTAACGCTCATCACCACTTATCCAACCAACGCTATGCGTATGATCTGGTAATTCAAACGGAAGGGAAGACCTATGAAAAATCGCCGGCATGTAACGAGCATTATACGGCCTACGAACAACCAATTTATGCACCGGCAGAGGGTACTATAGCTGAAGTAATAGATGGAATTCCGGACAACGAGCCGGGAGTCATGAATGAAGAGGAGCTCGCGGGTAATGTGGTGGTTATTCATCATGCTTCCGAGGAGTACAGCGTTTTGGCTCATTTGCAGCCTGGTTCGATTCTGGTGCGGAAGGGCGAGCGTGTCTCAATGGGACAGGTGATAGGAAAATGCGGTAACTCGGGCAATTCATCAGAACCACATCTGCACATGCAGCTTTCGACCCAAGCAGATTTTCTTTATGGAAAATCTATCAGTATGAAATTTGCTAACGGCTGCCATCCTATCCGCGGCGATCAGATCAATGAATGATAATAAAAATTGTGGGTCAGCGATTTAATTGTATATATACAGAAATACCAGAAGTCAGCAGCCGTGCTTCATAGTTAAAAACAACTAGGCTAAAGCAGGAGGGAGGTAAGTATGAGAGATAAAGAGCAGGAAACTCTTGAAAATACTTTTGCTCAAATTAATACATATGATCTTATCTTTCTGCTCCCGATAGCCTGGCTGTTTTCATACCTCCCCGTGCATGGTTTATGGAGTATTGTAGTAAATCTATTCATTATTATCTTTGTTAGTATTGGATTAATTTACGTTACTCATACGCTTGTGGAAGAAGCAAAAAGCGTAGAAAAAGAAGATAATCAATCAAGTGGTTCACTCATATAAAGACATATTTTATTGTAAACTTTCGGTATCCTCAACAGTTATTTCTTAATCAAAGGCTTGGCAAATGCTATAATGAGTAAGACAATAACATCGTTGTCCCGCTTCAGGGTTTACTGGAATTTTCATAATGGATAAAACGAACCTGGCGCGGGTTCGTTCTTTTCTATAGTTGGGGGTGTTTAATTGAAACAAACGATAAATACCGGGTCAGTCATAGGAGGAATTTTTCTCACGGCTGTTATTTTTTTTAATATTTATTTAATGATTGTTCAAAACTCTCTTATTTCCAATCTATTATCAGCAGCTGCTATTGTTTTACTTCTCATCATTGTTATCCCGTTCTGGGTGCTTATGGTAAAGCACTTCTTTAAATCGTGAATACGAAAAGGACTGTCTCTGTGTGGATAAAGAGAGAGTCCTTTGCTTTGTTCATGGTTGTTCATTAAATCTTATATCTTTTACTTCTACTCTGTACCACGTGAATTTCCCTTCTTCTAACATCCATGAAACAGTTATCGTTGTAGGGATCTCTATTCCTTCAAAAGTGGAATTTTCTACAACTTCCCCGACGCATTCCAAAAGTCTTGCATTTTTACTACTGTCTTTGTATCGCAGAGCGCTAATTTTTTCTACACTTCCGTCAGCGCTAAACTGATAAATGGCGGACCCTGAAACACCGTTATAATCCATCGTAGCTTCGGCAGAAAACTCATCGATCTGCTTCCATTGAATGTATGGTCGGAGCGCAGCGGAGGGATACCAGGGCAGCTCAAGCAAATACCTTTGCAGGGTAGACTGATTTATTTTTTCATTATCAGTGATATTTACAATTGGAATAAGCGAAGCTATTTTAATTGTCATGTGTCCTGTGCCATGCGTGAAAAGATCTCTTCCGACTACTTTGATGAAGGGAAGCATTTTTATTTCCGCCTTCCAGAGAAACGCTGGTTCATTGACTGCGATATATTGTTCCGCGTTTGATGGATACCACTTTTTCTGGGCAGGATTTAATTTCATTAATCCCGTTTGTTTTAATCGTACCGATTGTATTTCATGTTTGCCTGCTATACCAACCTTTGTGAGCCACTTCGCTACAGGAAGGGGGAGCGTGTCGATTCTTTGTTGAGTTACCTTTACAGCTGGATCATTTTCGCTGACAGCGGAAAGAGAAGCGATTTCTCGATTTGTAAAATAGTTAAAACACCTTTTTCTGAGAATTAACGTAACAATTAAAAGCACAATAAAAGAAAGAAACTTCATCAGAGGCACCTCCAGAGTACACGCTTCATTTCCAGTACGTATGACTATACCAAAAAGCATACCGGCGATTTGTTTTTCGCAGTGGTGGTATCGCTATTCCCTTTAAATGCTTTCATCAAAAAGCCAAGAGTACGGCTATAATTTGTTTTCTGAAAATTTCTTTAACGCACGTTTGAAAGGATAAAGTATAATTGAATTATCAAATATTATTCGGAAAGGGGAAGCGATATGGAATATCGGGAGTTTTTAGAAGAAATTGTCGGTATTATCTGGGGCGGGGATGCTGAAAATATTTCCGAGGGGGAAGAAGAGTACAAGAGCACTTATAGTGGTAAATTACTGGATTTAATGAAGGAAGGAAAGACAGAACAGGAAGCGAAAAGCACGGTTATTGCTGAAATTCGTGATGATTATAAAGAATATAACATAGACGAATTTCTAAATGATACGGCAGAAAAAATCAGAAAGAAAAAACAATAAATTAACATTTAGACGTAGAATATGTTAAGATTTATTATAATGAACGTTCAATAAACAAAAGGGGGGGCTCCTATGAAAGCGGCATCGAAAAAAGAGGTCATATTGAACACTGCGGAAGGCCTCTTTTATCAGCACGGATTTCATGCTGTCGGGGTTAAAAGTATTTTGAATGAAGTCGGAGTGGCACCGATGACGATGTACTATCATTTTAAGTCCAAAGAAGTGTTGATTATAGAAATATTAAAGCGCCGGGAAATGCGGTATTTTGACTTTATAGAAGAGGCGATCGATAAAAAGAGTGATTTTAATTATTACGCAAAATCACTGATTAAGGCCCACGTGGACTGGATGAAAACGGACGGCTTTAATGGATGCCTGTTCTTAAGAGCGAAGCAGGAATATGAGGGAGTCAACGAAGAGATTACTGCTATGAGTAAAGATCATAAAACAACCCTGTTAAATAAAATTGAGCGTGACATCAAGTTCTTTAATGCTCCCAAAACGCTCGGAACGCAGCTGGTCCTGATCATGGAGGGAATTACGTCCATGGCTCAGATTTTGGAGATGAAGGAAGTAGAAGCATCGGCATTCGATTTGGTAAAAAGCATGCAGGCGGACAGCGAATAGATATAGAAAAGAGCATCGTTATCAATGCTGATGGCTCTTATTTTTTAACTAACTATTGAATGAACGATCAATAAATAAATAAAAGGAGCGAACGAACATGAATGCAAATAAACTAATCCTTGCCGGCCTGCCTATGATTGCGGTGACCTACGGGCTGTCCCGGTTCAGCTACGGGCTGATGCTTCCCTATATTAATGAGGCACTCCATATGAGCCAATCCACGAGTGGAATCATTTCTTCTTTGTCCTATGTGGCATACTGTATAGCCATAGTAGCAGCGATGATGTTTTCACGCACGGTTAGCTCCAGGTTTATCCTGGTGGCAGCGGGGGCCCTCTCGATTATTGGGCTCGGCGTCATCTCCGTTTCTTTAACTCCAGTAGGGCTGGGGGCGGGGATATTTTTAGCAGGGATGAGTACGGGCTTATCCTCGCCACCGTATGCCAGTATCGTAAATACGAGCGTCGAATCAAGAGCGCAGAACCAGACGAATGCCTGGATCAATTCCGGTACAAGCATAGGAACAGCATTCACCGGGGCTATTGCGATTATGATGGTGGAGAGCTGGAGGGAGACGTATATAATCTTTATGGTGATCGCTATTATCGTGCTGGCTGCCAACTATAAAGTGCTTCCCCGTACACAGACGTTTGAAGAACAGAGCTCCGCAGGGTTTGTAAAGGAGGAATGGAAGCAGTCCGTCCCACTGATCCTGGCCTCCCTGTTTTTAGGCATTTCTTCGGCGGCATACTGGACCTTTTCGAGAGATTTTATCGTCAATTTGGACGGGGTGCCCGCCTATCTGGGAGACTGGCTCTGGGTAATCATCGGTCTGGCAGGCTTATTGGGCGGGACCGCCGGGATCGTTATTAACCGGTTTGGCATTATGCACGCCTTCAGGCTTTCAGTCGTAACGCTGTCTACTGCATCCCTGCTCCTCGGAAGCTGGCCCGGAAGCCCCGTTGTTGGGTTTTTGTCCCCGTTTCTTTTCGGGAGCTCGTATGTCTTCATCACCGGCGTTCTGATAGTTTGGGGTGTCTCAGTGTTTCGAACGAATCCTTCTATTGGACTGGGCCTGCCGTTTTTAATGCTCGCTCTGGGCCAGGCTGCGGGATCCATTTTTTCCGGAGTTATTGCTGGGTCGTTTGGCTATCATATGCTGTTTCTCGCTGCTTCTGTGATCGGCTATGCCACGATAATATTTAAATGTAAATCTTCATAAAAATTTCTACAGGCGTGTTATTGATGAATTTCTTCTTTATATTTCGCCTCGCGTGGCCATATAAAGTACGTAATGGATATAATCAAATCGATCACTACGATGAGAGACCATAGTTTAATAGTGCTGCTCAAAGCTTCCGTTCTGTCTGCGTTATTCACGAGAAAAATAACTATCCACAGGAGTCCCGTTCCAAGAACATACGCCAGGACGTGCTTGAGCCAGTCCTTAAAGTATTTTCGGGAATAGGCATAGCCGTAAAGCCGGGACGGCCTGTCGCCCTGCCTCATAATATAATACCTGAACCGTTCGTCGGCCCAGCGGATCATCTGCTTTCCAAAAACAATGGAGACCGCAATGTAGATAGCAGCAATGGCATGAGCCGTGGTAGCTAGTGCCCCGCGCATCAGATCCACGGAGGCCGCAATCAGCAGAATCAAATCCAGTACGGGTGTTAAGGCGAGAAAGAATAACCCCAGCCTTGGCATTTGAAACACGTAGCGAATAATTAATCCGGCGACAATAACTATCCAGAAGGCTATTTCGATTCCAATAATCAGCAGCAGTATGAAATTCATCTATACTCCTCCTTCAGCCAGGAATGAACTTCGTTACGAATCAATTTAGCGGCATGTTCATTATTTATACGGTCAGGGGTTAACAATTTGTGCAGGGCCAGCCCGTCAACGAGGGCGTGAGCACGCATTGTAGTCAGCTCGACAGGCAGCTCCTCCTGAAGCATCTTTTTTTCGCTTAAATATTGTAAGGATTTTTGAATGAGCAGACGTATTTCGTCTCCCATGGAATTCGTTCCTGCTTCATGGAGTTCATACTGAAAAGCCATCCACACTTCCATATCCGCGTAGCGGTCATCGTCTAAAGGGAGAACTGCGAGTATTGCCTGAATGACCCGTTCCTTTTCGGTTAAATCTTCCTGGTCAAATATCTCCTGAATTCTTTGTGCCACTTTATGATTTACTTTTTCCATGACTGCATCGAGCAGCGCACTGTGAGTGGGAAAGTAGTAGCGGATCTGCCCGGGCGTCATTTCCGCGAGCTTTGCGATAGTTCTAACCGTCGCGCCTTTTGCACCGCTGTTCACAATGGACTGCCACGTGTACTCCACAATCTGCTCTTTTTTCTTTTCGTGGTCAATGATCTTTGGCATAGAACACCTCGAGGTTTAGAAATTAAAGCAAGTATAACATTTTTTAATACAACTGTGTTAAAAAAGAAAAGCAATTTCTGGAACATTCCGTAAAACAAATATTCCTGCGCGTAATAACAGTGGTATAGTGGGCTTATAGAGGTGTTGAATGCTCATGAAATAAAGTAGAAGAGGTGTTCGAATGAAAAGCGAGAAGGAAAAAATGATGAACGGCGAGCTGTTTCTACCGCATGACCCTGAGCTTAAGGCGGAGCGGCTGCAAATGAAGCTTTTGCTTGAAGAATACAACTCGATCAGCGTCCGGGAAAAGGAAAGAAGCAATCAGCTGTTACAGGACATCGTAGGAACGATGGGAGAAAAAGCCCGTATCGGGCCGCCGTTCTGGTGCGACTACGGCTACAATATTCACCTTGGGGACCACTTTTTCGCCAACGTCAACTGCGTCATGCTTGATGAAGCGCCAATTACGTTCGGTGACGGGGTAATGCTGGGACCGGGAGTGCATATATATACCGTGAACCATCCAATGGAGGAAGCGGCCCGCGCGACGCTCCAGGAATACGGAGCGCCTGTGACGATCGGTCACAATGTATGGGTCGGGGGAGGAGCCATAATCAATCCCGGCATCCGCATTGAAGACGGCGCAGTGATTGCTTCGGGAGCAGTCGTGACCAAAGACGTTTCTGCGCGCACACTGGTGGGAGGAAATCCGGCAAAATTTATTAAACAGCTGGATTAGTAAAGCTTTTCCACTGCAATAAGGAGAGACCTGTACAAGGAGATGATGGTGATGAAGCCAAATGTGTCTGTCATTACTATTGGTGTAGAGAACCTGCAAAAATCGGTGCACTTTTATCGTGATGGGCTGGGTTTCCCTACTGAAGGAATTGTCGGAGAGGAATTTGAGAACGGAGCGGTAGCCTTTTTTGATCTGCAGGCAGGTCTGAAGCTCGCTGTTTGGAAGCGTGAAAGTATTGCGCATGAAGCCGGCGTCGAGGCCGGCCAGCCAAATCCTGCGGAATTCACTCTTGGTCACAATGTGAACAGTAAAGCGGAGGTGGAGGCGATTATGGAGAAGGCGGAACGTGCAGGGGCCTTTATCACGGACCCGGCACACGAGACGTTCTGGGGAGGGTACTCCGGACATTTCCAGGACCCGGACGGCCACCTATGGGAAATTGTATGGAACCCGGCATGGATTGAGGAAGATTAAGTGTGTTTCAGTTTGACTGCAGCTGTCATATGCAATGTCCTAAAAAATTATTTTGGAGGGATCTGCTGTGAAGCAAGCAATATTTCTGCTTTTAGATGAGTACGCTGATTGGGAAGCCGCATATTTGTCAGCAACGCTGAACGAAAGCAGGGAGTGGGCTGTTAGTACAATTTCTCTGCATGAGCAGGTGACTTCCATCGGCGGCTTTAAAACAGCGGTGGATTATAAAGTTAACAATCATCCGGATTTCGATCTGCTGGTATTAATTGGGGGCAACACGTGGAGTATTGAAAGCGATGATATTTATAGTTTAGTGGACCAAGCGTTCAATAAAAATACTCCGGTTGGTGCCATATGCGGAGCAGTAGATTATTTAGCAAAGAATGGGTTTTTAAATCATTTCAAGCATACGGGCAATTCGGCTTACTTCTGGCAGAACTACGAAAACTATAAGCCGGATGTAGAATTTATGGAAGATCAGGCTGTTAAGGATAAAAACCTGGTGACCGCAAACGGAACGGCACCTATAGAATTTACCGAGCTGGTTTTGCACATGGTTAATTTTGACACGGCAGAAGAAATTGAAAAGACAATGTATATGTACCGGTACGGCTTTTACGAATACGCTGAAAAATACGGTAATCCATTTTTATAAATGAGACTTTAGGAAAAGTAAAAGGCCACCAGGGAACGATTAATAACCTAAGGTCGTGTGAAAAGCAGCCGTCGTGGATCCGTAACGTCACGAGGCTCTTTGGCAGAGAAAGGGTATTCCAGTATAACTACTCCCCTTAAATGACCGGTCGGCTGATTGGAATAGATTAATTGAGTACCGGCTAGATGCGCTCTATACGCACCATGGCTTTTTGGAAGCCGTGGTGTGTATTTTGTTGTCGGAGCCGATGACTCATTCACCGTTCCGCATAATGCAGAACTAAAAAGTATCCAGGGCTATAAACCTTTACCGGGTATTGATTTATCAATTAGGTCCGCAGATAGAGGGTTTACACGGTGAACACCGCGGGAAACACTTATTTTAGCTTCAAACGAAAGGTTTTCGTAGTGATCAGTTCCACGTTTTTAGCCGCTGTTGAAAAAGGAAGGAGCCCCCGTCGTGGATAATCAAAAACCAAGAGTAGGCTTTGTGTTTTACGGAGCCTTAGTAATACTGCTTATTATGGCGGTTGTCGGAGTCGCAATTCCGCAATCTTTTTTTAATGCAAGCTCTGCAGTGAGAGCATTTGTATCGACACATTTTGGTTGGTATTATCTTTTACTTGTGTCAGGATGCGTGCTTTTATGTATTTATTTTATTTTCAGCAGGTATGGAAATATCCGTCTCGGAAGGCCGGAGGATCGTCCGGAATACAGCTATCCCACCTGGTTTGCGATGCTGTTCAGCTCCGGGATGGGAGTCGGCCTTGTATTCTGGAGCGGGGCGGAGACAGTCTCGCACTACGCAACGAGTGCCCCGGAAGCAGAGGCAGGAACGGAGGAAGCACTTCTCGATTCGATGCGCTACATGTTTCTGCACTGGGGCATACACCCATGGGCCATATACGGTGTTACAGGTATTTGTTTTGCCTACTTTACGTTCCGCCGGGGCGCACCCGGCATGGTGAGCGCTATGCTCAGTCCAATTATGAATGAAAAAGGCATCGGTGGAAAAGTAGTGGACATTGTCGCCCTGATTACCACAGTGTCGGGGATTGCCACGGTTCTTGGTATCGGGGTTACTCAAGTTTCCGGCGGTATGTCCTATTTGTTTGGTACACCGAACAACTACACGATGCAGCTGATTGTGATTGTCGTTATTACTGCCATGTTTTTAGTGTCGGCGTATACTGGGCTGAATAAAGGAATTAAATCCTTGAGTAATGCGAATATCTACTTAACGATCATTCTGTTTGTTTTAATGCTTTTTGTCGGACCGACGTTATTTTCCATGAATTTGTTCACGAATACGCTCGGTACCTATATACAGACGCTTCCGCAAATGAGCTTCCGAATCGCCCCTGCGTCTGAAAGTACAAGAGAGTGGATTAATGCATGGACGATATTCTACTGGGCCTGGTGGATCTCGTGGACGCCTTTTATAGGAATATTTATTGCTCGTGTGTCGAGAGGACGAACCCTGAAGGAATTCACTATCGGAGTTATTCTAGTGCCGTCGATTGTCAGCTTTATCTGGTTCTCGCTGTTTGGCGGAGCCACATTGAACGTTCAGAGCACCGGTATGGCAGACATTGCTTCGCTTGCTCCTGAAGAAGCGATTTTCGGCGTGTTTGATCAATACCCGCTTAGCACCGTTATGTCTACTATTGCACTGCTGCTAATTGTTTCATTCTTTATTACTTCGGCTGACTCTGCCACCTTCGTGCTGGGTATGCAAACCTCCAATGGAGCAATGAATCCTTCAGCTGTGGTGAAGTTCACATGGGGAATCATGCTTTCTGCAACAGCGGCTGTGCTGCTGTATTCCGGAGGAATAGATGCGCTGCAGAATGTCATGATTATATCGGCGCTTCCTTTTTCTATCGTGATGATACTGATGGTGTACTCCCTGTTTAAAGCACTCCGGGAGGAACAAGATATTGAAACGAAGGATAAACGAAAAAATCCAGACAAACCGAATAAAGCCTCCTAAACTGGCTGTTAGAACTCCTGATAAACTTGGGAGTTTTTTTTTATGAGAAGCTATTTTTACAAGCGAAGCCCAAAATACTTTTTCATCGACGGGGTTCAGCTTCCTGCTGGAGCCACAAGCTCTACTTTAATACGGTCAGGGTCTTCAAAATAGACTGCGTAGTGCTCGTTTCCGCCGGCAAAGGGGTGCAGGTCTTCATAAAGAATGGGTACATCCGCTGACCGCAGCTTCCCGGTCATTTGATCCACATGAGATTTCGACCGGGCATGAAAGGCAATATGGTTCAACCCCGTCCGGCGCCGGTGATAAGAAACATCCAAAAAACGATCCTCCGTCTGTACAAATACGATGTAGGAGGAAGCCAATTTGAAGCTGATGCCCTCCGGCCATTGCTGATAGATATGATAGCCAAGGTCTTGCAGCAGCCATTTCCAAAAGGCCGTCGACCGTTCGAGGTCGGATACATAAAGCTCAATATGATGGATGTGTCCGTTCATGGGAGTTTCTCCTTTATTCAACTATATTTTTTACGCTTCCTATTCGTTCAGTTTTCCAATTATCCGGGGGATGTCCTCAAGACGATCTGTACTAGCGTGAGCACAGGGAGAGGCGTTTGTTGTTTTGTGAATCGTAAGCATACCCAGTTTTTTAGCGGGGAAAATATCCGCTTCGGGATGATCTCCGATAAATACTGTATTTGCAGCTTGAACTCGCAAATAATCCAGTGCATATTGGAATACTTTGGGGTCAGGTTTGCGAAGATTGAGTTGGCCCGAGGTGACGATGAGATCCAGATACTGTTGAATGGCTAAAGAAGTTATTTTGTTACGCTGGTAAAAATCACGGCCGTTGGTGACAATTCCTATTTTATAATTCTTTTTATGTAAAGCTGCAAGCATGTGGTGTAATCCTGGAAAGCCTTCGCTGAATTTGGGATAGCACTCATTTAAATTTTGTAATAACTGCTCAAGAAATTTCTTTGGAATACCACATTGACGGCCAATCTCCTGATAAACGACAGTTTTAGGCAACAGCTGATTATTCAAGGATATAAAGATATCTTTAAACGTCTGCAGGTATGCATAACGATGCAATGCAAAATGTTCGTGCTGATATTCAGCGAAAAGCGATAGTGTTTGTTGTTTGTCGAGCAGCGTTTGGTCTAAATCAAATAAAACAGCGTCAGTAGCCAAAGGAAAGCCTCCAATAAAATTCGATTTTTCTGAAAGAAAAACAAGTAATCCTGTCTTTCCCTATTTATTGTAAAAAAGTATCATAGAGAGAAGATAAAGTAAATTGGGTACTTGAAGACACCTTTTCCTGAAGGAGGGGCGTAAATGAAGCCATGGAAAAGTTTTGTGCTGCTTGCGGTAATGTTTCCTGCGGGATGTGAAGCAGCTGGGGAGGAAACAAGTGGAGAAGTGCCTCCTTCTGCTCCGGATGTGACAGCTATTGCTGGTGGTCAGGAGCATGATCTGTCCTTCGTTACAAGTACATGGAACGTTGAACTGCCGGAAGGAGAGCAGCAGACAATCCAAACCGATGGAACGGGGCTTCAAGCTGTCGCTGATCACCCTTCGCAAGTGGAAGCTGATAGTGGAAACTCAGTGGACATCCGTTTTGAGAATGGCCGGAACCCGGACCAAATTGTTGGTTATTGGAAGCGCGGGCAAGAACAGGAAAAAGCTGAAACACTTGAAGATAAAACGTCTTTAAAGTTACCGGAAGAAGCCGGCACGTATATGTATGAAATGCACACTCAGTGGTCCGGCTCAGATTATGAGGGAGAGGTCACGTACGCGATTAAAGTAAAAGTTCTTGAATGAGGAACAGTATTGTAGAATGGAACGAAATAGCAGGGAGCCTGTATTCAAGAAAGCTGGGCATACCATTGACGCAGCAGATTGATGTTGGCCTGGTGATACCGGCTGTGGTCGGCTATGTGCCAGAGTCCCCAGCGTATCGTAGCCTGTTTTTCATTTTCGTGGCTAAAAGAAACGATGGAAGTTAAATCCTGATCGGTCAGCTGAACACACACATCGGCCAGTTCACTGATCACCTGCTCATAGTGAGACACGAGCGTATGCAGAGAAAAGCCCTGTACAAGAGGAATGTTCCCCTGGTCGTCCCGGGCTGGACCATAGGCTTTCTCCAGGGAATAAGGAAGGACCTCGCCTTTGATTCGGTAAACCCAATGGATATCCACGTACGTAAGGTGATTGATAAGCTGAGCGGTACTGTTGAATTTGCCGGCCGGACCTTGATATTCCAGTTCGTCCCGGGTCATTCCTTTCGTAATAGAAATTAGCCGCTGGTTATTTTCTTTGACCGCCCCGTACAGTAGTCCCACCATGGGCGCCATATGTTTTTCACCGGATAAATCAAAAACCATGATTTCTACCTCCTTGGCTTGGAAGAGCAATTAATATCATTTTAACGTTCTATTTTTATATAAGTAAAATTAATAGTTGCAAAGGCTAATATTTTCATGCTGCTATAGATTTTCACAGACGGGGAGGAAAAATATGCAGAAATTCCGTGTTCACCATTATGATGCGTTTAGTGAGGTGCCGCATAAAGGGAATCCGGCAGGTGTTGTTTTTGACGGAGACCATATGACAGAAGCAGAAATGCAGAAAGTGGCATACAAGGTTGGGTTTAATGAAACAGCCTTTGTATTATCTTCTGAATCAGCAGATATACGACTGCGCTTTTTTACACCGGGCCACGAAATGAATTTGTGCGGTCATGCTACGCTGGCTTCCGTTTATTCATTAAAAAGTAAAGGGCTGCTTGGGGATAAAGAGCGTATCACGGTAGAAACGAGGGCTGGTATTTTAACGGTTATAGTACAAACGTCTGCTCATCAGCACACAATTACGATGACCCAGGCAACGCCTGAATTTGAAATGTTTCATGGATCCCGGGCTTCTCTGGCCATTTCGATGGGGATAGAGGAAAATGACATTCACAATAATCTGCCCATTGTCTATGGCAGCACCGGAACGTGGACACTGCTGGTGCCGATTGTTCATATAGACAGCTTTGAAAGGATGAGGCCTGATAATTCAGCGTTTCCAGATGTGCTTACGAAAATGCCTGAAGCTTCCATTCATCCGTTTTGTCTAAAGACGTATGATAAAGCAGCTGATATGCATGCGAGGCATTTTTCCTCTCCGTATTCGGGGACAGTGGAAGATCCTGTCACAGGCACGGCTTCCGGGGTTATGGGAGCTTATTGGGCGGCCTATATTGATGAAAGCTTTCGTTCGCCTCTGCAGCTTACTATAGAGCAGGGCCAGGAGGTGAATAAAGATGGACGGGTTCACGTGCAGGTGACAAGGCAAAAGGATAATGTTGATGTGAATATTACCGGCCGGGCAGTTTATGTAACTAGCTTTGATGTAGCTTTATAATAGAAGAATTTTTCGGAAGATCAAAAGGAGCAGAGAATGAGTGAACTAGATGGTAATAAAGTATTTTTAAGGCAAGCCAACGAGACCGACATAAAGCAGCTGTACGAATGGAAATACATCGACGAGCATCAGGCAGCAAAAAAATGGAATGCGCCGTATATCGAGGAAAATTTCATTTCCTTTTCCTCCTATCAAGAGCAGTGGCTGGCAGAAATTTTTCCCGGTATCCCTGCTGCATTGGCTATTATTGCTGACCGCCAGGCGATTGGTTATACAGGAGCTTACTGGGTGGATGCCAATACATACTAGATGGAAACAGGTATTGTCATTTACGATTCTGCCTATTGGAACGGGGGTTATGGAACAGAGGCATTTCGCTTATGGATTGATTATTTATTTCACTACACAGATCTTCACCGCTTAGGCATGACTACCTGGTCAGCGAACGAACGCATGGTGCAGGTCGCTAAAAAATTAGGGATGAAGGAAGAGGCCCGTATTCGGGAGGCGAGATACTGGCAGGGAAGCTACTATGACTCGATCAAAATGGGCATATTAAGAAAAGAATGGGAAAGCCTGCAAAGCATTGATGGCAAAAGGAACAAATAAGAAGTCCGAAACATATGCTTTTTCTTGTGAAGAATAACCCGAGGAAGAAAGGAATGATCTGATGAAAATCTTACGTGATGCCTCGACCCCCGACGATCCGGAAAAGCTTGTGGATGAACTTTTGCAGTGACCGTTATTTGCTCATTTATCTACAATGCATGAAGACGGGCCCCGGGAGTCTCCCGTATGGTTTTTATGGGAGAACAAGGAGATTTGGATTCTTGGGAATACGCGAACCGATTCGTTTCCTGCACGGATTGAAAGCGAACCCCGATGTGTGCTTGGTATCGTGGATTTCAACCCTACAACCGGTCTCGTTCAGCACGCAGGCATCCGGGGCTGGGGCAGCCTTCTTGCTCATGATCGTGAACGGGTTTCCCGGTTGTTCTTCAAATACATGGGGACTCCGGAGCATTGGGATTCACGATTTACAAAAGTTTTGGGCGATCCGGCTTGGGTTCTGGTTCGCATAAGTCCTGAGACGGTCGTTGTACGTGATCAATCGTATGAGCGTATTAATACGGGGGAGGAGGAATTATAGTGCAGCAGTCGCCTGTCTATTTGTTTCGGTGGATGTGGATTTCATTGCTGCCGGTAACGATCATTGCACTTTTGGGAGTTATCCAATTACCCGGACTTAAATGGATAGGAGGATTGATTGGTTCGATTGCAGTGGTCGGCCTCTTTCTCTTCTTAGACTTCACATGGAGTCAAAAGCATCGCCATGATGAACACTCCTGACATAATGAATGGAGCGAGAAAATAGAGAGAGGAGGGACTCCGATAGATATCTTAGGTGTGGTTGCGGTGGTTTTATTTTCAATTTTTCTCGGCCTGCTTCCGGTAGCATTCTTTGTTTATCCGTATTGGCTTCAGCAGCATTCCACTCGGGCAGTGGAAGCGAAAACGTACGGCATGACCCTCCTCATTTTTGCATTGATGATTCTATCCGGGTATGTGGCGTTTTATGTATGAATGCGTAAAGCTTAAATATAAGATATATTCGGTATTCATCAACAGAACAGGAAAAGGCCCTGTCATTTATTAGATGTAACAATAGCGGAGGTATTCAAATGAGTGAAAATAAAGAAGAGGAAGAAAAAAGAAGAGAAAGGCTAAGACAGGAGGAATTAAAGCGAAATCCCACTGGTAATATGAATGATTCCTTTCACCGCGCAGGGAGCGGAGGCCTTGTGGATCTCGTTACCGGTTTGGGCTGGAAGGGAACAGGCATACTTATTCTTGTAATTATAGCGGGGTTCGTAGCCGCTTCATTTTTCTTCGGCTAAAAATAGTTTAGCGCAAGACTTTTTTACAAAGTGTGAACATAAAAATTACCGTCAGGATTATGCCTCCCGACGGTTTACATTTTCTGGATTGTTCTATTTAGTACACGGAGGTTTTTTCTTCGTGACTTTCTTATATTTCTACGCCTCTTGCTTTTGCTGAAGCTGGCGCACTTTAAACAGATAGCCAAAATAAGGAAGTGCGGTAAAAATGAGCGGAATTAACGCAAGCATTGTCGCAACAGTATCAATAATACTAAACCACGAAGAAGAAGGAAACAGCGATGATAGAATCCAGAGCACAGTAACGAGGATCAGAAAAAATACCAGCGACACGAGCGCCCATCGACCAAACTGCTGCTTTTGCTGTTGATAGACGTCCTGCTTATCCTGCTGCTTCGTATATAAAGGTTTCGTTTCAGGGGGAGCACGGAAAATATGCGTCGTTTCTTCTTCGGAGCATACATGCTGCCAGCCGGCATCTTGATACAGCTGAAAATAATCCGAATCGGGACGGACACGGTAATCCAGTTCGTATTGCATGCTTGCAGGCTGTCCGTGTTTCAGCTTGTAGCCCATAAATCCAAACTGCTCCAGATGCCAGCCTTTGCCAGCCTGCTGCTCCAGCTTTTTCATATCTTTGTTTTCCGAAAAGGCGAGGCCGCTGCTCATCATGTATTTTCGTTTGGCCATGGTAAAGGCACTCCTTTCTGTTGTAGGGCTTCTTTTCCGTGATGTACCATCTGTTCCCGGCGACGGACTTCCTGCTGAAAGACGTCGATTCCTGTCTCTGTAATTATATAGACCTTTCGCTGTTCCGCTTCCTTCCATAGCTCGATATAACCGGCGTGCAGAAGCTTCTGAGTCATCGTGTATACCGACCCGGGCCCCAGGTTGACCCTTTCCTCTGTTAAATCAGCAATAGTCTGCATAATGGCATAGCCGTGCTTTGGCTTCATCAATGCTAAAAGAATGTAATAGTGCGTATCCGTTAAATCACCGGAAACCAGACTGTCCTTGCGTCCCAAAATAGGCCTCCTTTCATATCATTTAATGATAGGTTATAAAATATTATATCATTAAATAATATAAATGCAATGTGAATGATTTGAAATGTTTGGAAATGGTATATTGATGGGAAAAAAGTTGGTGATAGGATAAAGGAGGAATACTAATGAAACGTATTTCGAAATGGAAACTCTCCGCGATTACTGCTGCTGGTATAATCATAGCACCGACGGGAGTCCTGGCATCAAATAACAATGGTGAATCAGATGAGTTGGAGACGAGTATACATACTACCGTGGCAGCTGAAATGGCGGTATCAAACGAGGACCCAGCAAAGGGCGTAGCGATCATGCGGGCTGCCTTAAATGCACATGGATATTTGCTGAATATAAACAGCATCCTTGGATTAAATACATGGGAGTTTCTCGCTGAACATCAAAATGGTGATAATGAAAGCGAAAGTGGAAATTCACCAGAGAGCGAAAAGGAGGAAGCAGCAGTAGCTTCAGGGGAAGAAGCGATTGAAACAGTGAAGCAGCATGAAGACTTCGGTGAAGACATACGGTTCGATGATCTTGGCGGTGACTTGAAGGAAGACGAGCAGGGAGCCTATTATACAGTCCAATTAACATCACAAGAGCTTTCAGAAGCCGGAGGGACCGGAGCCGTTGATCGGTTTAAAGTTTACGAGAACGGAGAGTATACCTCCGTCTACGGAGAGGAACAGAATACAAACAGCAATCCGGATCAGTCCCCGGCGGAAGATACCGAGCGTTATACAAATGCCCGCTTTGGCTATCAGATCGATTATCCGGCTGACTGGGAGCCGCAGCAGGAATCGGACAACGGAGACGGCAGAGTTTTACAGAATTTTGATGACAGTCATAACGTTCTAGTATTTGGAAGTCATGAGGACAGTAACAAGGCGGAGTTTACAGAGAGCAGCTCGTACAAAGAAATGGAACTAAAAGAGGGCGGCACGGGATATTATCAGCTGTCCGAAGGGGAGGAGAGCTTTACTTTTTCGATGCGGGTATTTGAAAATGATAATAGATATGGATTCGAAGCTGAGGTGCCGGAGGAGCAAGGAACACCGTCACAGGAAGAGATTCAGGAAATTGCCAGAACATTTACTGTGCTGGACTCTGAAGAGGAGTAAAACGAGCGGAGGCCACGGTTATTCCACCTCCGCTTGATTGAGAGCTTTCACAATAAGTAGAAACTGTTTCTCCTGGAAAGGCGGGTAATATTGCTGATTGTTATTGCAATGGCTTCTCCCATACTGACATAATGAATTGGGAACCCGGAGACCAGGTCGAACGTACAATAGATAGAATTGATGAGCAGGGAAAAGAATTAAAGGATTCATTACGTCACAGGGAGAAGATAAAAATGAAGGTTATGACATTATGCCACCAGGCGTTTTGCGTTGTGGTTCTTATTTTGATGGGGTTGGAATTTACAGGGGTTATTACTATACCGTTCTGGCTTTTTAATGGACTGGTAGCTGTACTCCTTATATCCACAATTATAGTTTGGATAGACCAGAGAAAGAAAAAAGAAGAAAGCATTGGACGATGAAATTTTATAATAGTGCTGGATTAGTTATTTTTGAGGTGGTGG
This sequence comes from Marinococcus halotolerans DSM 16375, assembly GCF_000420725.1. Taxonomy (GTDB): domain Bacteria; phylum Bacillota; class Bacilli; order Bacillales; family Marinococcaceae; genus Marinococcus; species Marinococcus halotolerans. Next base: position 32,948 of record NZ_ATVM01000019.1, on the reverse strand, counting down.
CTAAAAATGAAAAATAAGTACATACGGTTTCTGGCGTATTTCCTTATTGGCATGTTGGTAGGAGCATTGTTACTGCAATTGACAAATTAATAAGACGAACTGTTGTGCCCTGGAGACAATTTTATTGAATAAGGGGAGAAGCATGGATGGGTATTTTTTATGTACTGGGCAGTATAACCTCCGCAATATTTCTCTATTACTGGAGCAAAAAATCGAATGAAAATAAGAGTTAAGGGACGGTCGTTAATTAATAGGATTTCCGTTCCTTCATTTCTTTATCATTTCATAAATAGCGATCCCCATCCATCCCAATCCCGTACCTAACCAGATAAAAAACGTCAGAACAGCATGGGCAATACCTGTAAAGGGCTCATTCGGACCCAGAAAACTATAAATAAGAATCCCTATTCCTCCCAATACCAATAAAGCAGTCAAAGCATGCACAAATCTCTCTGTTTTCGGCAGCAGGTAGCTGAAAAATATTATGGCAGCTACAGCAATTAGGATAGCGAAAAAGAATCCATACTGCGCTATAAACGTCATAAGCTGTGCCTCCCACGTAAGTGATTTCATTATGCCGGTGCTGAATATACCTAATTTTACCATATAATAAAAGGCCTGAATTTTTTCAAATAAGCCAGTTTTCAGAAATGCTCCCAAGTTGGAACAATGTTAAATTCGTTCTTTTTTCCTTATAATGAAAGAAAAGATATCTAAAGGGGAGCTATATGAATAAAAAACGGTGGTTTTTTAGTATAACGGCAATTCTTGTGCTGGCCGGCGGCTGGTATTTGTATCAGGCGTTTACGGCCTCGGAATATGAAGAAGTGGTGGCGACGGAGCAAACGGAAGTACAGGGAGATCTGGAAGGAATGGAGCAGGCGACGTTTGCCGGGGGTTGCTTCTGGTGCATGGAGCCGCCATTTGAATCCCAGCCCGGTGTCGTCAGCGTGATTTCCGGCTACACGGGCGGCGAGGAAGAAAATCCTACGTATGATGAAGTCTCGAACAAAGAGACGGGCCATCAGGAAGCGGTTCAAATTACGTATGATCCGGAGCAGATCAGCTACGAAGACCTTCTGCAGATTTTCTGGCGCCAAATTGACCCGACGGATGACGAAGGGCAGTTTGTGGATAAAGGAGAGCCGTATTTGTCGGCAGTATTTTATCACGATGAGGCTCAGCGGCAGGCAGCAGAAGCGTCGTTAATGGAAATGGAAAACTCCGGCCGGTTTGATGGGGAGATTGTGACCTCCATCGAAGAATACGATACTTTTTACGAAGCAGAGGCCTATCATCAGGATTACTATAAGAAAAACCCGGGAAGGTATGAATATTACCGTAATAACTCCGGACGCGATGCCTATTTAGATGACGTGTGGGGAGAAGATCAAGAGTATGAAGTCAGCAAGGACTCCCCGTTCACCGTTGAGGATAAAGAGGCGGCGGTATCTGAGTTGAACAGCATGCAGTATGAAGTGACGCAGGAAGACGGGACGGAGCCTGCCTACGATAATGCCTATCACGACAATGAGCAGGAAGGAATATACGTGGATATTGTCTCTGGAGAGCCTTTATTCAGTACGCAGGACCAGTATGATTCGGGCACAGGATGGCCGAGCTTCACGAAGCCTTTGGAGCTGTCTAATATTACGTACGAAGAAGACACTGGCATTCTAGGCACGAGTGTGGAAGTTCGAAGCAAGCATGCGGACTCCCATTTGGGCCATGTGTTTCAGGACGGCCCCGAGCCGACGGGGCTTAGGTACTGCATGAATTCAGCAGCGATGGAATTTATTCCGGCTGATGAACTGGAAAATACCGAGTACGACGAGTATGCGGAAGATTTTCAATAGAAGACAAAAAGCTCTCTTCGTTTGGAAGAGGGCTTTTTTTGTGACTTTTCATCCTACAAATATAGAAAGGAGGACCGTGTCCTGTTAATCCTTTTTCAAGGATTCCTGCATGCGAACGAGCGTGACGATGCCGGCGGCAAACGGAAGCACAGCCACGAGGCCGATGGCCCAGGAAACGTTCAGCGTGTCCACAAACAGGCCGGCGAGTAAGGCCCCAAAGGCATACCCGCTGTCCCGCCAGAAACGGTACACCCCATTCGCTTTGGCCCTCCAGGGCGCGGGGGCCGAGTCGCTGATCGCCGCGATAAGGACTGGATACACCATCGCGGTCCCGAGGCCGAGCAGGATGGAACTGCCGAGCCACCAACCGTAGGAAGCGCCGGCGAGAAGCGCCCATAGGGAAAAGGCCTGCAGCCAGAGGCCGCCGACGATGAGGCGCTTGCGGCCGATAACATCGCTCCAGGGACCGGTAAACAGCTGGGCCATGCCCCAGATGAGGGGATATGCCGCCACGATTACACCGATTTGGCTGACGGATAATCCGCCGGACGCGAAGAAGAGGGGAAACAGGCCCCAGGCCATGCCGTCCTTGAGATTGGTCGTCAGCCCGGCAAAGCTGAAGCTCGAAAGGGCGGGCTGCTTCCAGGTTGTCTGGGCAAATGCCTGCCAAAAGGGCAGGGAGGATTCCCCGGAAGCCGTCTGACGGGCCACCTGCCTGCTCGTATCAGGTACGAACAATGAAAGCAGGAGCCCGAGGCCCACGATGCCGAAGCCAAGAAAGAACGGCTCGGGGCGCAGGGAAGTCGTCGAAGCCACGTAGCCGGAAACGGCGGCCATCACGGAAAGTCCCATATAGCCGGCAAACTCATTCAGGCCGACAGCCGTCCCGCGCTGAGACGGTTTCGCCAGATCCACCTTCATATTTACAGTCATCGACCAGGTCAGCCCCTGATTGATGCCTAAAAAGATATTGGCGACGATGACCATCCACCATGCGGAGGCAAAAATAATCAGGAGAGGGACGAAGAGGCCGAATGCCCATCCAATTAATAATATTTCCTTGCGTCCAAAGCGATCGGCAAGTGCACCGGCCAGGAGGTTGACCAGGGCTTTGGAAAATCCAAAGCTGACAATAAAGGAAAGGGCGGCACTGGCTGATGCGAGGCCAAACAGCTCTTCGCCGATCAGCGGGAGCACGGTGCGTTCCAATCCGACCATCGAGCCGACAAAGACGTTAATGAGTATTAATAGAAAAAAGGGAAGACGGTTTTCAACGATACCGATGGAAGCCGCTTTGGATGTCATCATTTATTCCTCCTTTGCTTGATAAAATGTGAAGCCTTTACATGAATTTATTGGAGGTTTTACGTTTGCACCGCTTCCACCATATACTGGCCGTCATTCAGGACATGAATAGTGGTGGTAAATCCGTAGCTCTCGATGGTGCGGGCGAACGCCTCCGAATGTAACCGGATTTCAAGCGGCGGCCCGGATTCTGTCTCTGTGGCTTCCCATTCGTAAAAGAAGATCGTGCCTCCGGGCTTCAGAATACGCCGGAGCTCGGCGAATCCCTGGTCAAAATCATCAATTTCATGCATCACGAAGGCGACGACGATTTTATCGACCTGGTTCTCTGTTAAGGCAATCTTCTCCAGGCCGGATAGGATCAGGGTGATATTGGAGGCGCGGGCTTGTTCGGCATAGGCCTTTAATTCGGTTAGCATCCGGTCCTCGATATCAACGGCGTATACGTGGCGGGCCCTTTCGGCCATCGGGATCGTGAAGTATCCGTTGCCGGCTCCGATATCTGCGATCAGATCCGTTTCCTGAATATTCATCAGGGGCAAAAGCTTCGTCATCGGAAGGGCCTGCTGTCGTTCTTCACTCCGGAGTTTTTGGGATTTGGCAGGATCAAAGCGGTGGCTCATACAATCTCCTCCTTAAGCATGATAAAGGGGGCCCTGCATCGTACAGAGCCCCCGGTATTTCGTTTGTTTTGTGCCCACACTTAGCTGGTGGTTTCGAGCTGTTCTTTTTTCCATTTCATGAAGCCGCCCTCCACGTTAATCACGTCAAAGCCGTGGTTCTGGAGAATGCTGGCGGCGATGGCGGAGCGTTTGCCCGAGGCGCAGTGGACGGCTACCGGCTGCTCCGTGGAAAGTTCATCGGTACGGTTTGGCAGCTGCTGGAGTGACACATGCACCGCGTCCGGTACGTGGGACTGGTCCCATTCGTCCTGGTAGCGGACATCGAGAATCTGCACGTCGTTGTGGCGGCGGCGTTCCTCCACCTGCTTCGGCGTTTCGTTCGTATACGTGCGCAGGTTCGAGGCGCTGGCAACGACCGATGTGGCAAAGAATCCTTTCAGGCGGTCCATGCCCATGCCGGTAAGAATCCGGCGCAGCTCGTGGTAGTCGGCTGGATCAGCGATCAGGTAAATATCCGCGTCATAGTCGGCGAGCCGGCCCATCCATTCGGCAAACGAGCCCGGGTACGGCAGGTTGATGGTGCCCGGAATGCTTCCCATTGCGAAAGCGGCGGCACTGCGGGTATCAACGACCATCGTATGGTCTTGCTCTGCCAGGGCGGCCACGTCGTCGCCGGTGCCCTGCATTTCTACTGCCGCCGGGATCTCGGCGAGCGGAGTCATAGCCTGTTTGTTCACTTCTTTCATTTTGGCAAAATACGTTGGCGGCTCGCTCTGGCCGTCGAGGAGAAAGTCTACGAAGGCCTGCTCGTCGGTCGGCTGAAAGGCGGGATTATACATCCGCTCGTAGCCGACGGTGCTTGTTGGTACGGCCCCGAGCGCTTTGCCGCAGGAGCTGCCGGCACCGTGGCCCGGCCAGATCTGCATATAATCGCCGTATTCCTTGAATTGCTGGAGGGAATGAAACATCTGCCGGGCGCCTTTATCCGCGGAATCCTTCACGCCGACGGATTTTTCGAGCAGGTCCGGACGCCCGACATCGCCGACGAAGACGAAGTCGCCGGTAAATACCCCCATTGGGCGATCGGCGGCGGCACCGTCGGTGAGTTCATAGGATACATGCTCTGGTGTATGGCCCGGCGTGTGCAGGGCTCTCAGCTTAATGTTGCCGATATAAATGTCTTCACCATGCTTCACGCCGTGGAGCGGCAGATCCTGATTCCACTCGTAGCCGCCATTTTCGGCGCCTTCTGTGGAATAATAGATCGTGGCGCCGGTCCGGCGGGCAAGCTCGGTCACCCCGGAGACAAAGTCCGCATGAATATGGGTCTCGAACGCTCCGGTAATACGGAATCCCTGTTCGCGGGCGATCTGCAGATAGTCTTCAATATTGCGGGATGGGTCGATGACGGCCGCCTCACCGGTGGCCTGACAGCCAATCATATAGGAAGCCTGAGCTAACGATGTGTCATAAAAATATTTCAAATACATAAATCATCGCTCCTTAAAATTAGAATAGATGTTACTCGGTTTTACCGGTCCATTCGTTCATGCCGCCGGCCATGCTGCGGACGTCGAAGCCCTGATCCTGCAGCGCTTCAGCTGCCCGGGCGCTGCGTTTGCCGGAGCGGCACACGGTGACATAGGTACGGGAGGGATCGAGTTCGTTCATCCGGTCAGGAACTGTGCCGAGAGGGATATGGACCGATCCCGGGATGCGTCCTTCGTCGAGTTCTTCGTCCTCACGAACGTCAATCACCTGATAAGCGCCGTTCTCTTTATCGAGCGATTGCTGAACATCCTTCGGCTGTACTTCTTTAATACGTTTTTCATCTGCCATTTTATTCACCTCATAGTTATTGGTTGTTTTCTATTCATAATCCCTGCATTTTTGCTCTCAGTTGCTAAATGCCATTTACGGGGTAGGGTATAAAGCGGCTCAAAAAATTTTAGACGGTCTGACCAATGCTTTGTTTCAAACTCTGTGCGAGGTCTTCGAGGCTGTAGGGACAGATTTCGAAGTGGTGACGGTATAATGAAACATGGGGAGGCCTCCTTATTTGCTCTCTAGTTGTTGCTATGCCCTGGGGTGTATAAAATTAAACACCTTATCCGCTAAAGATCTGCATCCATATTTGAATGGCCGTAGCTAGAATGATGACCGCCAATATGCTTTGCAGCAGCTTGGTATTGACCTTCTGGCCGGCTTTGGCCCCGAGTGGTGCTGCGATCAGGCTGGCCACAATCATGATCAGGGCCGGGCCGTACAGCACCTGGCCGGTCGCCACCTTGCCGACTGTAGCTCCGATAGAAGATATCAGGGTCACGGCGAGCGATGTCGCGATCGTCATCCGGGTCGGAATCTTTAACACGACGAGCATGATAGGCACCAGAATGAACGCGCCGGCGGCCCCGACAATGCCTGATCCAATCCCGACCACAAAGGACAATCCAGCGGCGAGAGGCTTGTGGAACGTAATCCGTGTAAGATCCTGGTCGTCCAGGCCTTTTTTCGGTACAAACATCATCACTACGGCAATGGTCGCAAGCAGGGCGTATACCATGTTGACGCCAGCCTCGCTGAAGAAATTCGAGGCATAGGCGCCGATAAAGCTGCCGATCAGAATGCTTGTGCCCATGTAAAGAATCAGTTGGCCATTCAGATAGCCGCCTTTGCGGTAGGCCCAGACCCCGCCGATGGTGGCGAAAAAGACCTGCACGGCACTGATGCCGGATACCTCATGAGCGGAAAAGGCTGCGACACCGAGAAGCGGGGGGATATATAACAGCATAGGGTACTTGATAATCGAGCCGCCGATCCCGACCATGCCGGATACAAAGGAACCGACAACCCCCAACAGGAAAATCACGGCGATAAATAGTAGTGACAATGGAAAAACCTCCCTGGCAGGGAAGCAGATCCATCACTTCCCCGGGTGACGATATTATTAGCCTTTTTGAATCCAGAATTTGTAGACGCCATTGTCTTCGGTGTGGTCGAGTAGTTCATGGCCGCCAGCCTTGGTCCAGGCCGTTAAGTCGCTCTGTGCGCCTTTGTCGGTCGCGTGCAGTTCAAGCACCTCGCCGCTCTCCATGTCTTTGATGGCTTTTTTGGTTTTCAGAATCGGCTGCGGGCAGGCGAGTCCTTTCGCATCAATCGTTGTTTTTGGTTCCATACATCATTTCTCCTTTAGATTAATTTTTTTATGATTCATGCTGGTCAGAATTCATTTATGTTCTGACCCTTAGGTAATCCGGCGAGCGCCGCTTAAATAAACAGGTTCACGTTCCCATCGGAAGCTTCGCCCAGATAGGCTGCAACGCCGGCGTATTCAATGTCATCGCGCAGTTCTTTTTCATCAAGGCCGAGAAGATCCATGGTCATGGTACAGCCAATCAGCCGTACGTTCTGTTCACGGGCCATATCGATCAGCTCCGGCAGCGGCATAGCATTGTGCTTTTTCATTACTTTTTTGATCAGCTTCGGTCCGAGGCCGAGAAAATTCATGTTGGAAAGACCCATGCGGTCAGCGCCGCGGGGCATCATTTTACCGAACATCGCTTCAAGTTTTCCTTTGGCGATGCTTTGCTTTTCCGGTTTGCGCAGAGCATTCAAACCCCAGAATGTATGGAAAATGGTGACTTCGTGGTCATACGCGGCTGCGCCGTTGGCGATAATGTAAGCCGCCATGGCTTTGTCGTAATCCCCGCTGAATAGTACAATAGTGGTTTTTTTTGTTTCCGCCATCCAATCAACTCCTTTTCTGATTTTCATTATACATATACCTGTAAGGGTATGCAAGAGGGTAAAAATATTAGCGGCTTTTCACGAGAAGGTTAACGGCTTCCTGAATAACCTTTTCGTCATTTTTCCCGTTTTCCGTCTGTTCCCGAACGCATTGTTCGAGATTGGAGCCGACAACCAGGCCCACGGCGCGGTCTAAGGCTGTACGGGCAGCGTTCATTTGGGAGACCAGCTCCTTACAGTCCTGCTCCTCGTCCATCATACGGAGAATACCACGTATTTGACCTTCCACACGTTTGACCCGGTGCTTCATTTGATCCGTGTATTCCATCAGGCGTTCCTTCCTTCGTAAAAATATTACCCTACAGGGTATATGAACACTTTAAAACAAACTCCCGGGGGTGTCAACTAATTTTTTAAAAAAAATTCAGCTCCCTGAATACGGGCACCCGTATGATAAAATGTAATCACAATATTCGTTGATTCACCAATAGAAGGGAATGAGTAGATGCACAAAACGTATGCAGACAGCTATCGGTGTCGTCGTTTAGGGAAGCTTAGCGCCCTCACGGTGCTTGGGGCGGTGGTTTTACTATGGAAATATCAAAGGGAAAAACGCCCCACGCGGGATGCCTGGACCGACTCGATTCTCCGTCACGTGATGGACCCGGAACAGTCTCGTGAAGAACAAAAAGAACAGATGAAGAAGGCGTTCAGGCTAGCAGAAGCTGCCGGAACGACAAAACAGGAGCTGCTTCGGGCCTACCAGCATATGGGTCAGAACGATTCTGAGAACGAAAAACACCAATAACACTTCTTCTGTTATTGGTGTGCCAGCTTTGTGGGGCAGAAAATATAATGCAGTGATGTGATGTAAATTTTTTCTACGGGCCAAGTTGTAATTTAAGAAAGAAATTCTTTTTCTAGTAATTGTAAATCAAAGGTTGAAGTAGTACGATAATCATGAAATGCTTACAATAAGTTACAATAGATAACTGGAAGAAGGATGAATACATATGAAACGAAAACTGCTGTTAGGAAAAGAGCTTCTACTGATCGGGCTGACGGTAATACTTGTGGTATCGGCGCTCATTTTTATACAGCGGGAGCCGGAGATGATCTCGCATTCATCCTCTACGGATGAGGCATCTCGTTCCTCTGCCAATGAAGAGAGTGATGGAACAGAGGAGACAGAAGCTGATGAACCAGAGGATAAAGCAGAAGAAACAAAGCCTGAGCAGGTATATAAGCCCTTAGAACCAGAGAGTGACAGTATCCCGTTAAAGGATCAACTGGAGCAGGAAGAATTGGAATCGATGCCTGAATCTGAAGCAGGAACAGGAGAAAGTACAAGGATGGTTCCGTTTGGGGAAACACAAATTAAAGGTGCGGAGGATCAAACGGATGGGCCGTTGAAGGAGCATCGGCTGGTTACGTATTACGGGCATCCCAATTCCACCAATATGGGGATCCTCGGGGAAATGGAGCCTGACGCTTTAATGGAAAAATTAAAGGAACAGGCCCAGGCCTATTCCAACGCTGATCCATCTCATCCAGCTGTTCCAACTATTGAACTCATAGCCACCGCTGCTCAGCGAGATCCCGGCTCGGACGGAAACTACGTTCGCATGACCTCACCGGAGCAGATAGACAAGTATGCCAAGCTTGCCAAAGAAAATGACGCTTTATTGATGCTAGATGTCCAGTTGGGCAAGGATTCGGTGTTAAACCAGGTGAAATCCCTGGAGAAATGGCTGAAGCTTCCTTATGTTCAACTGGCCATCGACACGGAATTCCAAGTGGGGGAAGGAGAAACGCCGGGGGTCGAGCTTGGACAGGTCAACGGAGCGGAGGTTCAAAAAGCCGTGGACTATCTTACGGAGATGGTGGAAGAGAACAATCTTCCGGACAAAATGGTGCTCGTTCACCAGTTCACCGATGCAGCGCTGACGAATAAGGAAGCCATTCAGCCAACTGATCACGTGGAAGTAGCTTTAAACTTCGACGGGTGGGGAGGCTCTGCTGTGAAAATGGCCAAATACAGAGACCTGGTGCGAAATGAACCTGTGCAATACGGTGGATTTAAAGTATTTTATGATAAAGATGAGCCGGTCATGAGCCCCGAAGAAGTCATCCAGCTGGACCCTGCTCCAGCCGTGGTCAACTACCAGTAGCAGATCTTTGAGTTTGAAGCGCAGCGTTTTCACAAGTACGGCTGATTAAAACAGTAGTGCCGTTAAATTTGTCGGTTACAAACAGCCAATACGTATTTATTTTATTGGAGAGAAGTCAATCTTTATAAAGAATGGCTTCTCTATTTATTTCTTCAAAATTGTAATTTTCGTGCTGACCTATGCGCTTCACTTCTGAGAAGGGCCGTGATGTAAAGAAATTTCAAATTAATTCTTCTTTTTCTATCTACAATGAATTCGGTATGGCCCATCAGCGAAAGAAGCCCACCAGTCTTTCTAATGATATGCAATCATATAAAAAAAATAAATATAGATACGACTGATAATGAAGAACTGTACGATATGCTTTAGAAATAAAAGTTCTAACATTTGTAAACATGGCAGGGGGCTATGTTATGATTTCATACGAAATTAGTGTCGAAAACCAACATGATTCTTTTTAACCCTTTGTCAGTTCATTGCAGGAAAAAGCGAACGGATCATTTTCTTTAGAAAGGAGGGAATACAATGTTAGATTGGGAGATTATATGTATAACAACGGTGGCTGGGCGTTTGCCTTATATTGAAGAGGAACTTTGGCAGGCTCAGCACCAGTTGCATACGTTGGAATATCAGGTATGGCAAGCGTGGCGAGAGGCGTGGAGCAGCCAGGAATACCCTCGAAGGGAGCATTCGCAACGTCAAGCCATGTTTGAGGTCAGCGGTGCCCAAGGATTATCGGTCCCTGTGGTCCAAGAAATGGTCAGATATGCTGAAAATCGCGTATGGTTAGCCCAGGCTAAGAAAGAAACGAACTTATAGAACCCAGGTTTTGATAAGATACCGCTTGGAAGGAAATTTTGTGCTGAACACGAAACGGGGGTCACCTGGAAAGTATTATTGTCAGCTTTGAAGGATTAATAAAGAATATCTAATGAAAATCTCGCAATCCACTCGTGTAAAGTATTTGTGAAGACGGGGTTCTTCATATATTCACGTTCGGCTACAGATGATACATTGACTTAAGAGTCACATTCTTCCAAAGCACTCCCCTTTAACGTTCGATCTATATTCGAATGGCCAGCCAATCGGCTGGTTTTTTTAGATTTCATCTCCTTCCATTAACTGCGATGGATATTTTCAAGTGCCCACCTTATAAAACCATCCTCCCCCCCCCAAGGGGATAGTATTCAAATCATCCAAGGTAAATATTCTTTTGAAAAAATTAATTATTGTGTAAAAAAAGAGAATCAACTTGTTTTTCCTGCTGGCTCTTGAAAGAGCTGCCATCCGGTAGTGGATAGATCCTTTAATAAAGATTTTATGTCTGGGTGCAATGTACATTACCATACGCTAAAAATATTAAAAGCACCGTTCTCCTTAAGAAAAGGGAACGGTGCTGCATTTACTTTTATTTGAAAGGACCTTCCAGAACTACTTTGCCAATTGTACTTCCCTTTTGAATCTGATTGTAAGCTTCTTTCAACGTTTCCACTGAAATAGGGTGAAGGGTTTTCGTTACTGTGGAGTGGATTTTCCCAGCCTCCACCCAATCGGCCAGCTCGTTCAACAGACTATGCTGCTGCACCATATCCGCCGTCTGGAAAAGAGAGCGGGTGAACATCAATTCAAAAACGAAAGTGACACTTTTGCTGAACAGCGCCATGTCCAACGGTTTTTCAGTCGGCAGAATAGAACAAATTTTTCCCTGCGGCAAAATAACGTTTGCCATTTCTGCCATATGATCATCGACATTATTTAAACAGAAGATGTATTCAACACCATTCAGGCCAAGATTCTCCAGTTGGGGGCCAAACGGCTCGTGATGATTGATGGTTTGATCTGCACCATGGTCTTTAACCCACTCTACAGTTTCAGAACGGGAGGCAGTGCCAATGACTGTTAGTCCGGCCAGTTTGGCAATTTGTACAGCAATAGAGCCTACCCCGCCTGCGGCTCCGATAATGAGAATGCTTTTCCCGGCATTTTCTGCAGCGTCTTTTGAAATATCCAGACGGTCAAAAAATGCTTCATACGCAGTAATGCTGGTAAGAGGCAGGGCAGCAGCCTGAGGGAAATCAAGATTTTTTGGCTTTCTTCCCACGAGTCGCTCATCCACCAGATGAAATTCGCTTTGGCCGCCCGGGCGATCGGTTGCCCCGGCATAAAATACCTCGTCCCCTTCTTTAAATAGCGAACTGTCTTCGCCAGTCGCGACAACAACTCCTGCAACATCACGGCCAACCACTGTAAACGAATCATCATCCTCCTGTTTTCCGTCACGTGTCCGAATATCAGTCGGATTACCGGATATCGCTTTTACTTCTATAAGTAGATCGTGTCCTGCTGGTGTCGGCTTTTCCTGCTCTACTTGTTCAAAGTTAGGTGCTCCTTCTTTAGCGCCCAGCTTATAAAATCCAAAGGTTTTCATTGTTTCCGACTTCATTTCAAATCGCCTCTCCTTTAATGCATGTATTAGTGAGAAATCACTATTTTTATACTACACATTGGAGTCAGATCTTACAAAATATTGGATTTTGAAAGCTGTAATCTCTATCTACCGCCACTCAGAAAAAAATATTGTACTTGCGTATAGTGCTTATTAACTTCCGATAAGGGCCGTTATGTTACCTTTTCTCTTGCATTAAAATTATTCCTGAAAATTAGGTTAACACCTAAAGTGCTCCCCTCAAACGCGGAAAACACGAACTTCCTTTGCAAAGGAAGCTCGTGTTTCTTCTTTCAGCCATGGATTTGAACTACCTTCCGCATTTGTTGTTAAGCGACTACCGGATAGCCTAATTTCTCAATAACTGTTTTCAATTCTTCCGGGGCCACTTTGTCTTCATCGTAGACAACTTTCACTTTACTGGAGTTGAACAGCACGTTCACTTCCGCCACCCCGTCCATTTTCCCGACTTTTCCTTCGATTTTTTTGATGCAGGAAGGACAAGTAAGCGGTTCTAATTGGAATTTTACTGTAGTCATTTCAATCTCTCCTTTATTTTTTCTACCTTAAGTATAAGACGCTTATCCATGTGGTTCCTTGACGGCTATCAAGCTTTTGAAAGAAATGCGCCTGGCTCTCAATAGTTATAAAAACGGAAGTAAGAAAACGATTAGAAAGAGAGATTGTTAAAAACATCGACTCTTGATGAAGGTCAAGGTATTCTGTTTTGAAACCACTTAAGATAAGGGTGTAGAGAAAATAACAGTTGAAAGAAAGAGGAGTTGAACAAAAATGATGGGGTTCATTCATACGCACAAAAAAATCATCACCTTTTTCGCCGGTTTCTTACTGATCCTGGCCTTGGTCTTGAACTTTACGGGCTATTACGAGCTGCGGCAGCTCACATTAATCGCCGCAACGGTCATTGCCGGAATTCCAATTGCGATCAAAGCGGTTCAAGCGTTATTAATGAGAGCGTTCAGTATCGAGATGCTGGTGACGATCGCAGTGATCGGCGCGCTTTATATCGGAGAATATGTGGAATCAGCGGTCGTCACCTTCCTGTTCCTGTTCGGGGATTATCTGGAAGCCCGCTCCTTGGAAAAAACACGATCTTCTTTAAAAAGCTTAGTGGACATGGCGCCACAGGAAGCCACCATTATCCGTGATGGCGACAGCGTGACCGTGCCGGTGGAAGAAGTGCTCGAAGGGGACCGTGTCATCATCCGAACCGGTGGGAGAGTGCCGGTGGACGGCGAGATCATCACCGGCCAAGCTTCCTTGAACGAAGCGGCCATCACAGGCGAATCCGTTCCTGCTTCCAAAAAGTTGGGAGACAAGGTATTCAGCAGTACCGTCATGGATACAGGCTATGTCGAAATTATAGCGGAAAAAGTTGGAGACGATACCACGTTCGCGAAAATCATTGAACTGGTAGAAGAAGCCCAGGAATCAAAATCGAAAACAGAAAAATTTCTGAACAAATTTGCGAATATCTACACCCCCGCAGTCGCCGTGCTGTCGGTGCTAGTGTACGCCCTTACGAGAGACCTCCATCTCGCCATTACGTTTCTCGTCATCGCTTGCCCCGGGGCATTAATCATCGGCGCTCCGGTTTCCAGTGTAGCGGGCATCGGTAATGGCGCCAAAAACGGGGTATTGGTAAAAGGCGGCGATGTGATGGACCGCTTCGCGAAAGTCGATACCCTCGTCTTTGACAAAACCGGGACGTTAACAAAGGGGAAACCGGAAGTGACGGACATTAACGTCTTTCATTCCCACAAAGAACAGGACTTGCTTCGGCTGGTGGCACAGGCAGAAGCGGCGTCGGAACACCATCTTGGCCAAACCATTGTCAAAGAAGCGAAAGTCCGGAACATGGTTCTCGACCAGGAGCCGGAAGGAGTGGACGTGATTAAGGGCCACGGGTTGGTGGCTACAGTAGAAGGACGAGTTTTGGCTGTTGGAAACCGTAAACTCATGGACATGAAGAACATTGTCATCCCGGCGGAAGCCGAAACCTATGCGATGAGCCGTGAAAAAACCGGGAACACAGCGATTTTTGCAGCTGTGAACGGGGAAGTGGCTGGCATCTTCTCGATTGCCGACCAAATCCGTGAAGATGCGCCAGCTGCACTTGCTCAAATGCGAAAAAATGGCGTCAAGAAAATTATTATGCTTACAGGTGACAACCAGCACACGGCTGAACTTGTGGCGACCAAATTAGGGCTGGATGAATTCCATGCCGAACTGTTGCCAGAAGACAAAGTGGCGTTCGTGAAACAATTGAAACAGCAAGGCCACGTGGTGGCGATGGCAGGAGACGGCGTCAACGATGCGCCGGCAATTGCCACAGCAGATATCGGACTTGCGATGGGTGAAGGCGGTACGGATATTTCAATGGAAACAGCGGATGTCGTCCTGATGGCCGACAAGCTGATCCAATTCTCCCACGCGTATTCATTGTCCAAAGCGACCATCCGCAACATGAAGCAAAATACGTTCTTTGCGGTCGGTATTGTTGCTGTCCTGCTCGCCGGTGTACTGATGGGCTCTGTCCATCTGGCGTCCGGTATGTTCATCCATGAAGCCAGCGTCTTGATCGTTATCTTGAATGCCATGAGACTGATGGGCTTCAACCGGAAACAGATGCAGCAGGAAAAAGAATTGGAACCCGTTCATGCTTAATCATGTGGGGAATATAACGCTTAGCGGCGACCACACTCCGGTTAATGAATAGCGGAAAATAAAGAAAGAGCGTCTGCGAATGCAGACGTTTTCTTTATTTGGTTTTTTCTTGCTCCCGGTCGAATCATATTTGCTTTTTTCTCTTCTAGTAAGAAAATAATAAAAGTACTTCTATGAATGTCGAGGGAGCTGTTAGATGTGATTTTTATCACAGCGAACACCATTTAAATAGTATATCGTGAGAGTAATTCAAAGATGAAAAATGATGGGATAACACGAAAACAAGGGGGAAGAAGTATGTCCGGACCGGCGTTAAGAAAAGTAGAAAGTCATTCTTCTATTCATGAGGCAGCTTTAACAGAAGCCAGTGAATTAACTGAACTGCTGGAGAACCTCTTATCACAAAACGACAATGATAAAGCCTACCAGGTGGCCTGTATTCTGCTCGAGCATTGGGAGTCGCGAACATTACAGCATGCAGAAAGTGAAGAAGAGGGGCTTTATCAGGAAATTAAAAAAGAATTCCCTGAACACTACGATGCTATTACAGCCCTAGTGCGGGATCATGACATGCTAAGAGAAATTGCTGCCTACATTAAAGATCAATTGGCTGAGCAGGTTATCAATCAAGATATTGCGCATCAGTTTCGTGCATTAATCATAATTGATGAACTTCACAATATTAAAGAATTAACGGTCCTGCCAGAGCACTAAGGGAGGGTGAAAAATGACGAAAAAAGAAATTCCTTTAAGATTTTATAATACAGATTTATATCAGATACTGCTAAATCAGCTAGCCCACTTTCATATACATCCTCATGATATAGAGGCTTCAGTCCAAAGGAAAGAAAGTAAGTATACGGTCATTCTTCGATTTGGAGAAGAGTTTTCACATGAACAAACAAAAGATTTTACTGATGAGGGTTTTATTCATGAGAAAGAGAATATTATAGAATTTTTTTATATTTTTGCAAAACAATGTAAAGAGGTAATGATCGGTGATTATTATCAAATGATGAAGCCGAAATAAGGAGAGGTTTTTATGTTCCAATACGAAAAAGACGCCATGCTCATCCAGGATCAGGAAGACTTAATCAATTTATTGCAAATGCGTTTTGGGGAGATTGCTCCAGAAGTGGTAACAGCGATTTGCACCCTTGAAGACATGGAACAAGTGGAAAGGTTAATTTTAGTAGCAGCCAATGCCCCTGAGTACAGGGTGTTTTTGGAAGAATTAGAAATGAAAGATGGTTTCAAGATTACTGGCGAGCGATTCAATCCGTTATCGAAATAAGCATGAAAGGAGGAAGAGGGTATGGGCGGCAGCCGAAAAAAAATACTTCAGCACCTTAGGCATTTAAAAAGCGGAAATAAAATCAATCAAAATTGGAGTGAAGAAAGCCCAAGGGATAGAGACTGGGAAAAGCTGTACCGGGATCGCTGGCAGCACGACAAGGTGGTGCGGTCCACCCACGGGGTGAATTGTACCGGCTCCTGCAGTTGGAAAATATATGTGAAAGACGGAATTATTACTTCCGAAACACAGCAGACAGATTATCCTACTACTGGAGAAGACTTTCCAGAGTATGAGCCGCGCGGCTGTCCGAGAGGGGCCAGTTTTTCATGGTACACGTACAGTCCAATCCGGGTGAAGTATCCTTATATACGAAGTGAACTGTATCAATTGTGGAAAGCTGAAAAAGAAGCGGGAGCCGATGCTGTTACAGCATGGGAAAACATCGTCAATGATCCCGTCAAAAGAGAACGCTATGTAAGCGCGAGAGGAAAAGGCGGATTTGTCCGTGTTCACTGGAAAGAGGTCTGCGAGATTATCGCCAGTGCCTCCATTCATACTATTAAATCATATGGTCCGGATAGAATTGCTGGTTTTAGTCCGATACCTGCAATGTCAATGGTCAGCTATGCTGCTGGATCCAGGTTTTTGTCTCTGATCGGGGGGACTATCATCAGCTTTTACGATTGGTATGCAGATCTTCCTCCTGCTTCTCCACAGGTATGGGGAGAACAGACAGATGTTCCGGAAAGTGCAGACTGGTATAATGCCAAATACTTTATTATCTGGGGCACAAATCTTCCGCAAACAAGAACTCCGGATGCTCATTTTATGGTCGAGGCCAGGTACAATGGCACCAAGGTTATTGGGGTAAGCCCCGATTATGCTGAGTATGAAAAATTTGCGGATTTGTGGCTTCCAGCTAGGGCAGGTACAGACGGGGCACTTGCAATGGCTATGACACATGTGATTTTGAAAGAATTTTATGTACAACGAACCGTTCCTTATTTTACAAATTATGCGAAGCAGTATACAGATCTTCCGTTCTTAGTAATTTTAAACAGGAAAAATGAAAACTATCGATCCGGCCGGTTTTTACATGCATCAGACATTACGGAAAAGACTGTGCAGGGCGAATGGAAAACCGTCGTTTATGATCAAAATACACATACGCTTGAAATACCGAATGGCTCCCAGGGATTTCGTTGGGATGATTCGTCCAATTGGAATCTTGACCTTAATAAAGAAGACGGCAGCTTCATTGAGCCTGCTTTAAGCTTTTACGGGGACGCAGACAGTGAAGTTTTAGTGGAATTTCCGGATTTTTCTTCCCCTTCTAGTAAAATTACGTCTAAAGGCGTTCCAGTAAAACACATCGCCAGTATTGATGGAGAAGAATTATTGGTTACTACTGTGTTCGATCTTTTATTGGCTCATGTCGGAGTTGATCGTGGTTTAACGGGAGATTATGCTGCAAGCTATGATGATGAAGCAGCGTATACTCCTGCATGGCAGGAAAGCCTGACAGGAGTTAATAAAAATCATGTTATCCAAGTGGCAAGAGAATTCGCCGATACAGCAGAAAGAACGAAAGGTCGGGCCATGATTGCTATGGGCGGGGGGACGAACCACTGGTACCACAGCGATCAAATTTATCGCTCTATTTTGAATTTAGTACTTTTAACAGGATGCCAGGGAGTGAACGGGGGAGGCTGGGCCCATTATGTAGGACAGGAAAAAGTGCGTCCGCTTGAAGGATGGCAGCAGGTTGCGTTTGCAAACGATTGGTCGAAGCCGAGACTGCAAAACGGCACATCATTCTTTTATTTTATTACAGACCAATTTCGTTACGAAGAAAAGTCAGATGCTTCTGCAAGGAGCTGGGGAGAAAATTATACACAGAAGCACCCTGCTGATATGAATGCATTAGCTGTGCGTCTTGGGTGGCTTCCTTCTTTTCCTCAATTCTCCCAAAATTCAATTGATATCGTGAAAAATGCAAAAGAAGAAGGAGCTTCAACGGAAGAGGAAATCATTCAAAATACTGTGGACAAAATTGTAAATGAAGAGCTGGACTGGGCAGTGGAGAATCCCAATGATTCACGCAATTTTCCAAAAGTATTTTTTAACTGGCGTTCTAATCTCTTAGGAGACAGCGCAAAAGGCCATGAGTTTTTTATTAAACACCTGGTAGGAGGAGACAGTCAACTTTTGACGGATACCACTCATTCTTGGCAGCCCGAAGACATTAACTATGATGAAAAGCCACCGGAAGGAAAAGCGGATTTACTTGTGGCAATAGATTTTCGGATGACTGGTTCAGGACTTTATTCTGATATCGTACTTCCAGCAGCTACATGGTATGAGAAATATGATATCAGCAGCACGGACATGCATCCATTTATACACCCATTTAATGCAGCTATCACTCCACCGTGGGAAACGAAAAGCGATTGGAATACCTTCAGAGAAATTAGTAAGGCTTTCTCCGTCTTAGCAAAAGAGCATCTCCCTGTTACAGAAGATCTGCTTATGACGCCGCTTGCCCATGACACCAAGCAGGAAATATCACAGGTGAATGGAGAGGTGAAGGACTGGCGTAAGGGGGAAGTAAAAGCGATACCCGGTAAAACAATGCCTCAATTCCAAATCGTTCAAAGGGATTACCCTAATGTTTATGAGCAAATGACTACAATAGGTGAAAATATAAAAAAAGGTTATGGAAGTAAAGATATTAAACTCCCTGGAGAAAAGATTTATGAAGAACTGAAGGGACGCCTTGGTGTTTCTAAGCGGGATGGAGTTGGAAAAGGGCACCCCGAGATTTTTAAAGACAAGCAGGTAATAGAAGCTATATTGTCCATGTCGGGTGCCTCAAATGGCAAGCGTGCTGTAGAAGGATGGACCTCCATGGAGAAAAAAACTGGTAAGCAGCTAACAGAAATTGCTCAGGGCCATGAGGAAAATGAAATGACTCTTGCAGACATTACGGCGCAGCCTCGCCAGGCTATTTCAACGCCTGTATGGAGTGGAATGGAAAAAGACAAACGAAGATATTCTCCATTTACTGTTAATACTGAATATAAAATTCCATGGAGAACTTTAACAGGCCGGCAAAGCTTTTATGTAGACCACGAAGTAATAAGAGACTTTGGCGAAGCGCTGCCTTTATATATCCCCCCTCTCTCGCACGGTCCTTATTTAAAAGGAGAGAAGGAAGTAGATAATCCAGGAGCTTCTATTACGCTTCGATATTTGACGCCTCACCAAAAATGGGGCATACACTCAATGTTTACGGATACTACAAATATGTCCACTTTATTTCGGGGATGGCAGACAGTATGGATGAACGAAAAAGACGCTGCTTCTATTGGCGTAAAAGATAATGACTGGATTGAAGTGTACAACCGAAATGGAGCAGTAGCTGCACGGGCGGTACTAACGTATAGAATTCCCGAAGGAATGGCTTATATGTATCATGCGCAGGATCGAACGATGGGAGTCCCGGGCACAAAAGCTGGAGGGAAAAGAGGCGGCACGCATAATAGTGTGACAAAAATTTCAATGAAACCCACTCATATGATCGGCGGATACTCTCAATTAAGCTATGGATTTAATTATTATGGTCCAACAGGAAGCCAGCGGGACACAGTGACGATAATAAGACCGTTAGGGGAGGTTGATTGGCTTGAGAATTAAAGCTCAGGTTGCAATGGTAATGCATTTAGATAAATGTATTGGATGTCATACATGCTCGGTAACATGCAAAAACACGTGGACTAATCGGCCGGGTGCTGAATACATGTGGTTTAACAACGTAGAAACGAGGCCAGGACCAGGATACCCAAAAGAATGGGAAAAGACTAGCCATTTTAAAGGAGGATGGGAATTAAAGAAAGGAAAGCTTCGTTTAAAAGCAGGAGGGCCCATCACGAAACTCGCTACCATTTTCGCTAACCCTAACATGGCAACCATGGATGATTATTATGAGCCCTGGACATACGATTATGAAGCACTGATTGACAGCCCGAGAAAAGAGAACCAGCCGGTTGCAAGGCCTAAATCCATGATTACTAATAAATATATTGATAAACCGGAATGGGGACCGAACTGGGATGACGATTTGGCCGGCGGCAGCGAAGTGGTGCCATTGGATGCAAACTTTGACACACTGCAGGAACACATTTCGATGGAATATGAAAAAACATTTATGATGTATTTGCCAAGAATATGCGAACATTGTCTGAATCCTTCGTGTGTAGCTTCCTGCCCTTCTGGAGCTTTGTACAAACGAGACGAAGATGGAATTGTATTAGTGGACCAGGATGAGTGCCGCGGATGGCGTTTTTGTGTGAGCGGGTGTCCGTACCATAAAGTGTATTATAACTGGCATACCCACAAAGCAGAAAAGTGTAATTTTTGTTACCCAAGAACGGAAGCAGGCCTGCCGACGATCTGTTCTGAAACATGTGTAGGTCGTATACGGTATATAGGCGTTATTTTATACGACGCCGATAAAGTGAAAGAAGCCGCATCTGTAGAAGACCCACAGGATTTGTACGAGGCACAGATGGAGGCATTTTTAGATCCATTTGATGAAGAAGTTATTGCAGAGGCGGAGAAGGCAGGAATAAATGCAGACTGGATCCAAAGCGCCCAGGAGTCACCAGTATATAAGATGGCTGTGAAATGGAGAATTGCTCTTCCGCTGCACCCAGAATATCGGACACTTCCGATGGTCTGGTATGTGCCGCCTCTCAGTCCAATTATGAACCACATTACAAACGAAGAAGACTTGCAGACAGATGGGTATATACCGGCCGTCGATCAAATGCGCATCCCGATGGAGTACCTTGCATCAATTCTTTCAGCAGGTGATACAGCAGTAATTAGAAAAATCCTTCTCAAGCAGACTGCTATGAGGGTCCACATGAGATCAGTAAATGTTGGAGGTGTAGATGACATATCGAAAAGCCGGTTGCTTGAGGAAGCGGACCTGGACGTAGAAACGATAGAGGACATGGTGCGTCTTTTGGGAGTGGCAAAATATAATGAGCGTTTTGTTATTCCTACTGGAAGAAGAGAAATGGATGATAATTTATACGCCAAACAAGGAGCCTGCAGCCTTGAGGATATTGCTCCTCCCGAAGGGTTATTTTAAGCAGCTGAGACAGGAGGCAATAGTATGGAGGCAACACTTCTAAAAAACAATGTGTTATTTATAACTGCGAACTTATTGAGCTATCCTGACCCAGGGAAGCAGTCAAATAGTTTGATATTTGAATTGATAGAAGACCTTGGGGAGAACACAGATATTCAAAACAGATTGACCCGGGTAATAGAACTGTTTGAAAAGACGCCATTAATCGAATTACAGCAAGAGTATGTGGCGGCATTTGATTTAAAAGGGGCTGCGAACCTCTATATGACAAACCATGAATTTGGGGACAGTCCGAAACGGGGCCAGGCGTTAATTGAATTACAGACGACTATTGAGAATTTAGGTTTTATCCGTACTACAAAAGAGTTAGCTGATTATATTCCTATGCTATTAGAGCTTTTATCTGTTTCTGAGAGCACAGTTGAAACAGAACGATTGGAAATACGGCTTTCAAAGGTGATTTACAATATAAAAGACCATGTAGATATAAATACTCCTTTTTTAGAAATTTTTTCCGTTATGACAGATTATGTTTTTGAAAAGCCGACAGATCAGCAATTAGCCGATTTAAAAGCAGGCCAGGAAAAGGCGGATCTCGACGAAATGCCTTTCCCTATCATGTATCAATAGTATTTTTGTGCATTAATGAAAGGAGGTAGTAAATGGATATTTTTTGGTGGCTCATATTTCCGTATTTGTGCTTAACAATCATGATCGTTGGCACACTTTATCGTTTTATGTTTACTCAAAAAAGCTGGGCTGCACCGTCGACAGAGTTTTTTGAAAAGAAATGGCTGAATCTTGCTTCGCCTATTTTTCATTATGGCCTTTTGTTTGCCTTTGCGGGACACGTCATGGGGATACTAATACCAACGGAGTTTTACCACTTTGTAGGCATATCCGATCACTTGTATCATGACTTCGCTATCATTGGAGGAAGTATCGCAGGAATTATGGTTATGGTCGGTGCGATTATGCTTCTTATAAGAAAAATAGTAGTTGACCCGATAAGAATTCATGCCACGTTTGCAGACTTTTTTTCCGTTACAGCCATACTAATTATTTCTGCTATCGGTGTATACATGACAATTATTTATAATACATTCGTAGTCGTTTACGAATACCGGGACACGATAAGTATTTGGTTTCGAAGTATATTTTATTTTCAGCCTCAATACGAATTAATGGCAAACGTTCCATTTATCTTTAAACTTCACGTAGTGGCAGCATTTGGACTTTTTGCCTCGATTCCTTTTACCAGGCTAGTTCATTTTTACAGTGTACCGGTAACGTATCCTGCCAGGGCTCCGCAGCAGTATCGCTCTCGTAACTCTTATAAAGAAAAGGACAATTAAATTCATGCAGTTCACCAGCTGCCGCAAAAAATAAAAGAGGTGGTCTGTTCCCTTTTGGGAGCAGATCTTTTTGCATTTAAAATAGAAAATAATTTTTTATTATTGGTATAAGAAAAAGCTGAAGCAGGGAAAGGCATTCCGGCTTCAGCTTAAACTTTTTTCGTGAAAATGTTTAAAATAGATTTTAAGAATTCGAGGCGTGGGTGGTTTGGTTGGATAAATCATTAAACTGTCCAATATAATATAAAGGTTCTCCATGCTCTGATTCAACCCTTGTGATTGTTAGCCATTCCTTATAAACAGAGCCATTCTTACGCTTGTTCCAGATTTCTCCCTGCCAAAAGCCTGTTTTCTTTAACTCATTCCACATTTTTTGATAAAAAGATGATTCATGATAACCGGATTGCAGAATTTTAGGGGATTTCCCCAACGCTTCTTCTTCTTTATAACCGGTAACCTCTGTGAAGGCCGGGTTGATTTTAATTATCGCTCCTTCTGTGTCAGTGATCATCAAGCCCTGGGCAGTATTTTGAATAATCTTTCGCTCGAACATAAGCTTTTCATTGAAAAATAACCAGGAAACAATGATTAGACTCGCCAGAGAAAGCTGGGAAAGCGCCATAAATCCGATAGCGTAATGCCCAGTAATACTAAAAACTGTAGAGAGAACAATCGGAGGAAAAAAGCCGCCGAGTCCCCCCATTGCTGCGACCAATCCGTTGACAATGCCTGCCTGTCTGGAAAAATGAAGGGGTACAAGCTTAAAGACCGTTCCATTCCCAATACCTGAACAAATGGCGACGGACAGAACGCCCACAGTGTATATTGTTAAACTGGGAGAAAAAGAAAGTATAACACCGGCCACAGTGAGCCCGCTGAAAACATATAATAAAATTACGTAGGGATTCCATCTGTCGGAAAGAAAGCCGCCCACAGGCCTTATTAAAGTGGTAAGTGCTATAAAGCCGGCGGTGCGAATGCCTGCATCCACCGAAGTTAAATCATAATAATTGGTTAAAAAATTTGGAAGATACACAGTGAACGCTACAAAAGAACCGAAGGTAATAAAATAAAAGAGACATAAACACCAGACGACAGCGTTATTGTATACTTCTTTAACCTGATGAAGTAATGATACATTGACTTTCTTTTCATTTTTATCCCCAAAAATTAACATAAGAAGAGCAAAAATGATTAAAAGGAGTAAATGAACACGAACTGTACTTTGCCAGCTAATAGCCTCTGCTAATAATGGTGCGGCAAATGTAGTAACTGCCGTACCTATGTTTCCGACACCATAAACACCATTTATTAATCCGTGCTTTTCTTTAGGGTAGTACTTTGGCAATGAAGTTACACCAATAGAAAAAACCGCCCCGCCAATACCTAAAAAGAAACCGCCAATAAGCAGATCGATAAAGGAGCTTGCGATGCTTACATAAAAGACAGGAAATAAAAGTAAGATGAAGCTAATGGTGAAAATAAGTTTAGCGCCAAACTTGTTTGCGTAATACCCCATGGGAATTCTAAGTAAAGAGCCTAAAATAACAGGTACTGCAGTAGCAAAAGAAGCCTGGGAATCCGTTAATGAAATGTCCGTTCTAATGTAGGGCATAAGAGAAGATATTAATACCCAAATCATAAATCCAACGATCAGACTCGAAGTTTGTAAAGGAAGTTGTATATTCTTTTTCATCAAAACATTCCCCTTCACTCAATGATAAGCTCCATGAAACAAGTAAAGCTTATCAAAAGAGCGAAAGGAGACGATGTGATATTTATCACGTTCTGATAAAAAATATTTACAGTGCATGCAATCGATTACTAGAAATAGTAGACATCTAATCAATTCTACAAATGCTTACAGGACAATTCTCACAATTGATTTGTTCGCGCAGGTATTCGATTCTATACACAATAATGTGTCCATTACTCATCACATCAAGAACATCCATATTTTTCAGGTCACGCAGCATACGGTTCACGTTTTCCCGGCTGGTGATGCAGAATTTAGCCAGCTCGTAGTGGGTTAAATGGATGTCGAGTTCAATGCCATTCTCTCGTTGGATCCCATAGCTATTTGATAAGCGGATAATCGTGGAGTAGAGTGCCCCCTTCTTTCCATAAGAAATAAGGTCACGGATTTTTATTTGATTAATACGCATCATAGTGCTCATCCATTTCATGAATTCGATGGCTAAGCCAGGATCCATAGAAAGCTTTTTCTCTAAATTATTTTTTTCTATCACAAGTACACGGCTGTCCTCAGCAGCCCAAGCGCTAAGCATATATCTGGAATCTTCTGAAAAAAGAGTAAGTTCGCCGATAATATCTCCGGACTTAGCAACACGCATATTAAACTCTTTACCGTCAGGGTTGACCTTGCTTATATAGAAAAAACCGGCTTCAATTAAATACAATTCTGAGGCATGGGCACCTTCATGAAATAAATAACTATTCTTTTGAATTTCTTTCAAGTTACTGACAGCAGTTAAATAGGAGATTAGTTTATTGGGAAGACCGGAACGATTCTTCTTTTGATTTGTATTCATATTAACTTATAACCCCCCCATATAAAAGCTTTTAATAGTTAATTAGGATGGTGATGATGCAAATGGCAAAAACAATCGAAAGAGTGGTAATTGTATTTGGTAGTTTACTATGCAAATCAAATGTATATTAAAGCGATTTTATCATATCAGCGATCTTATAAATACAGAGAAAGTGCAAAACAATAATAAACCTCATAAAAGAATAAGTTCAAAATTTTATTATTTTTTGAGGACCAGAGAATCCAAAAGGAATGGATTGTGAACGTTTAATGAAAGATGTCTAAAAGTATAGATTTAAATATGTATTTATAATACACTTTTTATAGAAGTTAAAAACGTTTTCATTGGAGGAATTCGATGCTTGCACAACACACAATTGAAACTGTAAAAGCGACAGCCCCGGCTATTCAGGCCAACGCCGCTGCTATCGGCAACCGATTTTATGAAATGCTATTTGAAAAAGCACCTGAGCTGCGAAACATGTTTAACCAGACGAACCAGGAAACAGGCGTACAGCCGGAAGCTCTTGCTTATTCTGTCTACCAGGCCGGAGCGAATATTGACCGTCTGGAAGAGCTTCGTCCTACTATTGAACGCATAGCGGAAAAACACCGGGCGCTGGATGTCAGGCCGGAACATTATGGATTAGTAGGGGAAACATTGCTCGAAGCAGTGGAGGAAGTGCTTGGAGACGCAGCCACCCCGGAAATTCTGGACGCGTGGGGAGAAGCGTATCACGCGCTTGCTGATATTTTTATTCAAAAAGAAGCAGTCAAGTATGAAGAAGTGGAAGCCGCCCGGGGCGGATGGACGGGCTACCGTCCGTTTTATGTAGCGGAAAAAGTGCCGGAGAGCGATGTCATTACTTCGTTTTACTTAAAGCCGCAGGACGGGGAGGCGATTATACCGCAGCAGCCAGGACAGTATTTAACGCTGCAGGCAGATATTGAGGGCGAGCCTTACACACATATGCGTCACTACAGCCTGTCGGATGCTCCAAATGAAAACTATTACCGGATCAGCGTGAAGCGGGAGGATCCTGAGAATGGAAATCCGGCCGGCATTGTGTCGAATTATCTGCACCGGGATGTAAACGAGGGAGATGTGCTGTTGTTCGCAGCGCCGGCAGGAGAATTTGTGATAGAAACAGAGGAAATGCCAATTGTGTTAATCAGCGGGGGCGTTGGTATTACTCCGATGATGAGTATGCTGAATACACTTGTGCAGGAAGAGTCGAAACGTAAGGTGACATTTATTCACGCCGCTGACAGCAGTAAGGTTCATGCTATGAAAGCACATGTGAAGCAGCTGGAAGACACGTATTCAAATATCGAGGCCTACACCTGTTATTCAATACCTTCGGAGCAAGACCGCTCGAACGAAATGTTTGATAAAGAAGGGCATATTGATGCCCCGTGGCTGGAAACCGTCCTTCCTGACGAACAGGCAGATTTTTATTTCTGCGGTCCGACGCCTTTTATGCAAGTAGTTAACGGAATTTTAAAGGACAGAGGAGTGCCGGCAGAGCGTCGCCATTATGAAGTTTTCGGTCCGGAAAGCACGATTGAATAAAAGATTCACAGAAAAAATAATATGTATACACCTAGGGAAATGTCAATTCCAGAAAAATTCCTTATATTATAAAGGGACGAAGTAAACTTAAATGAAAAGAGGGGTACAATGACACCATTTTCAGACGAAAAAACGATACGTTTACAGAAAGCACTGCAAGAGGCCATGGCCCCATTGGAACGTCGCTTACAAGCAGTGGAAGCAGGACTTAAGCAAACACAAAAAAACCAGGAGGAATTAATGCTTCTCTTGACGACTGGTCATGAGAGCACTAAAGAAAAATAAAAAGCGGAAACGAAAGGCTTTTAGACTGTCGAGAAGGAGACTTTTTCGACAGTTTTTTTATAAGTAATTGTCTGGAAGAATCAAAGGAGAAAGCGAAAAGAGAGGTGAGGCTATGCTTGGCAAAGCGGAAATTCGCCGAGAAGATCAAGTAACTGTCCTCCGGCGCCCTCCCATGAGCAGGCAGAACTGGTTGCTCAACACGATAATATTCAAAGATATCGTCCGGGCGGCCGAGGCTCAGAGCCTTGCCGACGACCGTGTCCCAGAGTAGCTTCCCCAAGACCATGGGCGGAATTACCCGGTATCTGTGGAAGGAATTCAAGAATCAAGTCCAGGCCTGTAAATGG
The DNA here is from genome assembly GCF_000420725.1 of Marinococcus halotolerans DSM 16375. Classification (GTDB taxonomy): domain Bacteria; phylum Bacillota; class Bacilli; order Bacillales; family Marinococcaceae; genus Marinococcus; species Marinococcus halotolerans. The sequence goes on along the minus strand of NZ_ATVM01000019.1, from coordinate 5,546 downwards.
AGAAAAACAGGAAAGGTTTTGTACGGCTTACGGATACAGATTATAGATGAAGTTTTAGGAGCGTTTAGGAGTCCCTTTCCCTCCGGGTTTCAATATGTCCGGTACCGCAGAAGCTCATTTGACCAGAAATAATTATTTTTCACTTCTATTTATTAAAATATGAAAATCGCTTCTTGCTCGTTAAAAAAGTAGTCTAAAAAGTGAGGTTATCGATAAAGAAATCAAAAATGAGCCACAAAAAGATGCCAAGTACTGCCACTGTTAGAATTGTCAAAAATCCGTAGCCCAAGATATATCGAAAAGTGAAATCGAACTCGTGCCTGTAGAAGAAAAGTTCGGATGGTCGTATGTAGGGCGGTTTTAAAAAATGCAAGACAAAATGTTGAATACATCACCACTTTTTTAAGAAAACTAAACAAAAATTGACCGGCATCAACGAATAAGTTCTTAGATGTCCTTATACTAAAAATAGAATCAAACAAAGGGGAGTTTTATCGAAAGAAAGGGTGAATGAAAGATGACAAAGGCTTACACGGAGAGGTTTTATACTTCTTTAGAGATCGATCGGATGATTAACGAAGGAGGTCATGTCGATGAAGCATACGAGATTGAACCTTCATTGTCTCAGGAAACAATGGAGAAAGAGCTGTATCAAAGGTGAATATAAGCGATGCGTAGACGATAGCCCTTTATAAAACAATAAAAGAAAGAACGGTGATGGTCATGGCTGTTCATAATTTAACTTTTATTTCTTGGGAATTTAGCTTTGCTTCTATTATCCAAAACTATCTTTCGGTATTTATTCTTGCCATTCTAACACTTGTTTTTTCGCTCCTTTTACGATCGGCCATAGTCTTTTGGATACAAATAGGCTTGTTAGTTTTCTTTTATGCCATCGAAGCCTTATGGGGGAGTATAGGTTATATGACTGCTACTGCGTGTCAGGTACTGCTTAGCGTCCTGGTCGCTGTAGGGTATCTTAAGGCGGTCAACTATAATTACCATTTAATCTTGGAGAAAACTCATCGTATTCCTCGGAAGATTACCGTTCACGGGTATTCGGGAACGCGGCGCTCCTTTTTGATGATGCCTACTCTGTTCAAAAGCAAAAAGAATACTTGATTGTTAATCTTTATCTTTTTCATTTAAGAATACTTTGTTCCGGCGATTTTTATGTCCAATGAAAGAAAAGAGGGGTATAAAAGAATTAAAAAGCCACTCTTATCTTTCGACGAAGGAGAATCATTTACTGAAAATAGAAAATTTTTTTGGAAATCCATGAAGATACAAAAATGAAAACTATTATTTCAAGAAAAGGTAAAATAATCGTTTCTTATGAGGATATAGGAGGGAGCAAGCATGACACAGAACGATCCATGTTGTTCGGCAGTTACTACTCAGCGGGGACTCCATCGTTTGTGCATATCGATCGTGCCCATTTTTAATCACCTTGACCATGAAGACATGGAAAAAATTGCGAAAGTTACCGCCCCAATTACATTAAAGAAGGGAGAGCATTTATTCAGGGCAGGGGACTCTTCTCATTCCCTTTATATTATTCATCTTGGAAAGATTAAAGTGTATCGCTTAGCAGAAAACGGGAAAGAACAAGTCATTAGGATATTAACCCCTGGTGATTTCACCGGTGAACTTTCTCTTTTTACCGATTTAGTTCATGACACTTATGCCGTAGCGACAGAAGCGACAGACATTTGCCGGATCCAGCGTACGCAGGTGCAAGACATGTTGGTGGCGTATCCAGCGATTGCCTTAAAAGTTCTCCAAGAATTTTCCACCCGTTTGGATCAATCTGAAATGCAAACAACCCAATTGGGGACGGAGAGCATAGAGACTCGGCTCGGATTTTATCTGGCTCAGCAGATGGAAGAAAACCATTCTTCGGTTATTCAGCTACCAATGGCTCGGAAAGACCTTGCCTCTTTTCTCGGCACTACGCCGGAAACACTCAGTCGAAAATTAGCAGTATTCGAATCTAATGGATGGATCGCTCAGGAGGGCCAACGGCGCATAGCCATTTTAAACATGGATGCATTGCTGCTTGTTTGAGCACGAATATAGGCTAATATGCTAGAAATTGAAATAATAATATTTCATAAACACGTTCTTTGTTTCCAGAGAGCGTGTTTTTCTATGTGTTAACCAAGCACGGCTCCATGCTCTCTTTCAATACATGCTTTCTTTAATAAAAAATGTTCTGGAAATAGAACTATTAATAGTAAAAGCTATACCTTTGCATAAAAATAGTTTTAAGGAAGCCTTATTCCAAGAGTGCAGAGTTGCACGCTCTAATAGGAGGCACCATAATATGAGCCAGGAAAAACACCACCAAACAGAAACAACGAGCCCTCCTTTCTGGCCAAGGAGGGCTCGTTGCTACTGGAGATCTGCTGATAATCGCGATTATGTTAAGGGTGAGAAAGTACCGTGTTGCCATCGATTCAATCCCTGCGTACTAAGAACGGGGAGAGGCCTAGAGAGGTCATTCTATATAGAAGATTTATCGCTGATGGGTTGAGCTAGCGCCAGCATAATGACCACTCTATCATTAACCGGCGGTCGAAGTTGGAAATCAACGCCAGCTGCAACCAATTATCTCCTAATACATGTTAAAATAAAGAAAATCATGCTTCGGAGATGGTTCCGGATCGTTCTGAAAAAACATACAAGCACGGCTGGCTAATGCACCAACACAGAGCTTTCTTCGGGGAAAGCTGTGGTTTCTGACCTTTCAAGGAACAAAGTAGAATCCGTGGCGTTCGCTGGGAACAAGGCGTGCTGAACATGTAAACAACTCCTACAGATTCGGATCCTTGTCTCTTATCGTCAATTACGGGGGAAATCGTTAAACATGACATCGAACAGGGGGGATGGATGTTGTTTACATTTGATGCTTCAATGACGCTGCAGTCATTTTTGGACGCAAACAAACAGCTGTTTGAACAGACGCTTCTGGCGGAAGCGGAAGAGATCCGCTCGGATATCCGCCACATCCTGCAAAAGGGCCAGATTGATCTTCTTTACAGTGCTCAGCAGGTTCTGGCCTACACGTGTGAAGGAGAACAGGAACGCCTGCGTGCCTTTGCTGACCAAGAAGGAAAGGCGTGGGCTGTGGATACCATCGATCTTTCGTTCCAGCTCGAATGGGTACACGCCTTACGTCGCACGGCCTGGATTTTTATCGAAGCCTACGAAACACGGAAAGGGGTGACGGAAGCGATTTCTTTTTTTCGTCAAGAACGAGAGATCAATGACTGTTTGGATCTTTTCTTAAATACGTTTGTGTCGAGTTATACCGCCTATAAAGAGGCGTTGCTCCAGGAACAGGAAGCCTTAATCGAGACCTTATCGGCCCCGATCATTCCAGTTCATGCCTCGGTGAGTATTCTCCCAGTGACCGGAAATATGGAAGCCCAGCGCATGACCACATTGAAAGACCATGTGCTGCAAGCGGTGGGCGAACAGAAGCTTCGGGTCTTAATCATGGACCTTTCCGGGGTGGAATACCTATCCCCGGCGTTGGTGGAAATGTTTAACGGGATCATCAACGGCATTTCTTTGATGGGGTGCAAGCCGATTATGACAGGCATTCGCCCCAAATTGGCGGTGGAATTGACGGCCTCCTCCACGGCTTGGAATTCCAATGTTCAAACGATAGGGACGCTCCAGCAGGCGTTACAGGAGTATCTTCACGAGTATTAATCCTCAAACACGCTGGATACAATCATGTAGAAAACGACGAATGAAAAACCAGCGACGACTTTCAAGAAGTCGTCGCTGGTGGTTCCACCATTATTCTCCAGATTGATCTTTTTTCATTTTTATTTCCAATTTTTCAAGTTGCCGTTGGGCAAAGCCACGGCCACCAACCCCGAAAGAAATAGCAAAAGCAACAGCTAATCCGCCAAGAATCAGCAGGAAGGCCATGTTCACGATCCTGGAAGCGAACTGCAGCTGATCAAAGATCATGAAACCGGCGACGACCCAAATCACATACTTGGCAATGAGCCCGGAGCCGGTACTATTGGTGGTGCGCTGGATGAGCGACGAAGCAAAGTGGCCGCCAACGACAGCAAGGGCTAAAATGATCAGGGCACTGAAAACGAGTGGCAGATAACCAAGAATGGTGTTTCCGATCTGGTTGAGCACCTCGAATTGCAGAGTGTTAAAAGCTTCGATTACGAAGAACAACAGGATAAGCACCCGAACCGTTTGACTAATGACATTAGCAGCATCCACCTGACTGGCTGTTGAAGATGCCGTGCCAACATATTTTTGGTATAGCGAATTTACACCTGCATTTTTTAACAAGCTGTACAACAAATCCACAACGACTTTGGCAATCAGATAACCGATAGCAAGCAGAATGAGGGCCACGGTAATGGTAGGGATGGCCGCGAGAATCATGTTCAGCATGTTCGATATCGGAGCGGATACCGCTTCAATTTGCAGAGCATCAATACCAGTCGTAATAATAGGCAACAGGATGAGCACGAACAAAATATTTGCCAGCAGCTTGGATAGAGAGACACCGTCCTCCGCATCTTCCGACTGCTTCATCATGCGCCGGAAACGTTGATCAATGCGAAGGCTGTCCAATAAGCCAGCGACGAGGTCGCGAACGAACCGGGCAACGAAATAGCCGACCACAATGATAATGGTAGCTGCCAGGATGTTGGGAAGAAACCCAAGGAGTTTATTCATCATGTTGGAAATGGGATCGGAAACCGAAGCCATGCCAAGCGCATCTAGAATACCCGGTAAAAACAAAATAAAGACCAGATAATAGACAGCTTTACCGATCGAAGCGGCTGGACCTTCCTTTTTTGAGGATCGTTCGTCACTTGTCGAGGAAAGCTTTCGCTCCAATCCCGATTTTTGGACGAGTTTACGTACAATGGCACTGACGAGTTTGGCGACCACCCAGGCCACAATAAGTAATAAAAGGGCGGCGATAATGCCTGGGACGGCATTAGCGATCTGGTTCAAGAAACTGGACAATGAATCCTGCCATGCGTTCATACAACATTCCTCCTTAAAGTAAATGAAACGATACACATACTGGTAGAGGTTACCAGTATATAATTATATATTAACGCCGTAACCTTTCATTAAACATTATTTTTTACTATATGTAGTAGTTAACGAAAAAGTCTCACATATTAACAAGCGTAGAAGTGTCGTAAGTACCAATGTGAGAGCGTAAAATATTTTGTGTAAACGAGCGAACACGAAAAAAGGAAGTCCTTTTCTAGTAGAATGAAGTTAGCCGACCACATTCACAGAAAAGAGGACTTCCCTATGAATAATTTTACTACAGATATTGCTCACGCTCTAGTCCAACATCAGGATGTCAACGAGATCTTCCGATCTCATTTGGAACACGCCGTCAATCAGCTGCTTCAAACCGAATTAACGTCTTTTTTGGATTACGAGAAGTACGATGCGGCCGGCATTGGTTCCGGCAATTCCCGCAACGGCACGTACGAGCGCACGCTGAAAACCGAATTTGGGGAGCTGTCGCTGGC
>NZ_ATVM01000018.1 GCF_000420725.1 Marinococcus halotolerans DSM 16375 | reverse complement strand
TGACCTCAGGCGAGGTCAGGGCGTATTGGGCATTAGCCCCGGTTTCCCGGGGTTATTCCCATCAGTCCGGCAGGTTGCCCACGTGTTACTCACCCGTCCGCCGCTCGTTCCACCGGTTTCCTCCCGAAGGAGTCCGCCGGCTTCCCGCGCTCGACTTGCATGTATTAGGCACGCCGCCAGCGTTCGTCCTGAGCCAGGATCAAACTCTCCGTAAAAAGTTTGATGCTGTGGCATCAGTTGATGCCCTAAATTTGATTCTTTTCTTTGGGGCTCTGGCTTGTCTTTCCTTTTCAAAGAACGATCTGCCGCTCAAAGCGACAATTAACATCATACCAAGTAGGTAAATGAAAGTCAACAACTTTTTATGAAATTTATTATTTCCGGTTGTTGTTTTTTCGCCTCTCTCGGAAGCGCATGTATAAATATATCACCGTGGCTCTAAGCGGTCAACAACTTTTTATAATTTCTTTTAAAAAAATGCAGAAATAAATTACCGCATAATTAGCTATTGCTCCCACAGGTCTCTATATAGGCCTTTCCTTTTCATTCTGATTACTAATTACTTTGGATTTTATGCTATTCTAGGGGCAGGTAATGGAAGAAAGGAGAGAATTGACCGTTGGCCGATATCCACTGGAATGATAAAGAGTTATTAATTTTCGACCTGGATGGCACTCTATATGAGGATACTGAACACTTTGATTATTACGCTGAACGGCTCGCAGCTTTTATTGCAGAAAAAGACAGGCCTGCGTTTTTCTCCGAGTACGAAGCTGTTCAAAACGGCGAGCGTGATCTGCAGATAGGTACAGCGTATGATGCAGAGAACGACCGTATTCTCTATCTCGACCCGGTCACCACCCAGCCAGTAAGAGTCGTCAATTGGAGCGGGAAAGAAATGGAACCTTCTGTGTGGGCCGAAGAGTATAAGAACCTTTCTTTTGACTTTGACAAAAAAATAGCTATTGGGGACGGATGGTGGACGCCCCATGCTACTGCCAGACATTTTGGTGTTTCGAAAGAAGAAGCCTATGCCGCTTACGTGGAAACAAAAACATATATGTCGTCCGAAGCTTTCCAGCTTTCCCAGACTCCTTCGCTGCGGTCCGGCCTGCAGTGGCTACAATCTAATGGAAAGCAGATGGTGTTAGTCACCAATAGCGACGATGAAGACGCCGAATCCATTTTACAGCAGTTAAACCTGCATGATCTGCTGCCTCCCTACACCAGGATTACTTCTGCGAACAAGCCGGCAGAAACGAAGGATCATTACGAACAATTACTGGAAGAGTACCGGGTGAGCCCTCAGGAAACGATGGTCATCGGGGATAACTTAATGAATGATGTGATGCCCGGCGTTCTGCTCGGGATTGAAGGCATTCATATCGGCCCTTTAACTGATTCTCCCTCTAAATATATTTATACTGTCCCGTCTCTCCAGCAGCCGATGGAAGAACTCATTCAATACAATAAATAGCAAGAAGCCGCCCGCAGATATCTGCAGGCGGCTTCTGTTTATTGGATGCTACTCGGTCGGTACTTTATTCATAATCGTTGATGCCAATTCATCATAAAGCTCACCGATCGGGTGTTCCGGCTGATAAACAGACGGAGCGAACACACTGTCGTCTTCAAGCGGCTGTCCCAATGGAATGCGGCTGAGAATGCCAACCTTTAACTCGTCAGCCAAACGGTCTGCTCCGCCCTCACCGAAGACATATTCTTTCTCACCGCTCCGGCTTTCATAATAAGCCATGTTTTCAATAATCCCCAACACACGGTGGTTGGTTTTAATAGCCATTGCTCCGGCACGGGCTGCTACAAATGCTGCCGTCGGGTGCGGCGTAGTGACGATAATTTCCTGGCTTTCCGGCAGGGTAGTGTGAACGTCGAGTGCCACATCCCCTGTTCCCGGCGGAAGATCCAACAGCAGGTAATCAAGGTCCCCCCACTCGACTTCATTAAAGAAGTTATTAAGCATCTTTCCGAGCATTGGACCTCTCCAGACTACTGGAGCGTTATCCTCCACAAAGAATCCCATGGAAATGACTTTAACGCCGAAACGCTCTACCGGATAGATCCGCTCATCCTGTACCTTCGGCCGTTCTTCAATGCCCATCATATCCGGTACACTGAACCCGTAAATGTCTGCATCGATAATACCTACTTTTTTTCCGGCACGGGCAAGCGCTACAGCTGTGTTGACTGTAACCGTAGATTTACCGACTCCGCCTTTACCACTTGCAATGGTAATAAACTGAGTTTTGTTATCCTCGGATAAAATTTTCGGTCCTTCTTCCCCTTTTAACCCTCCGGCTTTTTCTACTTCTTCGGGTTCAAGAGTTTCAAAGCGGAGTCCTACTGAGTCGGCACCGGCCTCTTTAATTGTATCCACTACCTGCTGCTGCATCTGCATCTGTTCAGGCGTCCCAGTCTTAGCCAATGCTATTTTCAAACGCACTTTGCTGTCATCTTTCACACTGATACTGCGGATACCGCCGGTTTCAACAATCGGCTTGCCCAGATCAGGGTCTTCTATGGACTGAAGTGCTTCACGCACCTGTTCTTCTGTAATCACATTGCACACCTTCCTTCTCTAGACTATAGCTGTAACTATTGGAAACATTCCTTATCTAGCATACCGTTTTTAAGAAGCAGATTTCAAACGTTTACAACTAAAACCTGCCGTTTTTCTCTACACATAAACAAATCAGGTAAAAAGAAAACTCCCTCTGCTGGATGCAGAAGGAGCTTTGGATGAAGAAATGCATTAACGCTTCGAGAACTGTGGCGCACGACGTGCTGCTTTGAGACCGTATTTTTTACGCTCTTTCATACGTGCGTCACGAGTCAGGTAGCCTTCAGATTTCAGAGTAGGACGGAAATCCGGGTCTACTTTCAGGAGAGCGCGCGCTACTCCGTGACGAATAGCACCAGCCTGGCCGGTGAAGCCGCCGCCTCTTACAGTTACTTTAATGTCATAAGAACCTTCCGTGCCTGTAGCAGCGAGTGGCTGCTTTACAACAAGCTTCAATGTTTCAAGGTTGAAATACTCGTCGAGTTCACGGTCGTTTACAGTGATTTTTCCATCGCCTGGCTCAAGAAAAACTCTAGCCGAGGAGTTTTTCCGACGTCCAGTACCGTAATATTGTACTTGTGCCAAATGTAGTCCCTCCTTTTATTTTAACCGCGCAGTTGCAGTTCTTCTGGTTGTTGTGCCTGGTGATTGTGCTCTGGGCCTTCGTATACAAATAGCTTCTTGCCTTGTTCACGGCCAAGAGTATTTTTCGGAAGCATGCCTTTAATAGCAATTTCGAGCATTTTTTCTGGTTTCTCGCGGCGCATGTCGTCGGCGCGTGTAGATCTCAGTCCACCTGGATAACCGCTGTGACGGTGATAATACTTTTGAGAAAGTTTTTTCCCGGTCAAGTGGATTTTTTCTGCATTAACAATAATCACGTTATCCCCAACGTCGATGTGCGGGGTGTATTGTGGCTTTGTTTTACCGCGAAGGATTGCAGCGACTTCACTGGCAAGACGTCCGAGTGTCTGGCCTTGTGCGTCTACTACGTACCATTTGCGTTTTACGTCGCCTGGCTTAGCCATGTATGTCGTACGCATAGTTGTTTCCCTCCTAAATCAATTCTCTGCCGATTATATCATCGATCACTTGTCTTATTTACGCTCATCATTCCGTATCCCGGGGCAGTGGGACGTGAAATGCCAAATAACATCGTATAATAATAGGGGCAAAATGTCAATGTTAAAACACCAGGAAACGTTGTTTTTTTATAATCAATTTTCTTCGGAGCGGGGGACACTTTCAGCTGACCTTAAACGTTGTTAACGCACGACTTTTCCTGTCAGTAATTCACCTTCCAAAGATACAGCCCGTGGCCGGGAGCTGTGTTGCCTGCAGCTGCCCGCTCTTTCGCTTCAATAATGGCTTTCATTTCTTCAGGGGAGCGGTTTCCCTTCCCTATTTCAAGAAGAGTTCCTACAGCAATACGAATCATGTTATACAAAAAACCTGAGCCACGGAACGTAAACCACAGCTCCTCCCCATCGAGCGTAACGTCGGCTTTGTATACCGAGCGGGTTTTTTCCTTCACGTCGGTGTTGGCTGCGCAAAAGGAGGTAAAGTCGTGCTCCCCTTCAATGTAGCGGACTGCTTTCTGCACAGCCTCAACGTCTGTAGGATATGGATAATAAAAGGCATGATTCCGCCGGAAGACGTCCCGTTCTTTACGCAGCAGCACACAGTACCGGTATTCTTTTTCCACCGCATCAAAGCGTGCGTGAAAATCTTCATCGGCATACGCGGAGTGCCAGACATGGATATCTTTGGGCAGAAAGGATTCGAGGGCCTTGCCCCATTTGTGCTCGGGCAGGCGCAGCGGAGAATCGAAATGAAAGACCTGGCCTTTTGCATGCACGCCGGAATCTGTCCTTCCTGAAGCATGAATGGGCACATGAACCCCTTTATGCATTTTCTGGAGCGCTTCCTCGATTTCTCTCTGGACGGTCCGGCGTCCCGGCTGTACCTGCCAGCCTTCAAAAAACGTACCATCATACGCCACTGTTGCTTTCACTCTCGGCATTAGGCTCTCCTCCTTTCGTTTACTGGCGTAAAAACAATAAAACAACTCCAAACGCCGCAATCAGAACACAGCATAAAGTATCTCTCCAGCCCCACACGAGCAGACGAAGCTTGGTCCGCCCTTCTCCCCCGTTATAGCCGCGGGCCTCCATAGCATAGGCCAGGTCTTCCGCACGCCGGAAGGCCCGTACAAATAACGGAACCAGCAGGGAGACAAACGCCTGCATTCTGTCCCGCATAGAACCCTTGTTAAAATCAGCGCCACGGGCCGTCTGGGCTTTAATAATTTTTTCTGTTTCCTGCAGCAGTGTCGGAATAAACCGGATCGCAATCGACATCATCATCGCTACGTCGTAGGCAGGAAACTTGAAGCGCTCGAGCGGCGAAAACATCTGCTCCAGGGCATCTGTAAGGTCAATCGGACTCGTGGTCAGCGTTAAGAGCGATGTAAAGTATACGAGCAGCAGCAGACGAAGGGAAATAAAAAGCCCCTGGCGGATACCTTCTTCATAAAACGAAAACATACCGACCGAAAAAAGGATATCTCCTTCTCTTGTGAAAAAAGCGTGCAGAAAAAATGTTAATATCACTAAAATAAATACCGGAAACATGCCTTTGCGGATATACCGGAACGGGACCCCGGAAAGAAAATAAATGGCTATTGCCACCGCTCCGAAAAGCGCGTACCCATTCCAGCTGTTCACCAGAAAAATTACAATGATTAAAAATAATACGGCAGCAATTTTTGCCCGGGGGTCCATATGATGAAGAAAGGAACGGCCCGGCAAGTACTGGCCGATTATGACATTTTCAAACATACGGCACCTCCCCGTTCTGAACCGCCTGCTCCCAGTAGTCGGCAGCTTCTTCCGGAGAAAGCTTATAATGCGGGAAGCGGATGCCACTGTCCCTCTCAATCTGCTGGAGCACCTGTACCTGCTCGGGGATATCCAAATCCATTTCCCGAAGCTTTTCCCGTTGGGCATAAATGGCTTCCGGCTCTCCCTGCATTTTGATCTCTGCATCCTCCATCACATACATATACTCAGCAAATGCGGCTGCTTCCTCCATTTGATGCGTAATCATAATCGTAGTCGGCTGATACGTACGCTGCCAGTTCATAAATAACTCCAGAATTTCTTTTTGGCCCTGGGGATCGAGCCCGGCGGTCGGTTCGTCCAGGATAAGAATATCCGGGTTGGTGGCAAGCACCCCAGCTATTGCTACCCGGCGCATCTGTCCTCCGCTCAGCTCGAACGGCGAGCGCTTTAGAAGTGTCTCAGTGAGACCCACCTGCTGCAGCAATTCCGGAAGCTTTTTTTGTATTTCTGCTACATCCATTCCTTTGTTTTTCGGTCCAAATAATAAATCTTTTTCAACAGTTTCCTCAAACAGCTGGTGCTCGGGATACTGAAACACCATCCCTACATGGCTCCGCACCGTTTTGACCATTTTTCTTTTTGTCCTGGCTTCCAGCTGGTGCTCCCCTACCGTTACCACGCCGGAGGAAGGCTTCAGCAGGCCGTTGATATGCTGTACAAGTGTCGATTTCCCGGACCCGGTACGCCCAATGACAGCCGTCACGGAAGAAGAACGGAAGGAGGCATCTATGTTTTTGAGTGCCAATGTTTCAAACGGAGTTTTTTTCATGTACACATGGCTTACGTTTTGAAAATTCACTTCCATGCCGCTACTCTCCTTCAACCATGGTACGGAGCGCTCGTATATCGATCCTCCGCTTCTTTGCTTCCCGGTAAAGCTGATATTTATACGGAAGAGGCATCCCTTCTGCCTCCATCCACTCCAGCTGATCAGGAATGCTCGCTGTGGTTACATCTTTTTCGATTCTTCCTGCTTTCATGAACCAGATACGGTCGGACATAAAGGCTTCTTCAAGATAATGCGTAATCGATACAATTGTAATGCCCGATTCACGGCACAGCCGGTTCATTGTTTCCAAAATTTCTTTCCTGCCGTTCGGATCAAGCATCGAGGTCGATTCATCAAACACCATCACCTGGGGACGCAAAGCAAGAATTCCGGCTATCGCCGCCCGCTGCTTCTGGCCACCGGACAGGCGGTGCGGCTCCATATGTAAAATATGCTCGATGTTTACCCAGCGGCTGACTTCATCAATACGTTCAAGCATTACCTCACGCGGAATTCCGGCGTTTTCCATTCCAAAAGCAATGTCATCACGCACTGTCGGTGCCACAAACTGATGCTCCGGGTTTTGGAAAACCATGCCCACTTCCCGCCGGATCATCTGCAGGGACGCCTCGTCCGTTGTTTTTTTACCCAGCACAAGAACGGATCCTCCGGTTGGCTGGGACAGGCCGTTAAAGAGACGGGAGAGTGTCGATTTTCCCGAACCGTTGGCTCCTATAATCGAAAGCCATTCCCCCTGATGGATCTTTTTATTTAACCCTTTCAATACCTTCTCGTTGCTCTCCTCATATTGATATTCAAGATCCCGGAGTTCAATAATCGCCATGCCCACTCCCCTCCCTTTAATGTTCGATTTTTGCATAGAAAAAAAGCAAGACGCAGTCTTTACAGACATCGTCCTGCCTCTTTTACATGTAACCTTCATTTGCAAATGAAAGAAATGTATAAACGAGGACTTCCCGTTTATACAAGTTCGATGATAGCCATTTCAGCAGCGTCCCCACGGCGCGGTCCGAGTTTCAGTACGCGCGTGTATCCGCCCTGGCGGTCTTCGTAACGAGGACCGATTTCAGAGAACAGCTTCTGAACAGCATCCTGGCCTTCTTCATTAGCTGTTTCTTTGCGAACAAATGCAGCTGCCTGACGGCGTGCGTGCAAGTCTCCACGTTTTCCAAGAGTAATAATTTTTTCTGCGATCGGCTGTACTTCCTTCGCTTTTGCGTGAGTTGTTTCAATCCGGCCATTAATAATAAGGTCGGTAGTCAAATCACGAAAGAGTGCTTTTCTTGCCGATGTGTCGCGTCCAAGCTTTGAGTATGGCATTACAATTCCCTCCTTTGGTCAAACAAATATTTATGATTAGTCCTCTTCGCGCAATCCGAGGCCGAGTTCACCGAGCTTTTCCTGAACTTCTTCGAGCGATTTGCGTCCGAGGTTGCGGACTTTCATCATATCTTCTTCTGACTTCTGCGTCAGCTCCTGCACAGTATTGATGCCTGCGCGTTTCAGGCAGTTATAAGAACGGACCGAAAGATCAAGCTCTTCAATTGTCATTTCAAGCACTTTTTCTTTTTGGTCTTCTTCTTTTTCCACCATAATTTCCGCATTCTGTGCCTGGTCGGTCAGGCCGATAAAGATATTCAAGTGCTCATTCATGATTTTCGCACCAAGGGATACTGCCTCTTCGGGACGGATGCTTCCGTCTGTCCAGACATCCAACGTTAACTTATCATAGTTGGTAATCTGTCCGACGCGGGTATTTTCCACCTGGTAATTTACACGCTCGACCGGCGTATAAATAGAATCAATGGGAATGACACCGATTGGAAGGTCGTCGCTGTTGTTTCCTTCAGCCGGGACATAGCCGCGTCCGCGATGAGCGGTAAGACGCATATGCAGGTTGGCGTTTTTTGATAGAGTGGCGATGTGAAGATCCGGATTCAGGATTTCTACGTCGCTGTCGTGCGTGATGTCCCGAGCAGAGATTGTACCTTCTCCCTGCACATCAACCTCAAGCACTTTTTCATCATCAGAGTACACCTTCAAAGCGAGCTTTTTCAAATTCAAAATAATGGTCGTTACGTCTTCAAGCACGCCTTCAATCGTAGAAAACTCGTGAAGAACCCCATCGATTTGAACCGTAGAGACCGCTGCTCCCGGTAACGAGGATAAAAGAATACGACGCAGGGAATTCCCCAGGGTAGTACCATAACCACGTTCCAATGGTTCAACAACAAATTTGCCAAACTTGGCATCTTCGCTCACTTCGACCGCTTCAATGTTAGGCTTTTCAATTTCGATCATTTGTTTGCGTACCCTCCTTCAAACGTCGTACATCCGGCAGCCGGTGCCGGAAAATAAGGAAAGCAGGAAAGCAGGATGCATAAGCACACCTTCCAGCCTGTCTCCTTTGCAATAGTCATGTTCGCTTTCAGTTATGCACGTGGACGTTTTGGCGGGCGGCACCCGTTATGAGGTACTGGCGTAACATCACGAATAACCGTAACTTCTACACCGGTTGCCTGAAGGGAACGAATTGCAGCTTCACGTCCAGCACCTGGACCTTTCACTGTAACTTCTACGCTTTTCAATCCGTGTTCCATTGCAGCTTTTGTTGCTGTTTCTGCAGTCATTTGAGCTGCGAACGGAGTGGATTTACGGGAACCTTTGAAACCAAGCACTCCAGCGCTTGCCCATGCAAGTGTGTTCCCCTGCACGTCCGTAATGTTTACAATCGTGTTGTTAAACGTCGAGCGGATATGAGCCACACCCGACTCTATATTCTTGCGCTGACGGCGTTTACGTGGTGCGTTCGACTTTGCTTTTGCCATAATAGGTAACCTCCTTTATAAATAAATTATTTACGTTTGTTTGCTACTGTACGACGCGGACCTTTACGGGTACGGGAATTGTTCTTCGTGTTTTGTCCGCGAAGCGGCAGTCCACGACGATGACGGATCCCACGATAGCTTCCGATCTCCATCAAGCGTTTGATGTCGAGGGAAGTTTCACGGCGAAGATCCCCTTCTACCGTATGGTTGTTATCAATAGCCGTACGGATACGGGCCAGCTCGTCTTCTGTTAAATCACGCACACGGGTGTTCTGGTCAACGTCAGCTTCGTTCAGAACCTGAACTGCAAGCGATTTGCCGATGCCGTATACGTAAGTGAGTGAAATAGCAATACGCTTATCACGCGGAATATCTACTCCTGCAACACGTGCCATGCGGGCACCTCCTTTTTATTATCCTTGTCTTTGTTTATGCTTCGGGTTCGAGCAAATTACCATTACCGAACCTTTACGGCGAATAACTTTACAATTGTCACAAATCTTTTTAACGGAAGCTCTTACTTTCATTTTCCATTTACCTCCTTCACTGCATGTAAGCCATGCATTGGTAAGAGTGCTCAAGAATGAACTTGCGGGTCTATTTGTAGCGGTACGTAATACGTCCGCGGGAAAGGTCGTATGGTGAAATTTCAACAGTTACTTTATCACCAGGAAGAATCCGGATAAAGTGCATACGGATCTTACCGGAAACATGCGCTAAAATTTTGTGTCCATTTTCAAGCTCAACACGAAACATAGCGTTTGGAAGAGGCTCAACCACCGTGCCTTCCATTTCAATAACATCATCTTTAGCCATGAATTAATTCTCCTTTTCAAATAAGGCTTCTTGTTCAAAAAAGGTGTAAAGAGCGTGCCGGATTTTCGCGTTAGTCACTCGGCCGGTTTCTATTAAACTCGACTGTACTTCCGGCGAAATATACGAAAGCAATTCTACGTGGGACGTGTTTTTCTTCTTTCCCCGATCGAACTTTCGTCTTTCCCCGTCCGCCAGCATTAGAAACTTATCATCCAGCACATCAATTACTACCGCGTACTGACCAGCTTCGCGCCCCCGGGTCACTCGAACGATTTGTCCCAGATCGGGTCGCCTTGACTCCGAATCTTTCATGCATGCATCCTCTTTTCCTTAGGCTTCGTTAGGATTTAGCAACCTGAAACCGTAATAAACGGCCTGGGTTGTCCAACCATCGGAGAGGGTGTATACGTGTTTGCTCTAGGCAAATTCAGTGTACCCCTAAAATGATGGTATTGCATCATGTTCCCGGATCGCATCCGATGGGCTCCACGTTACTTATGAAACGCTTCTGCCACATCGCACTTCCCGTATTATAACGAGATTCCGACCCGTTTTACAAACAATCATGCACGAAGGTCTTTCAAGAGTGCTTCAATGTCATGAAATACTTTATCTATATCCTGATCTCCATCGATGTTGCGGAGATATCCTTTTTCTTCATAGAAATCAATCAGCGGCTGCTGCTGTTCAATGTTTACTTCCAAACGGCGCTTAACCGTTTCCGGTTTATCATCATCGCGCTGAACGAGTTCACTTCCGTCTACATCATCAATACCTTCCTGCTTCGGCGGATTGTAAATCACGTGATACGTTCTGCCTGAAGAAGGTGAAACGCGACGGCCGGTAAGACGTTCTTCAAGTTTTTCTTTTGGAACATCGATGTTCAGTACGTAATCGAGCTGCCTGCCCATATCTGCCAGCATTTTCTCCAGTGCCCCGGCCTGTGCCGGAGTTCTAGGAAAACCATCGAGCAAAAATCCGTTTCGGCAGTCTTCTTTCTGCAAACGTTCTTCAACAATACCGTTTGTGACTTCGTCTGGAACTAAATCACCAGCATCCATGTAAGACTTTGCCTGTCTGCCAAGCTCTGTCTCTTCTTTAATGGCTGTGCGGAACATATCCCCAGTAGAAATGTGGGGAATATTGTATTCTTCACTAATTGTTGCAGCCTGCGTGCCTTTTCCAGCACCCGGCAGCCCCATCAATATCAGATTCACGCTATCTCCTCCAACGACTATTTTACCCGAAGGGAAGCGGCATAGGCGAGCTTCGTCTTCGAGGCCAATTCTATTTAATGAAACCGCGATAGTTCCGTTTAACTAACTGGCTTTCTACTTGCTTCATCGTTTCCAAAGCAACCCCTACAACGATTAGAAGGCCTGTACCGCCAATTTGAATCGACTGTGGGAGACCCATCTGTGTGATGAAAAAGACTGGAATGATGGCAACCACGGTTAAAAACAGGGCTCCGACGAATGTAAGCCTGTAGAGCGTCCGCCGGATGTACTTTTCAGTAGCAAACCCTGGGCGTATGCCGGGAATATAGCCACCCTGCTTTTTCAGGTTCTCCGTCATTTGTTCGGGATTCACCTGAACAAAGGCATAAAAGTACGTAAACGCAATGATTAAAGCTGCATATACGACCATTCCTATAGGCTGCGTATAATCAAAGTTATTTACAATCCAGTTGGCAATCGCATTCTCTTCCCCAATAAAGCTCGCTGCTGTTGGCGGAAAAATAAATAACGCCAAAGCAAAAATTACCGGGATAACCCCTGCAGCGTTTACTTTTAAAGGAAGGTGTGTCGACTGGCCGCCAACCGGGCTCCGTCCCACAGTTCGTTTTGCGTATTGAATAGGAATTTTGCGCAGCGCCTGCTGTACAAAAATGACGCCTACAATAATAGCAAGAACTGCTACTGCCAGAAGCGCTATAGTGATAATGCCTATATATAACTCTCCGCCAGCATCCTGGATCTGCGTCGCATAAATTTGGTTGATTCCATTAGGAATACCCGCCGCAATACCGGCAAAGATCAGGATAGAGATACCGTTCCCCACACCTTTTGCAGTGATTTGCTCACCAAGCCACATTAAAAAAGCCGTGCCGGCTGTCATTATCAACGCAATAAATATATATTTTGCAGCATTTGGGTCCGGAATAAGCCCTGGAAAATAGTTGTTAAACCCAACAGACATTCCAAGTCCCTGAACAAATGCAAGAACAACAGTGAAATAACGGGTGAACTGATTCAGCTTCCGTCTTCCTGCTTCCCCCTGCTTTGCCCATTCCGAAAATTTAGGCACAACATCCATACGAAGCAATTGTACCACAATTGAAGCGGTAATGTATGGCATGACGCCCATCGCAAATATGGAATACTGCGACAGCGCCCCGCCTCCAAACGTGTTCAAAAAGCCAAATGCACTTGCTTCATCAGAGAAATTTAGCACCTGGCGGTTTGTTCCAGGCACCGGAATAAAACTTCCGATCCGAAATATAATCAACATGACTAAGGTGAACAACACCTTGTTTCGAATGTCACTCACACGAAACATGTTGATAATCGTGCGGAACATTAGACCACCTCGGTTTTTCCGCCTGCTGCCTCAATTGCTTGCACTGCTGAAGCAGAGAACTTGTTCGCGTGCACTTGAAGCTCTTTCTCCAACTTGCCGTTGCCTAAAATTTTCACGCCATCTTTGTACTTGCTGATTACGCCTTTTTCAAGCAACGCTTCTGGAGTTACTGTTGTACCATTGTCGAAGCTGTTGAGCGTTTCCACATTAACAATAGCGTATTCTTTACGATTAATATTCGTAAAGCCGCGTTTTGGCAAACGCTTGAAGATAGGGTTCTGCCCACCTTCAAAACCTGGACGTACACCACCGCCGGAACGGGCGTTCTGCCCTTTTTGTCCGCGGCCGGAAGTTTTGCCGTTGCCAGAAGCTGGCCCGCGGCCTACACGGTTACGCTGTTTGTTTTTGCCTTTTGCAGGCTGAAGTTCGTGGAGTTTCATGTTGCCACCTCCCTGTCATTTAGGAATGAGATTTATTAGTTCAGTTCTTTTACCGTCAGCAGGTGAGCTACTTTGTTCACCATACCGCGGATTGCAGGATTGTCTTCTTTTACTACCGTACGGTTGATTTTATGCAAACCAAGTGTACGGACTGTAACACGTTGTTCTTCCGGGCGCCCGATCATGCTGCGGGTAAGGGTGATTTCCAATTGTTTGGCCATTTGCTTTCCCCCCTTATCCTAACAATTCTTCGACGCTCTTACCACGCAATTTAGCTACTTCTTCAGCTGTTTTCAAAGAAGTTAATCCGTTGATAGTAGCGCGAACCATGTTAATAGGATTGTTGGAACCAAGAGATTTCGACAGAATGTCCTGTACGCCGCCAAGCTCTAAGATGGCACGTACCGGTCCTCCAGCGATTACTCCAGTACCTTCAGATGCAGGCTTCAATAGAACGTTGCCTGCGCCAAAGTGACCAGTGATTTCGTGTGGAATAGTTGTTCCTACGATCGGAATCTGTACAAGGTCCTTTTTAGCGTTTTCTACCGCTTTACGGATTGCTTCTGGTACTTCAATAGCTTTTCCCTGGCCAAAGCCGACGTGGCCGTTACGGTCTCCAACTACTACGAGTGCTGCAAAGCGGAAGTTACGTCCACCTTTCACAACTTTTGCGACACGGTTGATGGTTACAACACGTTCTTCAAGTTCCAGTTTATTCGGATCAATACTTTGCATTCTTGTCCCTCCCTTGCTTTTTAGAATTTTAGTCCGTTCTCGCGGGCTGCTTCAGCGAGTTCTTGAACACGGCCGTGATAAACAAATCCACCCCGGTCAAAAACGACTGTGTCATAGCCTTTTTCTGTAGCACGCTTGGCGAGAGTTTCCCCGATTTTACGGGCTGCCTCTTTATTGCCGCCGTTTTCGATTCCGGAATCCTTTTCCATTGTCGATGCTGCTGCCAGAGTTACTCCTGCTTCGTCGTCAATCAGCTGCGCATAGATATGCTTTGCAGAACGGAAAACGTTCAGACGAGGACGTTCTGGTGTGCCGCTGATTTTACGGCGGATACTCATATGGCGTTTCTTGCGTTTTTCATAGCTTGTTGCTTGAGCCATCGTACAGTTCCTCCTTTCGTGCTTGTTGCGATGTTAATTAATCGATTATTTACCCGTTTTACCTTCTTTGCGGCGAACTTCTTCACCTTCGTAGCGGATTCCTTTGCCTTTGTAAGGTTCAGGAAGACGTACAGAGCGAATGTTGGAAGCTACTGCACCAACGCGTTCTTTATCAATACCGCGGACTGTCACTTTCGTGTTAGAAGGTACTTCAATGTCGATTCCTTCCTCGGAAACGAATTCTACCGGGTGGGAGTAACCAACGTTTAACACTAACTTCTCACCAGTCTTCTGCGCACGATAACCTACGCCGACGAGCTCGAGGTTCTTTTCGTACCCTTTTGTTACGCCTTCTACCATGTTGTTTACAAGGCTTCGGGTCGTACCATGAAGCGAGCGGTACGTTTTATTGTCAGAAGGGCGTTCAAAAGTCACTTCCGACTCTCCAATATTCACAGTAATAGCCGGGTGAAGTTCACGGCTCAATTCACCTTTTGGTCCTTTAACTGTAACTGTATTTCCGTCTTTAGCGATTGTGACGCCTTCTGGAATTTCGATTGGTTTCAGGCCAATACGAGACATATTGCACACCTCCGTTCTTTATAACGATTTTATTACCAAACGTATGCGAGTACTTCGCCGCCAACGTTTTGTTTTCTTGCTTCTTTATCAGACATAACACCTTTGGATGTAGAAATTACTGCGATACCAAGTCCGCCCAGCACTTTAGGAACCTCGTTGGATCCTGCATAAACACGGAGACCTGGTTTACTGATTCTTTTGATACCGGAAATAACTTTTTTGTTTTCCGTACCTGCTTTCAAGAATAAGCGAATCATTCCCTGTTTTTTATCATCAACATATTCAACATCGCGGATGAAACCTTCCAGCTTGAGGATTTCAGCGATTTCTTTTTTCAGGTTCGATGCAGGAAATTCTACTTTCTCGTGGTTCACCATGTTTGCGTTGCGGATACGAGTAAGCATATCAGCAATCGGATCTGTCATGACCATTTGAATACCTCCCTCCCAGTTACGGGGTCGTGCGCCGGCGCCTGCCGGCGTTTACGTGAATAATTTATTTTTGAAACGGCATGCCCATTTGATCGAGCAGTTCGTAAGATTCTTCGTCAGTAGAAGCAGTAGTAACGATAACAATGTCCATTCCGCGAACTTTTTCTACCTGATCGTAGGAAATTTCCGGGAAGATCAATTGTTCACGCACACCGAGTGTGTAGTTGCCACGGCCGTCAAATGCTTTATTCGACACCCCGCGGAAGTCACGGACACGTGGAAGCGTGACGTGGATTAATTTCTCCAGGAAGTCATACATACGTGCTCCGCGCAAAGTTACCTTTGCACCGATTGGCATACCTTCACGAAGTTTAAATCCTGCAATAGAACGTTTTGCTTTTGTAATCAAAGGCTTCTGCCCACTGATTGCCTCCAGCTCTTCTACTGCTTTATCCAATGAGCGAGGGTTTTGTACTGCTTCCCCGACACCCATGTTAATAACAATTTTATCAACCTTCGGTACTCCCATTACGGAAGAGTAGTCGAATTTCTCGTGCAGACTCGGTACGATTGATGTTTGATACTTTTCTTTTAAAGCGTTCATTCGTGTGACCTCCTCTCGTCCTTTGTCTTACTTAGTTCAGGGCTTCACCTGATTTTTTGGCGACACGTACTTTTTTGCCGTTCTCCACCTTGTGACCAACACGGGTCGGTTCGCCGGATTTCGGATCAAGCGGCATAACGTTTGATACGTGAATGGCAGCTTCTTGATTTAAGATACCGCCTTGTGGGTTTTCCTGGGAAGGCTTCGCATGCTTTTTCACGATGTTAACACCTTCGACGATTATACGTTCCTCTGCAGGCATTGCTTTAAGGATAACGCCTTCTTTGCCTTTATCCTTGCCGCTGATTACTTTTACTTTTTCACCCTGTTTAACATGAAGCTTATTTTGGGCCATTTTCGCACCTCCTTAACGGGACATCATGACTTCGCATGATATTTGTATTACAGAACTTCCGGTGCAAGGGAGATAATTTTCATATACTGCTCATCACGAAGCTCTCTTGCTACTGGGCCAAAGATACGTGTTCCACGTGGTCCTTTGTCCGTACGTACGATTACAGCTGCGTTTTCGTCAAAGCGAATGTAAGAACCGTCTGGACGGCGGACGCCGCTGCGGGAACGTACAATAACTGCCTGAACAATCTCGCCTTTTTTGACAACGCCCCCTGGTGTTGCTTGTTTGACAGTGCATGTAATCATATCACCGATATTAGCAGTTTTACGGCCGGAACCGCCTAAAACTTTTATACACTGTACTTCGCGGGCACCAGAGTTATCCGCTACTCTTAAGCGTGATTCTTGTTGGATCATAGGTCACGGTACCTCCTTTCTTTAAAAACGATTTAAAGAATAACTGATTCTTCTATTACTTTCACGAGACGAAAACGCTTGTCTTTCGACAGCGGGCGGGTTTCCATGATCTGGACGATGTCGCCAACTTTTGCAACATTTTCTTCATCGTGAGCTTTAAACTTTTTGGAGTCTCTGACACGTTTGCCGTACAACGGGTCTTTTTTATACGTTTCAACAACAACGGCAATCGTTTTATCCATTTTGTCGGATGTCACGCGGCCGCTATAAACCTTACGGTTGTTACGTTCTTCAGCCATATTGGTTTAACCTCCTTTTCCTTTTAGCCTTTGTTCATCCCGAGTTCACGTTCACGCAACACGGTTTTGGCACGTGCAATATCTTTTCTTACAGTACGGATGCGGGCGGGATTTTCCAACTGACCGGTCGCTAATTGAAAACGAAGGTTAAAAAGTTCTTCTTTCAGGCTTTTTGTTTGATCTTCGATTTCAGCTGTGGTTAGATCTCTCAATTCATTAGCTCTCATTTGCCTCACCACCCACTTCTTCGCGTTTCACAAATTTCGTTTTAATCGGTAACTTGTGAGCTGCAAGTCTCAACGCCTCACGGGCAATTTCTTCGTTAACCCCGGCAATTTCAAACATGATTTTTCCTGGTTTCACAACTGCTACCCAGCCTTCAGGAGAACCTTTACCGGAACCCATGCGGACTTCGAGGGGCTTCGCTGTATATGGCTTGTCCGGGAAGATTTTGATCCAGACTTTACCGCCACGTTTCATATAACGAGTCATAGCGATACGTGCTGATTCGATCTGACGGTTCGTGATCCAGGAAGCTTCTACTGCCTGCAGCCCGTACTCGCCAAAAGTGATTTCTTTGCCGCCTTTTGCACGGCCTCTCATTTTGCCACGGTGTTCGCGACGATACTTTACGCGTTTTGGCAATAACATATTATTTGCCTCCTTCCTCTTTGTTCGTTCCTTTCGTTGGAAGGACTTCCCCGCGATAAATCCAGATTTTTACACCCAGTTTACCGTACGTTGTATCTGCTTCTGCAGTGCCGTAATCAATATCTGCACGCAACGTATGGAGAGGTACTGTTCCTTCACTGTATCTTTCAGAGCGGGCGATGTCTGCGCCCCCCAGGCGTCCGTTCACTTCTGTCCGGATCCCTTTTGCTCCTGCGCGCATCGTACGCTGAATAGACTGTTTCATTGCACGGCGGAAAGAAATACGGTTTTCAAGCTGACGGGCAATGTTTGCCGCTACGAGACGGGCATCCATATCTGCCTGCTTTATTTCTGCGATATTAATGTGTACTCGCTTGTTAGTCAGGTTATTCAATTCTTTACGAAGTGCTTCTACTTCGGAACCACCGCGGCCGATAACCATTCCTGGCTTCGCAGTATGGATCGTAATATTCACACGGTTTGCCGCACGTTCGATTTCCACGGTAGAAATAGAAGCGTCAACGAGCTTCGTTTCGATGTGACGGCGCACTCTGTAGTCTTCATGAAGCAAATTCGCGTATTCTTTTTCCGAATACCATTTCGATTCCCAATCACGGATGACTCCAACACGAAGTCCGATAGGATTAACTTTTTGTCCCACGCGTTATCCCTCCTTTTTTTCTTCGACGATTACAGTAATGTGACTCGTACGTTTGTTAATGCGGCTTGCGCGCCCCATTGCACGTGGACGGAAACGTTTGAGTGTTACTCCCTCGTCTACGAATGCTTGGCTGATGTAAAGATTTTCTGGTTCCATCTCATAGTTGTGCTCTGCGTTGGCGATAGCAGAGTTAATAACTTTCTCAACAATCGGAGACGCCGATTTTGGCGTGTTCTTAAGGATGGCAATAGCTTCTCCGACGGATCTTCCCCGAACTAGGTCTATCACAAGACGAGCCTTGCGGGGGGCGATACGGATCTGCTTTGCTACTGCTTTTGCTTCCATGTTTCTTTACCTCCCCTCAGGTCTTATCTTTTCGTTTTTCTATCGTCATTTTTGTGGCCTTTAAACGTTCTCGTTGGCGCGAATTCACCAAGCTTATGGCCTACCATGTCTTCAGATACATAAACAGGTACGTGCTTGCGTCCGTCGTACACTGCAATTGTGTGGCCGACAAATTCCGGGAATACTGTGGAACGGCGTGACCAGGTACGAATAACTTCTTTATTGTTCGAATCGTTTAGTCTCTCGATTTTATTCATCAAGTGCAAGTCGACGAAAGGTCCTTTTTTTAAACTACGACCCATGAGAGAACCTCCTTTCGCGATTAACCTGCGATTCCGAAGAACCGCAGCTTCATCTTTTTATTATTTTTTCTTACGGCGACGGCCCCGTACGATATATTTATTGGAATCTTTATTACGTTTTCTTGTTTTATAGCCAACTGCAGGCTGACCCCAAGGGGATACAGGTGCAACGCGTCCGATTGGCGCACGGCCTTCACCACCACCGTGTGGGTGATCGCTAGGGTTCATTGCGGAACCACGAACGTGTGGACGTTTGTTTAACCAACGGGAACGTCCGGCTTTACCGATGTTCACCAGTTCATGCTCTACGTTTCCAACCTGGCCGACAGTTGCACGGCAGGAAGCAAGGATCAGGCGGGTTTCGCCGGAACGAAGACGCACGAGTACGTACTTGCCTTCTTTACCGAGAACCTGGGCTTCTGCGCCAGCAGAACGAACGAGCTGTCCGCCGCGGCCCGGCTTCAATTCAATGTTATGAATAACAGTACCCACTGGAATGTCACGAAGGTCCAATGCGTTACCAAGTTTGATATCTGCACTCGAACCAGCCATGATTTCCTGGCCAATTTTCAACCCTTTTGGAGCAAGGATGTACCGTTTTTCGCCATCAACATAGTTGATAAGCGCGATATTTGCTGAACGGTTTGGGTCATACTCGATCTCAGCAACTTTACCTGGTACGTCGTTTTTATTACGTTTGAAGTCAATAACACGGTATTGACGTTTATGCCCGCCGCCCTGGTGACGGCTGGTCATACGACCCTGGTTATTACGACCGCCTTTTTTGTGAAGCGGTTCAAGCAGCGAACGTTCTGGTGTTTCTGAAGTGACTTCGCTGTGCTTGTTTACCGACATGTGACGGCGGCCGTTTGTGGTCGGTTTATACTTTTGGATAGCCATGCTCATTACCCTCCTTCGTATCTATTTGTTAATTAAGCACCTTCGAAGAATTCAATATCTTCGCTGTCTGCTGTAAGCGTCACGATCGCTTTTTTACGGTTGGGTTTGTACCCTTCATGACGGCCAAAACGACGGAATTTACCCTTTTTGTTCATTGTATTTACCTTTTCTACCTGAACATCAAAGATTTCTTCAACCGCGTTTTTGATTTGGAATTTATTAGCTTTCACGTCTACTTCAAACGTGTATTTCTTTTCATCCATCAAGTCAGCGGAGCGTTCTGTAATAACGGGTTTTTTAATCAAGTCACGTGCTTCCATTATGCGAACACCTCCTCTACTTTCTTCACGGCGTCCTGTGTCATAACCAATTTGTCATGTTTAACAACGTCCAGGACGTTTACACTGCTTGCCGTGAGGAATGTTACGTTAGGAAGATTGCGTGCAGACAGACCGACGGTTTCGTCGTCGTTGCCAGTAACAATCAGTACCTTCGTATCAATGGAAAGAGAAGAAAGTACTTTAACCATCTCTTTCGTTTTTGGAGCATCAAACTTCAGCTCATCAAGCACGACAAGGTCATTTTCCTGTGCTTTGCTTGCAAGTGCTGATTTGATCGCCAGACGGCGAACTTTTTTCGGAAGTTTGTAGCCGTAAGATCTTGGCGTCGGACCGAACACGATACCACCTTTCACCCATTGCGGGGAACGGATGGAACCTTGACGGGCACGGCCTGTGCCTTTTTGGCGCCATGGCTTGCGTCCACCGCCGCGGCGTTCGGAACGGTTTTTTACTTTGTGCGTTCCTTGTCGTAACGATGCTTGCTGCATAATTACTGCGTCATACAAAACGTGCTCGTTTGGTTCAATACCGAAAACAGTGTCTGCTAATTCGATATCTCCTACGCGGGAACCGGTTTGGTTTAGTAAATCTACTGTTGGCATCTTGCGCCCTCCTTTCTATTATGCTTTTTCAGTGTTTGCTTTCACAGCGTTCTGTACTGTTACATAGCTGCGTTTCGCACCAGGAACGTTGCCTTTAACTAAAAGCACGTTACGCTCAGTATCTACTTTAACAATCTCCAGATTCTGTACTGTAACCGTGTTGTTACCCATACGTCCTGGGAGCTTTTTGCCTTTCAATACGTGGTTAGGGTCGATAACACCCATCGCACCAGGGGCACGGTGGAAACGGGAGCCGTGCGTCATTGGTCCGCGGGATTGGTTATGGCGCTTGATAGCACCCTGGAAGCCTTTCCCTTTGGATTTTCCGGTGACGTCTACGATATCTCCTTCTGCAAATGTTGCTACACTGACCTCTTGACCAACCTCGTAATCCTCTGGGTTTGTCCCGCGGATTTCTCTAACGAAGCGCTTGGGGGTCGTGTTTGCTTTCTCAGCATGTCCTTTTTCCGGTTTGATTACGCGTGCTTCTTTTTTGTCGTGGAAACCTAGCTGAATAGCTTCGTATCCATCGGACTCAGTAGTTTTCTTTTGAAGCACAACGTTTGGTTCTGCTTCAATGACCGTAACTGGAAGCAGTTCGCCGTTTTCTTTAAACAGTTGCGTCATGCCGAGTTTTTTACCCAAGATTCCTTTGGCCATGAGTCACACCTCCTAATAAATTTTGTTTTTCATATATTTGTTATTATAATTTGATTTCGATGTCTACACCCGACGGTAAATCTAAACGCATAAGCGAATCTACCGTTTGCGGCGTTGGCGTTAAAATGTCGATTAAACGTTTATGTGTACGCATTTCAAACTGCTCACGAGCATCTTTAAATTTGTGCGTAGCACGAAGAATTGTATAAACAGATTTCTCTGTTGGCAATGGAATCGGCCCAGAAACACCTGCACCAGAACGTTTTGCCGTGTCTACAATCTTTTCAGCGGATTGATCCAATACTCTGTGATCATACGCTTTTAAACGAATACGAATTTTTTCATTAGCTGCCATTAAAAGCCCTCCTTCTCGTCCGATTTTACAGACATACTCCGCGAAAATTTCCTCACACCTGATCATGGCAATGGACCCGGGTGTGTCAGCAACCTTCCGCATCATCGCCTGACCGTGGGTGGATATAGAAGTATTTCTATGTCTCCCATGGTCACACTTCATCTATTATAGTGATCGTTCGCCTTTTACGCAAGGGTTTTTTCAAAAAAATCTCGATATGCCTCCCCCTTTTTCTCATTTAACTTTAAGAGCCTTTATTAATATGGAAGAAATAAAAAAACCTCTAATGCTTTTCAGCATTAGAGGAGAATAATCGGATGATTATTTTTGGATAGTAGAAACAACGCCGGCGCCAACTGTACGGCCACCTTCACGAATAGAGAACTTAGTTCCTTCTTCGATAGCGATTGGGTTGATAAGCTCAACTGTCATTTCTACGTTATCGCCAGGCATTACCATCTCAACGCCTTCAGGCAGTTGGATGATACCAGTTACGTCCGTAGTACGGAAGTAGAACTGCGGGCGGTAGTTAGAGAAGAATGGAGTATGACGTCCACCTTCGTCTTTGGAAAGTACATAAACTTCTGCTTTGAAGTTAGTGTGTGGAGTAATCGAACCTGGCTTTGCAAGAACTTGGCCACGTTTGATGTCATCACGGGAAACACCGCGGAGAAGCGCACCAATGTTGTCGCCAGCTTCTGCATAGTCAAGAAGCTTACGGAACATTTCCACACCAGTAACCGTGGATTTGCGGGAGTCTTCATCGATACCGATGATTTCAATTTCATCCCCAACGTTAAGAACGCCACGTTCAACACGGCCAGTTGCAACTGTACCACGGCCTGTGATAGAGAATACGTCCTCTACAGGCATCATGAATGGCTTGTCTTTGTCACGGTCTGGAGTTGGAATGTAGTTGTCTACAGCTTCCATCAGTTCAAGAATTTTGTTTTCATACTCTTCGTCGCCTTCAAGGGCTTTCAGAGCAGAACCGCTGATGATTGGTACATCGTCACCAGGGAAGTCGTACTCGGATAAGAGATCACGAACTTCCATTTCTACGAGTTCAAGAAGCTCTTCGTCGTCTACCATATCAACTTTGTTCAAGAAAACAACGATGGATGGTACACCAACCTGACGGGAAAGCAGGATGTGCTCACGAGTCTGAGGCATTGGGCCGTCAGCTGCAGACACAACGAGAATCGCTCCGTCCATTTGAGCTGCACCAGTGATCATGTTTTTAACATAGTCAGCGTGACCTGGGCAGTCAACGTGTGCATAGTGACGGGAATCTGTTTCGTACTCTACGTGTGCAGTAGAGATCGTAATTCCACGCTCACGCTCTTCAGGTGCACCGTCGATTGCGTCATAGGCCATAGCCGTTCCGCGGGAATATTTTTTATGAAGTACCGTTGTGATCGCAGCAGTCAAAGTTGTTTTACCATGGTCAACGTGACCGATAGTACCAATGTTCGCATGCGTTTTCGAACGGTCGAATTTTTCTTTTGCCATTATAATTGTCCTCCCTTTATTTCAGGTAATTAATGTTGTATAGCAGCCAGGCGGGCGCTGCTATCAGTAAACGCCCTTCCTTAGCTTACAATAAATCGCTCATGCATACAATCATCAAGCTGCTGGATTTTTACTGTCCTGTAGCCTGCTTGATAACATCTTCAGAAACACTTTTTGGCACTTCTTCGTAATGATCGAAGAACATGGAATACGTTCCGCGGCCCTGCGTGTTCGAACGAAGAGTCGTGGCGTAGCCAAACATCTCAGCAAGCGGTACAAACGACCGGATAACCTGAGAGTTGCCCCGTGCTTCCATGCCGTCTACACGGCCACGGCGGGATGTTACATCACCCATGACGTCGCCCATGTATTCTTCTGGAACCACGATATCTACTTTCATTAAAGGTTCAAGCAGTACCGGCTTACATTTTTGCTTTGCTTCACGCAGAGCCATCGAAGCCGCCACTTTAAATGCCATCTCGTTAGAGTCGACATCGTGATAGGAACCGTCAAAAAGAGTAGCTTTTACGTCGATTACCGGATAACCGGCAAGCATACCGCTTTGAAGGGACTCTTCAATACCGGATTGCACGGAAGGTACATATTCACGAGGTACCACACCGCCGACGATTTTGTTTACAAATTCAAAGCCGGCGCCTTCTTCGTTTGGCTCAAATTTAACCCAAACGTGACCGTACTGACCGCGTCCACCGGACTGACGTACGAATTTACCTTCGCAGTTAGCTTCCTGGCGGATAGTTTCACGATAGGATACCTGAGGGGCACCTACAGTTGCTTCTACTTTGAATTCCCGTTTCAAACGGTCAACGATGATATCAAGGTGAAGTTCACCCATACCTTTAATGATCGTTTGTCCGGTTTCTTCGTCTGTTTCTGTCTGGAAGGTTGGATCCTCTTCTGCGAGCTTTCCGAGAGCGATACTCATTTTGTCATGGTCCGCTTTCGATTTCGGCTCTACAGAAAGGGAAATAACCGGTTCAGGGAAGTCCATCGATTCAAGCACGATGTTGTCTTTTTCTGCCACAAGAGTGTCACCGGTGCTCGTATCTTTCAAACCGACGCCCGCTGCAATATCACCGGCGTATACCGTTGAAATTTCTTCACGGGAGTTTGCGTGCATTTGAAGAATACGACCCACACGCTCACGCTTGTCCTTTGTGGAGTTTTTGACATACGACCCGGAAGTAAGTGTACCAGAATACACCCGGAAGAAAGTAAGTTTACCAACGTAAGGGTCTGTAGCCACTTTAAAGGCAAGTGCAGAGAACTTCCCGCCGTCGTCTGCCGGACGCTCTTCCTCTTCTTCCGAATCCGGATATTTCCCTTTAATAGGAGGAACATCCAACGGAGATGGAAGATAGTCGAGCACAGCATCGATCATAAGCTGAACACCTTTGTTTTTAAAGGCAGAACCACAGAGTACTGGATAAAACTCAACGTTCAGCGTTCCTTTACGGATTGCCAGCTTGAGTTCTTCATTTGTGATTTCTTCCTCTTCAAGGTATTTCATCATAAGATCTTCATCAAGCTCTGATACAGCTTCTACCAGCTTCTGGCGGTATTCCTGCGCCTGTGCCTGATATTCTTCCGGAATTTCACGCGCTTCCGCACGGGTTCCGAGATCATCGAGGTAGTAGTAAGCCTGCATTTCGATAAGGTCGATAATTCCTTCAAAGTCATCTTCAGCACCAATCGGAAGCTGAATTGCCTGAGCATTCGCTCCGAGACGATCTGTCAGTGTGCTTAAGGAATAAACAAAATCCGCTCCTACCTTATCCATCTTGTTAACGAAAACAATACGCGGAACATGGTAGGTAGTCGCCTGGCGCCATACAGTTTCTGTCTGTGGCTCCACGCCGGACTGTGCATCCAATACAGCAACAGCTCCGTCAAGCACACGCAGGGAACGTTCTACCTCTACGGTAAAGTCTACGTGACCTGGAGTGTCGATAATATTGATACGGTGGTTTTTCCACTGGGCTGTTGTCGCAGCAGAGGTGATAGTAATACCACGCTCTTGTTCCTGTGACATCCAGTCCATTTGAGAAGCACCTTCATGGGTTTCACCAATTTTATGGATACGACCCGTGTAATAAAGGATACGCTCTGTTGCTGTCGTTTTCCCAGCATCAATGTGAGCCATGATCCCGATATTACGGGTTTTTTCCAAGGAGAATTCACGTGCCATGGACTTTCTTTCTCCTTCCATTCATCAAAGTAGTATTTTCCGCGGTAGTGCTTACCAACGGTAGTGAGCAAACGCTTTGTTTGCTTCAGCCATACGATGAGTATCTTCACGACGCTTAACAGCAGATCCTGTGTTGTTGGAAGCATCAAGAATTTCATTTGCAAGACGCTCTTCCATGGTTTTTTCTCCACGAAGACGGGCGTAGCTTACAATCCAACGAAGCGCCAGGGTCGTACGACGATCTGGTTTAACTTCGATTGGTACTTGATAGTTAGCTCCCCCTACACGGCGGGCTTTTACTTCCAGTACAGGCATAACGTTTTTCATAGCCTGATCGAAAACTTCCATCGGCTCCTGACCGGAACGCTCCTGCACGAGGTTAAATGCTCTGTATAGGATATTTTGCGCTTTTCCTTTTTTACCATCGTTCATTACACGGTTGATCATGCGTGTAACAAGCTTGGAATTATAAATAGGATCAGGCAGAACATCACGGCGTGGTGCTGGTCCTTTACGAGACATAAATCCTCCTCCTTTCTTTATATTATGAATTAGCTGTTATTATTTCTTTTTCTTCCCGCGTTTGGTTCCGTATTTGGAACGGCTTTGCATGCGGTTTTGTACACCGGCAGTATCAAGGGCGCCACGAACAACGTGATAACGCACACCAGGAAGGTCCTTAACACGGCCTCCACGGATCAATACTACACTGTGCTCCTGGAGATTGTGACCAATACCAGGAATGTATGCTGTAACCTCGATTTGGTTAGTCAGGCGAACACGTGCATACTTACGAAGAGCCGAGTTTGGTTTCTTCGGAGTAAGTGTTCCTACACGAGTACATACACCACGTTTTTGCGGAGCATTTTGATCTGTTGGGACTTTACGCAAGCTATTGTAACCTCGGTTCAATGCCGGAGAATCAGTCTTTTTAGTCTTCATCTGACGGCCTTTACGAACCAGCTGATTAATAGTTGGCATAGTTGTTTTCCTCCTTTCCGACTAAGTTATTTCAAGACCACCGTTCCAGGTGGTTCATTGATAAGCAAAATGAAAGTTTTTGCCGATGAGATCCGAAACCCCACCAGCAAAAACTTATTATTGCTTTTTTAAAGCGATCGTAGCCGCTCCTACATCAATTCCGCAAGCTTTTCCAAGTTTTTTCATCGAATCGACAAACTGGATGGAAACACTGCTTTCATTTGCTGCTTTAAGAATACGCTGCTGAATTTCTGCAGCGGCATCTTCTGCCACAATGATTTCGGAAGCTGTGCCATGTTCAATCGCTTTAAGCGTTTGTTTAGTTCCAATTAAAACTTCGTCAGCCTGTGTTACTTTTTCATAAGACATCATTCATCCTCCAAAGCACAGGAGCTTAACGCACCTTAGATAGCATATCACCGCGTTTTTGCGATGTCAACACTATTTCATTCCGACGAATATACTTCTTCGCCTGATTCCTGCATTTCCTGAACGGCTTCTTCCGGGAGAACCTGTTCGAGGCTGCGGTAACGCTGCATGCCTGTACCGGCCGGAACCAGTTTCCCGATAATAACGTTCTCTTTCAGGCCTAACAGCTCGTCGCGCTTGCCGCGAATCGCTGCGTCCGTAAGAATTCTTGTCGTTTCCTGGAACGAAGCGGCCGAAAGGAAGGAATCCGTTTCAAGCGATGCTTTCGTAATACCAAGAATAACCGGCTGACCGACGGCTGGCTGATGATGTTTTTGCAGTGCTTCACGGTTTGCTTTTTCAAACGCATGCACTTCCACCAGACTGCCAGGAAGAGCGTCTGTATTACCGGAATCAGTAATCCGGATTTTACGGAACATTTGACGGACCATCACTTCAATGTGCTTGTCGCCAATTTCAACGCCCTGCATGCTGTATACCTTCTGAACTTCCTTCAGAAGATACTGCTGTACCTGGTCGAGTCCGGTAACTTTCAACAGCTCTTTCGGATCGATGGAGCCTTCAGTAAGAGCCTGGCCGACCTCCACCTGGTCTCCTACTCCCACACGGAGGCGTGCACCGTACGGAGTAGTATAGGAGCGGCTTTCAAGCGCACCCTGTACTGTAACTTCTTTTTTATCCGTCAGATCTTTCACATCGACAATTTCGCCGGAGAGCTCAGAAATAACAGCCTGACCTTTCGGATTACGGGCTTCAACAAGCTCCTGAATACGAGGAAGACCCTGGGTGATGTCATCCCCGGCTACGCCGCCTGTGTGGAACGTACGCATGGTAAGCTGTGTACCCGGCTCACCGATGGACTGGGCAGCGATGATCCCTACTGCTTCGCCCACTTCAACGTCGGCTCCTGTAGCAAGGTTACGGCCGTAGCATTTTTTGCAGACGCCGTGATGCGTATCGCACGTAAAGACAGAGCGGATAACAACTTTTTCGACGCCGGCTTCTTCGATAATACGAGCCGAATCTTCATTTAGAAGCTCACCTTTTTGAGCCAGTACTTCGTTTGTTTCAGGATGACGCACTGTTTCAAAGGCTACCCGGCCGATCAGGCGGTCCTGAAGTTTTTCAATAATTTCATTGCCTTCGCGGAGCGTTGCTACCGAAAGCCCGCGGTCAGTGCCGCAGTCGTCTTCACGGATGATAACGTCCTGAGCCACATCCACAAGACGGCGGGTCAGATAACCCGAGTCGGCAGTTTTAAGCGCTGTGTCAGCCAGACCTTTACGTGCACCGTGCGTGGAAATAAAGTACTCAAGCACTGTAAGTCCTTCACGGAAACTCGATTTAATCGGAAGCTCGATGATTCGTCCGGATGGATTGGCCATCAGTCCGCGCATACCTGCAAGCTGCGTGAAGTTCGAGGCGTTACCACGGGCACCGGAATCACTCATCATGAAAATAGGGTTGCGAATATCAAGCGTACCCATGAGTTTATCCTGGATGATGTCTTTGGCACTGCCCCAGATGCTGATAATTTTATCATAGCGCTCTTCTTCGGTAATTAAACCGCGCCGGAACTGTTTCATTACCTTCGAGACCTGATCTTCGGAATCCGAAAGCACGTCCTGCTTGTCCGGAAGCACAACAATATCGGAAATACCAACCGTAATTCCTGCTTTTGTGGAGTAATGGAAGCCAAGATCCTTCATACGGTCAAGCATTTTCGACGTTTCAATGATCTGGAAGTTTTTAAACACCGCTGCAATGATGTCACCCAAAAAGCCTTTTTTAAATGGCTGGATGAGTTCGCGGTTCTTAAATTCTTCTTTTACATCTGTCGTGCTCGGCACTACATACTTTTCCGGGAGCTCCTGTTCAAGGTTTAATGCTGTCGGCTCGTTCACGTAAGGGAACGACGTCGGCAGTATTTCATTGAAAATGAGCTTTCCTGGTGTCGTTAAGACGAGCTTACTCATCTCTTCTTCACTGAAGTTCGTTTTATTTAACGCACGCACCGGCAGAGCAATACGGGTGTGCAGATGCACATAGCCGTTTTGATAAGCAGTGAGAACTTCTTTTATATCATTGAAAATAGAGCCTTCACCCATCGCGTTTTCACGCTCAAGGGTCAGATAATAGTTTCCAAGCACCATGTCCTGGGACGGTGTAACAACCGGCTTACCATCCTTAGGGTTCAGGATGTTCTGCGCCGCAAGCATGAGCACGCGCGCCTCTGCCTGGGCTTCTGCTGAAAGCGGTACGTGTACGGCCATCTGGTCCCCGTCAAAGTCGGCGTTATACGCTGTACATACGAGCGGGTGAAGCTTGATGGCGCGTCCTTCGACCAGCGTCGGTTCGAACGCCTGGATACCAAGACGGTGAAGCGTCGGTGCACGGTTCAAAAGCACCGGGTGTTCACGGATAACGTCTTCAAGCACGTCCCAGACTTCCGGATGCACGCGTTCCACTTTCCGCTTAGCGCTCTTAATGTTGTGTGCCAGGCTCCGGTTCACGAGCTCTTTCATTACAAACGGCTTGAACAGCTCAAGCGCCATTTCTTTAGGCAGTCCGCACTGATACATTTTCAGGCTCGGCCCGACCACGATAACGGAACGGCCGGAATAGTCGACACGTTTACCGAGAAGGTTCTGACGGAAACGTCCCTGCTTCCCTTTCAGCATGTGAGAAAGAGATTTTAGCGGACGGTTGCCGGGACCAGTAACTGGACGGCCGCGGCGCCCGTTGTCGATCAAGGCGTCGACGGCTTCCTGAAGCATCCGTTTTTCGTTTTGTACGATGATGCTCGGTGCTCCCAGATCAAGAAGGCGTTTCAAACGATTGTTCCGGTTGATAACGCGACGGTACAGATCGTTCAGATCAGATGTGGCAAACCGGCCGCCGTCAAGCTGAACCATCGGACGAATTTCCGGTGGAACAACCGGGAGCACATCGAGAATCATCCATGCCGGATGGTTGCCGGAGTGACGGAACGCTTCAAGCACTTCCAGGCGCTTGATTGCACGAGTACGGCGCTGTCCCTGCGCTGTTTCGAGTTCGCCTTTTAAGCCGTGCACTTCTTTTTCAAGATCAATATCCTGAAGAAGCTTACGGATGGCTTCTGCACCCATTTGAGCAGAGAAGGTTTTGCCGTACTTATCGTAATACGCCCGGTACTCTCTTTCGGAAAGCAGCTGCTTGTATTCAAGCGGTGTTTCTCCCGGCTCCGTCACTGTATAGGAAGCAAAATAAATAACTTCCTCGAGTGAACGCGGGGACATATCAAGGACAAGTCCCATACGGCTCGGAATACCTTTAAAGTACCAAATGTGAGATACCGGAGCTGCAAGTTCAATGTGGCCCATGCGTTCCCGGCGCACCTTCGAACGGGTAACTTCTACTCCGCATCTGTCACAGACTACGCCTTTATAGCGAATACGCTTGTATTTACCGCAGTGGCATTCCCAGTCCTTGGTCGGACCAAAAATACGCTCGCAGAACAGCCCGTCTTTTTCCGGTTTTAACGTCCGGTAGTTGATCGTTTCTGGCTTTTTCACTTCGCCGTGGGTCCAGGAACGAATTTTTTCCGGAGAGGCAAGTCCAATTTTCATATATTCAAAGTTATTGACGTCTATCAAGAGGTCGACCTCCCTTTCAATCTTTAAAGGTGGCATGGCTGAAAGAGGGACAAGAGGTGCCTACAAAAAGCTGAAAAGCTTTTAATTAGACACCCCGTGTTCTCCGTTTTACCGATGAGACCTTATGCGTTTTCCGTGGACTCGATTCTAAGATTCAAGTTATCTCCGGGTTGTTCATCTTCATCATCGAGCTCTTTCATTTCGATTTCCTCTTCATTGCTCGAAAGCATTTTTACGTCCATGCCAAGGCTTTGAAGCTCTTTAATCAGAACTTTAAACGACTCGGGAACGCCAGGCTCCGGCACGTTTTCCCCTTTAACAATCGCTTCGTACGTCTTCACACGGCCGACAACGTCGTCGGATTTCACCGTGAGAATTTCCTGCAGCGTATAAGCTGCGCCGTACGCTTCAAGTGCCCATACTTCCATTTCCCCGAAACGCTGGCCGCCGAATTGCGCTTTACCACCAAGCGGCTGCTGGGTAACGAGGGAGTAAGGACCGGTTGAACGGGCGTGAAGCTTGTCGTCCACCATGTGGGCAAGCTTGATCATATACATGACCCCGACTGAAATACGGTTGTCAAAGGTTTCCCCTGTACGTCCGTCATACAATACGGTCTTTCCGTCCCGGGCGAGGCCGGCTTCCTGAATGGTTTCCCAAACGTCTTCTTCACGGGCACCGTCAAATACCGGCGTTGCCATGTGAAGGTTCAGGGAACGGGCAGCCATGCCCAGGTGCATTTCAAGCACCTGTCCGATGTTCATACGCGAAGGCACCCCGAGAGGGTTCAGCATAAGATCAATCGGTGTTCCGTCCGGCAGGTAAGGCATATCTTCTTCTGGAAGAATACGCGAAATAACACCTTTGTTTCCGTGACGGCCGGCCATTTTATCCCCTTCGTGAATCTTACGCTTCTGCACGAGGTAAACCCGGACAAGCTGATTCACTCCCGGCGGAAGTTCATCTCCGTCTTCACGGTTAAAGATTTTTACGTCGAGTACAATGCCGTCTGCGCCGTGAGGCACACGAAGCGAAGTATCCCGTACTTCACGAGCTTTTTCCCCGAAGATCGCGTGAAGCAGACGTTCTTCTGCGGAAAGCTCTGTCATGCCCTTCGGCGTTACTTTCCCAACAAGAATGTCGCCGTCCTTCACTTCCGCACCGACGCGGATAATACCGCGGTCATCCAGGTCCTTCAGCGCTTCTTCGCCGACGTTTGGAATATCACGGGTGATTTCCTCCGGTCCGAGCTTAGTATCGCGGGCTTCTGACTCGTATTCATCGACGTGAATGGAAGTGTAAACGTCGTCTTTTACTACCCGTTCGCTCAGGATAACGGCGTCCTCATAGTTATAGCCGTCCCAGGTCATAAAGGCGGTTAACACGTTACGGCCCAATGCCATTTCCCCGTTGTCCATCGATGGACCGTCTGCAAGCACTTCGCCTTTTTCAATGCGGTCTCCGTCTTTAACGATTGGACGCTGGTTGTAGCTTGTGCCCTGGTTGGAACGAACGTATTTCATCATGCGATATTTGTCGATATCTGTTTCTACTTCTTTTCCGTCTACATCTTCAATGCGGCGGATCCAGATTTCACGTGCGGAGGCCCGCTCAACTACGCCTTTGTGACGTGCGATGATGGCAGCACCTGAATCCTTCGCTGAAACGTATTCCATGCCGGTACCTACAAGAGGTGCTTCCGGCTCAAGAAGCGGCACTGCCTGGCGCTGCATGTTTGCTCCCATCAATGCCCGGTTGGAGTCATCGTTTTCAAGGAACGGAATACACGCTGTCGCAGCAGAAACTGCCTGCTTTGGCGATACGTCCATATAGTCAATTTTTTCTTTTGGAACGATCGTGTTGTCCCCGCGGAAACGGGCAATAACTTCATCGTCGGCAAACGTTCCGTCTTCAGCAAGTGAAGCGTTCGCCTGAGCGACTACGTAGTTGTCTTCTTCATCGGCAGTAAGATAGTCACACTGCTCGGTGACCACTCCTGTATCCGGATCTACACGGCGGTAAGCTGTTTCAATGAAGCCGAATTTATTTACCTTGGCGTAGCTCGATAAGGAGTTAATCAAACCGATGTTCGGACCTTCCGGCGTTTCAATCGGACACATACGACCGTAGTGGGAATAGTGAACGTCACGTACTTCAAAGCCGGCACGCTCACGGGTCAGACCGCCCGGTCCAAGCGCTGACAGACGGCGTTTGTGCGTCAATTCAGCCAAAGGATTTGTCTGGTCCATAAACTGGGAAAGCTGCGAGCTTCCGAAAAACTCTTTAATAGAAGCAATTACCGGGCGAATATTGATAAGCGCCTGCGGTGTGATGGAGCTTGGGTCCTGAATGGACATACGCTCACGTACAACACGCTCCATACGGGAAAGCCCGATACGGAATTGGTTCTGAAGCAGCTCTCCGACGGAACGGAGACGACGGTTGCCCAGGTGGTCAATATCATCTGTACGGCCGACGCCGTGAAGAAGATTGAAGAAATAGTTAACCGAAGCAATCATGTCTTCCGGAGTAATATTCTTCGTATCATGATCAATATTTCCGTTACTGATTACGTTAATTTCACGGTCTTCGCCTTGACCGTCATCTGCATAAATCTTAATAGACTGTACGTCCAAATCTGCATCTTCCACCACTCCACCGGAAACGGTGTACCGTTTAAATCCAAGATTGTTTTCCAGGTACGGCATCAGGCGGTCCAATGTCCGGCGGTCGAGCATCGTGCCCGATTCGGCAATGACCTCTCCCGTGTCTGGATCAGCAAGCGTTTCTGCTAAACGCTGATTGAATAAACGATTCTGGATGTGAAGTTTTTTATTCATTTTATAACGCCCGACATTTGCGAGATCGTACCGCTTCGGATCAAAAAAGCGCGTGTTTAATAAACTCTTCGCGCTATCCACTGTTGGCGGCTCCCCAGGGCGGAGACGTTCATAAATTTCGAGAAGGGCTTTTTCGCTGCCTTCTGTGTTATCTTTTTCGAGTGTGTTCCGCAGGTACTGGTCTTCACCCAGAAGATCGATAATCTCCTGATCAGATCCAAACCCAAGTGCACGAAGGAGCACGGTAACCGGAATTTTCCGGGTGCGGTCAATACGAACATGAACGACATCTTTTGCATCTGTTTCAAGCTCGAGCCACGCGCCACGGTTCGGAATAACGGTTGCGGTATGGCCGCGCTTGCCGTTCTTGTCTACTTTATTATTAAAATATACACTCGGTGAACGTACGAGCTGGGATACGATAACACGCTCAGCCCCGTTTATCACAAAAGTACCTGTGTCGGTCATAAGCGGGAAATCACCCATAAATACTTCCTGCTCTTTTACTTCGCCGGTCTCTTTGTTCATCAGGCGAACCTTGACCCGGAGCGGTGCAGAATACGTAGCATCGCGTTCTTTTGATTCATCGATCGGATATTTAGGCTCTCCTAAATTATAATCGATGAATTCAAGCACCAAGTTTCCGGTAAAATCTTCAATCGGCGAAATGTCCTGAAACATTTCGCGAATACCTTCATCTAGAAACCATTGATAAGAAGCCGTCTGAATCTCAATGAGGTTTGGAAGGTCCAACACTTCATTGATTCGGGCATAGCTTCTCCGCTGGCGGTGACGTCCAAATTGAATAAGTTGACTTGACAACAGATTCACCCCTCAAATCTCGCATGATATCCGCCCGTTTTAAAAACAAGCGTTTTTCCAAGGCAATTATCGGTAATATAGCTAAATAGTGATAAATGCAGAGACGCGTCGTCATGTAGACGGACGGCTCTTTCTGTTCTGATTAAAAGCGCCTGCGTATCAGAACACAGAGAACAGCCCGCTCACACATGCCGTCGTTAAAAAGTTTCACAAACCGAATAGCCAGTTTGAGAATGCTGATTGCTTCTCCCTGACTTATGTTGATTATCTTAAATGGAGTTGTGTTTCCTAATACTTATTACGATCGATTCTCCCATTTCTCATTCGAGTGTGTTAGAATAAGAAGGAATCAAAAGCACAAACGTTCTCGTTTTAGTGGATAAGCTTGCTGCAACCGTAATTCAGCCCAGCCGTGAAGTGGCAAATAGAAAAGAAATGGATGATACTTCTTACGGTATCACCTGATTTAATAAGTAGAATATTACATGTAGTTTGACGCGCATGGATACTTATACGCATTAAATTATAATACCATATCAAAACAGCACCGTCAACTTCTGATGGTGCTGTTTTATTTATTTACGCGCACGAAAAATATAATAACCTTTATTCTTTTTCACATTTTTCACTACCGGAAACAGCTCGTTAAGCTTTTCCTTCGCTGAAGGGGCACCCTGCTTTTTTTGAATGACAATCCAGCATTCGCCTCCCGGCTTCAGCGCTTCGTAAGCTTCTTCGAACAGCCGGTGCACCACTTTCTTTCCGGCCCTGATAGGAGGATTCGTCAAAACTGCCGCCGCCTTGCCTTGATAGGCACTGAACAAATCACTCTCCGCCGCCTCCGCGTTCTCGGCCTGATACCGCTGGATATTTTTCCTGGCCAGCTCCACGGCGCGTTGATTGATATCAAAAAGCAGAACGCTCCGGCTGGTTTCTTTGGCGAGGGTGACTCCCACTACGCCGTAACCACAGCCAATGTCTACAATGTCTCCATCTAAGTCCGGCCACTCAAAGGTTTCAAGCAGTGTCTCCGTACCAAAATCCACCGTTTGCTTCGAGAAGACCCCGCTGTCTGTAATAAACGACCAGTCTCTGCCTCTAAGCTCTGCATGAATGACTTTCTCGCTGCTCGCCACGCTTGGATTTGTATGAAAATATTGTTCACCGCTCATAGCATCGCTCCGTTCTAATTATTGGAATATTATCATAGCAGGGCCAAGCAGTTTATTGCAACAAAAAACTCACCCGCACAGGTGCGGATGAGTTTATACAAAAGCTTACTTCAATTCGATAGAAGCGCCTGCTTCTTCGAGTTGACCTTTCATTTCTTCAGCGTCTTCTTTAGATACGCCTTCTTTCAATGTGTCAGGAGCTCCGTCTACCAATGCTTTAGCTTCTTTCAAGCCAAGGCCGGTGATTTCGCGGACAACTTTGATGACGTTGATTTTAGAAGAACCAGCGCTTTCGAGTACTACGTCGAATTCTGTTTGCTCTTCCTCAACGGCTTCACCGCCGCCACCGCCAGCTGCTACTGGTGCAGCTGCTGTTACGCCGAACTCTTCTTCAATTGCTTTTACTAATTCGTTCAATTCCAGAACGGACATTTCCTTAATCGCATCAATCATTTCTTGATTACTCATGGATAATCCTCCTCTTAATATTAATATTTAAGCCGATTTAAACGCCGGTTGGTTAGGCGCTCTCTTCTTCTTTTTGCTCTGCCACTGCTTTTGTAGCCAGTGCGAAGTTACGGATTGGCGCCTGCATAACGCTAAGCAGCATAGCCACAAGTCCATCGTGGGATGGAAGGCTTGCCAATTCTTTGATCTGCTCCTGGGAAACAACGCTGCCTTCAATGACACCCGTTTTAATTTCCAGTGCTTCGTGATCCTTAGCGAAATTGTACAATACTTTTGCAGGTGCTACTGCGTCTTCTTTGCTTGTCGCAATAGCTGTAGGGCCTACCAGGTATTCGTTCAACTCGTCTTTGAGATTCACGTCTTCTGCTGCACGACGAGCCATTGTATTTTTATATACTTTGAAATCAACGTCTGCTTCACGAAGCTGCGCACGCAATTCCGTGATTTCCGATACGTCCAGACCGCGATAGTCCACCAATACGGTCGATACGCTGTCTTTCAGCTTAGCCGCGATTTCATCAACAACCGCCTGCTTTTGTTCGATTACTTTGCTCATCCGTTCCACCTCCTGCCATTCTTTATTGTTTGCCGCCTGCCACCGCAGACACAAAAAAATCTTCCTGTCTCAATTAGCAGACACGAAGACACTACTCCCGTAAAACGCCTCAAAGCGTTCAATGTATAGGAATGGTACCTCGGCAGGACGTTTAAGTGCTGGGCACTCCTGCTGTCTGCGGCAACAATATAAAATTGTTGGCTGATCCGTCATTTAGTATAAATGGAAGCAGCACCCGGGTCAAGAGCTTTTTCAAGATCGCCCGGGAGCTGCCGGCAAACAAAGTATTACGGTTTAATTTATGCGAATTTCAACGAAGAAGTGCTGACTTTTACGCCAGGACCCATGGAAGTCGTTACAGCAACGCCTCTCATGTACGTTCCTTTAGCAGCTGCCGGCTTTGCTTTTTGAAGCGCATCGGCAACCGTGTTGAAGTTTTCCACCAGGCTTGCAGTATCAAAGGATACTTTGCCGATTGGCGCGTGGATGTTACCGGACTTATCGACACGGTATTCCACTTTACCTGCTTTAATTTCTTCAACAGCTTTTGTAACGTCCATCGTAACCGTACCAGTTTTCGGGTTAGGCATAAGGCCTTTTGGTCCGAGGGTACGGCCCAATTTACCTACCTGGGCCATCATGTCAGGAGTAGCTACCACTGCATCAAAGTCAAACCAGCCTTGCTGCACGCGGTTCACCAAATCTTCTTCTCCTACATAATCAGCGCCGGCCGCTTCTGCTTCCTGGGCTTTTTCGCCTTTAGCAAAAACAAGCACGCGCTGGCTTTTTCCTGTTCCGTTTGGAAGTACAATCGCGCCACGGATCTGCTGATCGTTTTTACGCGGATCAATTCCAAGACGAAACGCCACTTCTACCGTTGCATCAAAGTTTACGATCGATGTTTTCTTTGCAAGCTCAATCGCCTCTTCAGCATTGTACTGCTGCTCCTGGTCGATGAGCTGCGCCGCCTCGCGGTATTTTTTACCTCTTTTAGGCATTGTTTTTCCTCCTTGTTGTGGTTTAACGGTAAGACCTCCCACTAGTAAAGGTTGCGAGCCGTCTCCTCAGCAAGAGCGTCAGAGGCGTCCACACAACCTTCAGCAAGGCAAATCTTTCAATTAGTCTTCAACGTTTAAGCCCATGCTGCGGGCTGTTCCTTCAACCATACGCATTGCTGAATCAACGTCAGATGCGTTCAAATCCTGCATTTTCGTTTCAGCAATTTCACGAACCTGATCCCGGGTTACTGAACCGACTTTGTTACGGTTAGGCTCTCCGGAACCGCCTTTGACTCCAGCTGCTTCTTTAAGAAGTACAGGAGCTGGCGGAGTTTTCGTAATAAAAGTGAACGAACGGTCTTCATAGACACTGATTTCTACAGGAATGATTGTCCCTGTCTGCTCCTGTGTACGAGCGTTGAATTCTTTACAGAATCCCATGATATTCACACCGGCTTGACCAAGCGCTGGGCCTACCGGTGGTGCCGGGTTCGCTTTACCAGCCGGAATTTGAAGTTTAACAACCTTCTCGACTCTTTTAGCCACGCGACACACCTCCTTCGTCCGTGATGTGGTAGCCGGATACGATGTATCCTCCCACTCATTCTAAAACACCATGTGCTTTAGGCTATGATATCTTTCAATACCAAACAGGATGATTTTATCACCTGCAGCCAAAATAAGCAATGGTTAATTCATGAGAGAACGGAAACCGTAAACCGGCTCTAGATTTTTTCTACTTGAGTAAACTCCAGTTCCACCGGTGTTTCGCGGCCGAACATGTTTACATAAACTTTGACCTTCTGCTTCTCTGCATTAATTTCTTCGACCGTGCCGGTGAAATCAGCAAACGGC
Source organism: Marinococcus halotolerans DSM 16375 (assembly GCF_000420725.1). Classification (GTDB taxonomy): domain Bacteria; phylum Bacillota; class Bacilli; order Bacillales; family Marinococcaceae; genus Marinococcus; species Marinococcus halotolerans. The sequence continues at coordinate 20,126 of NZ_ATVM01000018.1, read as the reverse complement.
CCTTCGGTAACCTTCACTGCTTCTTTAAGTTCGAAATCAACCTCTGCCTTCGGTTCCTTCTCGCCCATCTGACCGAGAATGGTGTCCACCTCGTCCGGCAAAAGCGGCGTCGGCTTCGATCCTGCTCCTGTCGAACCGATAAACCCGGTTACTCCAGGCGTATTGCGGACAACGTACCAGGAATCGTCTGTCATTACCATTTCAACAATGACATACCCAGGGAAAACCTTTTTGGAAACTGTTTTGCTCTTTCCATTTTTGGTTTCCGTTTCTTCCTCCACCGGTACCAGCACACGGAAAATCTTATCCGTCATACCCATGGATTCCACCCGTTTTTCCAGGTTTGTTTTTACTTTGTTTTCATAGCCCGAATAAGTATGGACTACATACCAGCTTTTTTCCATATCTAGAGTGGGAGCTAAGTCCCTTCCCTCCTTTATTCCAAACGTTCAACCGTTACTACTCCAAAAATATACGAACAAGTTCAGAAAGCCCTAAATCGATAACGGCAAAATAGATTACAAAAAAGATGACAGTCAGCACCGTGACAATTGTATACTTCGTTAGCTCTTTGCGTGTCGGCCATGTAACACGCTTCATTTCCTGCCCTACTTCTTTAAGAAAGCGGATAGGGCTTTTTTTCGTACCCCCAGCCATGCAGCCACCTCCATCAACCGGTGTTTACGGTTATAGAATTATTAATATAAGGTCTCGTACGAACAATGTATCTGCATCTTTTTCTGCATTCCATGTACCCTCAGACTTCTTTGTCCTGCTTGTTTTCAACCATTAAAAAAACAGCCGCTCCTAAGGGCTCTGCGGTCTGTTTGCTTTAGGTGCACATATATTTCTACCAATATCAATCATAAACAACTTCCGCACTATAATCAAGGAGAAATTAAATGGCATATAAAAACCGGCGCTCCATAGGGAACGCCGGTCCCTTCACATCATAATTATTAGTTAGCTGACTGGGTTGGTGTTTTCTTTTTTCCCGGCTTGAACGCTCTGGTAGCGTCCACCGCTTCCTTCCAGCCTTCGTACAGTTCTGTTCTTGTATCTTCATTGATTTGCGGATCAAACTGTTTTTCTTTTTTCCACTGCTTTTTCACTTCTTCTTTACTGCTCCAGAAGCCGGTCGCGATCCCCGCTAAATAAGCCGCTCCCATCGCAGTGGTTTCAATAACAGCCGGACGTTCTACGGGCACGCCGACAATATCGCTTTGAAACTGCATCAGAAAATCGTTTGAAACGGCGCCGCCGTCAACACGGAGAGATTTCACTTCAATACCCGAGTCCGTTTCCATCGCACCGAGAACGTCTTTTGTCTGGTATGCAAGCGATTCAAGCGTCGCTCTTACAAAATGCTCTTTTTCCGTTCCGCGGCTGAGCCCAAAGATGGCACCGCGCGCTTCACTGTCCCAGTAAGGAGCCCCGAGCCCTACAAAAGCAGGTACAAAGTATACTCCATTTGTATCGTCAACGCGCTCGGCATACTTCTGGCTGTCCGGAGCGTTCGTAAACATCCGCAGGCCATCGCGCAGCCACTGAATAGCCGAGCCGGCTACGAAAATACTTCCTTCAAGAGCGTATTCAACTTTCCCATCAATTCCCCAGGCAATCGTGGTCAATAGTCCATTATTAGAAGGCACTGGTTTATCTCCGGTATGCATCAGCATAAAGCAGCCGGTGCCATACGTATTCTTTGCCATCCCTTTTTCAAAGCATGCCTGGCCGAACAGGGCAGCGTGCTGGTCTCCTGCTACGCCGGCAATCGGAACTTCCTGTCCGAAGAAGTGGTAATCCACCGTATTGGCATACACCTCGGAAGAAGAACGCACTTCCGGAAGCATGCTCTTCGGTACGCCAAGGACATCAAGCAGCTCATCGTCCCACTGTAGATCATAAATATTGTACATAAGCGTACGGCCAGCATTGGTATAGTCCGTTACATGTGCTTTTCCACCGGACATCTTCCATATAAGCCACGTATCAATGGTGCCAAACAGAAGATCTCCATTATCTGCTTTTTCCCGGGCACCGTCCACATTATCAAGAATCCATTTCACTTTCGTTCCTGAGAAATAAGCATCAATCAGGAGGCCCGTTTTATTTCGGAACATTTCCCCGTAGCCCTGCTCGTTCAGCTCGTTGCAGATATCCATCGTCTGCCGGGACTGCCATACAATTGCGTTATAGACAGGGCGTCCGGTGTGTTTGTCCCACACAACCGCTGTTTCACGCTGGTTCGTGATCCCAATCGCGTTGATTTCCTCTGCCTGGATATCGTTTTCACCAAGCACCTCTGCGAGTACGGCAAGGACAGAGGTCCAGATTTCCTGGGCGTTATGTTCCACCCAGCCGGATTTTGGGAAGTACTGCTTGAACTCTCTTTGCGCGGTGCCTACAATTTCTCCTTCTTTATTAAAAATCATGGCACGCGAGCTTGTTGTTCCCTGATCGATTGCTAAAATGTATTTCTTCTCCATCCGCCTCATCTCCTCTTTCATATATAAGTTGTATTAGTTTTTCACTTCAGGGTTGGACATGATTGTTTTTTCAGAACGTTTGCCCATATAGTACAGGCTTCCTAGGAAAACGGCTACGACAACCGAGTAAATCATCAGTGCCATCGCGCCTTCTCCTAAGAAGAACGACCGGTAAACCATGGCACCGAACACACCGCCTGCAGCCGGGGCTACAACTGGAATCCAGGCATAGGACCAGTTGGAATCTCTTTTACCCGGGATTGGCAGCAGAGCGTGGGCAATACGCGGACCAAGGTCACGAGCCGGGTTGATCGCGTAACCGGTCGTACCCCCGAGTGAAAGGCCGATCGCGAGAATCAGGAAGCCGACAATCAGCGGATTTAATCCTTCAGTAAACTGGTTGGCCCCAATTCCTAAAATACCGCCGACAAGAACAGCTGTGCCGATAAATTCACTCAAAAAGTTGTTAAACCGGTTCGGAACAGCCGGATCGGTCGAAAATACCCCGAGCTTTGTATTCGAATCTTCTGTTTCCTTCCAGTGACCAAGAAAGTGAAGATAAACTACAACCCCTCCCAGACCGGCACCAATCAATTGGGCAATAATATAGCCTGGAACCTGGGCCCATGCAAACTCTCCAACAGAAGCAAGACCAAGTGTTACCGCCGGGTTAATGTGAGCGCCAGAGAACTGACCTACTGCGTAGATAGCCATTGCAACGGCAAACCCCCACCCAAGCGCTACAACAATCCAGCCAGCACCCTGAGCTTTGGATTTATTCAGACTTACGTTTGCAACTACGCCGCCGCCAAAAATAATAAGAATCATCGTACCGATAAGCTCCGCTAAATAAACAGACATTTCTTCTTCCTCCTTTTATTATTAAAGCTTACTTACCGTCATAACGTTAGGCGCATTCGTCTTATTATTTGTTGCGGCGCCATAAGACCCAGACCTTTAACCCCGGTTATTTTCCAAAAAAACGCTTTCATAACAATGAATTAAAATTAGCATGAACACTCAGAAAACAACCGGAAAGCCTAGAAAAAGCCGCACACGTATCCCAATGGAATGACTGGTGTGCGGCTTTCATATACTCAACCTAACGTATTAACTTAAATAAATCTTACCACCATGAGAAAACGCTGTCAATAACTTGTCACATAATTATTTTTGATTTTTCTGAAATCATAAGGTCTACAAATCCCGTATTTCAAGAGATTAACGCATTCCACTCTTCACAATTTTCGAGTTTCCGCTTGATTCTTTGAAGCGCATTGTCGATTGATTTATTTCTTCTACCGAGCAGTCCGGACATTTCCTGATAGGAGCGACCATCAATGTAGAGCTGCAGCACCTGCTGTTCGAGCTCACTCAGAACACTGCCAATTTTCGTTTCCATATCCGCCTGTTTCTCCCTGATAATCAGCAGATCCTCCGGACTTTTGGCGTGGGTCTCTACTAAAATATCGAGCAGCGGCCTTTCCGAATCTTCCTCATACACTGGCTTGTCTAACGAGATATATGAGTTCAGCGGCGAATGCTTCTGCCTCGTCGCCGTCTTTATAGCTGTAATGATCTGCCTCGTAATACACAACTCAGCAAAGGCACGGAATGAGGATAGTTTGTCCCCCCGGAAATCTCGTACAGCTTTATACAGCCCGATCATTCCTTCTTGTATAATATCTTCATAATCTCCCCCGATGAGAAAATACGATCGTGATTTCGCCCGCACCAAATGCCGGTATTTCTCAATCAGTCGTTCTAACGCCTGGTTATCGCCTGCACGTGCAAATTCAATCAGTATTTCATCTTCGGTTCGGGTAGTTTGATGTTGTTCCGGTTTCTTGAGGTCTGTACTCAATACAATCCCTCCGCCCATGCGCATAGTAGTATAAATATAGCAATCATTATATCGGAGTGTTCATAAAAGCGTCAACTGCCTACAGATCCCTTTTGCGCCATTTGTCGAAAATTTCTGCCATTTCTTCCGTAATAGGAAGAGTAGTCTTATGAATTGCTTTTTTTTGATTTTCAAGCTGTTCTTCGATGCCTTTTTCGACGAGCTTTGTTTCATGCCGGAGCTCCCTTGCCGATTTTCTTAACGCTCCGCTCCCAAACGTCATTGACTGTTCAGCATAATCGGAGGTGGCCACGTGCACTCTCGTTTCCACGTTTTTTAACTCCCCGACTAGTTTTTCGATGCGCTCATCGGCTGTCTCGTGTTCTCTCGTGTATACTACCTCCACACGTTTCAGCTGATAGTTTTTTCCAATGCCGGGAACCATATGGGCATCGAAAACAACAATAACTCTCCATCCTTTATAAGCCTGGTATTCCGCCATTGCATCAACAAGCCGGTCCCGTGCCTCTTCAAGATGACCGGCCCGGAGCGGCTTCAGCTCCGGCCAGTCGCCAATCACATTATACCCATCTACGAGAAGAATGTCCTTCATGGTGTCTGCCTTCCCTTCTCCTGGCGTTTGCGCATCACTTCATACATTAGAACACCACCGGCAACAGAAGCGTTCAATGAAGTAACCGGTCCGTGCATCGGAATCTGTACCAGAAAGTCACATGCTTCCTTTACAAGCCGGCTCAGTCCCTTTCCTTCGTTTCCGATTACCAGAGCAAGCGGCATATCTGCTTGCATCTGCCTGTAATCAGAGGCATTGTCTGTTCCCGTCCCGGCTATCCAAAGACCTTTGTCCTTTAGTTCATCTAGCGTTTTATTAATGTTTGTTACCCGCACTACCGGCACGTACTCGACGGCTCCTGCCGACGTTTTTACCACCGTCTGGGTCACGCCTGCAGCCCGCCTTTTCGGGATAATGACGCCGTGCACGCCGGAGGCGTTCGCCGTCCGTATCATCGATCCCAGATTATGAGGATCCTCCACCCCGTCCAGCACAAGGAAAAAAGGATCCTCATTCTGCTTTTCTGCTTTACGGAATAAATCGTCCATTCCTGCGTACTGATAAGTTGGCACAGCAGCCGCTACTCCCTGGTGTAGGCCTGCATCGAGCTCATCGAGTTTTTTCTTTGAAACCTCCTGCACCTCTATTCCTTTTTTTCCTGCCAGAGCTCGTATTTCCTGTGCCGCTCCTTTTTTGGAAGTGTCTGCGATCATAATTCTCTCAATTTTCCGGTCGGCTTTTAACGCTTCTATAACAGGATTTTTCCCCGCGATCCATTCCTGGCTCATAATGACTGGCCTCTTTCTTGTGTTTTGTCTATCGCAAATGCAATAATTTCGTTCACCCGTTCCTGCCTCCCGGCAAAATACAAATACCCAAGCACTGCTTCAAACGCTGTACTCATCCGGTAGGTGGCCAGATCCGTATTTTTGGGGATGCTTCCGGATTTCGCGTTACGTCCACGTCTGGCCACGGCTGTCTCCTCTTCAGTTAAATACCCTTCCTCCCACATGGACCGGAGTACCTCCGCCTGGGCCTGAGCCGATACGTAGGAGGTAGCCTGCTTATGCAGCTCCTGCGGCCGTACTTTCCCTTCCGAAATCAAATAATGACGGATGTGGGTTTCGAGCACTGCGTCGCCCATATAGGCAAGCGCCAAAGCATTTAACTGCTTTTCATCTACTTTACTATAGTTTATCATGTTACTTCCTCTTCCACCGGGTTCCCTGCGGCGTATCTTCTAATAAAATTCCGTCGTTCTCGAGCTGGTCCCGGATTTCATCGGCACGGGCAAAGTTTTTATTTTTTCTTGCTTCCACCCGCTCTTCGAGAAGCCGTTCGATGTCTTCATCGAGCATTTCTTCCTCTTTTTCTAAAGAAACCCCAAGCACGCTTCCGATTTCTGTCATCGTTTCAATAATCGCATCCAGTGAATCAATACTTGTCTGCGGCTGCTGCATATATTTATTTGCTTCCCGGGCCAGGTCAAAAAGTACGCTGACAGCATTTGCCGTGTTGAAGTCATCGTCCATTTCCTCCAGAAAACGCGCCTTGGCCCGTTCTGCTGCCTCCCGGCCTTCTCCGCTGCCACCGTCTGCGCTTTCGCCACAGCGGTGCTTGACGTTTTCAAGCGTCGAGCGCAGCCGCTCCAGCCCGGCCCTGGCTGATTCAAGCAGATCGTTATCAAAGTTAATAGGATTGCGGTAGTGCGCCTGCATCATGAAAAAGCGGATTACTTCCGGATCGTGCTGCTGAATCATGTCATGCACCAGTACGAAATTTCCGAGAGATTTCGACATTTTTTCATTGTTAATATTAATATAGCCGTTATGCATCCAGTAGTGGGCCATTGGTTTGCCGGTCAATGCTTCCGTCTGGGCAATTTCATTTTCGTGGTGAGGGAATTTTAAATCCTGGCCTCCGGCATGGATGTCGATAGTATCCCCCATATATTTTTTCACCATCGCCGAGCACTCAATATGCCATCCGGGGCGCCCTTCGCCCCACGGGCTGTTCCACGCAATTTCGTTTTCCTTCGCTTTTTTCCAGAGCGTGAAATCCATCGGGTCCTCTTTCTGCTCGCCTACTTCAATCCGCGCCCCCATCTGTAGATCTCCGACAGACTGCGAGGAAAGCTTCCCGTAGTTTTTGAATTTCTTCGTGCGGTAATACACATCGCCGTTTGATTCATAGGCAAATCCTTTTGCGATCAGCTGCTCGATAAACTCGATCATTTCTGCCACAGTTTCGGTCGCCCGCGGATGAAGATCCGCTTGTTCAACTCCAAGCGATTCGATATCTTCAAGGTACGTGTTGATAAAACGATTGGCGAGAGCCGGCACTTCTTCATTCATTTCCTGGGCAGCTTTAATAATTTTGTCATCCACATCGGTGAAATTCGACACGTAGTACACATTGTATCCGCGGTACATCAGATAGCGGCGGACAGCATCAAAAACGATAGCTGGACGGGCGTTGCCGATATGAATGTAGTTGTACACAGTCGGCCCGCACACATACATTGTAATCCGGTCCGGGTCTATCGGTTGAAACAGCTCTTTTTGATTGGTTAATGAATTGTATATATGAATCGCCATTACTGCTCTCTTCCTTTCACCGGTTGTTCGCGCTCTGCACTTTCTTGCTCCGGGAGCCGTTCTTTCAGCATCTCAATTTCCTCTTCGAGTGATCGAATCTTGTCAGCCACCGGATCCGGGAGATTCTGGTGGTCGAGCGAATTTCTGTTAATCTTTACGCCATCCTGCACAACCACCTTTCCCGGAATGCCGACGACTGTCGAATTGGGAGGCACCTCATTCAATACCACCGAGCCCGCGCCGATACGGGAATGCTTTCCGATCGTCATGGAACCAAGGACTTTGGCGCCGCTTGCGATCAATACATGGTCCTCAATCGTCGGGTGCCGCTTGCCTTTTTCTTTGCCCGTGCCGCCCAGGGTAACGCCCTGGAAAATCGTAACGTTATCACCGATTTCACACGTCTCTCCAATAACGACTCCCATGCCGTGATCAATAAACAGCCGCTCGCCGACGACCGCTCCGGGATGAATTTCAATTCCGGTGATAAAGCGGCTGAGCTGAGAGATCACGCGGGAGAGAAAAAACATCTTTTTCTTCCACAGCCAATGGGCGAAACGATGAGACCATACTGCGTGTACACCCGCGTACGTGAAGACCACTTCCAGACGGTTCCGCGCTGCCGGGTCCTGGTCAAATACAACGTCCAAATCATTTTTCAGCGTTTTCCACATGGTGCTTCCCCACTTTCTATTCCTTCTCTCAAGCTTTCATATTATATGCTTAGTATATCAATAAAAAAAACGTCTCTGTGCGAATTCGCACAGAGACGTTTTATAACGCGGTCCCACTCTGTTTAAGCGCCGGAACAGGCACTTCTCTTTTTACCGTAACGGGGTATGCCGCCGCTGCCTACTACATTCAGCAGAGGACTCCAGGACGCATTTCAAAAACCGGCTCAGTGCCCTCTCTCAGCCACCGGAGAGCATCTCTGTATAAAGCCTGTTGTTTTTTACTTCTTCCTGTCATAGTTTTACAGATATTTATTTAGGAGGAGAGAACCTGCTGCAGTCTTGCCTGCACGACGTTTCTTCCAAGAAGCGAAATAGCCACCGGAAGCTCAGGTCCGTGTGTCTGTCCGGTCGTTGCCACCCGGACTGGCATAAACAACTGCTTGCCTTTATAGCCTGTCGCTTTCTGGGTAGCCTTTACCGCTTTTTTCACCGTTTCCGGTTCAAAGTCCGGAGCTTCGTCGAGCTCTTTCGAGAAGTGCTGCAGCACGGTGCTTACATGCTCCTGCTCGAGCACCTCCCGGGCTTCCTGGGTATAGTCAATTTCTGTTTTGAAGAACAAATCTGTCAGCTCGACAATTTCTGCTGCATAGTGCATTTGTTCCTGATAGATGCCGACAAGCTGCTTCAGCCACTCGTACTGATCTTCCGAAAGCTCTGCCGGCAGCTTGCCTGCTTCCTGCAGATGCGGAAGCGCAAGCAGGGTCAGACGTTCTGTGTCCACTTCTTTTACGTACTGGTTGTTCATCCAGGCAAGCTTGTCCGTATCAAAGACCGCCGGGGCCTTCGACACCCGCTCAAGCGAAAACTGTTCTTTTAATTCTTCAATGGTAAACAGCTCCTCTTCTCCTTTTGGAGACCACCCTAGCAGTGCCAGGAAGTTCACGATAGCTTCCGGCAGGTATCCAAGATCACGGTACTGCTCGACAAATTGGATCACGGAGCCGTCACGCTTACTCATTTTCTGGCGGTTCGGATTTAAAATCAGCGATGCGTGGGCAAAACGCGGCTTCTCCCAGTCAAAAGCGTCGTAGACCAGGGCCTGGCGCGGAGTGTTGGAAAGATGTTCTTCTGCACGGATGACGTGAGAAATTTCCATTAGATGATCATCAATTACTACCGCAAAGTTGTATGTTGGTATGCCGTCTTTACGGGCAATGACAAAATCACCGATATCGTTGGATTCGAAAATAACGTTTCCTCTTACAACATCATCAATGATGACGCTCTGCCCTTCCGGAACACGGAAACGAACGACCGGTTTAATCCCCTGGTCTTCATATGCTTTCCGCTGGGCCGGTGTAAGGTCTCTGTCGCGCCCGCTGTATTTCGGTGCTTCCCCGCGGGCCATCTGCTCTTCTCTTTCCTGGGCAAGCTCTTCTTCTGTCATGTAATCATAGTAAGCCTTGCCTTCATCGAGAAGACGCTGGACGTATTCTTTATACAGGTCGATTCGTTCCATCGACTGGTAAGGCGCATGCGGACCGCCCACATCCACACTTTCATCCCATTCAATGCCCAGCCAGCGAAGGCTTTCCATTAAACGGGCAGTAGCGTCTTCCACGTTACGCTCCTGATCTGTATCTTCAATGCGCAGAATAAAATCTCCGCCCTGGCTTCTGGCGAATAAATAATTAAACAGCGCCGAGCGCGCTCCGCCGATATGAAGATGGCCGGTCGGACTCGGCGCAAACCGTACACGTACTTTTTCACTCATGTCCTTCACCCTCCGTAGACTTTCTTTTTTATATGCTCTATTTTTACGTCTATTTAATCAGCCGGCTGCAGAAGTACAACAGCATGAGCAGCAATACCTTCTTTTCGGCCGACAAACCCGAGCTTTTCTGTGGTCGTCGCTTTTACATTCACCTGCTCCTCTGCTTCTGCTTCAAGCAGGTCGCCGATCCGCTTTTTCATTTCCGGGATGTGCGGGGCCATTTTTGGCTGCTGGGCCAGAATAGTCGCGTCGACATTTCCAAGCTTCCATCCCTTTGCTTGTACTAGACTGCAGGCATGCGCAAGCAGGTCTGCAGAATCAGCATCTTTAAATTCCGGGTCCGTATCCGGGAAATGCCTGCCGATATCGCCCAGCCCGACTGCCCCCAGTATCGCATCTGTCACTGCATGAAGTAAAACGTCCGCATCCGAATGTCCAAGCAGCCCTTTATCGTGAGGAATATTTATTCCTCCGAGGATTAAAGGGCGGCCTTCCTGCAGCTGGTGTACATCATATCCATGTCCAATTCTCATTACTTTCTTCCCTCTCTTCGCTTCTGCAAAATCGCCCGGGCCACCACCATGTCTTCAGGAGTAGTCAGCTTGATATTATCGTAGCTTCCTTCCACAATTTTTACCGGCCGGCCCATATATTCCACCAGGCTGGTATCGTCTGTGCCGACAATCTGGTGGGTCGCTGCGTAATCGTAGGCTTCTGTCACAACCGCTGCCTGAAAAGCCTGCGGAGTCTGTACCGCCCATAAGCTGGAACGGTCGATCGTTTCAAGCACCGTTGCCCCATCGGTACGTTTAACGGTATCTTTCATTTTTGTGCCAAGCACCGCTGCCCCCGTTTGCTCTGCCTGTTCCACGAGGCGGTGGATATCTTCCTGCTCCACGAACGGGCGGGCCCCGTCGTGCACCAGAACGACTTGGTGCTCGGGAAGAAGGCGTTTCAACCCTTCATGCACGCTGTTCTGGCGTTCGTTTCCACCCACGACCACCTGCTTTACCTTTCGTATGCCCCAATCGTTGAAAAGCTCTTCCATGTCATAAATTTCGGAAGCGTTGGCAACAACAATAATTTCTTTACACCACGGATCCTGCTCGAAAACAGATGCAGTATGAATTATTAATGGCCGTTCTTCTAAAACGAGAAACTGTTTATTATGGCCCGCCTGCATTCGTTTCCCCTGGCCGGCTGCAGGAATGACTACCGCATAGTTCATAGTACCTCTCCAATTTCAAGACATTGTGTTCCCGTTGTATGTATCGCGTTCTCTTTGCTCTTAAAGCAAATTCCGCCTGTTAATAATATGCTGATACCCGAAAAACACTGTATTTATTCTACCGCACCGCTTATCAAACATTAATTTTACCAAAACTTCCCCTATAGGAAAAGCTGCCAGCCATTTATATTTGATGAAAATCCGCATAAAAAAACCCTGTGCAGGCACAGGGCATCTCATTATAAAGCTTTTTCGCGCTTTGATACCTTTGGTTTTGCAAATATCATCCGCCCCGCACTCGTCTGCAGGACACTCGTAACTACCACTTCTATTTCCTGGCCAATATAGCCTTTTCCGCTTTCGACTACAATCATCGTGCCATCGTCTAAGTATCCAATTCCCTGGCTTTGTTCCTTCCCGTCCTTGATCACCTGGACCATCATTTCCTCGCCAGGAAGAACCACCGGTTTTACTGCATTTGCCAAATCATTAATATTTAACACGCTGACGCCCTGAAGGTCGCACACCTTGTTTAAATTAAAATCATTGGTAACGACAATACCATTTCGCACTTTCGCAAGTTTTACCAGCTTGCTGTCCACTTCATGAATATCTTCAAAATCAGTATCCGTAATTTCTACTTCGATAGGAAGTTCCTTTTGAATACGGTTTAGGATATCGAGCCCGCGGCGGCCACGGTTACGCTTTAATACATCCGAGGAATCCGCAATATGCTGAAGCTCTTCGAGTACAAATTCGGGGATCACCAGTTTCCCTTCAATAAATCCTGATTGGCAGATATCTGCAATGCGCCCGTCAATAATTACGCTTGTATCGAGCAGCTTCTCCCATGCCTGATTTTCTTCTGAAGCTGCCGCAGCTGCCAACGCTGCTTCTTCCTTTGCTGCAGCGTTTTTTGAACTCGAAAAAAGACCTAACAGTTCATCACGCTTTTTAAATCCAATCTGGAAGCCAAAATAGCCACAGAAAAAGGATAAAAACAAGGGAAGTACGGAATCAATTACAGGAATACGGATCGAATTGAGTGGAAGGGAAATAAGAAAGGCAATGACCAGTCCGAAAATCAGTCCGAGCGTTCCGAACAATACGTCTGTAACAGGAGCTTTGACTACCTTTTCTTCCAGGAACCGCATACCGTTGACGATTGGCCCCGCGATCCAAAGGCTCGCGGCCCAAAACACAAATCCAACGATTACCGCTCCTACAGTAGCACCGATATAGGTATTGTAAACCCAGTCAGGAAAAGTATAAAAAGGAAATAAAGAAATAAGTTCAGGAATATAAAGAAATCCTAACGTAATACCGGCAAGAACAAAAAACAGCTGTACAATCTTTTCCAACACTTTCCAAACACCTCCTTAAGTGTATTATAAACATTTTTCCTCTGGCACAAACCACTAACGTCATATTTATCATAACTTTGGACAATTTGATACAATTTGTTCATAAGATCGTTGAATTTTCTTAATTATTAGGAAAAAGGATGTAGAAGGTCCTAATGTGCGGTCAGGACCTTCATCGTTAACTTATCTAAGCGGAGCCGGTTCGAGTGCTGCATCGAGTGCTTCTTCAAGCGTTTTGACGCCTACTACATGAATGCCTTCCGGAAATGTCCAACCGCCTATATTTTTCGAGGGAATAATCGCCCGTGAAAACCCGAGCTTCGCGGCCTCTTTCACGCGCTCCTCCACCCGGGAAATACGCCGGATTTCTCCGGTAAGGCCTACTTCTCCCATAACAATGTCACCCGGATTCGTGGATTGGTTCCGAAAGCTCGAAGCAACGCATATAGCAATACCAAGGTCGACTGCCGGCTCGTCGAGCTTCACGCCTCCCGCGACGTTAATATAGGCATCCTGATTTTGAAGAAGCATGCCAAGCCGCTTTTCAAGCACTGCCATCAGCAGCGCAATCCGGTTCTGATCAATTCCTGTAGCTGTCCGGCGCGGGTAAGCGTAGCTGGTAGGGGCGATCAGCGCCTGCAGTTCTACAAGCACTGGCCGGGTCCCCTCTAAAGAAGCTACAACAGCCGATCCCGAAGTACCTTCCGTGCGCTCTTCAAGAAAGATTTCTGAAGGATTTGTTACTTCCTTCAGCCCTGCCTCTTTCATTTCAAAGATCCCGATTTCATTCGTTGAGCCAAACCTGTTTTTCACGGCCCGTAAGATCCGGTACGTATTATGCTGTTCACCTTCAAAATAAAGCACGGAATCCACCATGTGCTCGAGCATTTTCGGTCCGGCAATTGATCCCTGCTTGGTCATATGGCCAACAACAAATACAGCAATGCCCCGATTTTTTGCAATGTGCATAAATGTCGATGTTGATTCACGCACCTGCGCTACGCTTCCGGGCGCCGACTGGATTTCATCCGAATGAACGGTCTGAATTGAATCGATAATTACAAGATCCGGCTTCACTTCTTCCATCGCCGCCTCGATCCGCTCCATATTTGTTTCGGCAAACACAAACAGCGTGTCTGCTTCCACACCGAGGCGTTCCGCTCTCATCTTCGTCTGCTTGACCGACTCCTCTCCGGAAACATAAAGGACCCGGTACTTCTGGGAAGCAAGCAGAGCAGAAACCTGCAGAAGCAGCGTCGACTTCCCAATCCCCGGATCTCCCCCGACCAACACAAGTGATCCGGGCACGATGCCCCCGCCTAACACTCTGTTTAATTCGCCTACAGACGTTGAAATGCGGTTTTCCTTTTCTCCAGTTACCTGGGTAATCGGTGTCGGTTTGTCAGCTTCGCTGAATACATTTGCCGCCGGGCGGCGGCCTGCTTTCGAAGCCGGAGCTTCCTTTTCCTCTACCATCGTATTCCAGTTGTTGCAGGCCGGACAGCGTCCCATCCACTTTTGAGTTTCATACCCACACTCTTGGCAGACAAATTTTGTTTTTGCTTTTGCCATACGAGCCTCCTCTTTTACTACGAGCTGTATCTATTTGCGTTTCGATTCCACTCGATGTTGTTCATAAAAAGAGAAACAGCTGCCCCCTGACATCAATATGCCACAAGGCAGCTGTTTCGAATATAGCTTTATTATGCTTTTGCCGTGCCTGTTTTCGTTTCAACAATAAACTCGTTGTCTTTTACGTCAATCACAGCAGTGTTCCCTTCTTCAAGCGTGCCTTTAAGCAGTTCGTCGGATAAGCGGTCTTCCACGTGACGCTGCAGAGCACGTCTGAGCGGCCGGGCCCCGTATTCAGGGTCAAAACCTTCATCAGCAATTTTATCGAGTGCTGCATCGGTAATTTCAATACTGATACCGTGCTCTTCCACACGCTTTTTAAGCTGCTCTGTCATTAAGCGCACAATCTTTTTGATGTGCTCTTTTTCCAGGCTGTGGAAGACAATAATTTCATCCAGACGGTTGATAAATTCAGGACGGAACGTGTTTTTCAGCTCGCCCATGATTTTATCTCGCATATCGTCGAATTTCTGCTCGGTAGACTGGGCCGCAAAGCCAACACTTTTATTTTGACGCAGCGTGCTTGCCCCGACGTTTGAGGTCAGAATCAGCGCTGTATTTCTAAAGTCAACCCGGCGTCCTTTAGAGTCGGTAAGAAAACCGTCTTCAAGTACCTGAAGCAGAATGTTAAATACTTCCGGGTGAGCTTTTTCAATTTCGTCCAGCAAAATCACGGAGTACGGATTACGGCGCACTTTTTCTGTCAGCTGTCCGCCTTCTTCATAGCCGACATAGCCTGGAGGAGAACCGACCAGGCGACTCGTCGCATGCCGTTCCATATATTCGGACATATCGATTCGGATAATAGATTCTTCATCGCCAAATAACGTTTCTGCAACAGCTCGTGCCAGTTCTGTCTTACCTACACCGGTAGGTCCGAGGAAGATAAAGGAACCGATCGGCCGTTTCGGATCTTTCAAGCCGGCACGGGCACGACGCACTGCTTTGGAAATAGCATTGACTGCTTCGTCCTGGCCGACGACCCTGTTATGCAGGATATCTTCCATATGAAGCAGACGGTCCGTTTCTTCTTCTGCAAGCTTGGATACCGGAACGCCTGTCCAGCTTGAAACCACCTGGGCGATGTCTTCTGTGGTAATTGCGGAGTTTTCCTGCCCCTGCTTTTCTTTCCATTCATTTTTCATTTCTTCGACTTCTGCACGCAGCCGCTGTTCGGAATCACGAAGTGAAGCCGCTTTTTCGAATTCCTGACTCTGCACGGCCGCATCTTTTTCCTTACGTGTTTCTTCGAGATTCTGTTCAAGTTCTTTCAGGTTCGGCGGCGCTGTGTAAGAACGCAGGCGCACCCGTGAACCCGCTTCGTCGATTAAGTCGATCGCTTTATCCGGCAGGAAACGGTCCGAAATATACCGGTCGGATAATTTCACTGCCTGTTCAATCGCTTCATCTCCAATAGTTACCCGGTGGTGGGCTTCGTAACGGTCTCTCAGACCGGCAAGGATTTGAATAGATTCTTCAAGTGTCGGTTCGTTCACTTGAATTGGCTGGAAACGACGTTCAAGCGCGGCATCCTTTTCAATATACTTCCGGTATTCATCCAGAGTGGTGGCACCGATGCATTGAAGCTCTCCACGTGCAAGTGACGGCTTCAGGATGTTTGAGGCATCGATGGCCCCTTCTGCACCACCGGCACCGATTAATGTGTGAAGTTCATCAATGAACAACAGTACATTTCCGGACTGACGGATTTCTTCCATTACTTTCTTCAAACGGTCTTCAAATTCACCGCGGTATTTTGTACCAGCAACAACGGTACCCATATCGAGAGTCATAACCCGCTTATTGCGTAGCGTTTCCGGTACTTCATTGGAAACAATCGACAATGCCAGGCCTTCAGCAATAGCTGTTTTACCTACACCAGGCTCCCCGATAAGAACCGGGTTATTTTTTGTCCGGCGGCTCAATACCTGAATAACACGTTCAATTTCCTGGCTTCTTCCGATGACCGGATCGAGGCCTTCTTCTTTCGCTACTGCCGTCAAATCTCTTGCTAAACTGTCAAGAGTCGGCGTGTTGGCGCTTCCGCCTGCTCCTGGAGCCTGCTGGCTGCCAGAGCTCGAAGCCCCTTCATTGCTTCCGAGAAGCTGAAGCACCTGCTGACGGGCTTTGTTCAGGCTGACTCCAAGATTATTCAATACCCGGGCTGCAACGCCTTCTCCTTCCCGGATTAATCCGAGCAGAATATGCTCTGTGCCAACATAGGAATGACCAAGCTTTCTTGCTTCATCCATGGAAAGCTCAATGACTTTTTTCGCCCGGGGGGTATAATGAATCGTTTTCGATCCCTGCTGACCGGTGCCGATAAGGGTTTCTACCTCCTGCTGAATCTGGTCTGTGTCCAAATTCAGTGCCTGGAGAGCTTTTGCAGCAATACCCTCACCTTCACGCACTAAACCGAGCAGAATATGCTCTGTCCCTATATTATTATGGCCAAGGCGGATAGCTTCTTCCTGAGCTAGCGCCAATACTTTTTGCGCTCGTTCTGTAAAACGGCCGAACATCATGTCGCACGCACCTCCTACGCATTGGTGAATCTATAATTCAAGTTTTATTCTTTCACGGATCACATTTGCCCGTCTTATATCTGCTTCTTCCTGAGTCAGTGATTCTCCTGCATACTGTTCAAGAAAACCAGGCTGAGTCAGTAACATAAGTTCATTTAAAATATTACCCGAAATCCCTTTAATTAAATCCAGATCAATACCAAGCCTCACATCCGATAAACGGTTGGCAGCTTCTTTGGTCGTCATCATGCGGCTGTATGCAAGGATGCCATAGGACCTGAACACCCGGTCTTCGAGCTTTACCCTTGAAGAGCCGAGCAGAGACTCGCGTGCATGGCGTTCTCTTTGAATCACCTGCATTACTACACCGCGCAGATCTTCGATGATGTCTTTTTCCGATTTTCCCAATGTCATCTGATTGGAAATTTGAAAAAGGTTGCCGAGTGCTTCACTGCCTTCTCCGTAGATACCTCTTACGACCAGACCAAGCTGGTGAATAGCCGGAAGAATGCGGCTGAGCTGGTTGGTCCAGACTAGAGCAGGCAGATGTACCATTACTGAAGCTCTCATACCTGTTCCTACATTTGTCGGGCAGCTTGTTAAGTAACCGAGCCGTTCGTCAAACGCATAGGTAAGGTTGGCTTCCGCCCAATCATCCAGGCGGTCAGCTTCATTGTAACATTCTTCAAGCTGCATGCCGTTACTCAGACATTGAAGACGCAAATGATCTTCCTCATTAACCATAATACTGATTGATTCATCGTTATTCAAAAGAACAGCACTATGTTCCATGTTTTTTATTAAATACGGACTCACAAGATGTTTTTCCACCAGTACCTGGCGTTCATTCGGACGAAGTTCATTCATATTCAATGCTTCAAGGGAGCCTACTTCTTCTGATTGATTCAACAAAGTAGAGGAAGCGTAGCGCAGAAGTGTTGCGCTTGCTTCTTCTGAAGCAAACACCGGGAAGGGGTACTGCTCTATATTACGGGCAAGCCGGACCCTGGTGCTAAGAGCAATATCGCCTTCTGGTCCCGGGCCTTCCTGCATCCACGGACTGATCGCCTCTGAAAAAAAGTGTTCGGATGCCATCAGCTGTCTTCCTCCCTTCCCTGAAACTGTTTTTCAAGGGTACGGATTTCATCCCTTAATTCCGCAGCCTTTTCAAACTCTTCATTTTGGACGAGGATGTTAATCTGTCGTTTTTTCTCATCCAGCTCCCTTTGGGCATGCAGCTTTTCATGCCTGTGCTTTGGAACCTTGCCGGTATGATTAGTATTGCCGCTGTGCACCCGGCGAAAAACAGGGGTCAGCTTCGATTCAAAGGCGTGATAACAATGAGCACAGCCCAAACGGCCGGTTTTAGTGAACTGTTTATACGTCAGTCCGCAGTTGTCGCATGTCAGCGGCCTGGCTGCTTTTTTAGGCTGTTTCTTTTCAGCATTTCCAGCTGTATTGGACTGATCCATGTTTAATAAATCCGACAATAAGTCCTGGATGGTATAGCCGCCCGCAGCCGACATGAAAGAATGCTCCGTTTCAGAAGATTCCCCCTGCTCTTTTGCACACTCTTCGCATAAATGAAGCTCTGTTTTAGCTCCATTAACGATTTTCGTGTAATGTAAAGAGGCCGGTCGCTGACCGCAATTCTGACAGATCATATATCTTCCCTCCCTTATTCATAGCGCAGACTTTCTATTATAGCTTGCATGATCCGCGCACGAACAATATCCCTTTCTTCTGGATACTTTAAGGCCAGTATAGACCTATCAACTGCCGCAAGCATCAAATTTGCTTCACGTTTATTCACCACTTTTTCCTCGAATAAACGCATAATAACACTCTCCGCGGTTCTTTGATCAATACCATGTCCCACGAGATCTGAAACTTGTCGAAGCAGTTCTGCGTGATCTGAAATTTTAGCCCTTGTAATTCGTATATACCCGCCACCGCCACGTTTACTCTCTACTACATAGCCTTTTTCAATAGTGAAACGCGTGCTTATGACATAATTAATCTGGGAGGGAACACACTCAAAGCGCTTTGCAAGTTCACTTCTTTTAATTTCAATTAGATCCTGTTCACTCTGTGTTAAAATTTGTTTCAAATAATTTTCAATAACATCAGACATGCTTTTCATTCCCGCGACCTCCTCTCCGCCCCGGTTCGTCTTGCTATTATCAAAAAATTGATTTTGACTATCTTTGACTATAATATATAATATTATTCAGCTGTTTTCAAGCTAGAGAGGGGCAAAATGAAAAATCCGCCCTGTGATATATTAATCATAGGACGGATTCAGCTCTATTTCTTTTATGCTTTCTACTTTATATAAGGACTGGTACAGTTCTGTTTCAGCTATACCCTCCGGCAGGTGAATTTTAATATAATAATGAAGCAAAGGTGCTTCTTCTTCATCAAATTCCTTGCCCTTTATTTTTTGAACTTGAACTTCCATACTTTCGAGGCGCTGAATTGTTTCGCCGAGTTCGTTTGCTTTTTTATCCATAGCTATAAACAATACGTCCGTATCAGAAACGTTTTTAAACCATTTGTCCACGTGATTTAAAAAAATAAGACTTGTTAATACCAGGACTGTGGCAGCGATACCAGCAAAAAACATGCCGGCCCCTATGGTTAAACCGATAGCAGCGACTATCCAGATGGAAGCAGCGGTAGTCAGTCCCCGGATAGAAGCCCCCTGCACTATAATGGTACCAGCTCCAAGAAAACCAATCCCGCTTATTACATACGAGGCCAAACGTGAAGGATCATAAGCGACCAGATCCCCGTTTTGGTTTAAATAATCCTGAAAGCCAAATAAAGCAAGCAGCATCACTAAACAGGAGCCGGTCCCAACGAGCATATGGGTTCGAAAACCAGCTGGATGTCCTTTCGATTCCCGCTCAATTCCTATCACTCCCGCCAAAAAGGCGGCAAGAATTAAACGAATTAATATAATGATTGATTCATATTCCATCCACTGCTCCATCTGAATCACATCCTTTCGTCTATTATACCTTACCTTTTTTACTTTATTTAAAGCTTCTCATATAAAAAACCGCCTCCCTCCGAAAAGGGAAACGGTTTAACTCGCCCGGCAGCGATCTACTTTCACGGGGGGAGAACCCCCGGCTATCATCAACGCTGAAGAGCTTAACTTCCGTGTTCGGCATGGGAACGGGTGGATCCTCTTCGCTGTTGCCACCGGACCGGCCCGTCGGGCCCTGACAACCAAATACCGAGACCGCAGCCACCGCCGCGTATCGTGTTCGTGCGTGGATAAGACTTCGACCGATTAGTATCCGTCCGCTGCACATGTCGCCATGCGTCCACGCCGGACCTATCTACCTCGTCATCTCCAAGGGGTCTTATCTCCGTAGAGGGGAAAGGTCATCTTAAGGGGGGCTTCATGCTTAGATG
>NZ_ATVM01000017.1 GCF_000420725.1 Marinococcus halotolerans DSM 16375 | reverse complement strand
GTCATGGTTTGAGGCGGATAAGCCGGCCGTCCCACCGAAGAAGCCTGGGGATCCCAGAACCGCTCGGACAGCCGATCAATGGTGTCGTTGACGATCCGCACCAGATCCCCTTCGGGGATCATGGGTTCCAGGCTCGTTGGTATCGGAAAGCGCTGTGTGTTATCATCGGTAAACATAAGAAATCATCCTTGTCGTATGGAGGTTGTGGTGACTTAACCATATCATCGAAGGATGATTTCTTTCTTTATTTGCGCACAGAAAAGGGGGGCTGTCCTATTTTTGGGACAGCCCCTTTTTGTTATTTTTCGGGAGCCTCGCCCGTTTTTTCTGTTTTATTGATCAGCTTTGTCCCGACGAGATCTCCGGTGACATTTAAAGCTGTTGCTCCCATGCCGACAAGCACATCAACAGCGGTTAAAAGTGCTACTGCTTCCATGGGAAGGCCGACCTGGGCGAAGACGGTGGCAATCATAATAATGCCGGCACCGGGGACTCCGGCTGTACCGACCGTGGCAAGCGTCCCGACAATGACTATTTGAAGAATGGCTACAAAGCTGAGCGGCTCGCCTACAACGTTTGCTGCGAAAACGGCGGAAACAGCGACCCGGATGGCGGCGCCGTCCATGTTAATTGTCGCTCCGAGAGGCAGGCTGAAGCCATAGAGGCTCTGTTTTAACCCAAGATCACGCGCAGCGTTTAATGTGAGAGGGAGGGTCCCTGAACTGCTCTGGGTGACAAATGCCGTAAGCATCGGGGTGCGCGCTTCCCGGAAGAAGGCGCCCAGATTAGTTTTGGCGGCTAAAAGAAAAACAATATAAAGACCGAGCTGTACCGCCAGGGCAACGTACAGAACGAGTATAAAATTACCGAGGGAAAGAAGTGTATTTGCTCCCTGGCTGCCTACAATCTCAGCGATAATGGCAAAGATACCGAACGGTATAAACTGTAAAATGCCCTTCATGACGGTGAGCGTAAGCTCGTTTAGAGCTTCCGCTCCCCGGTACAGACGCTCGCCCATTTCTTTATAGCTTAATGATGAGCGCAGATAGGTTAAAGCAATGCCAAAAGCAAAGGCAGTAAAAATAATGCCCAAAAGGTTCATCTCCGTGAAGGCTACGGCAATATTATCCGGGACGATATTTAATATAACCTCTGTGACCCCAGGGTTATCAGGAGTTTCAAAGCTTTCACTCCCATCCAGTGTAGTGCCGGTGCCAGGGTTGAAAAGGCTGGCGACAGAGGTGCCCACCACGATTGCTACAGCGGAGGTGAGAAGATAATAAATGAATACTTTTCCTCCCATCCGGCCGAGACCGCCGACAGTAGTCTGGTTAACCCCTACAATCAGCGTAAATAAAATCAATGGGACTATAATAAACTGAAGCAGTCGAAGCATAAGGTCGCCGATAGGGGCGAGCACCGCGGCATCTTCACCGAAAATAAACCCTACAGCAACGCCGGCAATAAGAGCGGCTGTGATTTTGGCAATCAATGACACATCAAAGTAACGCTTCATCAAGTGTTTCAACAGCTGGACCTCCTTTATTAATAAATTCTTATCGGTTTAATCAACATGATAAAACTAAAGGAAACAGATGCTCTTGTCAAAATGAACGCTCAAGGAAAGAGAAAAGAGCAACGATAAAAAGGAGTTCTCCCATTTTCGGGAAAACTCCTTTGTGAAAAATGTAAGACAGCCCAAACAGTCATTTTAAAGCATTTGACTGATTGTTTTTGGATGCAGGTGCTGAATCAGGTAATCCGGGCCGCCGGCCTTGGCATCGGTGCCGGACATTTTAAAGCCGCCAAATGGATGATAGCCAACGATGGCGCCGGTGCAGTTGCGGTTGAAATATAGGTTGCCGACGTGAAAATGAAGCTTGGCATATTCCAGACGATCGATGTTATTGGAGATGACGGCCCCGGTTAAGCCGTACTCGGTATTGTTTGCGATATCAATGGCTTCTTCGTAGGAGGAGGCTTTTGTAAAAGCAACGACCGGGCCGAAGATTTCCTCCTGCATAATGCGTGCTTTCGGGTCCAGGTCGGCAAAGACGGTCGGATCAATGAAGTATCCTTTGGAGTCGTCGCTCTTACCTCCAGCCACAAGCCGGCCTTCCTGTTTGCCGATATCGATATAGCCGGTGATTTTATCGAATGCTTTCTGGTTGACCACAGGGCCCATGTAGTTATCATAGGACGTCGGATCCCCGACAGACAACGCTTTAGCCTTTTTTTCCACTTTGCTCAGGACGTCATCGTACACGTCCTGGTGAACGACTACCCTGGAGCCTGCCGAGCATTTCTGGCCGGAAAAGCCATAGGCAGAAGCGATAATGGCTTCAGCGGCCGTATCAAGATCCGCTTCGCTGTCGACGACAATCGTGTCTTTGCCGCCCATTTCAACGATGACCCGCTTCAAGTGCTGCTGGCCTTCCTGAATCTCTGCTGCTTTTTTATAAATACGTGTGCCGGTGGCCCGGGAGCCGGTAAAGCTGATAAGCGCTGTTTTCGGATGATCCACGAGGTGGTCGCCAATTTCTTCGGGGTCACCGGGTACGAAGTTAATGACGCCGTCCGGCACGCCGGATTCAATTAAAATGTCGACAAACTTCGCGGCGATCACAGGCGTCGGCTCGGCCGGCTTTAACAAAACGGTATTGCCTGTCACCAACGGGGCTACAGTTGTCCCCACCATGATAGCGCAGGCGAAATTCCATGGTGGAATAGTAACGGCCACACCAAGCGGCTGGTAGACATACTGGTTGTATTCACCTTCCCGGCTGTTAATGGGTTTGCCATTTTTCAGCTCGAGCATCTGGCGGGCATAATATTCAACGAAATCAATGGCTTCGGCCACATCAGCATCTGCTTCTTTCCAGGGCTTGCCGCCTTCTTTGACGAGCGTGGCCGATAATTCGTGCTTCCGGCGGCGCATTTTTGCGGCTGCCCGGAACATTACTTCCGCACGGGCATCGGCACTTGTCGTTCTCCAGGACCGAAACGCTTCGCTGGCAGCATCGAAGGCCTGATTAATTAATGCGGGATTGGCTTTGGAGACACTGCCGACCACTTCTTTTTTATTAGCAGGATTGATGGAAACAAGCTTTTCGCCCGTGATAATCCGCTCGCCGCCAATAATCAGCGGGTAGTCCTGACCGAGATTTTTTTCGACTTCTTTGATCGCGTCAGCAAATTCTTTGCGGTTCTGCTCATCCGTAAAATCAGTAAAGGGTTCATGACGGTAAGTTGTATACATTTGAAAGCCTCCTATTATTAAAGTTCAGCAAGCACTTCTTCAATTCGTTCAGCCGCCCAGTCGAGATCCTCCTTTGAAATAACGAGCGGCGGAGCGAATCGGATAACAGTTTCGTGTGTTTCTTTACAGAGAATTCCTTTGTCTTTTAACCGCTCACAGCAGGCACGCGCCGGAATGTCGAGCTCGATGCCGATAAACAGCCCTCTGCCTCTTACTTCTTTAATATGAGGGTTAGTGATAGCAGCGAGCCTTCGTTTAAAATGCTCTCCGAGCTCGAGTGAACGGGAGACAAGCTGCTGCTCCTCGATCACTTCAAGAGAAGCAATTGCTACTGCGCAGGCGAGGGGGTTGCCGCCGAACGTAGATCCGTGGGACCCAGGGGTGAAAACGCCAAGGATGTCTTCGTCGGCAGCTACGCATGATATAGGAAAAACGCCGCCGCCGAGTGCTTTTCCAAGAATGTAGATATCAGGAGTAACCCCGTCCCAGTCGCATGCGAACGTTTTACCGGCGCGCCCGAGGCCGGATTGAATTTCATCGGCGGCAAACAGCACCCGGTGGGTCCGGCACAGCTCGTACGCCTGCTGCAAAAATCCTTCAGGGGGTATTACAATCCCGGCTTCCCCCTGAATAGGCTCGACCAAAAACCCGGCTGTATGAGGGGTGATAGCTTTTTCAAGTGCCTTGAGATCTCCATACGGTACGATTTTAATACCCGGGAGCATCGGGCCGAAGCCCCGTTTGTATTCCTCTTCCGAAGAGAGGGAGACAGCGCTCATCGTGCGTCCATGAAAGTTTCCCTCGCATGCAATAATTTCCGCCCGTCCTTCCGGAATTCCTTTCGTTTCATAGCCCCAGCGGCGAATCGCTTTAACCGCTGTTTCTACCGCTTCAGCCCCGGTATTCATGGGAAGCACCATGTTCTTGCTGGTTAAGGCTGACACTTTGTCATAAAAAGGAGCAAGCTGATCATTATGAAATGCCCGGGAGGTAAGCGTCACTCGGTCGGCCTGGTCTTTCAGGGCCTGAATAATTTTGGGGTGGCGGTGGCCCTGATTGACAGCAGAGTATGCGCTAAGCATGTCAATATAGGAGCGGCCTTCCGGATCCTTCACCCATATGCCCTCCGCTTCAGTAATAACAATAGGAAGCGGTGTATAATTTCGGGCACCGTGTTTATCGTTTTGATCGATAATCTGACTCGAGGATATTATTTCTGCCATGCATACCCACTCCTAAAGTAAGGTTACTGTAAAAGTTGCAAGAACTGTGCCAACTTCAGAAGGTGCCCGCAGCAGGGAGCAGCTGGTAAAAAAAGTGGAAGATGAAAAAAATTTTGCACTCCTTGATTAATTTTTTTGCACTTTTTTGAAAATTGAATTGCATTAATTACCAGCAGAAAAAGTCTGAAATGATGGATGAAAGAAAGAATAGATTTTAAATTAGAACATTATGTGAATATATTCACAAACTTATTGTATGAACGAATGGTCTGAGGTATGCTCTGTATGTGAAATGATTCACATATAGAGATGGAGAGAAGGAAGGGATTTTCATGTTTGTGGAAACGTACGATCCGTTTCAGAATATTGTTTTTTCTGCTCTGGCAGCTGCTGTACCAATTTTGTTGTTTCTGGTATGCCTGACGCTTTTCAAAATGAAAGGCATCTACGCTGCTCTGCTTACGCTCGGCGTTACCTTTGCAATAGCAATGGGAGTTTTTGGCCTGCCGCTTGCACAGAGCGGCGGAGCAGTGACGGAAGGAATTGTACAGGGGCTGTTTCCGATCGGTTATATTATTATCATGGCTGTCTGGCTGTATAAAGTATCAGTCGCTTCGGGGAAATTTCAGACAATCCAAAGCAGCATCGCTTCGATTTCCGCAGACCAGCGGGTGCAATTATTATTAATAGGTTTTTGTTTTAATGCCTTTCTGGAAGGCGCTGCTGGATTTGGTGTACCGATTGCTATTTGTGCCGTGCTTCTCGTTCAACTCGGTTTTCAGCCGCTTCAGGCAGCCATGCTTTGCCTCATCGCCAACGGTGCAGCCGGAGCTTTTGGGGCCATCGGAGTACCGGTTGGTATTATTGATACGCTTCAGCTTGAAGGGATCACTGCAATGGATGTGTCACAGATGACCGCACTCACGCTTCCATTAGTAAACTTCAGCATTCCGTTTTTACTGATATTTCTTCTGGACGGGTTAAAAGGCGTCAAAGAAACTCTCCCGGCGATTTTAGTGACGGCTGTAACATATACGGTGCTTCAGGCGGTAATTACGATCATAGCGGGGCCGGAGCTGGCCAATATCATTCCTTCTCTGGCAGCGATGGGGGCTCTGGCCGTTCTGCAGCGTTTCTGGCGTCCGGTCAATATTTTCCGCCTTGACGGTGAAGCTTACGTACAGGCTGAACCAAAAGTGAAAAAATCGTGGAGAACGGTAGTGTTTGCATGGTCGCCGTTTTACCTGCTGACGATTTTTATCATGATCTGGAGTTTTCCGGGGTTTAAAGCACTTTTTGAAGACAGCGGCATGCTTTCCCCCGCGGTGCTTGGTTTTATTCTTCCTGGAACATACAGCAGCGCAGCGGGCCAGGGGATTGTATTTAACCTGAACTTTATCGGGGCTACAGGTACAGCGATTCTGCTGGCAGTGCTCGTGACGGTGTTGTTTGCCAAAAATATGAACTGGTCCATGGCGCAGCAAGAATTAATGCAGACGGTAAAAGAGCTTTGGCTGCCAATTGTCACCATTTGCGCCATTCTCGCGGTAGCGAAGCTTGCTACCTACGGCGGGCTGACAATGGCTATGGGAGAAGCGGCTGCTATGACAGGTAATATTTTCCCGTTTCTCTCCCCGGTGCTTGGCTGGATTGGAGTATTTATGACAGGATCGGTCGTAAATAATAATACGCTTTTTGCTTCTATTCAAACAACGGCTGCCTCGGGAGTTGGTGTCGATGGGGCTCTGCTGGTAGCGGCCAATACAGCCGGCGGCGTAATGGCGAAGCTGATCTCTCCGCAGTCCATTGCCATTGCGACTGCCGCCGTGGGACAGACAGGTAAGGAAGGGCAATTAATGAAAATGACGCTCAAATACAGCCTTTACCTTTTGTTATTTGTCTGCCTGTGGACCTTTGGTCTAAGTGTATTCATTCATTAAAGCGGTTAGGCGAAATAAAAAAATACAGCAAAAAGGACCGGTTTTTCAGCTTCGGTCCTTTTTATTTCCCGGGCAATAAACAAGTTCATTCTGGTCGGCCCGAAATGGAAGGGGCTTCGGGGGCTGCTTTTGGTTTTCCGATCAAGTATCCCTGGGCCAGGTCAAACCCAAGCTCGCGCACGCAGTTTAATTCTTCAGAACGTTCGATTCCCTCGGCCAGTGTAATAATACCGTGGCTGCCCGCGCGAGAAACGATTTTTTCCAGCCGCTGCTGCTTTTTAAGATCCTGGTCGCAATGGTCGACAAGCGAACGGTCGATTTTTACGTAATGCGGCTTGAGCTCCTCCATGACGTCAACCGTCGAGTAGCCTGCCCCGAGATCATCTAAAGCCACGCGTACCCCGTGCGAATGAAAGGTTTGAAAAATACGAAGCAGGTGTTCGAGATTATCAAACTTCTCTGTTTCCACCACTTCAAACACAAGGTCCTTCGTGGAAACACCTAAGCTCCGGGCTGTAACAAATGTAGAAAGCAGACAGTGATCGGGATCATAGATCGAAGAGGGCAGAAAGTTAATAAACCGTTTGATGCCAGGCTTTAGATATTTGGCACTTGTTTTAATAGAGGCGATGCGCGCCCGGTGGTCTAAAAGCGACTGCAGACCGCTCTGCTGGGAGAAAGAAAACAGCTGATCCGGCCGAAACTGGGCGGCGTCTGCCTGCGGACGCATGAGGAATTCATACCCCATTACTTCACCGGTATTCAATTGAATAATCGGCTGCATGTGGTGAGTGAACTGCTGATTATTGATGACGGTCATAAACGAGGGACGGGAAATCCGCTCTTTCAGCTGAGGAAAATTAATCATGTTCGCATGGGTCTGTTGATCTTTACCTGTCCAGGCGCCCTTTAACCCGGCTGGGTCTCCAGGAAGGGTGCGTTCAATGAAATCCAGCAAAGGACTGAGTGTCTGAACAGCAGAATAGTAATAATAAAGCGTATTATCCTGAGTATAGGAATTGTAACCGTTCTGGAGCATATGATAACGAAGCTCGCGGAGCACACTGAAGGATGTATGAGTGAACAACAGATACCCGGAAGATTCCAAATCAGGCAGTGCTGTGCAGCTGGAGCATTGATTCATGATCTTAGGCCCTCCTATTCAAAACGTACGCTTGTATAGCTTGATTTCTCTCTATTTTATCGGGTTCCAAAAGAAATTGTTGAAAAAACATAAAAAAAAGAGAGAAAAGGAGGACTCCCTTTCTCTGCATCGTATTACTTTGCTTCTTTTTTTGTTTCACTTTCTATGGAAGAGGAGGCTGTGATCCCCTGTTTTTGTGCCATTGCTTTGGCCGCTTTCGGTGCGAGCCAGAGTGTCGGCAGCAGAATAAGGGAGACAGGGACGGCGGTTACTACGATAAATGACTGAAGGGCGTCCACGCTCCCTTCACCGATAAACAACAGACAGGCAGCTACGGCTCCCATAATAACCACCCAGAATACACGAATGGCAGGATGAGGTTCTTCGCTGTCACTGACTACAATTGAAATTGTGTATGACATAGAATCCGTCGTAGTCACCACGAAAAGAATAGTGACTAATAGAAAGCAAAAAGCGATAAAGGTTCCGAGCGGCAGCTGCTGTACGATTGCCATCATCGAAGCTGGCATGCCCGATTCAAACAGGGCGTTTGAAACTGAGCCCGGGTTGTTTAATTCATAAAAGATGCCCGAACCGCCAACGATGGTAAACCAGAAGTTTGTTACGAGCGGGGCGATAATTGACACAGCGAGGATCAGCTGCCGGATCGTTCTGCCCCGGGAAATTCTCGTAATGAAAATGGCCATCATCGGTCCATAGCCTAAAAACCATCCCCAGAAAAAAATCGTCCACAAACCTAACCACTCGTTGTTTCCGCGAAAGCTGCTCATCTGTGCAAATTCCTGCGTATAAATCCCGAACGAAGAGATAAAGGCGTCTAAAATGAAACCGCCCGGTCCAATTATCAATATAAATAAAATCAAAACAATCGTAAACCACACGTTGAACCGGCTCAAAAGCTGAATGCCTTTATGAATACCAGTGACAGCGGATATAGAAGCAATAGCTACAAGTCCGGCAATAATCATAAACTGGGTGGGATAATTGTTCGGTATCCCCATGAGGGTCTCAAAACCGTAGCCTGCCTGAGTACCTAAAAAGCCGATAGGACCAATAGTACCAGCAGCTACCGAAACGATCGAACACACATCCACAATAGTACCAAGCGGACTGTGAACAGCAATTTTTTCGCCGAAGACCGGATAAAGAAGCGTCCGCGGACGAAGAGGCATGCCTTTATCATAATGAGCATGCATTAACACTATGGTACTTAGTGTTCCAAGAATAGCCCAGGCGAGAAAGCCCCAGTGTAGAAAGCTTTGAGCGAGCGCCGGCTGTACTGCATCAGAGGAGCTGCCTTCAATCCCGGAAAATACTGGAGGAAGATCCATGAAATGATAAATAGGCTCCGCTGCGGCCCAGAAAACACCGCCTCCGGCCAGCAGGGTACACATAATGATGGAAAGCCATTTAAAATAGCTGAATTCCGGTTCGGCTAAATTACCAAGTCGTACGCGTCCATATTTCGAAAAACCGATGTAGAGTCCGATGAAAAAAGTGGCAAGCAAAAGAATCTGCCAAAAAGCACCGAAAAAGGTAACGGCCCAGTTAAAGGTGACCGTAACGAACTGGCCGACAGCTCCGGCGTTGATAAGAGAAAAAATGACAAATAAGAGCAGCAGGCCGCCGCTGAGAAGCGTGACCAGCCAGTCATTGTTTTTCCAATGATTCGGGGGTTGTGAAGACACAAATATTCCTACTTTCTTTTGTATATGGAGTAAAAATTTATGCGGGCAGAGAAACACCGGGACAGAGAGAAGCGATTTTCAGCAGCCGGACACAAAGAACATATCTTAGTAGAACCGTTTGGCTTCGTCAATAAAAAAGCCTGCAAGTTTCACGAAAGCCGTGGCTTTGAAGGTGGAAAGCAGCTTTTTAAAAAGTCGTCACTTCTGTATTAATACAGAAGATATTTGAAGAATATTTCATTTAAAAGAGAAAAACTATTCAAACAGGGGGTTCGGAACCTCTATTACAAAAGGAAATAAAAATTTCAAAAAATTATTATAAAACAGTTGACGAAATATAAATACTGTTATAATATAGTCTCAACAAAACAAATTGTACTATAACAGAAAAACGCAGCTGCATTCCAAATTTGTTTAATCTGAAGAAAAAGGAGAGAGACATATGATTCGTCAGGAAGATGTAAAGCAAATGGAAGAAGCCTGGGAGAACGAGGAGCGGTGGAAAGGAATTACCCGCCCGTATTCAGCAGAGGATGTGTTGAAGCTTCGTGGTTCGATCAAGGTAGAATATACACTCGCTGATATGGGGGCGAATCGTCTTTGGAATTTAATGCAGGAGGACCCGTTCGTACGGGCGCTTGGGGCACTTACCGGAAATCAGGCCGTGCAGCAGGTGAAAGCAGGATTGAAAGCGATTTATTTAAGCGGCTGGCAGGTGGCCGCTGATGCTAACCTCTCCGGCCATATGTATCCGGATCAGAGCTTATATCCCGCCAACAGCGTTCCGCACGTAGTGCAGCGTATCAACCAGGCACTGCAGCGGGCGGATCAGATTGAACATCTCGAAGGAAACGATGAAAAAAACTTTTTTGCTCCAATCGTAGCTGACGGAGAAGCAGGATTTGGCGGACGGCTGAACGTGTTCGAATTAACCAAATCGATGATCGAGGCAGGAGCCGCCGGTGTTCATTTTGAGGACCAGCTTGCATCCGAAAAGAAATGCGGTCACCTTGGCGGAAAGGTATTAATACCGACAAGCACGGCTATTCAAAATCTCATTTCGGCAAGACTTGCAGCAGACGTGATGGGAGTGCCAACAATTATCGTTGCCAGAACCGATGCAAACGCGGCCGATCTGCTTACTAGTGATATTGACGCCTATGATCACTCGTTTATTCGAAGCAATGAACGGACCGAGGAAGGCTTTTACCGCACAAACAACGGATTGGACCAGGCGATTGCAAGAGGGCTTGCTTATGCACCGTACGCAGACCTTGTCTGGTGCGAAACCTCTGAACCAAACCTTGAGGAAGCACAGAAATTTGCAGATGCGATTCACGAAAAATTCCCAGGGAAAATGCTTGCCTATAATTGTTCACCTTCCTTTAACTGGAAAGCCAAGCTGAGTGACGAAGAAATTGAAACCTTCCAGGAACGGCTGGGCGAGATGGGATACAAGTTCCAGTTTGTTACTCTGGCCGGCTTCCACGCTCTTAACAACAGCATGTTTGAACTGGCTGGCGGCTATAAAGAACGCGGCATGGGAGCTTATTCCGAGCTTCAGCAAAAGGAATTTGCCAACGAAGACCATGGCTACACAGCAACGCGCCACCAGCGGGAGGTTGGTACAGGATACTTCGACCAGGTAGCAACTACCATTTCGAGCGGAAAATCATCCACAACTGCGATGAAGGGTTCTACAGAATCAAGTCAGTTCAGCCGGTAAATATTTAAAATCATAAGGAGGTTTTTCCAATGAGAGAAACGACGATGGAGTATCAGAGTGAAATGCGGACAATGATTTGCAGCGACTGCGGAAGCGAAATGACAGAGCATCAGGAAACACCAATGATCCAGTGCGATCACTGCTTAAGCAAAACCGAAGAATAGCAGAAAAGATACGGCCGGTTCCCCGCGTTAAAGCAGGGCGCCGGTTTTTTCTGTATACATATGTAATAGAACGGCCTGGATGCGGGTGCATAAAAAAGACCCTCAGGCTTTCCGCTCTAGGGAAAGCCTGAGGGTGGAGAAAGGAGGCTATTTGGCTTCTGCTTTTAAACGATCCTTAGCTTCTCTGCGGCGTCTGTGCAAAATAGGCTCAGTGTAGCCGTTTGGCTGGTTGTACCCCTGGAATACTAAATCGCAGGCGGCCTGAAAGGCGGTTGACTGGTCAAAATCCGGACCCATCGGACGATATTCGGGGTCGTGGGCGTTTTGTTCATCTACAACAGCGGCCATTCGTTTGAATGTTTCCATCACCTGCTGTCTGGAGCAAATGTGATGATGAAGCCAGTTGGCAATGTGCTGGCTCGAGATGCGAAGCGTTGCCCGGTCTTCCATAAGTGCAACGTTGTTGATATCCGGCACTTTAGAGCAGCCGATGCCAAGCTCGACCCAGCGTACAACATATCCAAGAATGCCCTGAGCGTTATTATCGAGCTCCTCCTGCACCTCGGCGGATGACCAGTCAGCATCAGCGGCTGTGGGTATAATTAAAATAGAATCAAGATGAGATTCAGATAACTGCTTTAAATCTTTTTGGACCTCCGGCACATCTACCTGGTGATAATGAAGAGCATGCAGCGTGGCCGCCGTTGGAGACGGTACCCAGGCGGTGGACGCCCCAGCTTTTAACTGCCCGTCTTTCTGATCCATCATGGCTGCCAGCTGTTCGGGCATTGGCCACATGCCTTTACCAATCTGGGCGCGCTGTTCGAAGCCGGCGGCAAGACCGGTCTGTACGTTTGATTTTTCGTAGCTTCCGAGCCACTCAGAGGTTTTCATTTCACCTTTGCGGATCATCGGTCCTGCCTCCATGGAGGTATGGATTTCATCTCCGGTCCGGTCCAGAAAGCCAGTATTAATGAACATTACCCGGTCTTTTACTTCCTTGATGCATGCTTTCAGATTAATCGTTGTTCTTCGTTCCTCGTCCATAACGCCTATTTTCAAGGTGTGGCGTTCGAGGTGGAGCATGTCTTCAATACGGTCAAACAGTTTGTTTGCAAAGGCTGCTTCTCTAGAACCGTGCATTTTCGGTTTTACAATATAGATAGACCCTTCGCGGGAGTTTCTGTATTTTCCGTTCCCAAGCAGATCGTGCTTGGCAATCAGGCTCGTAACGACGCCGTCCATGATACCTTCAGGAATTTCTTCTTCCTTTTCATTCAATATGGCATCGGTGGTCATTAAATGACCAACGTTGCGGTTGAGCATCAGAGAGCGGCCTGACAGAGTAAATTCTTCACCTTCAGGAGAGGTATAGCTGCGGTCCGGATTCATAATGCGTGTCACTGTTTTATCACCTTTTTGAAACTGGGCGCTGATATCTCCTTTAATGAGCCCGAGCCAGTTTCGGTAAACCAGTGTTTTATCTTCAGCATCTACAGCGGCTACAGAATCCTCGCAGTCCATAATAGTCGTAAGCGCAGACTCGACCAGTATATCTTTTACTCCGGCGGGGTCGGTTTTGCCAATCGGGTGACCGTAGTCAATTTGGATTTCGATATGCAGACGGTGATGCTTTAAAAGAACAGCTACCGGCTGAGCGCTTGCACCCTGGTAACCTGTAAATTGTTCAGGATGCTGCAGCTGATCCTTACTGCCGTCCTGAAAGGATATTTCAAGACTCCCGTTTTCAATAGAGTAGCTGACCGCATCCTTATGGGAACGGCTGTGAAGCGGGAAGTATTCGTCTAAAAATTGCTTTGCGTAAGCAACGACCTTTTCCCCGCGTACAGGATTGTAGGATTGCTTTTGCTCCGCTCCGCCCGCTTCATTGATGATATCGCTTCCATACAAAGAATCGTAAAGGCTTCCCCACCGGGCATTAGCTGCGTTAATGGCAAAGCGTTCGTTACTGATGGGAACGACAAGCTGTGGCCCGGACTGCATGGAGATCTCTTCGTCCGTGTGTTCGGTGGCGATTTGAAAATCGTCCGGCCCGGGCTCGAGATAGCCAATGCTTTCGAGAAACGTCCGGTACTGATCCAGGTCCCACCGGGAATGAGCCTGATGCCATTCGTGAATCTGGTTCTGCAGATTATCTCTCGTTTGCAGAAGGACTTCGTTCTCAGGGGCCAAATCATGAACAATCTGGCCGAAATCCTGCCAAAACTGTTTTTGTTCCAGGCCGGATCCGGGGAGGACTTCTTCGTTAATAAATTGATATAAAGAAGGGTGTACATGCAGGCTGCCTGCCGATTGATACGTGGTCATACTATTCCTCCTTCAAAGTAAGGGAACTGAAAAAGCTGCTCCCAGGATATAATACCATTGTATTATAACAGTATTGCAAATATCAATACTGTTATATAAAATTACAAAACTTCGCCAAACGAAATTTTTTTTAGTATAGTGAAAGCATTGTGAATTAAAGTTAAGAAAGGAAGAGAAAATGACCCCGCAAATAGTGCAATTCCTTGTTACGGCACACCTTTCAATGATAGTCCTCCTGCTGATACTGTTCGTTTCTGCAAATATTTTCTACCAGAAAGGAAAAAACAGGATTGGTATGGGTGCTCATTACACGCTCCGGGGGGCGTATTTACCAGGAATGATTTCAGGTGGATTATTAATAGGCCTGACTCCGGATTTTCCAGCTATATTTTTAAAAGCCGCTGCAGGACTGTTAACCCTTATTTTTATGGAAATTCATCTCAATCATATTATTGGCAGTGAACACCGTCCCAGGTTCGCTTTTCTAACGTATTTTATGATTGTGTTCACGTTAGTATTAGGCGTAGTGTTTCCCGTTGGAATATCTGTTATGGAGTAAAAGCAGGAATAACCAGATCTTATACCGAGACCTGAGGGCTTATAGCGAAATGAGGTATACACGGGAGCGGAAACGGGATAGAATAACTAACGTATACAGAAACTGTGAAATTGTATGCGTATGCATGGTCTAATTCAAGCAGAAAGGTGTTCCTTCTATATGATTCAAAATCCTAAAGGAAAAGAGCGGATCGGCCTGGCGCTGATTCTTAGTATGCTTGCGATCCTCGGGCCGCTCAATATTGATATGTACCTGCCAAGCTTCCCGGGGATAGCTTCAGATTTGAATGCCCGGGCTTCTATGGTGCAGCTTAGTTTAACTGCCTGTCTTGTGGGTCTTGCAGTCGGTCAGGTGATCGTCGGCCCGATTAGTGATGCAAAGGGTAGAAGAAAGCCGCTGCTCATTTCTATTACGCTATTTGCGGCTGCTTCGTTTATTTGTGCGATTGCACCGAATATATACATATTGATTGCTGCGAGGCTGCTGCAGGGCTTAACTGCTTCTGCCGGCATTGTCGTTTCAAGGGCGGTGGTAAGAGACATTTTCAGTGGAAAGGAACTGACCCAGTTCTTTTCATTGCTGATGGTCATTAACGCTATTGCGCCTATGGCCGCTCCAATGATTGGGGGCGCCATTTTACTCCTGCCATTTTCAGAGTGGTCAACGATTTTCCTGTTTCTCGCGGTCGTAGGTCTTGCCATCGTAGTTACAATTGGTTTTCGGCTTGAAGAGACTCTTCCGGAGGAGAAAAGAACGCCGAGCTCACTTAAATATACGATCCGCACCATTGGTGATTTGTGGAGGGATCGTTCTTTTATCGGGTATGCGTTAACGCTTGGCTTCGTCCACGGGGGCAGCTTCGCCTACGTTTCCGGTACGCCGTTTGTGTATCAGGAGATTTACGGAGTTTCTGCCCAGGTGTTCAGCGTGTTATTTGGCATTAACGGCCTTGCCATTATTACCGGAAGCTTTTTAATCGGCCGGCTGGCCGGCATTATTGCTGAACGAAAACTGCTGCGCACAGCAGTGATCACAGCGGTCAGCGCGAGTTCTTTTCTTCTCGCGATGACAATTATTGAAGGTCCGCTCGCGCTTCTGGTTATACCTATATTTATTTACATGACAGCGATGGGGATGGTGCTGACAAGTTCATTTACGCTGGCGATTGCTAAACAGGGGCACCGGGCGGGGAGTGCAAGTGCCCTTCTCGGCATGCTGCCACTCTTGATCGGTTCTATTGTTTCACCGCTTGCGGGGATTGATGAAACGACAGCCGTGCCGATGGGAGCTATTATGTTTATTACGACCGTATTTGGACTGACGGCTTTCAGCACGCTCAGTGAACGCCCGCAAAAAGAATAAAATAAAGCCGGTACGCTGTGTTGGCAGCGTACCGGCTTTGTATAGCAAAGCATTTTAGGATTGAATGTTTTTTAATTTTTCCGGTGTTACATCGTTACCTTCC
Source organism: Marinococcus halotolerans DSM 16375 (assembly GCF_000420725.1). Lineage (GTDB taxonomy): Bacteria > Bacillota > Bacilli > Bacillales > Marinococcaceae > Marinococcus > Marinococcus halotolerans. The sequence goes on along the minus strand of NZ_ATVM01000017.1, from coordinate 43,289 downwards.
GGATCCTGCACGGTGGTGGTAAGCAGTGTCTCTTCCATTGATCCGCGGATCATTTGAAGGTACTCTTCACGAAGCTGTTTTTGCTCCAACTGCTCTTGTGCACTCAGTCCCTGATTTGCCTTTTTTCTCGCCAGTTCGTTAATGCGAGGAAGCGTTGCGATCATGTGAATTCCCCTTTCATTTTTATACCCATACATGTATATGGTATATGAATAGTATAGCAGAAGCCTGCTGCATATGCAAGTCGGGGCAGCAGGCTGGTATTAATGCTTTAATTCCTGAAATTTAGTGACGGCTTCCACCCTGTTGCTTACTTCAAGCTTATCAAAAATAACCGAAATATAATTTCTTACGGTACCGTTGGTAAGAGAGAGCTGCCGGGCAATAGCTGTAGTGCTTTTTCCCTCTGCGATTAGCGCAAGTACTTCTTCTTCGCGTTTAGTGAGTGTGGCAGCTGTGTTGTAAGCCAGATCCACTAAATCAGGGGAGTAGACCTTTCTGCCACTCATAATGATACGGATAGACTGGGCGAGCTCTTCGCTCGGGCTGTCCTTCAGAAGATAGCCGCTGATTCCTGCTTTTCGGGCCCGTTCAAAATAACCGGTGCGGGCGAATGTGGTGAGGATAATGATTTTGCATGTACTTTCCTTTAATTCCTCAGCAGCTTCTAATCCACTTTTCACCGGCATTTCAATGTCCATAATGCATATATCCGGCTGCTTCTGTTCAATGAGGGCCAAAGCCTCCTCTCCGTTTTCCGCTTTACCGACTACTTCCATATCGTCTTCTAAATCAAGAAGAGAACCAAGCGCTCCTAAAAGCATCTGCTGATCCTCCACGATCACTATTCTTATCATAGCTGGCGGCCTCTCCTTTATTTAATTTGCTGAACGACCAAAGGTACTTGAATAGCAAGCTTTGTACCTTCGGAAGAATGGTAGTTAAACTGGCCGTTGATGAAGCCGAGGCGTTCTTTAATGCCCTGAAGGCCGCTTTCGGACCAGGATTTCTGCTCAGAGGACATGCCCTTGCCATCGTCTTCGACTGTAAGGGAAAGACTCGTTGTGGATTGATCGATCGTAATATAACAGTTTGCTGCTTCGCTGTGTTTGACAACATTGGTCACAGCTTCCTTTAAGCACATGCTGAGCACGTTTTCGATGAGAGGGGGTGCTTCGTGAAAGCTGGCGCTCCCTTTTACATGAAGAGTAATACCTGCAGCCTGAAGGATTTCTTCCACACGCAGAAGCTCGTCGCTCAACTTGGCGCCTTTCATATCGGATACAAGCTCACGAACTTCTTTTAGTGCGGTGCGGGCGGTTTGGTGAATGTCAGTTAATTCTGCCTGGGTCCGTTCGGGTTTTGTATCTATTAATTTTCCGGCAAGTTCACTTTTCAAACCAATCAATGAAAGCTTCTGGCCAAGGGTATCGTGCAGATCTCTGGCAATACGCTGCCGTTCTTCAAGGACGACAAGCTGGGAGATGCGTTGATTCGCCTCATGCAGCTCGGTTTCAAGCTTTTCGCGTTTGTTTCGGTTGTAGATGTTAAAAGGAAGAAGAATAACCCCGAGGACGCTGATGGCAATAAAGGGAAGCTGCATCATAAACAGCTCATTTTGAACGTAAAAGCCGATGATAACAGCGGCCAGAGTAGTAATAAGGTGAAGAATGTACAGGGTAAGGAAGCCTGCCTTATGCTGGATATTACCAATAAAGAATGCTAAAAACAGGGAAAAATAAACATAACCAAAATAAAGGGTCATTCCGATACTGATCAGCATTTCAATGCTCACAGATAAATAAACCGTCCAGCCCTTTTTAATGAAGGATAACCGGTAGGTGGTAAAAAACAGCAGAATCATAAAGACGCCGAGGGCGATTTCAAAATACGTAGCAGAGCGGATAATAAAATAAAAGGGCAGCAAACAGAAAATAATCCATGCGTATAAGCTGAGGCCTGTGCTTTTTGGGAATATATCGAACCAGTTCTGCATAAACGGGCTCCTTTTTCATGAGGCATAACGTTTCTTTATATTAAGTATAACAAACCCCTCTCCGTAACAGAGAAGGGTTTGTTGTTAAGATTTTTTATCAGCCGGTACTGAAGAGGTTCTAGAAACCTCTGCCTGTCTTTTGCTTCGGATGTTTGCTTCCTTAAAGCTGACAAACGTTTTGTTTGTTTCATCGTACAAACGAAACTTAATGGATGTGAGGCTTGTACCAAGAGTAATCTTTGTAGCCTGCTGCAACGGTTCAATGTTTTCGTGGGTTTTTGCCAAGTTATAGTTCGGTACACGTGGGCTAAGGTGATGCACGTGATGATAGCCGATATTGCCGGTAATCCACTGAAGTACTTTTGGAAGCTCGTAGTAGGAGCTGCCGTCTACTGCAGCTTTTACAAAGTCCCATTTGTCCTCGTTTTCAAAGTAGGAGTCTTCAAACGTGTGTTGGACATAAAATAACCAGATGCCGAGAAACCCTGCTGTGAAAAGCATAGGAATCTGAATGGTGAAAAAGGCAGCCCAGCCGACAAGCCAGATTAATAAAGCGTAAATAACTACAATAGAAATGTTCGTGAAATACGTGTTCAGGCGTTCTTTTCGTTTGGCACCTTTACGGTTGAAGCGGTTCTCAACAAGAAACAGGTAAAATGGGCCTAAAAAGAAAAGTACGAACGGGTTGCGGTACAGGCGGTAGCTGAGTCGGAGCCATTTGCTGGCGTTTTGGTATTCCTCGACAGTCATGACCCAGACGTCCCCGGTGCCCCGTTTGTCGAGGTTGCCGCTGGTGGAGTGGTGCATCATATGGCTTCTTTTCCATTTTGCATAGGAGAAGTGAGTAATGATCCCAGTTAACGTGCCAATACGGTCATTCGCTTTGCTGCTTTTGAAAAATGAACCGTGCGTGCAGTCGTGAAAGATAATAAACGTACGGACAACAAAGCCTCCGGCGATAATGGCGAGGGCAACAGTGATAAAAGGAGAAATGAAATATGCTGCGTACGCAAGCGCCCATAGGGCTAATAAAGGAAGAATGGAGTTGCACAGCTGAATAATACTTGCTTTATGGTCAGAATGTGCGTAAGGGGCAGCACTTTTTTTCAATTGCATTTGTTCTTGTCTGCTCATGGTTAATCGCTCCCTGCTTTATGGGGTGTGTCTCTATTAATAGGGTATAAAATTTTGGCTGCGGCTGTAAGTCATAGACGTCAGGGAGAAAAAATGACAAATGTCATATACGAGTTGAATTAAGTGGAAAATATGAAATATGTATAAAATTGACCGGGAAATGCCGGGCAGACCAAAGCCTCTGAACATTCAGGTGTTCAGAGGCTCCGTGTTTTATAAAGCGTAGTTTGTCCGCAGCGCATGGGTCAGTTCAGAAACGATATCAATGTCTTTAAAGCTGATGCCGAGTTGGACAGCAGTCTGGGCCATCTCCGGGCGCATGCCGCACAGCGTAGTTTCCACGCCAACCAGCTTTAAGGCAGTGGCAAGCTGCATGATGCGCTGGGCGACGAATGTCGTGATATCACGCACACCCGAAAGATCGATATACAGACGAGTTAATTCGCTCTCGGTGCATTGCTTTAACGTATGCTCCACAATCACCTGGCCCCGCTGTTCATCGATATGGCCGATGAGCGGAAGCAGGCCGGTTTTCTTTTGAATCAAAATGATCGGGGAGGAGAGCTCCAGGATCATTGCCTCTTTCAGCTGTATCTGTTCGTTCATATGGTAAATGGCTTCCTTCATAAACGCCCGCCCGGCGTAGTCGAAAGCCTGAAGTGCTTTGCGCTGCCAGTCGAGTACGTGATCGATGGGGATCGATTCCTCATATTGATGAACAAACAGGCGGATCTGTTCTAAAATGGCGTTACGGTAATAAGTGAATTCTTCCTGAATAGTGAGCATCGGCTGCCACATTTCTTTATTCTCTTCAACAATGTCACTGATTTTTTCTTCGAAATGCTCGTAAAACCGGGTTTCTTCCTCCCGAAATACATGAACAAGCTCCTGGGCAAAAACCTTTTTCATTTCTTCAAGTTTTTGATTTGTATAGTCATCGGCAGTATTGCCGGAAGAGGAATCGGAAGACCAGGTGCCACGAATGGTATCTATATGTTCAATCAAATAATCGTATAAAGAGCCGTCAGCTTTTTCCTGATTAAATTGCACGGTCGTTTTCCTCCAAAGTAAGAGTATGGTGCGGATTGGTCTAATTATAGAGCCTGGAAGGGAAAGTCACAAGCTTTTTTATCCGTACTCATACCACATAATTCCCATTGTTTCAGCCCCGCCGTGCACACCAATTACCGGACTGAGAGGACAGAGGTGAATCGCTAGACCAGAAGACAGCTCCTGCAGCTCTTTTTTCCATGCCTCAGCTTTTTCTTTCGTTGTCGTATAAATAATACTCAGATCTTCGACGTGCGAGGAGGCTATGGCATCTTCAGCAATCTGCAGGAGCCGGCTCTCGGCCCGTTTCCGGGTACGGATTTTTTCAAAAGGAACAATCTGACCCCTTTCAAAGGTGAGAAGAGGATGAATCTTTAAAAGCGTTCCAAGGATCAGCTTTCCGCGGGAGATTCTGCCTCCTTTATGTGCCTGCTCCAGGCTTCCGAGCAGCAGATAGCCTCTGGCATGCCCGGCCATCTCTGTTAACTGCTGCTGTATTTCCTCCGGTGTGCTTCCTTCCGCTGCTAATTGCGCGCCTCTCATCAGAAGGGGGCGGATGCTGCCGGCGCCCATCTTCGAATCCACAGTAAAGAGTGGAAACCCGGTCATGTCTGCCGCGAGTTGGGCTGTCTGAAGAGTACCGCTTAAATGACTGCTGATATGTATGGCAATTCCTGCGTCGTAATTCCCCCTTAACTGTTCAAACAGTTCGGAAAAACTGCCCACAGATGGCTGGCTGGTCGTCGGGAAAATTTCTTCATGCGGAAGCCGCTCATAAAATTCATCCGTGGTGATTTCAATATTTTCTTTATAGCTTTCATTTTCAAATACTACAGATAAAGGAACAATATGAATATTATACTTTGCGGCTGTTTCTGCATCGATCGAACTGGTGCTGTCTGTGATCAAGGCTATACGCTGTGTCATCCTCCACCTCTTTTTTCATGTTAATTTGATAACGTTACCACTAACCTTGAATATATTATACAGATTCGTGCCCGGGAATTCGAATGAAACCCCGCCGGACCCGCATAAAAACGATGATAAAGAAAAACATGCTCCGGCCCGTGCTGGGACCTGAACATGCTTTAGTTAAAAAACAGGGCAATTAGAGAATATCCAATTACGACGGTGAACAGAATCGTCATATGATTCAACGAAAAAATAAACATAGTAGTTGCCCATTTTTTGCTGTCCATCCGCCGGTAGCATATAAAGCTTGCTGCAAGCCAGGCTGCGCTTAAGACGAAGGATACGCCAACGATAAAGCTGCTGACCGGAAGGAAAAGAAAGCTCGAGAGGGTTAACAGAACAAGATATACGTTTGTCTGAATATAAGTCCGCCGGTTTCCTTTGATTACAGGAAGCATTGGGATATCTGCTGCCTTGTACTCATCGTGTCTGCGTATAGCGATAGCATAGAAGTGCGGCATCTGCCATAAAACCATGATAACGAAAAGGCCGAGAGCTGCCGGATGGAAAAAGTCGTTGGAAATAGCGGCCCAGCCGATAAGCGGAGGCACTGCTCCAGAAATGCTCCCGATCTCTGTATTGTAAATCGTGCGTCGCTTGCTCCACATCGTATATGGAACAACATAAAAGAATAAGCCTGTAAATCCGAAGATGGCTGCGAGCGGTGAAGCCGCGTATAAAAAGCCCAGGCCCGCAAGTGTCATAACAATTCCCAGTATAAGTGCATTTTTCAGCTGCATCCGGCCAGTTGCCGTAGGGCGGTTCTTTGTCCGGTCCATAATCTTATCGATGTCGCGGTCGTATAAGTTGTTAAACGTGCCGGCAGCGCCGATAACAAGGCCCGAGCCAAGCGTGGCAAGGACTATCGCTCCGATTTTATCGGAAAAAGCGATGTTGTGAATATATAAAGCAAGGGCAATCCCTGCAAACATAACGATTAAATTGGATTTGATAATCCCTGTTTTAATCGTTTCCGCCAGTACTTTACGAAGTGCCTGTTTCGGGGCAGCGAGGGATCCTTGTTGAACTGTGCGTTCGATATTTTCCGATTTCATTTTATTCCCCCCAACCGTGTTCATCCGATACTAATGTATCACATATGTCGTGAAAATCAGAGATATTGACAAAAAAGTTCGCTATCTTGTCAATTGTTTGTGAACGATTCATGACAAATTATTGTATATATGTACTTCGTACTTTTAGCAAACAAAATTATATTCTCACATTAACTGCTTATTGGCAAGTGTTACTTCCCGGCTGCTCGAGGCAGAGGTGTCCATGAAAATGCTGCTGACTGCACTTTATTCCGGGATGCCCGTACAAAAGCCGTCCGGCAGTGGGACGGCACGAGTATCAGCTGCTTTTTGTTTTTAATTCGTGGAGCATTTCATGCACAGCGTGAGCAACGCCGTGTTCAGTATTTGTTTTTGTGGAAAACCCGGATGCCTCTTTAACTTCCGGAACGGCATTGCCCATGGCGACGCTCCGTCCTGCCATTTGGAGCATATTTAAATCGTTAAAGTTATCGCCTAAAGCCATAACGTCTTCAAGGGATATCCCGAGCCCAAGCGCAAACTCCTGAAGCGCAAAGCCCTTTTGGGCGCGTACGTGGTTTAATTCAAGGTTGCCCATACCAGAAGAAGTAAGAGCGAGCTCGTTATCATCCCGGAGCTCGTATTTCATCCGTTCGAGTACGGAAGCCTCTGAAGAAAAGGCGAGCATTTTATACACCTCGAGCCCCTCGTTATCGAGTACTGAAAAGAAATCATCTGCGAACTGGAAATTTTCATCCTCCAGCCGGCGCTCAGCATACTGCTCTGCTGCAGCCGTCGTCAGCTCGGGGTGAGCGGTCTGCAGCATTCCCACAACGACACTCATATATGCTTTTCTTGAAGGGGCAAAAATACCCTGGCTGGTAAACAGTTCAATATAAGAGCCGGCAGCCTGATGCACGGTTAAAATTCGTTCGCAGGAGCTTTCTGTGATGGGGGCAGAGCGCTGTATTTCTTTTCGGTTTTTGTAAGTGACTGCGCCGTTCATGCTGATAATTGGGTAGGAAAGACCGGCAGACGCCAATGGTCTGTGTGCAGCTTCATAGGTTCTTCCGGTGGCGATTACGATATCAATGCCGTGGGCCGAAGCAGCCTGAAGGGCTTCGGCGTTGTCTTTGCTGATTTCTCCGTCCTGATTCAGCAATGTTCCGTCCATATCCGTTGCAATTAGTTTCATTTCTTCTCCTCCGATATACTCCGGGTCTGTTGAACCGTCTTAATTATTATCTTCTATTATCGAACACTTTATCTGAGTCATCAACTTTTTTGTTTTCAGCAGAAAAGCTAAAGCGATAAAAACATCGACAGCTTATCTTACAAGGTAATTGAAGAATTCGTAAGGTTTCTACAAACTGATAGTAGCTTGTAAAGATTTCGGAAAACATATTTCGCTCTGCGGGAGGGCGGTGCCTGACATGAAAAAGCAGCATGTAGTCATTATAGGAGGAGGGCTTGCAGCTATCCGGTTAATGGAACAGCTGCGTGAGCGTACGGCCCGGGTGCATATTTCTATTTTCAGTAAAGAAAAAACGCTGCCGTACAACCGGATCCAGCTTTCCTCCTATTTAAATGGAGAAATAACAGAGGACGATTTAACAACCTATACAAATAAATGGTTCCGCCGGAACAATATATCCTTTCATCCGGGGGAAACGGTGCAGAATGTATTGAAGGATGAAAAGAAAATCATAACAGCCAGCGGGGAGCACTCCTATGACCATTTAGTTTTTGCCACGGGGTCATCGCCGCTGATTCCACCGGTGGAAGGGGTGGAAAAAGAAGGAGTATTTCCTTTTCGCACGCTTGAGGACTGCCGCAGGCTCGTTAAAGCAGCTGGGCAGAAGCGTCGGATTCTGGTTATCGGAGGCGGCCTGCTAGGACTCGAAGCGGCTAACGGACTGAGCCGTTTCGATGCAGAAGTGACGGTCGTACAGCGGGCGGACAATATTATGGACCGCCAGCTTGACCTTCAGTCTGCCGCCATGCTGCAGGGAAAGCTGGAACGGCGCGGCGTAAAATTTTTGCTGAGTAAAGACGTTACTTCCATTTTGGGACTCCGGAAGGTATCAGGAATTGCTTTTGGGGACGGGACACACGTGGAAGCAGATATGGTCGTATTTGCGATCGGTATTCGTCCGCAGCTGAAGCTTGCAGAAGCGTCCGGTATTGAAACGAACCGCGGGATCATTGTGAATGATCGAATGGAGACGAGTGAAAAGCACATATACGCGATAGGCGAATGTATCGAACATGACGGCCGGACCTATGGTCTGGTGCAGCCGGTGAACGAACAGGCGGATGTGCTGGCGAGGCGTTTGAGCGGCGAGCACAAAGCCTATTATAAAGGTTCAAGTACTTCGGCAAAGCTGAAAATATCCGGAGTGGAATTGTTTTCTGTTGGCTCTCTGATCGAGGACGAGGCTACAAAGTCATGGGTGCTCCATGATGAAGAAAACGAGCTTTATAAAAAGATTGTTTTTCGCCATAAAACGGTCCAGGGAGCTGTGCTTTACGGCAATACAACCAACAGCGATCTGTTAAAGAGCCTGGTGATGACAGACAAACCAATCAACGCTTCGGAGAAAAAACAGCTGCTGTCAGCAAGCAGTGAGCCGGCCGGTTTTCTGCTGGAAATGCCAGGCTCCGACACGGTATGTGCCTGTAATAATGTAAATAAAAACACGATTATTCAGGCCGTCCAGGAAAAAGAACTGACCACGCTGGATGAAGTGAAAGCCTGTACGGGAGCTTCTACCTCCTGCGGGGGCTGCAGCAGTATGGCAGAGGGCCTGCTGAAGCTTGCCTGTGAAGGAAAGGTGGAGGCGGAAAACAAAACTGAAGCGCTGTGCGGGTGCACGGGGCTTGACCACCCGACGCTGATTAACCGGCTGATGGAAGTAAAACCATCGACGCCCGAAGAAGCGATGGACGCTTTAAACTGGAAAACGCCCGAAGGCTGCGAAATGTGCCGGCCTGCCATTGCTTACTATCTCTATATGATTCAAATGAAGCAGGGAGAGCTTTCAAGCAACGAAACACTGCCGTTCACCTATTCGCCGTACATTTCCCTCGAAGCGGATGGCACCTACACCCTGCAGCCGATCATGAAAGCAGGGATTATTTCTCCTGATCTGATCAAAAATCTAAATACCGTTATCGAAAAATACCAGTTGAGCTATTTTCATATTACAGCGGACGGACGCATACAGCTTCCATATGTCGAAGACGAAGATGTGGTGGAAGTATGTGACAGCCTGGATATTCCTCTTCTTAACTTTCCAGGTTTTCAGATGACGACTGTACAGAGTGTATTCAAAGACCGGATCCGGGAGCGTCATAACCCCGGGATGGTGCCATACGCCCTGGAGCTTGAGGAACCGGTGGAAGCTGTCCCTTTTCCTGACACGCTCCGTTTTGTCATGCTGGAGGGCTTTTCTATTCTTGAAGGAAATCACGTTGATGCCGGACTGCTTAAAATGGAAGACAAGTGGGAGTTTCACATTCATTTTGAGGAAAAGTCTGTACTGCTGTTTTCAGCTCCCACCTTTATGGAGATAAAAGAGTACATTTGGGCGCTTCTTCAGTATTACCGGGAAACTGCGTTTTTTAAGGAATCATTTGCCAGATGGTGCGGACGTATGACGATCATCCATATACGGGAAGGATTGTTTGATCCGGATACCAGAGAGCAGCTGCTCCACCAGTTAAGTACTTGTTTGAAAAAGCCGCTGCCGTATCATTTTTCGATTCCAGAAGGGAGTACAGTTCATGAATGATTTCGGGTCCAATTACGGACGGACAATAGAGCCGACAGTTCTCGAAGAAAACCGGCATCAGGCTCAGTGCCCTTTCTGCAGCATGCAGTGTAAAAAGGAAGTAGTGGAGCAGATTACTACAAAAGGCATCAAATATAAAACCGTCGGTGTGGATAATCCCACCACGCACGGCCGGTTATGTGTCAAAGGTCACTCAGCCTACCAGCATGTGATTCATGAAGACCGGATTACAGCTCCGATGAAAAAAGTGAACGGCCGGTTTAAATCTATTGAATGGGACGAAGCCCTGGATATTATTGAACAGCGAACGAAGGATATTCAGCAGACCTCCGGCAAAAATGCTTTATCGGTATACGGCGGAGGCTCGCTTACGAATGAAGAATCCTATCTGCTCGGCAAGTTCGCCCGGGTCGGGCTGCAGACAAAATACATCGATTACAACGGCCGGTTCTGCATGTCTTCTGCTGCCTCAGCGGCGACGAAGACGTTCGGGGTAGACCGCGGGTTTACCAATGGCATTGAGGAAATTCCAAACGCAAAATGCATCATACTCGCCGGCACTAATATTGCCGAATGCCAGCCGACCATCATGCCGTATTTTGAACAGGCAAAACAAAACGGAGCTTTTATTATTGTGATCGATCCGCGAGTGACAGAAACAGCTAAAATGGCAGACCTGCATCTGCAGCTGAAGCCCGGGGAGGACTGGTCTTTAACGACCGCGCTTTTAAAAGTGATTTTTGATAAAAATCTGCAGAATAAAGAATTTCTGCAAAACCGCACAGAAGGCGCTGAAGAGCTTGAAGCATACGTGCGCCAGTACAGCGTAGACGAGCTTGCGAAACGGGCAGATGTGCCCCAGGGCGATATTGAGCAGGCGGCTACGATATTTGCCGAAGCGGGTACAGGCATGATATTTACCGCCCGGGGGGTGGAACAGCAGATTGATGGGCATCAGGCTGTCCGCCATTTTATTAACCTGGCACTAATCTGCGGCCACATCGGCAAACCAGGTTCAGGATACGGGGCGATCACCGGTCAGGCAAACGGCCAGGGGGGCCGGGAGCACGGTCAAAAATCTGATCAGCTTCCGGGCTACCGCTCGATTGAAGATCCGAAAGCCAGGGAGCATATGGCGGCGGTTTGGAATATAAATGAGGAAGACCTGCCTGGTAAGGGCGTTTCTGCCTATGAAATGATGCAGAAAACAAAGAACGGGGAAATTAAAGGAATGTTTTTAGTAGGTTCGAATCCAATTGCTTCGAATCCGAATGCTTCTATTGTGAAGCAGGGGCTTGAGGCGCTCGACTTTTTAGTGGTGGTGGATTTATTTATCTCAGAAACGGCTGAATATGCCGACCTGGTTCTCCCGTCGACCGCTTATATTGAAGATGAAGGAACGCTTACGAATATGGAAGGACGGGTGACCTGGAGACAGGGGGACCGCCCGGCACCCGGCCAGGCAAAGCACGATTGGGAGATTTTATCGCTGATTGCTGCGCGTCTTGGTAAAGAGAAATGGTTCAGCTACCGCTCGGCGAAAGATATTTTCGAAGAGCTGCGTTTTGCTTCGAAAGGAGGGCCGGCTGATTATTACGGAATCACGTATGAACGGATTAAACAGGAAAACGGCGTCTTTTGGCCGTGCCCTTCTCCGGAAGAAAAAGGAAGGCAGCGACTGTTTGATGAGTCGTTTGTGCATGACAGTGGCAGGGCCCGCTGTTTTACTCCGGAACACGGGGAAGAAATTATTAAAGAACGGCTGTCGGAGGCAAGGCCGCTGTATCTGACGACTGGAAGGGTTATGTCCCATTATCTGACCGGGGTTCAGACAGGAAAAAGTGCCAAATTAAATGCCCGTTATTTTGAATCATTCGTCGAAATTCATCCTGAAACAGCAGAAAAGTATGGCATTAAAGAAAACGACCTTGTGACCCTGGAATCCCCGCAGGGCTCTATTGTGGTTAGAAACCAGTGGTCGGAAAACATCCGGAAGGATACCATTTTCGTGCCTTTTCACTGGGCGGGCAAACAGAACGTAAACCGGCTGATTGCGGGCAGGCTGGACCCGGTCTGCCAGATGCCGGGATTCAAGCTGGCAGCTGTCTCCATGAAGCCGGCAGAAGCCCAGAAACAAAAAATATAACAGATACAAGGAACGCTGCCGGCATCGGCAGTGTTTTTTTGTGCCGGGGGTATCTATTTGATAAATAAAAAGCCAGTCCCCCTGCCGGTTGTAAACGGCAGGGGGGCTGGCCGGGGTTTGTGGCTGACATAGCAGGCAGTGGCCTCTGCAGCCCGCGGAGCGTTTATCTCTACTAGAGAAACGCTCCGCGGACCGGCCTGGTAAACCAGGACCGGGCCCTCACTCAGCGGTCTTTATCAGAAACCTGGCTCGCATAGGAAACGGCTTCCTTCGAGCGGATGGCCGCTCCTTTTGCTTTTTCCTTAAGCAGCTGATCCTCCTTCGAGAGGTAATAATCGTCGGCGAAGGAATTCTCCGGCTCTTCGAGTGTAAAATAGCATATGATAAAGCTTATAAAAGCTCCTCCGGCCAGGATAAAGAAAAACTGACTCGGGGTAACGAACGTATAGAGCGTTAAATAGACGCTTGCACCAATGCTTCCATACGCTCCGGTCATACCGGCCACCTGCCCGGTGACCCGTTTTTTTACCATTGGAACCATTGCAAAGGTGGCACCTTCGCCTCCCTGCACGAATAACGAAGTAAGGACTGTCATGAGAACAGCCAGTATGACCGGCCAGCCGGAGTTGATCATACCCATGCCGCACATGCCAATCACAATACCGAACATATAAACGAGCATTACCTTGCGCCGGCTTCCGAGGCGGTCGGATAGGACACCGCCGAGCGGACGGGCAAGCAGGTTCACAAAGGCAAATGAAGCTGCAATGAGACCGGCTGTGGACGGCGTAAGGGAGAAGGTGAGCTGGAAAAACATAGGGAGCATGGATACAATCGCAAGTTCAGCGCCAAAGTTGGCGAAATAAGTACTGTTCAGAGCTCCAACATTTTTGAAGTTGTATTGATCGTCTTTTGCTATACCTTGTTTAATAATAGGAACGTTTACTTTTACGATCATATAGATCTGGTAAATCAACACGAGCCCTACAGCGATGAAAATACCGTACACAATAGAAGTAGAAATAAAGCCCATATCGAAGACTCTCCAGGCACTAAGAGCCACGGCGCCTCCGACAGGTATAGTCCAAAACATCAGTTGAGCCATATCCTTCCAGGAGCTCACTTCCATGGCGCCGGAGCGTTTTGGCTTAATAAGCGTATGGCCTTCCGGCGTGTCGCGGACGTTTAAGTAAAAAACAATACCATAAATAAAGCAGACAACCCCGGTGAAAGCAACCGCATATCTCCAGCTGTCATCGCCGCCGATAAGAGTGATGGCGAGCCACGGAAGAATGATTGCCCCCGCTGCTGAACCAAAATTGCCCCAGCCGCCGTAGATTCCTTCAGCAAAGCCCACGTGCTTGGGCGGAAACCATTCTGCGATCATGCGGATACCGACAACGAAGCTTGCGCCAATACTCCCGAGTACAAGCCGGCTGATGGCAAGCTGCGCCCAGGTGCTGCCGAATGCAAAGATAAATGTAGGCACCGCCATAATAATCAATAGTGTGGAAAAGACGACCCGCGGGCCAAAGCGGTCGAGCAGCGACCCGATAATGATCCGCGCCGGGATAGTCAGGGCTACGTTCATGATTCCGAGGGCGGCGATATGTTCAGTCGTCAGCCATCCAAGGTCAGCCATCATGGTGGTCGCAAGCGGAGCCATATTATACCAGGCGAAAAATGAGATGAAGAACGCAAACCAGCAGAAATGAAGAATTTTAATGCGCTCATCCTGAAAACGGAAAAGGTCTTTAATAGTCAAAAGGAGAACCTCCTAAGGTTAGGTAATTATTTTTGGTTTATTCAAAAAACAATTGAAAGTTAACGTGCGTGTACTTATTTCTCAGGAAGTTCGCCGTTGCGGCCGAAAAAATCTTAGTTTAAAAGCAGATAAACCGTGTTGTTTTCGATTCTTGTATCATAGGAGGCAGTACAGCCTTCATCCGGCCCCTGGGCCTCTCCATCGTTCAGGCTGATTTTCCAGTCGTGAAGCGGACAGAATACATGCTCTCCGCTGACGATCCCCTGGGAAAGAGGCCCTCCTTTGTGAGGGCATTTATTTTCCAGGGCGAAAATGGTGTCGTCTTTAGTCTTGAAAATGGCTATTGAAGTTTCCTCAATGATCACTTCTTTAGGAATATCGACTGTAATTTCATCAACAGTGGCCACTGCTACTTCTTTTTGTTTATCTACGCTATTCATCTCTGTTCCTCCCTCAAATTAAACGAGCTCCACTTTACGCTGTTCAAACAGCTCCTGCTTTTTCTTTTCGTTATACGTAAGTTCCTTCCACGGGTCTTCGCCTTTATGCTCGAGGGACACTTCCATGCGCTCAATTAAGTTTGCCCGTGCCTCTTCATCTTCGAGAACGACCGCTTTTACATGATCGAGGCCGACGCGTTCGATCCAGTGAGAGGTACGCTCGAGGTAGTGGGCGGATTCCCGGTAATATTGGAGAAAAGCGCTGATGGAATCCAACAGTTCGTCATCGCTTTTCATTTTTCCGAGCAGGTCGCCGCCCCTGAGGTCCACGCCGCCATTTCCGCCGACGTACATTTCCCAGTGGCCTTCAAGACCGACAATCCCGATGTCTTTAATACCGGACTCCGCGCAGTTTCTCGGGCAGGCCGAGACGGCCATTTTCACCTTGTGGGGAGTATTGAGCCGTTCGTATTTTCGTTCGATGGTCATGCCCATTCCGATGGAATCCTGGGTGCCAAAACGGCAGAAGTCTTCACCGACGCATGTTTTTACGGTACGTATACTTTTCCCGTAAGCATGACCGGAAGGCATGTCGAGTTCGCCCCATATGGACGGGAGGTCTTCTTTTTTGACACCTAGCATGTCAATACGCTGGCCGCCTGTCATCTTAAGTAGCGGCACTTCATACTTTTCTGCGACATCAGCAATTTTCCGGAGCTGCTCTGAATTAGTGACGCCTCCGTACATTCTTGGAACAACGGAATAGGTGCCGTCGTTTTGAATGTTGGCGTGCACACGTTCATTGATAAAACGGGAGGAGTAATCATCTTCATATTCTTTTGGCTTCGAGACGCTCAGGTAGTAGTTCAGGGCCGGACGGCACTTGGAGCAGCCTTCAGGCTCCTTCCATCCGAGCACGTTCATCACTTCGCGGGTATGAGTGAGCTGCTTTGTTTTTATTTCTTCAGTGACCTGCTCATGAGAGAGATCGGTACACCCGCACAGCGGCTCCACTTCGGCGCCGGAGGCCTCGTCGCCGAGCGTGGCATTCAGCAGGTCGGAAACGAGCGGTTTACAGCCGCCGCAGGAGCGCGAAGCGTTCGTATGCTGTTTGATCTCGTTCACGGAAGTCAGGCCTTTGTCATTAATGGCAGAAACGATATCGCCTTTACAGACTCCGTTGCACCCGCAGACCGTTTCTTCATCCGCCATGTCTGCGACGGGACTTTCCACCGGTGCATTGCTTTCAGAGGGAAGAATGAGCCCTTTGCCAACGTCGGAAATGTCTTCTTTTTTATTGATCAGATTCAAAAGCTTCGGCGAATCAGAGGTATCTCCGAATAAAACAGCACCGACTACCTTGTTATCACGGATGTTCACTTTTTTATAAACGCCGTCAAAATCGTCATGGACAAGTACAGATTTTAAATCGTCCGCTTCTCCAAATTCACCTGCCGAAAAGACATCCACGCCGGAAACCTTTAATTTGGTTGATGTAAGAGAGCCCTGGTACCCGGCCCCCGCCGGTTCTTTGGATACGAGCCGCGCAGCCAGAATTTTGCCCTGTTCATATAATGGGGCTACGAGGCCATAAGCGATGCCGTTATGCTCTGCACATTCGCCAACGGCGTATACATCCGGAGCGCTCGTTTCAAGAAAATCGTTCACGACAATTGCACGGTTTGTCTCGATACCGGAATTCTCTGCAAGTTTAATATTTGGACGGATGCCGACAGCGATAACGATGAGATCGGCGTAAAGTGATTCCCCGTCTTTGAAATGAAGCCCCTGCACGCGTTTGCGGCCGAAAATCTGTTCCGTCTGCTTTTCCATGTGAAACCGCATGCCCTGGCCTTCAAGCTCGCGCTTCAGCATTTTGGAGGCGTTGGGATCAAGCTGGCGTTCCATTAACTGATCCTGGATGTGAATTACCTCTGTTTCCATATTCAGGTTCAGCAGGCCCCGGGCGGCCTCGAGCCCCAGCAGTCCGCCGCCAATCACAGCTGCCTTTTCATATTTTTTGGAGGCTTCAATCATTGTTTCGGTATCTTTTATATCCCGGAAGGAAATTACTCCTTCTTTGTCGGAGCCGGGGATAGGGGGCATAAAAGGGTTGGAGCCGGTAGCGACGATCAGATGATCATACGCACATACAATCCCGCCAGCACTTTCCACCTGTTTGTTGGTCGTATCAATACGCGTAACTTCATCGCCTGCATGAAGCGTAATATTATGTTCTTCATACCAGTCATAATCATTTAAAACGATGTCTTCTAATTCGCTGTCTCCCTGAAGAACAGAGGAGAGCAGAATACGGTTGTAGTTTGGATGAGGCTCTTTGCCGAAAACCGTAATTTCAAAGCGGTCCGGCTCCTGCTTTAAAATTTCTTCAATGGTATACATGCCGGCCATGCCGTTGCCGATCAATACGAGACGTTCTTTCTTCATAGATGAATCCTCCTCAAAAAATTTGAATAATTCTGATATTTTCATCGGTTTAAATGCCGGCGGGTGTTTTCACAGGAAACGAAGTAAGGTGATTTAACTGCTCCGTCATTTTTTCAGGCGACAATAAAGGGTCTATATAAAAGACATCTGCTTCATCGGAAGAAAAGGCCTCCTTATCAAAAATAATGTAGACCGGAGAAATGGTTGTATGCTGTTCGCTTATCATTCGGTCAATGCCTGGCTTCAGCCTCTGATAAGAAATATAATCGGAAACAAAAACAGTATCGATGAGCTTTTCTTCAAGAAGCCGGGAAAGAGCGTGTTCGTTGTTTGGTGAAAGATGTCCGGCATCAATCGGCTGATTCGTATGGCAAATGGCCGCCTGCTCGTCCTGCAGATATTCTGTAAAATTCTGAAGCTCTGGGTGTCCGGCGGTGAAGGCTGCAATACTCCGCCTCGTTTTTTTCTCAGGGTGGAACCACTGTGTTCTGGAGTGCATCTCTGTAACAGCACCGACTACAATAATTGCAGGATTTGCAATCTGTTCTTTGTGAACTGTTTCTTTAAGGCCGGCGAGCGAAGCGGCGGTTGACTGCTGCCTGCCGTAGGTGCCCCACTGCACAATAAGCACCGATTCCCCGGGCGGGCGGCCGTGCTGGATCAGCTGTTCAGCAATCCATCCGGCGTGTTTGACGCCCATGTAAAAAACGATCGTGTCAGAGCCTGCAGCAAGGCCGCCCCATTGGATGTCAGGCATTCCGTCCCGCTGTTTGCCGTGCCCGGTCACTACGGTATAGGAACGGGAATAGTCCCGATGGGTTAAAGGAACACCGGCGTAAGCTGGAGCGGCGCTGCCGGAAGTGACGCCCGGAATGATTTCAAAGCGGATCTGATGCTTTTGAAGCTCTTCGGCTTCTTCTCCGACTCTTCCAAAGACTCCCGGGTCCCCTCCTTTCAAACGGACGACCCGGCTGCCGCGTCTGGCGTGGACCCGAAGCTCATGGTGAATGTCCTGCTGCCGGAGTGTATGCTGGCACGGCTGCTTGCCGCAATATATAAGTTTCGCGTCGGGAGAAGCCTGCAGCAGAAGCCCGGGATGAGCCAGACGATCATAGATGACCACATCTGCCTGTTGTAATTTGCGCAGGCCCTTCGCGGTGATTAATTCAGGATCGCCCGGCCCGGCGCCTACAAATGAAACGATTCCAGTATGATTGCTGCCCATGCTGCACCTCTTTCCTTTTAATATGTACCTGGAGTAGTTATTTTTTGATTACGAGTTTTATTCTAGGTAAAGCCGGGAGGTAATTCAGCATATGTGAAAGAAAATGTAACGTACTTTTTTCTTTATTCGTACCTTTAAACTTTGTCGTACGTACACAGACGAAAATTTCATAAATAAAAGTGCGAAAAACACATTATTATTGTAAGTAAATCTGACAATGGATTTCTGTATCCCGGGGAAAAAGCAAAAAATTTAAAGGCTCTTTAGAAATATGGATTGAGAATATAGGTATTTAGAACTTTTTTTAAAGATAAATACATTAAAAAGTTTAGGTTGGTGAAGTAAAAGGTAATTCTAATTAAAGCAGCTATTCAATTTAGATGAGAAAGCGAGTGTTTGTCATGATTCGTACAATTTTAATGGTTATTGGAGCTATTGTTGTGATTGGAGCAATTCTCTCCTTAATTTAAGAAGAAATTGCTCAAATGATTACATTAAAGACCCTCTCCAGCCCAGCGAATTCATGACTGTTTGTTTCCAGCTATTCATTGGAAAAGCATGAAGCCTTTGGCCGGATGAGGGTTTTTGCGTATAGATTAAATTTTCACATAAGAAAGGTGAGTTACAGTGGCCGACGCTAAAGATAAAGTTACGTACGGATTGATGGCTGCGGGCAGTCTTATTGGCGGTGCGCTTCCTCTAATCACTAAAGAGACGAAAAATAAACCTCAATCCTCAGAAGAATCTTCCGGGGAAGAAAATACTGAGGAACCAGCTGAAAACCAGGAAGAAGGAAAAAAAGCTCCCCGTCTCAAGCAGACAGCAAAAAAGCCTGCGATTAAAGCAAAGCAGGCGACAGACAATGTAAAAGAATCAGGAAAGCAAATACAGGATAATCTGGAAAATAAGAAAAAAAGTGCTGAAGATAACGCTAAAAACGCGGGTGCCCAGGCCAAAGATACCGTTGCGGGAAAGGCTAAAGGAGCCAGGCAGGCGGCGGACGCGAGTAAAGTTGTTTATAAAGGAAATAAAAAGGTAAAAGAAACTAAGGGCAGGATAAGCGGACTCAAAAATACTGTCGGCGAAAAAGTAGAGAAAACCGGCATGAAAATACAGGATCAAAAAAATGCCCAAAGCAAAAGCAGTACCAATAAAGCTGAAAAAGAGACAGAGCAGCCAGCTCAGGAAGCGGAAAGCAACGCTCCGAAAAAGGCAAAAAAGGTTTCTAAAAAAACTGCACGCCGCCTGACAGACGCCACTGGCCTGGAACAAAGCGCTGCTTCAGCAGAGCCGGGCGTGGAAAACGCAGAAGAGTCAACGTTAACGCAGGAACTTGAGCGCCGCCCGGAAGAAACGAACGAAGCTGAAATTGATGCTTATCAATCCGGCAGTCAAAACGGAAGTAACATGAACCACAGCCTGACCGACGTCATGGATACCGTGAACGATTTCTTTAAAAACTATGTAGCCGAGCCCCAGCGGATTACTTCCACAGAAAAGCAGGAGGGTCAATGGCTTGTGGAAATCGAAGCATTAAATAAAGAAGGAAGAAAATCGAAAAAAGAAACGTATCAGGTGCAGGTGGATGATCATTTAGAGGTAACCTCCTATAAGCGGGTAGATGGAAATAAATAATGCTTCGGTTTGAGGAGACCAAATTATGGCAAAGAAGATTTTATTAACTGAAGGCGGAAAATATGTCGATGGTTCGAAGCCAAAGGTAAGAAAGACGTTCTCCGTTCCGGACGAAGCCTGGAAGAAAACTCACTTTTCTTCTTATTCCAAAGCAGAATCATCCGGTGATAAATCATCCGGGAAGCAATCAACTGATGAAGAAGAAAGCTCCCAGGATGAAGACTCATTTTTAGATAAGGTGAAAGACAGCGGTCAAAAAGCTGCCAAATGGGTTTCCTTTAAAAAGACGAAGGAATACCTTGATGAGCAGACAGAGGATACCTTCATTGAACCGATTAAAGATACTGCCGAAGAAATTTCTGATTTGAACCCTGTGGAAACAACGAAAAACATGATTCAGGGAAATGCCAAAGAAGAACTCGTAAAAACGGCTACTAAAGGAATAAAAAATAATCCTCAGGCGGCCAATGCTGTAGCTGCAGCCTATATGGGCAAAAAGTTTTTTAATACCCTGGAGAGTGCTCGTCTGGCAAAGGAGCATGCACAGGAAAAAGTACAGGAAGCAAAGCAGGCTTTAGAAGGAAAAGGAGAAGAAGCCCAGGAGAAACTCCAGAACGCTGTCGAGCAGGCTAAAGAAAAGGGCCAGGAAGCCCAGAAAAATTTGGGTGAAGCTACAGGGCAGCTGCAGGAAAACGTTCAGGGAGGCTCCAATAAGTCCGGGAAAGGGGGCGGTAAAATCCTTCGATCGCTGCCTGAAAAAGGCTTGAGCGATCTAAAAGGAATGGAAGATATCAAAGGACCGTCGAACATCAAGAGTTACAGCGAGTCCAGGTTAAGAAGCTATGACGAGGTCAAGGGCGTTGATGATATTAAAGGCATAAGCGAACTGAAAGGCTTATCTGACATCAAGAGCTACAAGGAATCGAAGCTGAAAAGCTACGATGACATCAAAGGCATCAACGCCATTAAAGGAACAGAAAATATTAAGCACTATGATTAAGGAGTGAAAGATTATGGCAACAATTGAAAAAAGTACAGATTCTTCCAGCTTGGCAGAGGTTATTGACCGTATACTAGACAAAGGTATTGTTATCGACCTTTACGCTCGTATTTCTGTGGTGGGAATTGAACTGATTACAATTGAAGCACGTATCGTTATTGCAAGTGTTGATACTTGGCTCCGTTACGCTGAAGCAGTCGGACTGCTCCGCGACGATGTCCAGGGCGAAATCGATGAAGATGCAGACTCTAATGAGCGTGCCGGGCAGTTAAACTTTGCTTAAATTTCTCTAATCCCGTCATGCGTATGACTGCATGGCGGGATATATTTCTATTGTAAGAAGAAAGCGGGGACCACTATGAAGGAAGTAATGAATTCAATTAACAATTTTTTTGAGGAAAATTTAAAGCCTCCGTTTCGAATTACTTCAGTTTCCGAAGAAGACTACGGCTGGTTTGCAGAAGTAGAAGTGATCGAAGAAGACGAGTATATGCAAAAGTACGGCCACGACCAGCTTCTGGGCGTCTATGAAGTGAAGCTGAACAACAACCAGCAGGTAGGGTCGTTTGAGCGTGTAAACCTGAGACCAAGAAGTGCTTTTGTAGAAACAGCAGAAAGGAGATAGTTACAGATGGCGGCCAAACAATCTACGGCAAAAAAAGAAGAAAAAACGGACGAAACCCAGGGGCAGGAACTGAAAACCAGCAAAAGCGGCTCATATAAGCCTTTCTCTTCGGAAGAAGAAGGAGAAGAAGAGCAGCCAAAGGAGCAGATTAAAGGCCCTGCAAAATCAGGTTCTTCGAGTGAAGCTTCACAGAAATCTTCCGGACAGAATAAAAAAACGGATGATAAAGGAGAAAATGACGAAGTGAATAATACCACGGCGACCGCCAGTAAAAAAAATACCGCTAAATCCAACCAGACTAAAAAAGAAGCTAATGAAGAAGCTGCTCAACAGGAAGACTCAGGTGAAGAATCGTTTGCGCCTATCTCAAGTGATATGTTTGAAACCATCCGTTCGTTTTTCGAAGAAACGATGAACTCCCCTGTCCGTATCACAGCTATTGTGGATGCCGGAGACGGCTGGAATATTGAAGTAGAACTAGTAGAAGAGAAGGAATACACGCAAAAATACGGAAGAGACCAGTTGATTGGGATTTATGAAGCCACAATGAACAAGGATCAAAAAATAACTTCCTATCAAAGGATGAACACTCGTCCGAGAAGTACTCCTTTTGAGAAAAAAGAGAGGTAAAAAAATATGGCTACTACTAACGAAAGAAAGCAGCAGACTCAGAAAAAGTCATCCAACACATCAGGGAGCTCCCGGACAAACCAGCAAAAAAACAGCCCTCAGAATAGCAAAGGACAGTCGAAAAAAATCAATGCATCTGCCAGCACAAAATCAAAACAAACGACCTCTGAAGAACAGCAGCAGCCAAAGCAGCAAAAAATCAGCAATATTAATAAAATCGTAGAGACTGAAGAGATGCAGTCGATTTTAGAGCGTTCCGAAAAGTATTTAACCTCCGGATACCCTGTACACTTTACAGGCGCAGCCGGAGTAGGCAAAACGACCCTTTCCTTTCAGCTTGCACGCCGGTTTAACCAGCCTGTTACGCTGTTAAACGGGAATGAAAGCCTTTCGAACACGGACCTTCTCGGCGGAAGAATCGGCTATACAAGTGACAAATTAATTGATAACTACGTCCGGAAGGTATATAAACGCGAAGACCATATTACAGAACGGTGGAGTACGGGCCGTCTGCTCGAAGCAGTAAAAAATGGCCATACGCTTATTTACGATGAATTTACCCGTTCCCTGCCATCTACAAATAATTTGTTTCTTTCCGTTCTTGAAGAAGGTATACTGCCGCTTTACGGCACGCAGCGAAATGAAAGCTTCATTACCGTGCACCCGAATTTTAAAGCAATTTTCACAAGCAATCCGGAGGAATACGCTGGTGTGCATAAATCCCAGGACGCCCTTCTTGATAGAATGATCACCATTCCGGTGGAGGATCCTAATAAGGAAGCCCAGGTTTCTATCCTTACTGAGAGAGCTTCCATCAGTGAAAAAGAAGCCGAAACCATTATTAAAGCATTGGATTGGGCTAAATCCACGAGCAGGGAAAACGATACGCATGTGCCAAGCTTCCGTCTTGCTGTTATGACCGCGATGTTAAGCTCGGAGCATGATGTTAAAATAGATGTAAAAAACGACGATTTTCAACAGCTGTTTTTTGATGTGATGGGGCATTATTTCCTGGAAAATATCCAGGGTGAAGATGTCAGCGAAGCACAAAAAAGAATGAAGGAAGAGTTGAAAAAGGTCTAGGAGGCAAGTAACCGTGGGAATTTATATGTTTGGGGTTATTGAAACTACTGAAAAACCAACCTTCGGCACCGTGGAACTCGAGGGCAAGGAGCGAAAAATTTATACCCTCCAGCACGGGCAGGAGGCGATGGTGGTAGCAGAAGCTCCGATGCAGATTTATGATCCAACGAGGAAAAACCTGCGGGCTCATCAAGATACAGTGGCCGGAGTAATGGAAGACTACGATGTCATTCCGATGAGTTTTGGGAACGTTCTTGAGGACCAAAAAGAAGTCTTTGCTTTAATGGAAAAGCTGCAGGATCAATTTGAAGAAATTTTTCCGAAGATCCGCGGCAAAATGGAAGTTGGGCTTAAAATCATTGGAAAAAAAGAATGGCTGAATGAACAAATCCGTCAGGAGCCGGGGATGGAAGACCTGCGCAAAAAAACGGATACGAAAGGCAAAAACGCCAGCTATTACGAGCGGATGCAGCTCGGGGAATCGGCGCAGAAGTTCATGATGAGGCTGCACGAGCGCTTTGAGGAAGAGGTTTTCCAGCCGCTCGCACAGATTGCCAACGCAGCTAAAAGCAACGAAGTGATCAACGAGCGGATGCTGTTGAATGCCGCTTTTTTAATAGATAAAGAAAACGAAGAGGATTTTGATGCAAAAGTAAACGAGATCTTTAATGAATGGAATGAACACGCTGATTTCAAGTATACGGGTCCGTGGCCGGCATACAACTTTATTGACCTGAAAATAAAAGCGGGGAACAGCGTATGATTCATAAATTATTTACCTGGCCGCTTGATACGGTCGTCTGGGCGGGCAAAAAAGTAAAGGAAGAGGCGGATAAAGAATATTTTGATGTCCGCCAGATTCAAAAAAAACTCGCCAATCTGCAGATTATGTATGAAATGGAAGAAATTTCTGAAGAGGCCTTCACTGAGCAGGAGGAAGAGCTGCTGCAGCGGTATCGCAGAGCAAAGCAGATTGAACAGGAAGAATTACGGGAAGAGTTAGAGGAAAAGGATTAAAGGAGTGAACCGGCAGTGCAGACAAACTCGGGCGCACCGGCTCTTTTGTATTTGTATGCCTTGATTCCCACGAATGAATATGAGGAAGCTCCTATGGAGCCGATGGAAGGTATGGAGCCGGACAATAATATCAGCTTTATTAAACATGGCAGTATCACTGCAGTAGTTACTCATGTTCCAGAAGAAGAATTTTCCCAGGAAAAACTGCAGAAGAATGTAGAAAAAATGGAATGGCTGCAGGCTAAAGCCTTTCACCATCATGAAACAATGAACCAGCTGCATGATCGCTATACCACAATCCCGTTAAAATTCGGCACGATTTTTGAACAGGAAGCAAACCTTGCGGAAATGATTGAAAAGTACCACGAGAGCGTAACGGCTCAGCTTTCTTATTTGAAGGGAAAAGAAGAATGGAACGTCAAAACTTACGCTGATCAGCAGTTGTTCACTGAAGCCGTCGTGCAGAACAGCGAAGAAATTCAGGCGAAGGAAGCAGAGCTTGAAGCGATGCCAGCTGGACGGCGCTTTTTTGAAAAAAAGAAAATGGACCAGTTCATTGAAGCGCAGGCAGACGAGCAGATTGAAAAGCACTGCCAATCGTTTCATGATGAGTTAACTGCCTGGAGCGAAGGCACGGAAATAAAAAAGAATTGGGAGAAGCGCGTCACAGACCGGGAAAAAGAAATGGCATGGAACGCCGTATACCTGATTCACTCGAAAGACCGGGAGGCGTTTATTCAATTAATTGAACAGCGCCAGGAAAAAGAAGAAGCAGAAGAGACCGGAATGGATTTAGAGTGTACAGGTCCGTGGCCGGCATTTCATTTTTCAGGCCTGACAGACAGGAGGGAGCAAAATGCCCCAGGACACTCTTAAAAACCGGGAAGTTTCCCTGCTCGACGTCTTGGACTCTGTTCTGGACAAAGGGGTCGTGCTTCAGGGTGATGTAACGATATCCATTGCGGGGATTGACCTTGTTTATTTGGATTTACGCGTACTAATCGCTTCTGTAGAAACCCTGCGACAGGCGGAATTGAAGACGCAGAAAGAATTTGTTTCTAATTCTTCAGAACCTTCCCAGGTCGAATAAAGGAGACTGAAAACAGATGGAAAATAATAACCCGCAAGTAACCCAAGCACAGCAGCCGACCGGGCGCATATCACTGGATCCGGACAAAGCAGAAGAAGGACTCACACAGCTGGTGATGACGGTGGTGGAGCTGCTGCGTGAGCTGGTGGAACGCCAGGCGATGCGAAGAGTCGAAGGTGGCGATTTAACAGAGGAACAAGTCGAGCAGCTTGGTGTAGCGCTCATGCAGCTGGAAGAAAAGATGGAAGAAATGAAGGAAATCTTTGGCCTTACGACAGAAGATTTGAACATTGATCTTGGACCTTTAGGGAACTTACTGTAAGCTTCAAAATAGGCTTGAAAGAAGGGAATATGTTATGGCTGAAAAACCTGTACAACGCTCAGCACCCGATCACATGGAGAGACCGTCCGGCGGTCTTGTTGACATCCTGGAAACAGTACTGGATAAAGGTGTCGTCATTGCCGGGGACATTAAAGTAAATATTGCAGACGTAGAACTGCTGACCATTAAAATCCGTCTGGTCGTGGCCTCGGTGGATAAAGCAAAAGAAATGGGCATCGACTGGTGGGAAACAGACCCGCATTATTCTTCCAATGCTAAAAGGCTTGAAGAAGAAAACCAGCGTCTGCTTGAGCGGGTAGAGCAGCTCGAAGATAACCAGCAGGCGGAAAGTGAAGAGCAGCAGACGACAGGACAGAATAAAAACAAAGCCGAAAAGTGAGGTGAACGCACGTGATTTTCCGTGATCTGTCTAAAGACATCGGCCAGCTGGTACGGGATCTGCAGAGCCAGGATAAGTCGCAGGTTCAACGTACAGAAGAGCGCACGTTTGGAAAAGACGAAAAGGCACCGAAGCTTCGGATGGAATATAATATTAAAGCACGAACGCTTCCGTCGAAGGAAGAAATGGAAGAATACCGAAAAGAAATCAAACAGCGGGACAGCAATCGCCTGAAATAACAGGTGCTGTCCTGCCTCAAAGCTTTTTCGGGGACGCCTGTTTTTCTCCGGAGAAGCAGTACATAGCGATATTAATTAATAAAGGGGCTGGGCACATGGCAAAAGATAAAAAGCGGAGGAGCTTTTTAAAGAAGAAAAACATTGACGAATCAACATTGAAGGGCCGATTAAAACGATTGAACCCGAGGGCGAAAAAATACGCAAAAGACCCGAAAGAAACAGAAAAACTGCTGCAGCAGGCGAGAGAAAAAGCGGATGATAATCAGAGCCCGCTGAAAAATGTATGGCAGGAGCTGCAGCTGATGCTTGAAATGCTTCGTGCCTGGTGGAAAAAAGATTATCAGCATGCGCCCTACAAATCGATTGTAGCCATCATTGCGGGACTGATTTATTTTGTTTCCCCGATCGATTTGATTCCGGATTTCCTTCCGGGCGGCTTGATTGATGACGCAGCGGTTATTTCGTTTGTTTTCAAGCAGGTGCAAAAGGACCTCGATGACTTTAAAGAGTGGAAGCTGCAGCATGACAATACGATGGATGCAGATGAATAGTAATCAAAAAAGCTCCACCCGGCAGTTTGAGCCTGGTTGGAGCTTTTCTTTTTATTCGTATAATTTCCAGGCTGTTTTTAGAGAGTTAGTAATATAATCTGCTATTTCTTCCGGAGAATCTTTATCGATAGTGACTTTGGAATGATGGCTGGCATAAGCTGTCTGTCTGCTGTAGAATAACTCTTCGATATCTTCGAGCGACCGTCCCTGAAGAACAGGGCGGTCTGCCATAAGCAGGTGAATTCGTTCCTTCCAGGCATCCCACGGCATGTCCAGGTAAAAAACGGTGCAGTTGTTTAAGCATACGTCCCGAATTTCCTCCTGCATGAAGGCTCCCCCGCCAAGAGAAATAACCTTAAGGCTTTGATTTGCGTACTTTTTTACAAGCTCTTTCTCTTTCTGTCTGAACGCAGGCTCCCCGATCAATTTAAATACATCCGGTACAGGCATTTGAAACTCTTTTTCGATCTGTTCATCGATATCAATAAAGGATCTGTATAGGTTTTGAGCTACCAGTCTGCCGATGGTTGTTTTGCCGACTCCCATAAAGCCTATAAATACTATGCTTTTTTCACGTAAAGATTTTTCTTTCATTATCATATGTCTGCACTCTTTCGTTAATAAAATGAGGTAGTCAGCGAAATGTACCGTGATTATAATACAGTTTTAGGCAAAAGTAAAAACCCGGTGCTACATAACGAGCTGCAGCATATAGGCGAAGATCATCGTAAAGAGCATATATCCAATGACAAATGGCAGATTCCAAAGACCGAGCCGATACGGATTGATATTCAGATGGTACCCTACAATCGAAACAGATATATTAAAAGGGCTGAACATGATAGGGCTTAGGCTGCAGACAATTAAAACGAGGGACAGGGGTATGGCCTGAAGATCCGCAAGAGAAGGTGCAATGATTTCTGCAAGCAGAATAACAGACACCAGCGGATGAAAGCCGATAAAGCTGGAAACGAGAAAATAAGCGCCGATCAGCAGGTAAAAAATAAAAATCTGCTGATGCAGGGAAGTGAACAGCTGCTGAAGGACGTCAAATAACGAAGTTTCTGCAAGCATCTGGACGAATAAACCGGCGCTTAAAAACATGAAAAAGAAGTCAGCCATTCCTTTAGTTCTTGTTTTCCATTGATTAAAAGCAAAAAATGCATATCTGCGCAGGCGTTTAATAAAAGCTGCCCACAAAAAGGATACAGGAGCAATAAACAAAACGAGAGTGAATAAGTAATCGAAGTCCGACCACTGATTGACAAAGCTTACACAGGTTACAAGCAGCAACAGGAGAGCGATTAGCTGTTTGATCTTTCTGCCTGCGGCACCTGAATGGTTAGTTTGAGTGCCTGCAGGCTGCAGACGCAGCTTTGGGTACTTGAAAGAGGCAGTCAGAATATCAAATAAAACGACTAAAATAACGATCGTTATAATAAATGGAAAGATATAAATGTAACTCTGCCCTGTTACATTTAAAGCAGTGATGACCATAATCTCAAGCGGACTCCAGGCGAGGCACAGCGCATAAGCCCGCAGTAAATTCTGCGTATAGAACTTCGCCTTTATTTTTCGTGGGGTGGAGGTGAAGGTCCGGTCCAGGGTGCGCATAAGAACGGCAAAGGTAGCAATGTTTAAAAACAACCCGAGCACGTGGCATACAAAAAAACTTCTTCTGTACAACTGGGTGACAGTGTCTGCCCCCTGCTCCATGAATTTTCGAAGCCCGTGGTCATACTTGCCCACCCGGATGAGTGAATTGAGAAAGGGGAGCATAAAAAAGAATGAAAGAACGCCAAGCATTGTCTGAAATGATAAAAAGTAATCCTGCCAGGAGGAACTGGTCTGGAAAAATAAAAATGTTCCAATGGTGTAGAAGGCAATACCTGAATAAAAGAACAGGCCTTTTGCAAAAAACAGGGAAACAAATATAACAATATTTGCGAGAATGCCGATGAATAAAGAAAAGTTTGGTAGATGTAAAAATTGTGCAAGTACATACGAGAGGATTAATAGAGAATAAATGCATAAACGCAACTGCTGTTCCCCCAATTTCCGGTTGATGGCATCCAAGAGTATGATAGCATATTAGTTACATATATGAGATCAATCTATGTATTTAATAGTCCCAGACAGGCGTTAATACTAATCATTTGAGTGGAGGAACATATGACAAATCACAGATATCAAACACTGCAATTGGGAAATAAATCGTACAGTGCTTCGCAGCCGATGGTCTGTGTCCCTTTAACTGAGACGACGTCAGAAGGGCTAGCGGTAGAACTGGAAGCGATAAATGCTGCCCGGGCAGACGCCATTGAATGGCGGGCAGATCACTTTGAAGACTTAAAAAATAAAAAAGCCGTAGCCCGGGTGCTGCAGATGCTGAAGCAGCATGCCCCGGAATGTTTGCTTTTATTTACTATTCGTTCTGCACAGGAGGGCGGGGCTGAGCGGCACTTAACTGATAAAGAAACGGTGGAAATCATTTCTGGGGCAGTACATTCAGGAAATACAGATATGGTGGATATAGAAGGAAGAATGAGCAGCGAACATGTAGCTTTCGTTCGTCAAATAACCCGGGAGCACGGAGTGAAATTATTAATATCCCATCACGACTTTTCAAAAACGCCTGATACCATGGAAATGAATCGGTGGGTGGAGGCGGCAGAAAAAGATGAAGCAGACATTGTGAAATTGGCAGTTATGCCAAACCATAAATCAGATGTGCTGGCTCTTTTAGGGGCGCTTGTTGAATGGAATGACAGACTAAATATCTGTACAGCTGCTATGTCCATGGGATCCGAGGGGCTGGCTTCCCGACTGGTGGGTCATTCATTTGGCTCTATGATGGTGTTTGCTTCCGGAAAGAAAAGCTCTGCGCCTGGCCAAATCCCGCTTGAGGAAGCGCGACTTGTAGTTGATATTGTTAACAAATATTCGTAGGACCCGGCTGAACTATCAGCTGATGTAAGCCTTAGATGAAAATAATCGCTATAAAACAGTAATAAAAGTTGAAATGTCTGTAGAAAAACCCGTATCATTTGATGTAGATGCGGGTTTTTACGTATGGTCAGGTCGCATACATAAGGAGGGGGAAGACTGATGGAAGACATACGCCAGCTCGAGGAAGACTTACTAAAGCCGAGTATCCGGCGGTCGGCTGTGGAAGTAAGTCGGCTGCTGGCAGAAGATTTCCAGGAAATCGGAGCATCCGGCCGGATTTTTACCCGGGAGGATGTGATTTTTGGCCTGGAGGAGGAGCGTCCTGTCCATAGATCGGTGGCTGATTATAAAACAAAACCGCTTTCGGAGCATTTATATTTAGCAACGTATACCGTGACGAGTGAGCTCGGAACTTCGCTGCGCAGTTCGATATGGCGGAAGACGAATTCCAGCTGGGAGCTTGTTTTTCATCAGGGGACCCCCAAAAAAGCGAACCAGCCATAGAAGCAGAATACAAAGGTCGTTTTCAGCACGAGCGCAGCCAGCTTGCAGAAGGGCAGTAGAGGTGAACAATATGGAACTATTCCATTATCATTTTTGGACAACTGAAATAGAAGAAACAGAAGCTTTTTACAGCACTCATGGCTTTGAAGTAGTGGGGCGCTTTGCCCTGGAAAATTATCGTATTAAGCGCTACGATCCGCCGCTTGCGTGGGATAATTTCCGCGATAAAGGGTTAACGTTCCGGATGATAGAGATGAGTCTCGGCCAGGTGCGGGTTACCTTTGGTGCAGGGAGAATGAATACGTTCGGCTACTTTGGCTATCGTGTAAACAGGGAAGAGCATGCCGGTATCCTCCGGCGCGCAAAGGAACATGGCTGGGGCATTACCAAAAAGGAACGGAGAACCTTTCTTCAGCCGTCCACCGGCCCGAAGATTCAGCTTGATCGGGCCGAAGAGCTTCCGATCGGCGGGAAAGAAGAGCTGGAGTCTGTCCTCATCACCAGTCCGGAGCCGTATGACTCGAACGACTGGCAGACCGTTCTGGGTGCCGAAGCGTTAGTGCCTGCCTGGCAGGAAAAGCGTGCATTTGAACTTGAAAAAGTAGTTATTCAGGGAGCGGAAAAGATGGAGACGGTGCAGGATCCAAACGGTGTCTATCTGGAATTCCGTACTTAACGGAAGGAAGAACAGCATGATGAAATACGTGATTGGAATGTTTCTGGGGCTTGCTTTGTTTGCAGTAAAGCCCAGAACGGCAAAAAGCAGGAAATAGGGAGCGAATACATCGTGGAGTCTTCATTTCGTCAATTAATTATTGTTATTTTAGCTATACTATCGACTGTGCGCCTGGTCTTCTTTTTTGTCCTGGATCAGCCGCTTATCGATGCCATGATGCCGCTTGCGTTCATGGTGTACTGGATGCTCATTTTATCGATAGCAGACAGCAGGCAGTTATGGAGCGCAAAACGCGAACTGATTACCATTCTGGTGGCGACAGCGCCGGTATTGATTGTTTCATTTATCGGGGTCGTAACGGAAGCGCACGCGATTTTTCTTCCGCTGTTTACGAATTCGATGCTTTTAATGGTTCTTATGCCTATTGTTTATAAGTATGGGTTAAAACCAAACGATCCTGATAAAAAAAACTAGAGGAGACCGGATAATGGTATTTCGAGCAAAAGGAAGCAGACTGCTGTCTGCATTTGCGGTTATAGCTATCATACTGCTGGGATATTCTATTTTCCAGGCTCTGTTTATGTATAACGGAGGTCCGGGGAGTATTCTGAGGGCTGTAATTGATGCGGTTATTATTATTTTAGTAACTCAGATTGTATTTTTCACAAAATATGAATTGCACGAGGAGCATCTGGCGGTTCATGCCTCTCTTTTGATCCGGCTGCGTATTCCTTATGATTCCATCCAACGGGTGGAGGAGGTCCCCGGATGGATTAAGGGGGCGACGCCGGAAAGGCTGAAGGTGGTTTACCAGGAAGGAAATCGTCATCAGCATATTACACCGAAGGATGAAGCCTTATTTCTCGAGAAGCTGGCTGCGAAAAACAAAAATATTGAGATGCCAAAGGAAGGACGGTTCACGCGGTGAACGTCCTTTTTTATAATTTATCGTAAAATTTACGAAGGAAATAAAACCCAATAGAAGCTAAAACCGTTCCGGCAATAATTATCGTTATGATAAAAAGCACTGTAGGCACGACTCTTCCCCCCTCCGCTGCAGATTCCTGCTGTTATAAGTATTTATTTACCCCTGGAGGCACAACCGCAAGCTTCTTTATTTGAACAGCAGCTCCTGAAAGCAGCTATTGATAAAATATAAAAAGCACTGGCGTGAAAACCAGTGCTGAAGTCATGAACATTAATTGCTCTGGCCGGATATTCCGACTGTAGTAACAAGCGTTTTTATCTTTTTGAGATTTGGGCCGACGACCTGATATCTTTTGTCGTCTGTGATAATAACAGTAATCGGAACGAATTTTTCATTTAATGCACCAAACTCCTGATTGGCCTGTGGGTCATTTACGATATCTTTTTCAATAAAAGAAATACGGTTTTCCTGAAACCATCCTTTTACTTTAGCACAGGAGGAGCAGTTTGGCTGAGTGAAAATCTGAACTTCATAATTCATAAATATTCCTCCAATCGGGCTTGAGTTTACCGTGACACCTTCGTATTTGTACGGTTATGATAGTATACTAAAGTGTTCGGGAACGCAATGAAGAGGGTAAAAACCCCCGGCCGTAAACAATAAAGGATTATTGCTGTATAAGAACATACGTTTGTGAAAAAAGATGGTCTTCGCTATAATAGAAGGAACAGAGAACTGCGCGTATAAGGGGGCGTAGGAAATGAAGCAGGAGGAACAAAAGCTCCGGAAAATTATTCATATTGATATGGATGCTTTTTTTGCATCTATTGAACAGCGCGATCAGCCCCGCCTGCGGAACAAGCCTCTGGTAGTCGGAGGTTCTCCCTGGTCAAGAGGTGTAGTGGCTACATGCTCTTATGAAGCGAGACCTTACGGTATTCATTCAGCCATGTCTTCCTATGAGGCCTACCGAAGATGTCCGGAGGCTATATTTATTAAAGGGAATATGGAAAAATACCGGGAGGTTTCGCGTGAAATAATGGCCATCTTTCATAACTGCACAGATTTGGTCGAGCCTCTTTCCCTGGATGAGGCTTATCTTGATGTGACAGAAAACCACTGGAACATGCCCTCCGCTACGCTCGCAGCTAAAGAGATACGAAGGAGAATTTATCAAAAGACCGGTCTCACTGCCTCTGCAGGTGTTTCATATAATAAATTTCTTGCAAAGACGGCTTCGGATTATGATAAACCGGATGGACTGACGGTTATTACCCCCGACCGGGCGGACGCTTTTGTGAAAGCTCTCTCCATTGGGGATTTTCGCGGAGTTGGAAAGGTGACCAAGCGGAAATTTGATTCGCTCGGCATCGAAACCGGAGAAGACTTGCAGCAGCTGAGTGAAGCAAGGCTCGTGGAATTGTTTCATAAGCAGGGGCACGTATTTTACCGTCAGGCCCGAGGCATCGATGAACGTTCGGTAAACCCGGAAAGAGAGCGAAAATCGCTTGGAAAAGAGACGACGCTTTCGCAGGATCTTCTGCTTGTGCAGGACATGCTCCCGGTCATTGAAGAACTGCTTGACCAGGTGCTAGCCAGACTGAAAAAAGACGGCATCAGGGCTAAATGTATTGTGCTGAAAATAAAATTTGCTGATTTTCAGCAGATAACCCGCCGGTCTACGCTCGAGCACCCGAGCAATGACCGGTCAGAGCTGCTCGAAGCTCTGCGTCTTCTGCTCGAAGAAGGAGCTTCCGGGGGAGACCCTGTCCGGCTTCTTGGAGTCACAGCTTCGGAATTTTACGGCCCGGGAGAAGTAACGGGAGGCAGAGGCAAGGTTTATAAAACGGTAAACTATGAACAGCTGCGTCTTTTTTAAAGTCGCAGCTACTTTGTCAGCTTAATTGGAAAAGACGCCGGCGATGAAAATCACAATTACAGCCAAAAGCAGAACGAGAATAAAAATGAGAAGGGCCAATAGCAAAGCGAACACGACAAACACCCCGAAGGATTTGCCGCCGGAGAACCCGGAGGCAGCGGAGATTAAGTTTATCTGCATGACAATAGTCCAGACAGAAGCTGCGGCTATAATGGCCGAGGCAATAGCTGTAAGGAGTGCAGGCGTGCTGCCCCCGCCTGCGAGCTGGCCGATAAACAGTAAAAAAATAAATGGGAAAATAAACACCTGCGGATAAAGAGACAGCCCGTAAACCGTTCGGGCTTCGCGTGCTTTTAGACGTTCCTGGAACATTAGAATAACGAGCTTCAGGATCAGTCCATTCAAATAAAACGTGACAATTTGAAATAGAAGGAAGGCAGCGATAATGCCGGCAGCTGTAAGGAAGGTGGATAGGGCAGACCCGGCCTCGATCGGGGACATGTCACTTGTGTTTTGGGCAAAGGCCTGGGAAAGACCGGCAACGATAACAATCCATAGAGCTGTGAAATGAAGCCCCGGGTTATCGCTTATCTGCCTGTACGTTTTCCTGGGTGCAGTAAATAAAGGTAACAATCGAATAGGATTCATCATCATTCCCCGCTTTCATCAATACATCTTTTTCCAACTGCCATCAGTGTACAATATTTTGAAGAAAGAAGACAGAATACATAAGGAAGACCGGAAGCAGAAGCCTTTAAGCATCAGCAGAAAAAGTTTTAATAAACTTTACCAATGAGAGTGGAATACAAAAGCGCTTCAAATTACCACCCAGGAAATGTCTTATGGTACAATTTTCCCAATGTGATATTTAGAAGGGATGGAAGAGATGGCGACGATGAGCAGTGCGGACAAAGTCACTCTGTATTATAAAGAAGCCGGACAAGGATATCCTGTCATATTTCTGCACGGACTGACTGGGGATCACACGATGTTTGAGCGTGAAATGGATCGGTTGAAAGACCAGTTCCGTGTTATAGCTCTTGATATGAGAGGACACGGCAGGTCGGACAAGCCTGAAGCATATACATTGGAGGATCATATACAGGATGTACTGCACATGATGAATAAGCTTGACATTGAATCAGCTCACCTGGTGGGTGTTTCAATGGGAAGCTATATCGCTCAGGGTGTAGCTGTTGAAGCTCCAAAAAGAGTATCGAAGCTTGTGTTAACAGCACCGAAGGCACATGGAAAAACTTCTTCCACTGCCCGCTTGTTTGCTGAGCATGAAGCCGAGTTGAGCGGTCTTTCCCATCGTGAAAAATTAAATAAAGCCTCGATGTATATCTATCATGATATCGGCAAGGTACAGGACTGGTCAAAGCAGATTGAAGGCCGGGCCGTTGAGCTGAATGCTGAAGAAGAGCAGGCAGCTTCTGATGCTTTAAAGGGGTTTGATTTCCGTGATCAGCTTCCTTTCGTAGAGGCAGAATCGCTTGTGATCAGCGGGAAATACGATGGCCTGAATCCGCCGGAATACGGCCGGGAAATAGCTGATCTGATTCCTTCATGCCGGTTTGTGGAATACGAGTACTCGGGGCACGGAATAAACGTTGAAGAGCATGAACGGTTCGTAGAAGAAATCAGAGAATTTTTGAAGTAAAGCCCATAAAAAGAGCAAGAGCATGATTATTAAACGAATACGCCTGCTCTTTCGCTCAGAGCGCCGGAGATTCGCTATGATTTTCAATTAAGCAGACAGATATTCAATTGAGTCGATGGAAATAATGATTTTTAAAGGCTTTAAGCTGTTTTTAAAGTGTGCAACGGTTGAAAAGTAAATTTCCAGATTAAAATTGTTATAAAATAATATTGATTTTTATGTGGGTTATGTTATCATATGGAATATGAAAATAATTAAGAGGTGATGAAAGCATGGCTGATCGTAAAAATGTACAAACAACCGGTTCAGGTGCTCCAGTAGGAGATAACCAGAACTCGTTGACAGCAGGCACCAGAGGTCCTGCCCTTATTCAGGACGTACACCTTTTAGAAAAACTTGCTCACTTTAACCGCGAGCGTATTCCTGAGCGTGTCGTACACGCAAAAGGCGGCGGTGCTCATGGTGTTTTTGAAGTGACAAACGACGAAATTTCCAACTATACTAAAGCCGATTTCTTAAGCGAAAAAGGGAAAGAAACGCCGATGTTCATCCGTTTTTCCACAGTGGCGGGCGAATCCGGTTCAGCGGACACTGTACGTGACCCGCGCGGTTTCGCAGTAAAATTCTATACAGAAGAAGGTAACTACGATCTCGTAGGTAACAACACACCAATCTTCTTTATTCGTGACGCTATCAAGTTTCCGGATTTCATCCACACACAAAAACGTGATCCACAGACGCACTTGAAGGATCCGGATATGGCATTTGACTTCTGGTCCCTTTCCCCAGAATCGCTGCACCAGATCACGTATCTGCACGGCGACCGTGGTATTCCGGCAACATGGCGCCATATGAATGGCTACGGCAGTCACACATTTAAGTGGGTCAACGACCAGGGAGAAGCATTCTGGGTAAAATACCACTTTGTCAGTGATCAGGGCGTTAAAAACCTTGACGAGCCAACCGCAAATCAAATGGCAGGGGAGAACCCGGACTATCATACGGAAGATCTGTTCAACGCTATTGAAGAAGGAGATTATCCTTCCTGGACGCTGTACGTGCAGATTATGCCTTATGAAGAAGCACTCACGTACAAATGGGATCCGTTTGATGTTACAAAAATCTGGTCGAAGGAAGACTATCCACGTATTGAAGTCGGCCGTATGACATTAAACAAAAATCCTGAAAACTACTTCGCCGAAGTAGAGCAGGCTGCGTTTTCCCCGGGACACTTTGTGCCTGGTATTGAAGCTTCCCCGGATAAAATGCTGCAGGGACGTCTGTTCTCTTACTCCGACGCCCACCGTTACCGCGTAGGCGCAAATCATGAGCAGATTCCGGTTAACAAACCAGTAAGCGGCACAAACAACTACCAGCGTGACGGCTTCATGCGTACGGACGACAATGGCGGCGGTTCGAAGAACTATGAACCGAACAGCTATGGTGGACCGACTGAAGACGCGGCAGCAGAAATCAGCCCGTTTGATGTAGAAGGAAAGGTTGCAAGCACGCCTTATCCTGACGACGATCACTATACCCAGGCTGGCGACTTGTACCGCATGATGAGCGAGGACGAAAAGCAGCGTCTCGTTGATGCATTCGTGGGCCACATGAAACCAGTTCGCAAGGATGAAATTATTAAACGTCAATTGGATATCTTCTACAAAGCGGATCCGGATTACGGACGCCGTATTGCAGAAGGACTTGGCTATAAAGTACCACAAGAAGAAGCGTAAGCATTACCATCGTTTGCGCAATCACCAATTTTAATTTTATGCATCATCCACTCACAACTTGTACCCGTGCCTGAAAAGGCACGGGATTTTTTTATGAAAAAAGCCGGGATCCAAAGAAATTCTTCGGATCCCGGCTCATGCAGCAAGGTGTCAGCACCTATGTTTATATTTCGGAAAGGCAGACGAAAATATGCCAGTACGTGGTATGATAAAGACAGATGAAAAAATGCATCGTTTAAGAATTCATCATGTATGTAAGAGCTTCCACGACGCCGTATTCGTCGTTTGTGCCAACAATATGGTCGCTCATGGCTTTTACTTCATCCACAGCGTTCCCGATAGCGACGGCATAGCCGGCTGTTTCAAGCATGCTGATATCATTGTAATTGTCTCCGATGGCTGCGGTATCTTTTAACGGTACAGCAAGCTCTGTAGCAAGTCTTTCAAGCGCAAGCCCCTTCGAAGCTCCTGTATGTTCTACCTCGAAATTATGATCACCCGAAGTAACGAGGGTTAAATCCTCCCGTTGTTTAAAGTGGTCAATGCCTGCCTGGCGCTTTTCTTCGATAAAAGAAACGGCCAAAATATTATAGAGGGAAACGTTCATATCATGCAGTTCGAGATAGCTTTCAATAAAAGAAAATCCGAGCTGGCTGTATTGCCGTTCCGCTGCTTTCTGCATGGAGGCTGTGTCCGCATGGGGATTGGAGCTTTTGATCCGGTCCTGCTCGATTTGAAGCAGTTGCCGGCTGTTGTGGGGAGTGTAGATAGCCTTTTCTGTAAACGCTTCATAATAAAATTCCTGCTGATGAAGCCACGAAAGCACTTCCATGCCTGTGTCTTTTGGGAGAGGCACGGAGATGTACAACTCACGGTCCGGAGAGTGAATAGCAGCACCGTTCGCAGAGATTACCCACGGATGAAGAGAAGTATTTTTAAGAATATTCCATACGTCAAAATGGGCTCTGCCTGTAGCGATAACGATATCAATACCGTTTTCGACAGCTGCCTCAAGGGTTTGTATCGTCTTGTCATCCAATTGGTTTCCACTGTTCAAAAGAGTGCCATCCAAATCAATCGCGACCATTGAAAACATTTCATGTCCTCCCATCAGTAGACGAGGTTAAAAGCATAAACCTTTTCCACTTTAACATAAAATCTCATAAACAACGAAATCACGCGCAAAAATTTGTATAATAATGGTAAAATACTTGTGCAGCTTCATTCGGAGGACGTATAAAAAAACTGCAGTGGGCATGCCTCAGGACTCTTTTTATTGGCAGGAGAAGGATATGGAAAAGGACGGAAAGAAGGTAGTGGAAGAAAAAAAGAATGTGAAGGATACTGAATAGGGGGCGTGGTTATGTATATTAAAAGAACAGAAGATCCGGTGCTGCTCAGCCAGTTAAACCAGTCACTGCACGAATGGCACGTAAACCTTCATCCTGAACTTTTCTTCCCTTACGATCAGCCGTCGGCTCAATCGTATTTTGAAAAAAAGCTTTCTGACGACTCCCACATGTTTTTTATCGCTGTCGAAGACGAAGAGCCGCTGGGATACGTCTGGCTTGAGCTTCGTAAAGAGAAGGGCAACGATTTTAAACGTCCTTCGCGCTACGGCTACATTTACCAGATTGTTGTGAAGGATCAACATCAGGGTCAGGGCGTTGGGGCCTTTTTGATGAAAGAGGCGGAGTACGCTGCGCGAGACTACGGAGCAGAAAGGCTTGAACTGGACTATCTGGCACAGAATTATATAGCAGAAGCCTTCTATAAAAAAATTGGATATGAGCCAAGACGGGTTACGGTGCATAAAGAGCTTTAAGAGGATGGGGGCTGGAGATATGATTACGAGTCATACAAATATTATTATCGCCGGTACAAGCATTGAAGGACTTGTGCTGGCGCGGGCTTTGGAACGCTATGATGTAAATGTACGGCTGCTTGAAGCTGAGAAGTCTCCTGCCCACGAACCTAAAGCGCTGCTTTTGTATGCGCGGACACTTGAAGTGCTAGAAAGCATTAAACTGGCCAAACCATTACTGGATGCTGGCATCCCTTATCGTTCACTGGAATTCAATTACGAAGGAAAACAGATTTTTACACCTTCCTTCGATTTTTTGAAAGAAGAATCTCCTTATCCATTTGTATTGTCGTTGGCTAACTGTGATGTGCAGCGTGTATTGCAGCGCTCGCTGGTGAAAACGTCTGTGGAATGGGGGACGCGCCTTACTCAGCTGAAGCAGAATGGTTTAAAAACAGAAGCGTTAATCGAAAAAAATAATATAGAAGAGCGGATAATTGCGGATTATATCGTTGGGGCCGACGGAATTGAAAGTGTGGTCCGGCAGCTTGCTTCCATTAAATGCAAGATGGAGGGCGGCTCTGAATTAATGATGGCGGATGTGAAAACAGAGCAGCAGCTGACAACCAATGCGCCGTCCATGGTGTTTAATAAAAAAGGAATTATGTTTGCCGCAGACCTTCCCGGCCATCAGGCGAGAATCATGATGATCGACCGCGATAAGCCAAACGCCCGCCTTGAAAATACGGAAGCCTCTCTGCGGGAGCTCTACCAGAAAATCACTGGCCGCCCGTTGTCCATGCAAACGGCGCTATCGGTGCAGTCGAAGCAGGCTGTATTTCACCAGGCAAAAGAATTTCGGGCGGGTGATGTCTTTTTGGTTGGTGAAGCGGCTCACTCCCATCACCCGATGACAAGCCAGAGTGTAAACCTCGGCATCCAGGACAGCATTAATTTAGGCTGGAAGCTTGGCATGGTATGCGCAAGAGCCTGTCCGGAAACACTGCTTAAGACATACGAGGCTGAGCGGCTTCCAGTCGCGAAAAAAGTCAACCGGACGACAGACTGG
Organism: Marinococcus halotolerans DSM 16375; assembly: GCF_000420725.1. GTDB lineage: Bacteria > Bacillota > Bacilli > Bacillales > Marinococcaceae > Marinococcus > Marinococcus halotolerans. The sequence continues at coordinate 3,485 of NZ_ATVM01000017.1, read as the reverse complement.
ACGGTGCGGAGCCTGACGGTGCAAAAGCCTATTGCTGTGCAGGCAAGAAACCGGACACTGAAAATGGTGGAGATGATTGAACAGCTCCCGGAGGCCTTTATCCGGAGACTGTCACATTTGTCCGTGAGATACCGGGCCTCGGCACCGCCGCTGAAAGAAGAACTCCAGCGCGAAGGAGTACTGCATCCAGGAGACCGGGTGCCCGACACAGCATTAACGGATTTTGAAAATCAAAAAACCAGGCTGTATGAGCATTTGCAGGAAGGGAAATTTTTATTTGTAATGCGCACGAGCGGCAGCCGGATCGACAAGGAATACGCGTTTATTAAGCGCTGGATACGTAAATCCGCTCCTTATTTTGGCAATATGATACAGCCTGCATTAGTAGCTCCGACACCGACAATGGGGCAGCCTGATGATATTCTATGCTGGAGTGAAAGGCATTTAAGCAGGGAGTTCCGGCAATTAATCGGGCCGGGGGAATCTATGCTCGTACGGCCGGATGGTTATTTGCTTTTTCACAGCGATGCTGCAGGGTGGAGCAGCTGGAAGAATGCAGTTGAACTGTTTCTTGCAGCAGGAGCTGAATGGAACCTGGAGGAGCAGGAAGCCCGGAAATGGCAGCAAAACATCAAATCGATCAGCCGCAGGTGGAAAAAACAACTGGCATTCAGTAAATAAGAAAAGTTTTCTTAAAGCCGGCACCGTCTACAGCGGATGCCGGTTTTTTGAAACGTACGGACATTTATTACGTAAAAACGCAAGAAAGCATTGACACCTATGTTCCAAAAATAGGAAAATGAACGAGTTAAATGCCTATAAGTAAGGAGAGGAAGCCATGTCATCGATTTTAGAAGTGAATGACGTACATAAGCGTATTCGCGGTAAAGAGATCATTCAGGATCTGAGTTTCTCTGTCGAGCCGGGAGAGGTTTTTGGCTTTCTTGGGCCGAACGGTGCGGGGAAAACAACCACAATTCGTATGATGGTGGGGCTTACCCCTATTTCGTCCGGCGATATTCTTATCGACGGATACAGCATCCAGAAATCGTACGCGAAGGCGATTAAACAGGTCGGGGCCATCGTGGAAAACCCGGAAATGTACAATCATTTAACGGCAGAAAAGAACCTGATCCACTTTGCACGGATGAACGGGAAAGTAGATCAGAAGCGTATTGACGAGCTGCTTGACCTCGTGAAGCTCGGGCATGTGAAAAAGAAAAAAGTTCGCACCTTTTCTTTAGGGATGAAGCAGCGTCTCGGTATTGCTCAGGCGCTTTTGCACCGGCCGAAGCTGTTGATTTTAGACGAACCGACCAACGGCCTGGATCCGGAAGGAATCCGGATGGTACGGGCTTACCTGCGCCGGTTGGCCGAGGAGGAAGGGCTGGCGGTGCTTGTTTCGAGTCATTTGCTCTCAGAAATGGAGCTGATGTGTGATCGTTTTGCGATTATTCAGGACGGTAAGCTGATCAGTATTGAAGATCAGCGTGTCTCAGAAGGAGAGGGGCGCCCGCTGCCGTACCAGATTGATGTAGGTCCGCAGAAGCTGGAGGCCGCGATGCAGGTAGTAAAAGAAGCTTATCCGGATCTGAAAATAGAAGAAGCAGAGCAGCGGCTGACGATCTACATAGAAAAAGAGAATGTCCCTGCCCTGCTGCGCTACGTCATGGAAGCCGGGTTTGACATTTATGAAGCAAAAGAAGACAAACAAACGCTTGAAGAACGGTTTCTTCAAGCAACGTCGAAGGAGGGGTCCTCATGATCCGCCTGGTTCAAAACGAATGGATGAAGCTGTTCTGGCGTATCAGTACATGGGTGATGACGGCGATTCTTCTCCTCGGAGTGGTGGGGGTTCTTATTTATTCTCTCACCAATCAGCCATCAGCGGACGAGCTGCCATCGGAAGCGCAGTGGAAAGCCGGTCTGGAACAGCAGATTGAAGAAGATCGGCAGGCGCTCGAGGACAGCGGGGCTGCAGCTGATTTTTATGAGCAGCGAATCGCGGAAAACGAATACCGCATCCAGAATGATCTGCCGCCGCAGAGCGCGACAGGAGAAAGTGTCTGGTCGTTTATGAGCACGAATGCAGGGTTACTCGATCTGCTGAGTATTTTTGTCATTATCGTAGCGGCAACGATTATTTCCTCTGAATTTAAAACCGGCACCATTAAGCTGCTGCTGGTCCGCCCGCCGTCCCGGATCAAAATACTGATGTCCAAATACCTTACGGTTATCCTTTATGCTGTGGCAATGCTAGCCCTTCTTTTCGGAGCATCGTTCGTCCTGGGAGCCCTTTTCTTTGGATTTGGTGAGCCTTCCACACAGTTAATCTACACGGACGGGGAGGTCGAACAACGACCGCAGGTGCTTGCGCTTGCGATCGATTACCTGACCGGATCAGTGAATTTTGTCATGCTTGCGACACTGGCATTTGCCATTTCAGCCATTTTCCGGAGTGAAGCGATGGCTATTGCCATCAGCGTTCTGTTATACGTGGTGGGAGCCGGTGTAACAAGCACTCTGGCTCTTGCCTACGACTGGCCGAAATACCTGCTGTTTGCAAATACGAACCTGAATCAGTACTTTACAAGCGGAGGACCGCCGGTGGAAAGCATGACGCTTGGCTTTTCTATTATCGTTCTGATTGTATACTGGCTGATTTTTATGGGTTTTGCCATATGGATGTTCAAAAAGAGAGAAATCAGCGTAACTGGTTAAGGAAAGTTGTTTGAATCCAGGCGTAGACAGGGAACAAAATAATTGAGAGTAAATGAAGAGGAGTGTGCGCCTATGGTGAAACGTACGGCAGAAAAAGTACTTGGAATTATTGCGGCCGTTTTAAGCGGCCTTGGCATCGTTTTAGGGATTATTTTTCTATTTGTGGACGTCTCCGCGATAGAGGAAGCAAATCAGATGATGCAGCAAGAGGGAGGAGAAGCACTGAACGCTCAGGAGGTGGCTGCGCAGGCTACGAATCTGGGTATCAGCCTGATTATCTTTTCAGCAATCGCAACAATTCTTGCAGCGGTAGGCGTCTTTCTGCTGAAGCGCAATAAACGCTCTGTCGCTTCCGGTATCTTATTTTTCGCAGCAGCGATTGCGGGCTTTCTGGCAGTCAGCTTGTTTGCCATTGTTCATTTTATTCTGCTCGTTGTGGCAGGTATCATGGCTATTGTCCGCAAGCCGGATACGCCAGCTGATAATTCTACAAACGTACAGGAATATCCGGAATAAAAGAAACGGGGGCTCCGAGAAATGAACTGACCCCCGTCAAGTAGACAATGAAAATAAGTAAAACTCTTAAGCGGCTTGATTCCGGTATTCTATCGGGGTCAAGCCGTTTAAATGTTCCTGGTATCGCTGGTGGTTGTAAAACCCGATATAGCGGCGAATCGCGTCCACCAGGTCCTCATAGGTGGCATAAAACGAGTCCGGCAGATAGTATTCCTCGCATTTCAGCGTGCCAAAAAACCCTTCCATGG
>NZ_ATVM01000016.1 GCF_000420725.1 Marinococcus halotolerans DSM 16375 | reverse complement strand
AGGAAGCCAAGGGCAAGCTGTCGATGGGCGGGTACCGGCTGCGGAGCGCCCCGGCTATCCGACGCTACCTGCTTCTCCTCCAAACCGCCTGGCTGCTGCTTGCCTGGGCATTTGCGGGCACCATCAGTGAAGCCTTTCATGCCAGTCATCAGGATCACCGGCGGCGGGAGATTGCGGATATTTATCAGCGCGCCCGGGCGGGCGCGACCCTGGAAAGCGTATATGACGCTTATCGCGTCGCCTGACCCGCAAAGCCATCGGTTGGATGATATTGTCGATGATTTCCAATATTTAAATCCATGACCAACATTTGTTTTCAAAACTGCAACATTAGAGTAGAAATATCTCTTAAATTTAGAAATAAAAGCAAAAAAGCCTGTAATAACAGGCTTTAATGAAGTCATTACTATTTACACAGACGGGTAACCCTCCGGATTGTGCTTAATCCACCGCCAGGAATCCTCACACATATCCTTCACTCCTTTTTGAGCGGTCCATCCCAGTTCATTACGTGCTTTGGACGGATCGGCATAACAAACAGCAATATCCCCCGGACGCCGGTCCCGTATTTCATATGGAACGTCTTTCCCGGATGCTTTTTCGAATGCTTCCACCAATTCGAGTACACTGTACCCCTGCCCGGTGCCAAGATTAAACTCTCCAATTCCCGGCCCTTCCATCGATTTGTGCAGGGCGCTTAAATGACCCTTTGCAAGATCCACAACGTGAATGTAGTCCCGGACTCCTGTGCCGTCTTTTGTCGGGTAATCATCGCCGAACACGTACAACTGCGGAAGCTTCCCTACCGCTACCTGCGTTATATACGGCATCAGATTATTTGGTATACCGCTTGGAGACTCTCCGATTCGTCCGCTCGGGTGGGCACCGATCGGATTAAAGTACCGGAGTATGGAAATACTCCATTCGTGGTCGGACACGTAAAGATCCCGGAGAATATCTTCAATCATCAGCTTTGAATTGCCATAGGGATTCGTCGCCTGCAGCTCAAAGTCTTCTGTAATTGGATTTGTTTTCGGCGTTCCGTACACTGTAGCCGAAGACGAAAAAATCATCTTTTTCACATTATATTTTTTCATCGTTTCTAACAGGATAATGCTCCCCGTAATATTGTTATGGTAGTATTTGAGCGGGATTTCCACAGACTCTCCAACCGCCTTCAGTCCTGCGAGGTGAATAACTGCTTCAATATCAAATCGTTCAAATATGCTCTCCATTCCTTCGCGGTCCAGCAGATCCACATTGAAATATTCAAGACTTTTTCCAGTGATTTCTTCCACCCGCTCCAGGGAAACAGAGCGGCTGTTGGAAAAATTATCGATTACTGCTACTTCATGTCCTTCTTCCAGAAGTTCTACACAAATATGGCTGCCTATATATCCCGCACCGCCGGTTACTAGAATCATCACTGATCTCCCCCAAAATTTGGTTATTTATTATTTCCAACCTACATCATTTTCTTTTTAATAACAATACTATTCTCGGTAAAACTCTTTGTCACTCTGCTTTTCTTCGCTCTGCTACCATACATTATATCCACGTGGGGAATGAAAATGGCAGAATCCTTGAGAATGTGCATACTTCCGGCTTTCTTCCTCTTCACGTGCCGACACCGTGAGTACTTGAATATTGTGTTTTTTTCGCAGCTTTTTTAATTTGGCAATTTTCTGCTGTGCCCATTCGTCGCCCGCAATCGCTGAATACTCAAACCCTTCCCACATGATGCCGTTTACAAACGGATACGTAGTGGTGCTGAGTGTGTCAAAACCCCAGTTCTGAATGATAGCCAGCTGCGGATGTTTTTCTTTAATGCTTTGCATAAATACAGCCATCGCCGCGCGCTGTGTACGCAGTATTTCAGGTTCGTTTTCATGCTCGTCATCAATGTTTCCCACCGTGTCTAAAAATACACCGTCACACCCCTTGGCGTGCACCTGCTTGGTGACTTCATTCATAAGGACTTGCCGGTAATGCTCTTCATCCATATTCATCAGGTAGGAATCCCACTGTTTATAATATACGCGGCTTCCCCGGCGGTGAAAAAAATCGTTTTCCTCCATCTGTGTATACAAAGCCTCATTCCACCGGTCCGCTTCCATCGCGTTAATATAGCCATAAACTTTCGTTTCTGCCCGTTGAATGGCCTTCACCTGCTGCCTGGAATAATACACCGGTTCAATGATTACCACATCGTAATTCTTCATTTCCCTGAGTATGTTTTTATTTGGGGAATCGTAAAAAATTTTGTAATTTTTCATTTTTGACAGCGCAAAAGTGCTGCGAGAAGCGGGTTTTAGTTTCGTTATAAAAGACTCATAAAAAAATGCAGAAAAATTTGTAACAAAAATCATTTTTTGTGAGATAATACCCATAATGCTCCTCCTTACCAATAGTAAACAGGCTTTAAAGCAAATAATTAGCACTGGTTCTTATTAATTGCAGGGATTTATGAACCATGCCATTGCGCCCTTAATATCCCATTTTTAATTCTTTTGTAAGTATAAAGTTTTACTAAGCTTACTTTGAAGGGACATTAATATCAATATGGTGCATAAATCTAATATAACTTTTTGAAGAGGTGATGGGATGATTTACACGCAGAAAAATGTGTGGAGAAAAGTGGTGGAGCTGCTCGTTGTCGTTCTTGTACTGGGAATTACCGACCAGGTATTTCAACTGGGAATGCTTGATTGGACACTGAACCCGTTCTTGTTTGTGATTTTGTTTTTCTCTCTGCGATACGGCATTAATATTGCTATCCTGAGTTTTTTCACTACTCTTGTGTATCACGTTATTGCCACGTTTACAGCGGGAGATGATTTATTCCTTCTGTTTTATGACACCGGTGACTACCTTTATTTATTGTTTTCCCTGCTTCTCGCTGTTATATGCGGCCTTTACAGCTCCTCCTACCGGGAACGCTATGAAAGCCTTACGTATACCCAGGAGGAATTGAAGGATGATAATAAAGAACTGACGAAAACAATTAAAGAGCTCGAAGACTCCCAGCGCGTCATGCAGGAAAAAGTGCTGGACTCCGAACATACTCTTGCCCAGATTTACCAGGTGGGCATCAAGCTCGACCAGCCTACACCAGAGCTTGTTCGAAATGAAGCGATCGCTATTATTGCCGATTTATTTAAAGCGAATGACATTGCGATTTATCACGTAGACTCGTCTAAAAGATCCCTCCGGCTGAGAGTGCGCCAGGGAAGCTCGCAGACACTGCCGCAAACCGTATTTTTAAGCGAAGAATCTTCTTTTTATCAACGCTTGTTTACGGAAAAAGCAATCACGCTGCGTAACGTCAAGGACGAAAAAAATGCGCCGGTAATTGCAGGGCCGATCGTTTATAACGAAGAAATCCAGGAAGTGCTGATTATTGATCAGCTCGATTTCGCCCGACTTACTACTCATGAAATTCAAATCATGTCCTTTGTGCTCGACTGGATTTCCAACCGTATTGAAAAAGCACGTGAATGGCAGGCAAAGGATGAAGAGAAGCAGATGCTTCCCGGCACACACGTCTATTATAAAGACGCCTTTGACGCTCACGTGGCACAGCAGGATGTGCGTCAGGAGGAGTACGGCGTGCCTTACAGCACCGTAGCTATTCAGTTTGACCGCTTTGAGGGAATGTCTGTTGCCGAGGCTGAAGTTATTTTGCGGACTTATCTTCGTGAAATAGATATTATCGGCTTTGATGCCAGACAGAGTAACCTCTACTTCCTCCTGCCCGGCACCGATGCTGAAAATGCCCAGGTGGTAGAAAAACGAATCAAAAAAGCCTTAAAAGAAAAAGGAGGCACTCATGCTGGGTAACCTTATACAGCCGACGATACTTGTTATTCTTTTTTACATCGTTCACGCCTGTATTTTATTTGCTGCGGCGAAGGCCGCAAAAAAAAGAATGCAGCCGGAGCAGTACGGAGCCGTTATCTGGATTGTGCTGATCAGCTGCTTTCTTCCTTTAATTGGGGAGGCTTTCGGTCTGCTTGCCTGGTGGGCCTCCAGGCGGGTGGATTCAAACAAAATCGTCTCTGACTACACAGACTACGTGAAGTTTCAGCCAATCAACCTGGAACATCTGCGTTATGAAGCCAAAGATAGTAAAAACCTTACCCCCTTGATGGAGGCATTTACAAATGATAATCAGCCGGACCGTAAAAGCTTAATGCTGAAGCTGATTAACTCCAACATCTCGGACAAAGGAAAGTATTTGAACCTCGGACTCAACAATGATGATTCGGAGACCGTCCATTACGCTGCCACAACGATGAATCTGCTTGTCGACCGCTACGAAAAAAGTCTTGATACAGCAAAAACAGAGCATGAGCACTTTCACAGTGAAGAGACTCTCAGCAGATTGATTGGTGTCTACCGGGGGTACCTCGACAGCCGCCTGCTTGACGATCATTCGCAGGAGCATCTCCGCTATGTATTTCTCCAGTTTTTAGAACAGGCAGCCAAAGATTTCCCAGATTATATGGAGGTCTTTAACCAGCTCGGAGACATTTATCTGCAGCTTGATTCCCCAACACAGGCCGTCAATACGTATATGTATATGCTTCAGGCATTTCCGCATGAAGCCGACGGTTATTTAAACTTGATTGAATACTACTATAACCAAAAAGACTGGACCGGGATAGAGCATGTCCTCTCCCAAATGCATGAACATGTGGCTCCAGAAAAAATACCGGAAAACCGCCAGTACATTGTCCGGCAGATGGGAGGGGTCGTTTCATGAGAAAACAGATGATGAAGTCAACGATCGGGCTCTTTGTTGTCATTTTAAGTATTCTTCTGGTTCTCCAGTTTATCAGGCTCGAGCGTTTTCAGCTGTGGCTGCCCCATCAGGCCTCAAATACAGCGGAAGAAACAGAAACGATGAATTCAGGCAGTGAGGAAACGGCGGGAGAAGAAATGAATGTCTACGTGCACAAAAACGACAGCGACCTTTCTGAAAACACGTTAAATAACTTTGAATATGCTCTGGATTACGCCAAAGTTCCCCACACGGAAATTTCGCAGGAAGAAATTGCAGACCTTGAGCCTTCTCCTTATAATGTGCTTGTACTTGCCGGCGAGCATGGAGAAGAATGGCCGTTTGAAGAAATAGAGTCATTTGTCGAAGGGGGCGGACGGCTTTATATTGGTGCCCGCTTTATTGATACAAGATACAATGAAATGCTTGGTATCGATGACGTAAATGATTTCAGTAACCGCCAGGGCCTGACATTTGAGCAGGAGCTCTTTCCAGGGTATACCGATCTTGATAGTAATTCCCCCCTCTTCTCACACAGCATCGCCAATATGACCTTGCGTGAAGGAGCAGAGCCTTATTTATCCACCGAAGGCGACCCGTTAATGTGGACGAATGAGTACGGCGAAGGTAAAACGCTTTTTTGGAACACCACCGCTATGGAAATGAAAAATGCCCGCGGAATGCTGCTGCAGTCACTATCTATTCTTCCGCCTGCTTTTGCAAGCAGTCAGGCTGATATTAAGATGGCCCATATTGACGATTTCCCTGCGCCTGCGCCGTCAGCGGAAGACGAGCAAATTGCCAATCAATACAACATGTCTGTGGAAGACTTTTACGCCGACGTCTGGTGGGAAGATATGAAACAAATTGGCATGGACCATGATCTCACGTATACCGGACTAATCATCGGCACGTATCAGGATACAATGGATCTCACAGCTGAAGAGCTTATTGAAAATGACCGCTTTCCACTGCTTTTCTTTGGCAGAAATGTCTATCGCCATGACGGGGAGATTGGGCTTCATGGGTACAATCACCAGCCGCTTGTGACCGAAGACGAGCCCATGGATCCTGAACTCTTATACACCCCGTGGGAAGATAAAGAAAAAATGAAGGAATCTCTCACACGGGTAGAGGAAGTATTTCAGCATTACTACCCTGAAGAGGAATTTAAAACGTACGTGCCTCCTTCCAACGTATTAAACAGAACTGGGATTGAAGCAATCCACGAAGCGCTCCCAAGCATCACCACGATTGCTTCTCTCTATACCGGTGAAGGCGAAGGAAGCTTCATCCAGGAGTTTGAAGAAGATGAAGAATATCCGTCGATTTACCATTTTCCACGCGTCTCCAGCGGATATTGGGAAAGTGCTGACTCTCAGTTCATTCAGGCAGATGCAATTGCAAACTTCGGTGTCTTCTCTCACTTTATTCACCCGGATGATGTGCTTGACCCGGACCGTTCATACGGCGGGGGTTGGGAGGATATGAAAGCCCAGTTTGAGGACATGGCTGTTTTTGTTGAAGACACTTATCCACATCTCGACAGCATGACCCAGGCACAGGCCACAGAACGAATGAAAAGCTATCAGGCTTCAAACATTGATATTATGTATCAGGAGGACCGGATCGTGATTCAGGGAGAAAATCTGCTTGAGCCTTCCACTATGATGCTTCGTGTTGACAAAGGCACCTCCATTGAAACAGGGAGCTTTGACTTTGGCTCCATTGAAGCCTACGGCGATTCCGGTACGCTGTACCGTCTGACACTCGAAGAGCCGAAAGCTGAAATTCCATTAAAGGATGATGCGTCATGAGAATAGGCATGGTTGTAGAAGGAAGCTATCCTTACGTCAGCGGCGGGGTGGCCAGTTGGGTGCAGATGCTCGTAAAACAGATGCCCGAGCATGAATTCGTCATCATAGCCATCACCCCGGAGCCGATTTCCCCGGAGGGTTACCGTTATGAACTGCCGGGCAACATTTCGCAGGTGCTGAACCTTCCACTTAATATGCAGCAGCCGAGGCGCCAGCGGAATTTCCATTTAACGCCGGAGGACGAAGAAGCGATTACCGAATGGATGATGTTTGAATCCGTCCGTTCGGACGCTCTTCTTGCTCTTGGGCAAAAACTCGGGGGCACAGAGAACTTTTTCTCAAGCAGCCTGTTCTGGGAAATTGTGCAGCAGAGCTACGATAAAGAACAGCAGTCCGGTTCGTTTATCGACTATTTCTGGATGTGGCGCGGCATGTTTGCGCCCGTGATCGAACTGCTTCAATTTTCGTTTCCCGAACTTGATATTGTTCATTCGGCGTCCACGGGCTATGCCGGTATGGTTGCTGCTGCCATCAAAAAGCAGCAGGAGATCCCGTATCTCCTGACTGAGCACGGTATCTACTCCAGAGAGCGGGAGGAAGAAATTCTGCAGGCTGACTGGATACCGGACTACTATAAGCAGCGCTGGATCACATTTTTTCACCATCTTTCGCGCCAGGCGTATAAAGAAGCAGATGATGTAATCACCCTGTTTGCCCGCAACGGCGAACTGCAGGAGGACATCGGGGCTGATCCCGCTAAAATTGAAATCATTCCAAATGGAATTGACTACGCCCGCTTATCGCTTGTCGAAAAAGATAAACATCATCATTCGTATGTTCATATCGGTGCCATTGTCCGTGTCGTGCCTATTAAAGACATTAAGACGATGATTCATGCCGGTAACATTTTAAAAAGCCGGTCCGTTCCTTTTAAACTCACTATTATGGGGCCGCTTGATGAAGATCTCGAGTACGCCGGTGAATGCCGGCGCCTCGTCGATCAGCTCGATCTTCAGGATCAAGTTTTTCTTGTCGGGAAAGTAAACATTACCGATTATCTTCCAACCTTTGACGTGTGCCTGCTGACGAGTATTTCTGAAGGACAGCCCCTGGCCGTTCTTGAAGGCATGGCAGCAGGCCTTCCATTTATTGCAACAAATGTAGGCTCCTGCTCCGAGCTGATTCATGGCCGTGAAGGCGACCCATACGGACCAGCCGGCTTTGTCGTTCCTCCGGTCAACCCGGATCAGGTAGCCCAAAAATGTGAATGGATCTATAAGCATCCGGAAGAGGCTGAAAAATTCGGCCGTAACGGCCAGAACCGAGTCGAAGCGTATTACCAGATCCATCAGTTTATCCAGGAATATACAGAACGTTATCATCAAAGGGGGCTCGAATATGGCCGGCATAGGGTTTAAACTTCAGCAGTTGTTTCAGGAAGACTACTTTTCCTCCAGGATGAAAGCCTATGCTTTTGCCGGCCTTGTCACCGCCGGACCATGGATCGTCGTAATCGCTACTATTGCAATGATCCAATGGTTTTCCATGGTTTTTCTCCCCGTGACCCTGCAGGAAAGGGAGCTTTTCAACTTATCTATTTCCTACTCGTTTATTTTTTCTCAGGTGCTGTTTGGCATCCAGCAGCTGGTAGTTACACGGTATGTCGCGGATTTATTTTATGAAAAAAAGACAAATAAAGTGTTTCCAACATTTCTCGGCATGACCAAGGTAACTCTGTTTCTAGCAGTCACTGTTTGGCTTATCTTTATACGGATAAGCTCTCTGCCATTTTTGTATGAGCTCCTGCTTCTTGTATTGTTTGTAACCATTAACTTGATCTGGGTGCTGTTTTTATTCTTAAGTGCCGCCAAGTTTTATCAGGCTGTCGCCTACAGCTTTTTGTCCGGCGCAGTCATTGCGGTCGGCATGGTATTTCTTCTCGGCCGCTCCGCAGAAGCCTTTACGTTCATTCCGCACGCTACTAGCTTTATGCTTGTGCTCGGCTTTACAAGCGGAATGGTTGTCACATTGTTTGGGCTGTTGTTTTCGATGCTGATTACGTTTCCGCTTCATACATCCGACAGCCAGTTTCAATACATCAGCTATTTTGATAAATACCCGACTCTCTTCTGGACCGGCTTTTTGTACAATGTAGGCATCTGGGTATGTAACTGGATTATCTGGTTTGGCGAAGGCAGATCAATTTTACTTGATACATTTGTCTATAACCGGGTTTATGACACGGCAATTTTCTGGTCATACCTCACGATTATTCCTACGCTGATTATCTTTGTCGTATCAGTAGAAACCCGTTTCTACGAGCGCTATCGTTCATTTTACGGCTATATCAACCAGGGCGGGACGCTTCAGCAGATAAAAACGTCAAAAGAATCTATGCAGTACGTCTTAAAGCAGGAGCTCGAGCGGCTTGTGCGCAGCCAGGGCCTGATTTCGATAGTGATCATTTTGTCAATTGGCTACGCTGCCACTTTTGTTCCCGTCGAAAATGACATTATCTCGATCTTCCGTTTTACGACGGTCGGGGCATTTTCAAATGCCATGGTTCTTGTGCTGACGCTTATTCTTCTTTACTTTGAAGACCGGCGCGGTGCGATGATTACTTCTATTCTGTTTTTCTCTTTAAATGCGGTACTCACCTTCCTGCTGCTTCCTTTTGGGTTCAACGGCTATGGACTAAGCTTCGCGCTCGGATCGAGTGGGGCCCTGCTGTTTGCCCTGCTCCGTCTCACGTACTTTATTGAAAAAGTCGATTACTTTGCTTTTTGCAACCCGAATAACCTTGAACGCCCCAATCCACCGACACTATTTACTAAAATGAGCCAGTGGATGAACAAACGCACGATTCTTTAAAAGCATAAGAAAGGCCGGAAGGATAGCAGTTATCCGTCCGGCTTTTTTTATTCAATAACGTCACGTGCAGGGGAGTCCTGGGCCAATTCAAAATTGTAATTAGAGGCGTTTTTGTACTGCGGATTCACGTAACGGGAATCATTATTACTTCCGATCAGGGACTGAAATTCATTCAGCGTAGTCACCTGCTCGTTTTCCCAGATCCAAATACCTTCTTTGCCCTTTTCCCGGTGATACACATTCTGGTCAAATTCGTTATTAGTATTGTCTTCAAAATAATTAGCTACAAACACACGCGAGCTTCCTGCTGTTAATATATTATTTTCAATTCTGTTGTTTTCCGTGTCATTCTGCAGCAGCAGCTGCCCGCCGTCCAAGTCGTTTGTATCATTGCGGTATATAATATTTTCTGTAATCGTGCTGTCCTTCGTCCCACCCCGTTTTTCATCATATCCGCCGATGGAAACACCGGTAAAAATATTCTCATAGACCGTGTTCCCGGTAATCCGGATATTATCTGCCTGTTCCCCGTCCTGCTCCGAGGTCGCTTCAATACCCAGGTCATTTCTGTATACCGTATTGTTTTGAATATCAATGTCGCTGCCGCCGTCTACATAGATTCCACCCGCGGCATAAACATCCCCCTCTCCGTACGCTGGATTGCCGTATGAAGAGTTGTCGTAGACGGTATTGTTTTCCACTGTTCCATTCCGGGTGTAATCAAGCTCCGGGTCATCTCCAACATCCTCGTACCCGATCATGTCAATTCCAATGTTATCGTTATGGCGTACTGTATTTGATGCAATCGTAAAATCTTCCACATTTCCATTTAAAACGACTGCTTCGCTTGAGCCGAGCACAAGGTTTTCCACCGTGTTGTTAATAATTTCGACATCGGTGATCGCTTCCCGGCCATATACTGCGATACCGTGGGCGTTACCGCTGTCTGCATTCGTTTCAATACCACGGATGTGATTATTATCGAGCGTAATTCCTTCAGCGCTGTCATGCACGAAAATACCTACCGGTGTTTCGTTGTTAAGCTCTGTCGATAAATTTTGAATGGTGAACCCACGAATGGTAATATGATTCTGTTCTTCGATATGAATCATTGCTGTTATACCTGCTTCGTCTTCCATTTCTTCACCGCTTAAAATTACGTCTTCGTCTTCATATGCTTCAAATGTAACCGGGCTCGAGGCGCTGCCGCTTTGCGAGACCTCCAACGGTTCTTCGTACGTCCCCCCTCTGACATAGACGGTTGTTCCAGGCTCCGCCTGTTCAGAGGCTGCATTCAACGTCTGCAGTGGTGCCGACTTGCTGCCGTCATTACTGTCATCCCCGTCCGTTGCTACATAAAGACAAGAGGTGGCAGCCGCCTGTGTGCATTCCGAAAAGATTAATACTCCGACTGTAATACCCCCTGCAATAAGAAGCGTCAGGGCGATCCATAATTTTTTCATATCATCTGCTCACTTTTTGTTGAAGTTACCCTGATTGTTTCCTATAGGGATGATGCTGTTATTTATTATACGTCATAACACGAGTTTAGTCCTAGTCCCTGCCTGGATTTTATTTTTTACTAGGTCAGTTTGTTTTCATTGCTCCCTTTCTATTCGTTCATTGGCTGTACTGGTCACTTTGGTTACTGGCTCAGTGCCAAGCGCTTTGCCGAGACCGAAGGGCGGCATGTTCACATAAATCGATTCGTAAGCCCCTTTGGGTACTATATATGTTTCATGATAAATACCGACCGCACTGTTTCCTTTTGTTCTTTTGTTAAATGTCCGCCATGCCTTTAAATGCTTTGGCGCCTTCGCATATGCAAATAATTCCTCCTTGGAATGCCAGTACTGGATCATCATCGTTGTCGGAAATTGAATATAGCTTTGCATGCCCAGGCATCCCAGCTCTTTGTGCATGGATAATTCTTTGATCATCGGGGGCATCGAAAGCAGCACCGGAAGCCACTTATGCACGGCCCGCCATTTATTAATTCTCATCCCTATAACAAATACCGTCACTTCCCGGTCTCCTGGCGTGGTATACCTGCCGGCCTTATTTTTATTGCCCATCCTTGTGTCCCCTTTCACTGTAGTTTTTTAAGAAAACGGCCGCTCCACTTTCCTTTATCATACTCCCTTTTTTCATTCCGGACCGCTTTTAATAAAAAAACTCTCCAGCTTTTTTAAGCTGAAGAGCTATTATTAAGTTTCCACCACTTCATGTATCGTAGTACGGTTCCGTCCCTTTTGCTTCGCATTATATAACGCCCGGTCCGCCTGATTAATCACCTCTTCGATGTTTCTGCCTTCTTCCCATTTCGCTATCCCGATCGATACCGTTACCGGCACTGCTTCACCGCAGTGGTGCAGTACATTTATATTCATCTCCTCTTTCACAGTCTCTGCCAGCCTTTCAGCCTCTTCAACACCTGAAACCTCTGCTGCTGCCAAAAACTCTTCTCCACCCCATCGGGAGACAAAATTTTTACCCTTCAGGTTTGCAGTAATAACTTCGGAGACATGTATAATAGCTGCGTCTCCTACCGCATGCCCGTATTGGTCATTAATCGATTTAAAATAGTCGATATCGATCATCATAATATAAAAGAAATTGTTCTTTTCCATTTTTTCAGACATAAGTTCATACATCTTCCGCCTCGTAAAAAGCCCGGTGAGTGCATCAGTTGCTGCCATATGTTCAAGCTGCCGGTTCATTTGATGCAGGTTTTCGATCATTTGATCAAAATTATTACGAAAAATCGAGCCGAGCAGCGCTATAATACAAAGCGCCCCTATCATATTCGCTTCCGGGAAAACGAAAGCCGCAATATCATTTTCCAGAGGGGGCACGTTTACAGTCAGTCTATAAACCCCCATATACAAAATTATAATAATTACAAAAGCCGTAGCCTTCACCCCTCGGATTTGTGGAAAAAAGAAAAGCACGTAGGCAGTAACAATCATGTAGTAATGAAATCCCGTCTCCCATCCAAGCACTGTCGTAGCAACGACGGCATGAGCCATGACCTCTGTAAGCACAAGGAAAAAACATGTTACATATTTCCTTTTTTTCATCAGAAAGTAGGCAATTACATATACAAGGCAGCTAATCACATTCACAGCAGCCATCGTCTCGAATTGCAGCCGCCAAAACCCCACGAGCCACACCATATGAATAGCAAAGGCAATGTATACACCATACTTGATCGTCGCATGATATAACTGCACTTCTTTATTTTGTCCACTCATGAGCCAGCCCTCCCTCAGCCGCAAAACTTCAGACAGTACAATTTTTTTCTTAATAATAAAAAAATATACTTAGTCCTTTTTCATAAATTTTATAGTTCTTTAGTCTTACTTTACCATCATTATTACCCATTGTCTTCTAATTCACTCGTTTAATATGAAAATTTTTTCATACTCAGCCATATAAAAAACCGCTTTTTCAGCGCACCTGCCTTTAGTCCCCTGCTATTTGTGAACAAAAAATGCCGGCTTTTCCGCCGGCACCGTTGGTTTCTCATTATTCGAAGCTTTCCTTTAGCCATTCAAGAAAGAGCTCATAATCCTCTTCTACCCGCTCTTTGTAAAACCTTGACCATGTCACCATTTCCTCAATAAAAATTTCTTTGTCATCTCCAATGGACTTTAATATTTCATTCTCGCTGTGATAATCAAGCAGTCCCTGAGCAATATCAACGTCCGCCCGGGCATGAACCTTTGCTGATATTTTCCCCATTGTTTTCACCGTGCGGTGCATCCGTTTCGGCTTCTCCAAATGCTTGCTCTTTAAATCTTTATCGTACGGTGACCGTTCCCGCACATAGTAGTCACGATGCTGAAGCGTGAAGTAGCCTAAATAAGGGTCAGCCAGATGGTGCATCGCCCGCTGGGTTTTGATCACCCGCTTACCCTGGTGCTTATTTGTCTTCCAGAACGTTTCTTCATATGGAAAAAAGTAAGCCGGAATCGGCGTACGCGCTTCCTTTGCTTCCAAAATAACATGGTCCTCTCCGCCTTCAATCAAAATGTAAAAGCGCTTAAGACCGGTGGACCCGATGCCGGCTCCTGTTTTTTTCACTATATCTTTAATTTCATAATGCTCTTCGCTCTGGTAGCTTTCCTCTGCCAGACTGCCTAAATACTGATCCCAGATTTTTATTATTTCCTGGTACTCGTTGTCAGTCACTGAATCGAGTTTTGATTTTTCCCGTTCAAATACATGATCGCCACTGTCATTAACGAAAGTCTGCTTGTCGAGCTCGTGAGTAGCTTTTCGGTCCTCAAGCTTTTCGAGCGTCTTTTTGATTGGCTGCTTTGTATTTTTTGAAGTAAACTGCGTTTTGACCGGATCTTTTTTTCCTTTTTTGAATTGTTTTAGTCGCTTATAGTAGGCATTTAAATACGTTCGTACGAAAGCATCCCGCTCCTCATCGTTAAATCCCTGCTGCATGGCAAACAGCCGGATACTGACCACCATACGGAGCACATCATACAGATAAGAACCAAGATAGCCCTCGTCAAAATCATCTACATCAAAAACAATTTCTCCATTTTCATTCTGGAAGCTGCTGAAGTTCTCCATATGCATGTCGCCCATAATCCAGGTCGGCCTGTCTTCTGGTGTATGATGCCGGAACGGAATGTTAACTACATCGTAGTAAAACAAATACGCACTCCCCCGAAAGAAGCTGTAGGGGTCCTGCTTCATCTTGACGTATTTCGCCTTGCGGCGGGTTTTGTTCAGATTCATCAGACGGTCATCGAATTGATCCAGAATGGTGGCGAGCGTCTGCTTGCGAAGGTACTTTTTTGTCGTATAAAAATCCAGTTCTTTATTATGTTCCGCCATAATATCTCCCCTTTTTATGAATTCCATTATTTTCTATCGTACCATGTTATCTTCGAAGCCTGGTGGTTTTTATGCTACAATCACTTTAATCTATGCTACTAATCAAT
Source organism: Marinococcus halotolerans DSM 16375 (assembly GCF_000420725.1). Lineage (GTDB taxonomy): Bacteria > Bacillota > Bacilli > Bacillales > Marinococcaceae > Marinococcus > Marinococcus halotolerans. Next base: position 57,659 of record NZ_ATVM01000016.1, on the reverse strand, counting down.
AAAGAAGGTCTTTGTATGTTTTCTGACTCTACATGTGTGCAGCCGGCCTGGCTGCGCCTTTTTGTTACTGCAGCCGCTGCCTGCACCGGTGGCTTCTTCTTTTCCTTACTGAACATTCCTGTACCGTGGCTGCTCGGGCCGATGGCGGTCGTATTATTTCTTTCGAAGCTGCCCCACGCGCAGATGTACTGGCCACAGTCTTTTCGAAATACCGGGTTAATAATTGTCGGCTATACGATCGGCCTGGCGTTTACGATGGAAACCTTTTACCAGATCGGCTCCCAGCTGCCGATGATGATTGGACTGACGATGCTGCTTCTTTTGTTTTCCGGATTGATGGCCTTTGGGTTTGCTTCTCTTTCCGGGGTTTCCCTGCCTACGGCTTTGACCGGGAGCATTCCGGGCGGTCTGTCGCAGATGGTGACTCTTGCGGAAGAAGAAAAGCAGATTGATATTACGATTGTGACCTTTATGCAGGTGACCCGGATTATTTTAATAATGTTTTTAGTGCCCGTGCTTGCGGTGAGTCCGTTATTTACAGACGGAAATGCGGCGTCCGGGGGAAGCTCTGTGCAGGCAGCAGACTCCTGGGACGGCCCTTTTCCTTCAGCGCTTCTGTTTCTTGGCCTCTGCCTCGCCGCGGCCTGGACCGGACAAAAGCTCCGGCTTCCCACGTCCTATATGCTCGCTCCTATGCTTGTGATGATTGGTGTTACGCTTGCCGGATTGCAGGCGCCAGCCCTCCCGGTTGTCATAATGAACGGAGCCCAGCTGTTGATTGGTACCTACTTCGGTCTGCTGCTCCGGCCCGAACAGCTTCAGCATAAAGCAAGAATTGGAGCACTGACCATAACGGGCGGAGTCGTTCTGATCGCCGGGGCATTCAGTCTCAGTCTGATTTTGGAGCACATGCACCATGTTTCTCCTGCTACTGCCTTGTTAAGCCTAGCTCCCGGCGGCATGGACCAGATGGGCATTATCGGCCGGGAGGTAAACGCCGACATTTCCATTGTCATCTGCTACCAGCTGTTTCGCATTCTGTTCATATTTATAGCCGTGCCTCCAATACTTCGGTGGCTGTTTAAATGGATCAGAAAAAGAGAGGCATTGAAAAATTAAAAGTATCCCTCTGCCTTTTACCAGGGCGAAGGGATACTTTTTAGTGTTATTCATAGTCGGAATAGTTTTCAGCTACCTCCAGGTCCTTTTTGAAAAAGCTCTCCGGCTTGTACCCGTGCTCCGTGAGCGCCAGCCGTTCTTTAAAATACCGCTCAAGCTCCTTATCCGTGCAGTAGATAAAGCACCCTTTCTGTCCTCTCGTCATTAATGTCCGGTAGGTGTTCCGGATAATTTCGTCGGCAAGCTTTCCGGCTTTTTCCGGCTCCTCCTTCATCAGCTTTTTGATCCCGCGCAGCGACTGATCGGTTTTGGCCCGTTTCGTATAATCAGTCTGTACTTCGCCGTCCCGGTACACGAGGTCATTCCCGATAATGACGCCTACGTAATCGAATTCGAGCCCCTGGCACGTGTGAATACATCCCGCTTCTGTGACTGATCCTGCATCAATGGCCCACGTATTGGAGGTGTCGAGATTCCAGCTGATGCCAAAGCTATGCTCGGGAAGTGTAATGTCGTGCGCGTTCGAGTAAGCCCGCTCTTTTTTAGGCCACTCCCAGCAGTATCCGGCGACAAGCCTTGCTTTGTTATTTTGCTCATTCAACGAAGCAATCGTTTCGTACAAGGCATTCGGATCACTGAATACTCGAAAATCGTAATCGTTTCCCATGAAATGTTCATTGGCTGTTTCCCGGATACCGAGCGTATCATCTACCCAGGCCAGGTATCCGTCGGAGCCGTTGCAGCGGAACTGGGAAGCTAGCTTCATCCGGTGCAGGGCGCCTCCTGCCTGCTCAGTGAATGCTTCGATTTCCTTCGTCTTTCCCGCGTCCTTTAAGGTGACCCGCTGGTGCTCATCCATGAAAAATACTGCCAGCTTCGATGTATGGATGATTTCTTTCATCTGGTTTTCTCCGAGATTTTGAAACAAACCGGACTTTTCATTTAAGCGGTGGGCTTCATCTACGACCAGCACATCTAGTTCATCCTTCGGCCGGCCCACATAGCTGCCTGACCCCTTAAATAAATTATCAATATGGGTTTTACGGTAATCCTGTTTTAGTTTATTGGCATACACGTTTCGCGGCGCTGAATTTTTCGTTACATACTGGACAGTTTGATTTCTGTTGGTCAGCTCCACCAGCAGGTTAACCGCAAGTACCGATTTCCCCGTTCCCGGGCCGCCTTCAACGACGAGCACCTGCTTGGTATTCGTGCGTTTGGCTTCTTCTGCGAGCTGCAGCGCTGTTTCGTATACGACCTTCTGGTCATCAATCATTAGAAATTCATCGTTCCCCGCAAGCATGCTGTTCAGCGTATCCTGAAGCGATTTCGACGGGCGAATTTTCCCCTTTTCGATTTTGTAGATATTTTCCTTGTTATCCCCATGCGTCAGGTATTGTTTAATAAACGCGCGGAGCTTGCCGGCCCCTCCCTTTGCAAATACAGGAGCCTGGTCCACGTAATAGGTGTAGACATCATCGGTGAGCGGTTCATTTTCCGGCTGCAGCAGGTAGTTATGTAAATACGCGCACGGATGCAGTTCAATACGGTCCTTTTGTACATTTTCGTTATAATCTTTAATCAGAGACGCATATGACCAGGCCTGATAGGAAGGATGAGTTGTTTCCACTAGTCCGCCTCCCATTGCCGTTTTAACGATCGCTTCTTTCCCCGTAATTTTTTCCGCTTTGCTCCACTGCTTCAGCTCAACAATCACGATAGCGGGGTCGTTGTTATTTTTGCCCGATATTAAAAAGTCCACCCGTTTTGACGTATACGGAATTTTAAATTCAATAGCGACTCCGGCATTGTCCGGAATCTCGTCATCCATCAGCACCCGGTACATGTACTGCATCGAATTATCCCAGGACCTTACCTCTGATTGGTTAATTTTACCGACCTTAGACGTATAATTGCTGCATATGTTGGTAACCAGTTCATCGTGAAAAACATCCTCAAGAAATTCTTGTTTATTTGCTTCATAGACAATCAAGGCCAAAGCTCCTTTCAGCTGGCAAAATGAATACAGAATGATGCTGCTTTCTCTATCGTATCACGCAACAAAAGCTTTTCCTTTTCCTTAAATTTTTCTGCTAGACTATAGATACAATTTTAGGAGGTGACTATATTGAAACTACAGTTAAAGGTACGGCTTCTGGACACGAAGCCTCCCGTCTGGAGAAGATTTGAACTTCCTTCTTCGTTCACATTTTTTGATCTGCATAATTTAATTCAGGCAGCTTTTTTATGGGAGCAGAGCCACCTGCACAGCTTTCGCCTGCAGTACAGCAGCGATATAAAACATCAGGAGTACAAGAAAAAGATACACCATTTCGAAAAAGAATTTCTTGAGCCAATGAAAAGTTCCCGTGCCATGGATCAGGAGGAGTACCGGCAGATTAAGCAGCGAATGGCGCCGGACCGGCCTGCAGTATATGAAATTACGAGCATGGACTTTCCGGATATCGAAGAAAAACCAGGTGTGTTCGATGAACGACATGAAACGATCTTTGACTGGCTATGGAAAGAAGGGCTGAAGATTACCTATTTATATGACTTTGGAGAGGACCACGAGCACGAGGTTCTGCTCGAGCAAATCATAGCAGGGGAATCTGCCGACCCTTCTCCTGTATGTTTAAACGTGACAAAGCCAAACCCCCGTGCCGAGGTTTCTGACGAGGTATGGCGGACGCCGAAGGGGAATTTCAGCGAGACGAGGTTCCGTCATTACTTAAACGACCTACTTTACTTTATTGCAAATGCCGGTGCTCCGAAGGATGAGGACTGGGATAAACTTGTGCCGCTTCCCGGAATAAAGGAGAATGACCTCGCCACGCTGGCGGAGTGGGGGGATCTGCTTGATGCAGCCGGTGAGTTCGACTGGGAGGCCCCCTGGAAAGATATTGCCTCTGCCGACCTTTTCGGCTTCCTGCTTCCGGAAAGCGGAGAGCGTTTCATTGCCAGCGTGCTCGGAAATGAAAATGAAGTCTACGGGCTGGGACTCTACACCGGGGCTGCAGGAGAACAGGCGTTATACAGACAATTTTTCGACCCATCGTTTACTGCCGATGAACTGGAGGCACTGTTTTTATCATTTGATGATTTGGAGGAGTTAGAGCCGGGTGATCATAACATTATTATTCAGACCGGCTATGCCTTCTACGAGCATGAGCACTGGCCGACGTTCAGAAGGCTTAAGCCAGGAAGACCCCCACAGTTTTTAAAAGCGCATGAACTTTTTGCCTTCCTGCATATACTGCCGCTTATTCCAATGATACTGGATTATTTTGACTCCAATCCACGTGCCTTGAACGGAGCCGAAACGAATGTAATTCCTGTATTCGACGAGGGGGAGATCCGAAATTCCTATGAGAAAGTCCATAATGTACGCCTTGAGCCATTGTTTTCTATGGAGCCCGGTGCTCAAGGCCCGCCAACTGCCAGAGATTTCGCGTCCCCGGACAACACGTCCTTAGAGAAGCTTCCCATGCGCAACACTCATCTATACGGAGGGATATTCAAGGTGGAGTCCGTTACTCTCGGTAATTCCCCCTCAGGCTCTCCGGTTCATCCGTGGATCTGCATGTTTGTAGACAAAAAATCGGAACTGGTACTCTCTCATAATGTTGCCACCAGCCAGGAGGAGGCGTCAGAACAATTCCTGCAAAACTTTAACCAACTTTGCCTGAACACATTCCAGGGAGTGCCTAAATCGGTCACCGTTACCGGTTCTAAAGCAGCTACTTCCTTAAAACCGGCAATCTCACGTGTGCCGACTGTCATGCATACGAAAAAAAGAATTGCGGTGCTTGAAAATCTCGTGAATGATTTAATCAAACAGCTTTCACGATACTAACGAACCATGTGGTTCTTTTATTATCACATTTTTATTAATCAGCTTCTAAACCACTTGTTTGAATAGAAGCTGTTTATGAACATTTGCATGAAAGCAGGCGGTTTTTAGGGACAGTTATTCCGCTTTCCTTCTATAACGAAAAAACCGGACAGGAAGCTTTTATAGCTTCCTGCCCGGTTCATAATTCATCTATAATAAGCGCTCTTAGGAGGATTTCTCCCAGTAAGCTGCTTCATTTTCCGAAGGGGACGGTGGGAACTGGTCGCCTTCGTTTAGTTGAATCTCAGTATTATCACTGCTAGCGTTACTACCGTTCACAAGGCTTTTTACTTTATACGTGCCGCTCTCTGGAGCTTTTTCTCCGGTTTTAAATTCTTGATTTGCCATAATAATCCTCCTTAAATTTATTTTGTTGGTTAAAGTCCAAGTGTATAAATTGCTTTTCGGGCAATGATCTGTTAATTTAGAGTCATTCCCGGCATGCTTGTAGGGAAGCTGATACCGGGAACATTGCGACTCCAATACTGCTTAGCGGCGGTTGTTGGAGTCGCTGTTGTTATTGGAGCCGTTGCCGGAATTTTTTCCGCCTTTTTGACCGATCTCTTCATAGAATTCTTTATCGTGTTCTTCACTGGTGGTTTCGCCACCCTTTTGACCAATGTCTTTATAAAAGTCTTCACCGTGTTCCTCGCTGGTGGTCTCGCCGCCTTTTTGGCCGGCTTCGGAACGGCTCATCGTATTTTCGTTCTGGCTGGAGCTTGATTGTTGGCTATTGCTGCCGTTACCAGAATTTTCTCCGCCTTTTTGGCCGATCTCTTCGTAAAATTCTTTTCCATGTTCCTGGCTCGTTTTTTCGCCGCCTTTTTGACCGGCTTCCTCGCGGGTCATTTTGTTGTTGTTTTCGTTATTGTTTGCCATGATGCTTCATCCTTTCTGTGTTAATAATTAATGAAAATTTTCCAAGTGCAGTTTCGTGTTTTCCTTTTTCGTTACTGAAAACTACCGCCTCCTTTTCAATTCTCAAAATCCAGCGCTTTTCTGCATACAGTGCTACACCAAAGACCGTTCATACGGGAATCGCCTGATTTTTTCTCCAAAAACCATACAAAAAATAAGCCGGAAAGGGGACAGGACCCTTCACGACTTATTAGTAGGCATTTATCCCCTAATTACAGCCTTGCTGTATTCACTTATTGTTTCATCCGTATGCTGCTGACTGAAATCGAGCCTTTAGCCCGTTTTCTATAAATAAAGGTTCCCAGAAGATTTTTTCCTTAAACGTATTTCTTCATATATAAAGTATATTTTTTTATTCAGCTGATAGCAGCTCTAATTTTCTTTCTGGTGAGGCCTATATTAAAGCTACCCGCGGGCACTGTTTCTTTTTCTGGTCGTCCCAGTTTTCCGGCGATGAAAAATAACATTCATTTCGGCACCGATCATAAGCACTAATCCTGTCAGGAAAAACCATAATAGAAGTATAATGACCCCGCCAAGGCTTCCATATGTGGCTGAGTAATTTCCAAAGTTGCTTACATAAAAGGAAAAACCAAGCGATACAATTTGCCACAAAATTGCTGCGGTTAAAGAGCCGACCAGGATTTCCTTCCATTTTAACGTTTTATTTGGCGCGAACCGGTAAAGCAAAAGGAGCATTAATGTCATAACTATGACGGCAACCGCCCACCGGAGCACCTGAAATAAGATTTGTGTCTGTGCCGTAAGGCCGAGAATGGAACTAACCATGGATATTATGACGTTCCCAAATATCGGAAGCACCAGTGCCACAACGATGGTGAGAATCATACAGATCGTAAGCGCAATGGCAATCAGGCGCACCTTAATAAACGAACGCGACTCCTCTACGTCATACGCTTCATTGGAGGACTTAATGAATGCATTTATGCCATTGGAGGCAGACCAGAGCGCCCCCAGCAGACTGACTACAAATAAAATGCCGCGGGGCTCCTGTACCAGTGTCGTAATATTTTCTTCAAATAAAGAGGCAGTATCTGACGGAGCAATCGTGCCAATAAAACTGACTACAGAATTAGGATTTAAATTTAAAAATGGCAGAATCGTTAAAGCAAAAATAAGCAATGGAAATATAGAAAGAATGTAATAATATGCCTGAGCTGCAGCAAGCAACGGCACATTGTCTTCTTTGAATTCGGTTATCAGGTCTGAAATATATGGCTTGATTTTTTTCACACGTGTACGCCCTTTCTCCCAATATGATAATTTCACAAAAAACATAAGCCTGCAGAGAGAACAGTACGTCCTGGTGCAGGCTTATGTGCTGTTGGCATCAGCTGCCCTTTGTTGGCATTTCAAGTGCGAGATCTGCTTTTTTCAAGTCATGATCAATCTGTTCTTTCATATCGTACGCGTGATACATTTCATTTTCGATCATGAACGAAGCGATTTTCTGATGAAGATCGATGGCTTCGTTCAATTGTTTTTTGAGCACCTCGAGCACATCCGGGCTTGCCGTTTCGGTAATAGCAACAGCATAAGTGCGTACAGCCGATTTGGATGTGACTAACAGATCTGTAGCGATTACTTCATCATTGATCAAGTCTTTATTCGCAAGCTTATCTAAAATACTGCTCATCGTTTTTCCTCCTTTATAACTTTGATTTATTTAAAATATCTCTCAGCTCTTCTACTGCCTTCTGTGAAGTTTCTGCACTTTCTTCAAGCAACTGCTTTAATTGTTTATCTGTTGCGAGTCCCTGCATCATTGAAGCCTTCGCCGTCGCGGCCGCTTTAACCTGAAGAAGCTCATGTACTTCAATTATTTCGTGGGAAGCGTAATGTTCAGCCATTTTTTCCTCTCCTCTCCTTTTGGGTTATAAGCAATAAAAAAAGCCAGAAAAAGAGAAAATCTCTTTTCTGGCTTACAGGACAGCTGTAACTGTCTGTTGCTGCCGGTCCTATTTAGTTATCGCTCGTTGGTTATTTACCTTTCCGGCCAGCAAATGAAACATATTATTTTTTTGGCTGCACGATCAGTACAGCGTACCCTTTGTCCCCAGTGAAATGCCAGGCAACAAAAACTTCCGTGATTTTGCCATCAATAAACGTTTCCAGGCTTGCTTTGTGAATCATCCGCAGCTCCAGCGGCTTCTTTACTTCTTTTAATTCATTCGTATAGCCTGCTGCGATCAGCTCTTTCTCAATTTCAACAAACACGCCTGTCCTCTTAATAATAATAGTCCTTTCATTCAGCCAGAAAGACTCTGTCGTTGCCGGCACCTTCTGCCCCCACTCACTGAATTCAATAACTTTATCGTTGAAACGCTTGTGGTTCAAATGCTCCGGCCACTTGGCCTGGCATTCCGAGGTGTCTTCGGACATAATACCAAGGATAACCCCTCTTTTTTTATGGAGATCCCAATCAAAGTACATTTCCTGAATAGTAATCCCTGCAATAGCCTCCAATTGGGCACGTATTTCCGTCTGCAGCTGATCGAATAAGAGATCTCTCGTTTCTTCCACACGCTTGTTCTCATTTTGAGAAACCAGAATAGCCTCCATTGGTGCTAAAAAATCCCGTAAATGAATAACCAGGAAGGGATGTTCCAGCGTAACATAGACAGACGTGGGTCCTTTTCCGAAATTTTCTCTGATCAGTCTGCCAATGTAGCCTGCAATTTCTCCATGTTCATTTTTTGTCTCTTCCATCTTACTGGCCCCTTTTGAAAAACAAATGGTTATACAGTTTGGCGTTCAACTGCCACTTGCTCTTCTGAATATGTGTCTTTTTCGTCCGGCTTTCTCCTCCCTTCAACCGCTGTTTCAATAAGAAACGCTAGATTATTTTCACTCTTTACAGGTTTAAAAAACACAAAAAAACCACAGAGAAAAAATATCCCTGCAGCTTATTCATCAGCGCTAATTGTCTGATGACTTCCGCTCCGTGTGGCAGCAGGCCAATATTGGACCAACCTTCGCCTGTTTTTAAAAGCATACCAAAATAGGCAGGCACTGCCTGCTTTTTCCTCTACAGTCTTTTTGCCCCGCTGTCCATTATTTCTCTAATATGAATAACATCAGGCGGGAAAACAATACTACCGGGCAGTGCATTACTGGCGCTTTTGTCCAGAATGTTGACCACCATCAATAGGTAAAATCGTTTTTGTATGCTTTTCGTACGCAGACTTGTGACCACGCGTCTTCTCTATCATACTAGGTATATGCATTATTAACAACAAATACACATGTTCACTTTTTGCCGTAGAGCTTCTTTTATTTTTAGTTTACCTTCAGTATTGAATGGCTATATATGAGTAATATCTTTTATGAAACCCGGAAAATAGACAGAGTTAATGCTGTGTTATGGCCGGAAAAGGAACAGTTCCTTTTCCGGCCTTTTTGCTTTTCATTTAAATATTGTCTGTAAATTAAACGTTTATTACACAAGGGAGGTTTACATGCATCCTTTTTATCTTATTACTGGTATTCTGTTGCTGATGTTAACGATCATTGACCTTATATGGACGATCTTCTGGGTAGAACGGGGCGCCGGCCCCATTACCCGGCACCTGACTTCTGTATGCTGGCTGGCCTGGCGCAAAATTACCCGGGGCCGGTCCCGCTGGTTCAGTTTGTCTGGTCCACTGATATTGTCGGCCACACTTCTTTCCTGGATCCTCCTTCTCTGGCTCAGCTGGACGCTGATTTTTGTCGGAGGCGAAGCGGCTTTGACAGATACTCAAAACCGCGGATCGACTGATTGGGGTGATCAAATTTATTTTGTCGGCTACACGATGGTCACTCTCGGTATTGGCGATTTTGTCCCTTCTTCCCCGCTCTGGCAGGTGCTCACGATTCTTGTCAGCGCGAGTGGCATGCTGTTTATCACGATGAGCGCCTCCTACGTCATCTCTGTATTAAGTGCACTTAACCAGAAGCGCTCCTTTGCTGACAGTATTACTGGCCTTGGACCGGACAGTGTCTCTATTGTTTCTAAAGCTTGGAACGGACGCGACTTTACCAATTATGATCTGTTTCTTGTTACTTACGCTTCTCAATTAAGCACTGTAGCAGCCCAGCATAATGCCTACCCTATTCTGCATTATTATCATAGTGCGAACGAAGAAAAAGCGCTTACCAGGGCCGTTGCTTTATTTGATGACTCTTTAACTATTTTGACTTTTTCCGTCCCTGAACCATCCCGGCCAAACAGAGTGCTGCTCCACAATGCCAGGTCAAGCGTCCGAAGCTATATTGAATCTCAGGATTTTTCTTATATTCCTCAGGTGGGAAAGGCTCCTCCAGTTCCAAATTTAGCAATACTCCGGAGAGAAAATATTCCAGTATTTTCCGCACGCCACACCAGCCTTCAATTTTCTAAACTCGAAAACCGGCGCAAACAACTGTACAGAATTCTCCGATCCGATGCCCGAACGTGGCCTGAAAAATAAAAATTACAATCTAAAAACGTGTTCGTAGTGCTTTTCATGAAATAGCCTGGCAGTAAATGCAAGAAAAACGTTTGAGCAGAGAACTAATTGGTTATTGTATCACTAGAACATTATATTGAATGGTGAAAATAACCAGAATCACGCTGTGTTATGAACCAGAAAAAGAGGACATCTCTCTTTTCTGGTTCTTTTTTTATCCTGAATGGAAGGAGGTGAAAATACCAAATGCAGCATGCTTTAGCTTTTGCCCTGAAATTAGTGGCTATGACTGCGGTAGTCTGGGTAGTGATGGACCCTATTTTTGGTGTATTTTCTGTTTCCACAGCCATTATCACTGGGGTGGTGTTATCGGTGCTTTCCTACGGCGGTGACCTGATAATCGTCCCCCGGACGAAAAATTCAATCGCTGTGACTATTGACTTTATTCTTGTCGCTCTTGTCATTTGGATTGTTGGTATATCTGTTGGAGGGGCCGCAGGCACTTCCTTACTGGGAGCTTTGATCGTCGCATTGATTGCCGGTGTGTTTGAATATCCGTTTCATCAGTATTTGCTTCGAAAAGTTCTTCGACATCCTTACCAGACAGCAACTCATTCTTAAATCCTGAAAGGAGAAATAGTATGACAGAACCAAAAAAAGATGCTGAGCAGCACGCTGATTCTCTTTCAAACGAAGAAAAACAAGATATTCTAAACAGCTTTCAACGCTTTCAGGATTATCTTAAAAATAAAATTCACAAAGGCGAAAAAGTGGGCCTTGATGAAGAGCAGCTCGCAAAAGGAGCCGAACGTGTAGCAGATTATTTAAATAAACATCAGGAACCGGAGAACCCGGAAGAAAAACTGCTGCAGGAAATGTGGGATGTAGCAGATAAGGATGAACAAAGACATTTAGCCAGAATCCTGGTCCGGCTGGCAAAAGAGGAAGGGAACGATTAAAACGCTTACTCCAAACGAGTAAAAGGAGCGAAACCAATTATGTTTTTTCACCGTAAAGAGCTTCAGTTTCACGCAAAACCCGATCGTCCGGATCCTGTCTACGCCAAAAAACTGCAGGAGATTCTCGGCGGTCAGTTCGGGGAAATCTCTGTCGCGATGCAGTATATGTTTCAGGGATGGAATACTCGCGGGAACGATCAATATAAAGACATGTTGATGGACACTGGGACGGAAGAAATAGGCCACATCGAAATGATCGCGACCATGATCGCCCGGCTGCTTGACGACGCTCCAGTCGAAGAACAGGAAGCAGCTGCGAAAAACCCGGTCGTTGAGGCAGTCATGGGCGATATGAATCCGCAGCATGCCATCGTTTCCGGTCTTGGCGCTATGCCAAAAGACAGCAACGGAGTTCCCTGGAATGCCGGTTACATTGTAGCCAGCGGCAATCTTCTCAGTGACTTCCGGGCTAATCTTAACGCAGAATCCCAGGGTCGCCTGCAGGTCGCCCGTCTTTATGAGATGACTGAGGATAAAGGCGTTCGTCAATTGCTCTCCTTTGCGCTTGCAAGAGATACTATGCATCAGAATCAATGGGCTGCCGCCATTAAAGAGCTCGAGCAAAAAGAAGGGTTTACTGCCCCGTCCACAGTACCATCTCAATGGGAAGCAACCGAATTTTCCCATCAGCTGCTAAACTTCTCCGAAGGGGAGCAGAGTGCCGATCTAAACTGGCTGAAGGATAAAGCACCGAATGGCCATTCCTTTGAATATGTATCCAAGCCGAAGGCCCATGGCGGCAAGCCTGAGCTGAAGTCAGCTCCTGACTATATGCACAACACTCTTCCAGGTATGGATAAAGGTTAAGGTTATCAAAAACGAAAAAGTAGTATCTTTATTTATTAAAATCAGATGAAAGGTGTGTTACACATGCAGGTAAAAGAAATTATGGATTCCAAAGTAGACGTTTGCGAAAGCAGCCACAGCGTACAGGAGGTTGCCGGCAAAATGAAGGAATTAGGGGTAGGGGCCCTGCCAATTGTTTCTGATAACAAGCTTGTAGGTACCGTAACCGATCGTGATCTTGTTGTCCGCTACTTGGCAGACGGCAGCTCCAACGAAGAAATAAGCAGCTATATGACAACAGACCTTGTAGATCTTCACCCCGACACCGATGTACAGGATGCCGTGAAGTTAATCGCCCAGCACAGCGTCCGCCGTCTGCCCGTTCACGAAAATGGCGAGGTCGTCGGCATTCTCACCATAGGAAACCTGGCAGCTAATGAAAGCACAAAAGATGAGGCTCAGCGGGCATTTTTAGACCTGATGGAAGCTTAATCCCAACCGTTTTTCATAAAGAAAATCAGGAATCGCACTCCCTGGCTTCGTCTGGAACGTATAAAAAACTCTTCCTGCCGGCGTAGGAAGAGTTCTTCTATGGAGAAGTCACCATTCTATGTGCCTTCCATTTAATATATTACGCTTTTGTTACTTTAAAGTAAAAGAAAACGCATATATATTAGAATAAGCATTGCTTTATTATAATTTCAAAAATCCTAGTGCAATAATACAATTCAGTCATAGCCCTTTAGTTTCATTAATCCGGTAATGCGTATTTAAAAAGCTCGTTTGATAGTATAATGGTAATTAGTTGGGAAGAACCCCGCTTCTTAACAAAAGGAGACTTTATGGAACAAAAACAAACTGAAGCCCAATTGATTGCAGCTTATACCGGCAAGGCATTGAGGGATCACTTTGGAAAAGGGCCGGTAAACATTCACGTTTCCTATAAACGACCTTTTTTAATAATGTATGTTAAAGATTTTTTAGGACCAATGGAAAATATTCTATTACAGCAAAATGAAGAACAACGAGTAGCAAAATCCAGGGAATTCATTATGGATGACTTCTGCCCCCGGATTCAGCCGGATATTGAAGACATGATAAATGGTACGATTAAAGAATGGTACTTTGATTGGAATTTAGAAGCCCACAGCGGTATGATCTGGGCGGTGCTGGATGAAGAACCGTCGGGTAAGTTTTCCTGGCCCGGCCACCTCAGCCAGCGGGCCTTTGAAAGAAAAATCGTGAATCTGAGTATTAAAGGCCAGAAGGAGCCCGACTATACAAAGGCCTATTGGATTGACGAACGCTCGATAATGATTTACCGCTTCGGCGTTTTTGTCGAAATTGAGAAGGAACTTATCAAAGCCGGCTTTGAGGAGCAGCTTAAAATTGCCAAGCGCCCCATGGAACGGCGTTTATTCGGCGAAGAGCATATGGAGCCAATTTTGCAGCGGAAAATTACGGATGTATTCACCGACTGGGATTTTGAAGAGGATAAAGGATATATGATTCTTGCTTTGGAACCAGAAAAAAAGAGATAATCTGCCGGCCGGTATACCGATACTTTGGCTGGCTTTTCTTTTACGTTGTTCTGCACGTTTAAAGGAAACATAAATAAGGTATAAAAACAGTAGAAAGATATTTACAATTATAAAGTCATAGCGGCAGTAATGTTTTGAAAAAATGCGGAACATGAGCCGGAAAGGGAGAAGTTTCTCTCTTTTCGGCTCTTTTTTTATTTAACAGGAGGAATATTATGGAACAAAGCAATTACTATACCGTTACTTCAGCTGCTGACGATAACTATGCGGAGTGTCTGGGCGTGACGCTAATCTCTTTATTAAATAATACGGGCCAGGCCCGGCGCATCTCCGTGCAGATTATTGACGGAGGAATTTCAGCCGGAAATAAAGAGAACCTGCGGCAGATCGCTGACTATTTTCACACCAACATTAATTTTATTACGATCGACCGTTCCCTTTTTAACCATATATATTTGGCGGAGCATGAAGATTCCCATCACATTTCCGAAACCGCTTATTACCGTCTGCTGCTGCCTCATGTTATCGATCCCTCCATAGAGAGATTTTTATATATTGACTGCGACGCGATCATAAAAACAGATGTCACAGCACTTTGGGAGCAGGAGCTTGATGGTGCTGTCCTTGCCGCGGCAGAAAATTTTGGCGGTGTCGAGCGCCGCAGTGTCCTCGACATACCATACAGCTATGGCTACTTTAATTCCGGTATCTTAATGATAAATGCCCGGCAGTGGCGGGAAAGCCGTATTACAGAAAAAGTGGTTTCTTTTATTAAAAATAATGAAGACAAAATGTACTACCATGACCAGGACGGTCTTAATGCTATTTTATACAGCCAGCGTAAAGAACTGCACCCCCGCTGGAATACGATGACCAGTATGTTTACCGATAAGCTTCCGGCAGACCGTTACGGCAAAAAAGTAATTGAGGCTATCAGCAGTCCTGCCATTGTCCATTTCACCGGGCCGGCTAAGCCCTGGCATCTGGATTGTCCACATCCGTACAAGCACGAATACAAATACTATCTGATGTTTTTCCAGTCCATCGTACAAACTGTGCTGCCAAATTAACCATTGGCAAACGGCTGGTAAACCCTACAAGGAAGCAGGTGATACAATGAAGGCTACTGTAACTATCGTAACAGTATTAGTTATTGTATTTATTATGTATATTATTCTTCGCATATTCAGCTAGTATTCATATCAGGCTAAAGCTTCTCCCCCCTCTTCGTTTATTACATGTTTAGTTCTTGAAAAAAGATGGTATATAGTTATTGTTGTACAGCAATAACATTGGCAGCAATGTTTTGACGCAAAGCAAAACATGAGCCGGAAAGGTAACCACTGCCTTTTCGGTTCTTTTTTATGCAAATGGAAAAGTTTAGAAATAAATAAATGTCTTCCCTTTAAACACTGCTGTTGGAAATATCATCAGCCCGTAAGGCTGTAAACAATATATTTTAAACGGAGGTTTGTCATGAATGTATTATTGACTTCGGCCGCACGCCGGATAGACTTTGTACAATTTTTCCAGGAATCAATGAATGGATTAAATATTGAGGGGTCGGTCATTGCTACAGATCCTGACGCAGGAGCTCCCAGTCTGCAGCAGGCAGACAGAGCCTATATAACACCGCATCAGACGAATAAAAATTATTTAGATACGATCCTATCCATTTGTGAAGACGAAGAAATTAAAATGCTTGTTCCGTTGAATGACTGGGAAATTATAAAATTTGCTGAATCCCGTCATGAGCTTGAGAAGCTGGGCGTGGGGGTCTTTACCCCGGAAGCTTCCACTGTAGAAGCGATGAGAGATAAGCATCAATACCGGGAACTTCTTGGCAGATTTGGTGTGGCGGCGCCAATTTCTTATCTGACGGTCGACGAGGCAGCGAAGGGAATTGAAAACCAGGAGGTCAACTGGCCGCTGATCGTTAAACCCCGCAATGGGTCGGCTTCTGTCGGTATTAATATCGTTTCCACTGTTGAAGACATGCAGTTCGCTTACAAACAGGCAGTAGACGCGATCAAAAACAGTCCGATTGCCGATGATAGCGACCGGGATCCTGAAGACAATATTGTGATTCAGCAGGTCGTAGACGGGGAAAAATACAGTGTGGATATCGTCAATGACTTAGAGGGGAATTATTTAACCACCCTGGCTTTAAAGCAGCTCGAAATGCGCGGGGGCGACGTTGACAAAGCGATCTCTGTGAAGGACGAAGCGTTGATGGAAGTCGGAAGAAAGATTGGCGAAAACTTAAAACACGTCGGTTATATTAATACAGACGTGTTTTATGACGGCCATGACTATTATGTGATCGACATTAATCCCCGTTTCGGCGGCGGATATGCTCTTTCCCATGCTGCCGGTGCAAATATTCCTTCAGCTTATCTCGCCCTGGCGGCAGGAAAGGAACTTCATCCAGAATGGTTAAATGATAAAGAAAATATTGAACTGGCGCGGTATGACCGTGTCGTAAAAATCGATAAAAACAAAGGTATTCATACAGCTCCAGACGAAACGTCCTCGACCGTATAAACGATAGCATCCCTTTGGTAATTTTGATGAAACACTTTTACGAGGAGGCTCAGCATGGATGAAACTATCCCTCTACTGAAAACATTAATCGGCTACAACACCTCGAGTCTTTCGGGCGTTAATGAAGCAATGGATTTTTGCGAAAAATGGATGGCAGCCCGCGGGCTCGAAATACAAAAGCATGAAAATAATGGCCACCTGATGCTTGTATGCGAAGTCGGAAAAGGAACTCAAACCCTTATCCTCAATGGGCATCTCGACGTTGTTAAAGGCAAACAGGAGCAGTTCACTCCCTACGAAAAGGATGCGAAGCTTTACGGGCGCGGTTCGGCCGACATGAAAGCCGGGCTTGCGGCTATGATGACGGCAATGGTACGCCTGAAGAAAACCCCGCCCGACTGCAAAGTGCAGCTTCAGGTTGTTCCCGACGAAGAAACCGGTGGCCGCAACGGCACCGGTTATTTGGTTGATACCGGGCATAAGGGAGATTTTGTTATCTGCGGAGAACCTACAGGCCTTGGAATTGCTATCCAGTCCAAAGGCGTGCTGCAGCTTGATATTATCGTTGCCGGCTCCTCGACGCATGGCAGCCGTCCCTGGGAAGGAGAAAATGCAATCGAAAAAGCTTTTGCACTCTATGAGCGTATCAAGCAGCTTCCTTTTTCTCAGGAGCGTTCAGACATGTACGCCCAGCCCTCTATTAACCTGGCCAAGATCCAGGCGGGGACCGTCTATAACAAAGTTCCGGCCAAATGTGAGTTTTCGCTTGATATCCGCTATCTGCCCGATCAACTGCCGGAAGATATTCTCCAGCAGATTAACAGTTTATCTAATGATGAAGTATCTGTGCACATCTGTAACGATCCCGTAAACACGGAAGTTGATAATCCATATGTAAAAACGTTGTCCGAGTCTGTTATCCGGCACACTCAGCTCGAAAAGGTGAATATTTTCGGCCAGCATGGATCCTCAGACGGACAGTATTTTACGGTTTACGGTGTGCCAGCTGTAGAGTTCGGTCCCGTAGGCTATAACTGGCACGGTGATAACGAACTCGTGTACACAAGCTCCATCCCTGAATACGAAAATATTTTAGTGGATTTTGCCGAAAATTTTTCTGCTGTGCAGCTGCCAGTAGTTAATAACGATTAAAAAATAGGAACGGCTTGGCTGCCGCTCCTATTTTTTAGTTGCTTTGTGTATTGTTTTGCAGTACTTCCCGGAAGTGGATGGCCGTTTCCCGGACCGCATCGGCGGCCTGTGGATAATAGCCCAACTTCTTTAAAAACGTGTGAGCCATCCCTTTGTATTCAATATAGCGTACCGGGCTTTCCTGCTTCTGCAGCTTCTTCGTAAACTCTTCTCCCTGAGGCCGGAGAAAATCAAATTCAGCTGTAACGATCGTCACCGGCGGATATTCCACTTTTTTATCATTCCGCAGTGGAGATACAAGCGGCTGGTCGAGCTCTTCAAGATCTGTAACATACAGTGACTGAATAAAAGATAACGATTCCCGCATTGTTACAAGCTCCTGGCGCACGAGTTCTTTATCCGGGCCCGGATGGTACTGCTCCATTTTCCGGGCCCCACCGGACACATCGTATAAATCCAACAACGGGCATAATAAGCTCAAGTAACAAATATACCAGGATTTCTTCCTGCTCAAGTGGTAGACTCCGAGCGCCAGATTGCCTCCGACACTATCGCCGACAAGTCCAATCCGGCCTGTATCTGCCCCGAATTCCTCTGAGTTTTCGTGTACGTACTGCACACTGTCAAAGCAGTCATTCAGTCCTTCGGCGTATTTGTGTTCCGGGGCCAGACGGTATTCCACTGCCACAACTACGGCTTCCGTCTTTTCCGCCAGCAGTTTGCATACATTATCCATTACGATTTCGTCCCGTTCAAAGAAACCCCCGCCGTGAAAATAAATGAGCACCGGCTTGGTGCTTTCCGACCGGTTGTATATTTTCAGCTCCACGTCCCTGGTTTCCAGGGAAATGAGCTTTGTTTCCGCACGGATACCGGAGCTTAGATCGTGATTATCCTGTTCTTTACGGCTTCGGATGACTTCGAGATCGTCATGTGTCATTGGGCGCCTCAACTCTGGCTCGTGTTCCTGTTCCAGAAATCGTTTCACCCTCGGATCCAGGCCTTCTTTTTCCTCCAAAAATGGAATGCTTTTCGTAACTAATTCTGCGCTCCCCTCTTTTTTCAGGGAAGTATTTTCCTGTAAACGCTCAACAAGTTCTTCGTGGCTGTAGTCCATACGTGTAGAATCCCCCTAAATGAGAATAAAACAAAATATATTATTGCACATTTATTTCCTAATTACCATTCCCAGAAATCCATTTATTTACGCCTGGTAATACCATTTTCACTATACAATAGATTATAATAAATTTTCCCCGTGCGAAGGCTGCTCGAAACACTGAATCAAACGTTCATGTGGGCAAGAAAAAAAGGAGACCCGGACCGGGTGTCCTCCCTGTTCGCTTTCATTGATATCCTCCGGGCTCTTTCACCTATTCTTCAGGTGCCCGGTCGACCTGCTCAAGCACTTTATCGCTTTCGGAAATGCTTCCATTATCAAAATGGGTGGCACCAAACAACGGAGCCTCATTGTAATCGTTAACGTACTCGTCCAAATCATGATAAATACGGTGCGTCCAACGGGCAGCCTGCTGAACTTTTTCTTTTTCAGGCTTTGTCTCAATCACCTGCTGCCAGCGGACAGCATTATTGAAATCCTTCTGCAGCCTCGGATCATCAATTTTGTCTATTACTTCCTCAGTATCTTCAATCCGGGCGCTGATACCGCCAAAATCGTCCGCCGTCACATTATCAATGGCCCCATACCCGGTTCGCTCGTTCCAATATCTATGAGCCTGCTGTATATGAGTGCTCACTTCTGTATGTATACCGGAAACGTCTTCTGTTTCTTCCTTTGGTTCCTTTAACACGACGCCATCCTCTGTCGTATTCTTTCCCAGGCTGAACGGAGTAAAGAAGTGCAGCAGTGCGAGCACTCCTGGTATAATCAAAAGACTAACCCCTGCGACTATGCCCACTGTTTTCAAAGATAGTTTTATGATGAACTCCCCCAGCTGTTATCTCTTCACTGATAGTGTACCTGCTGGACACTTCACCGGCAAGCGATACCGCTGCCTAAAAATATGTTTTAAGCTTTCCACTTCCGGTTATGATAATATTATGGTAAGATCTTAATTGGTCATTTCATTAAAGGTAAATAAATCCGGCAGGAATGCTTAGATATAAAGCTAAAGCATAAGCCACAAAAGAGGTTTTCCTCCTTTGTGGCTTTTTTATGAGACGGCTCTTTCCCCGGGGGTGCTGATTTGAATAAAAGCAGAACCTTTTTCTACCGCCGCCAGCTTTCGCCTTACTTTTCTTTCTTACGGAAATGCTAAAACAATATTGATTCACCAAATAATCGATGATGGCAGCAATGTTGGGATAATAAAGCCCTTTAACATAAGCCGGAAAAAGAGACTTTCTTTTTCTGGCTTTTTTTATTGTCAAAATTCATCTCTGGAAAGGAAGAATGCTATGAGTCGTTACAAACGGATACTCGTTGGTCTCGATGTCCTTGAAACCCCTTCCTACAATGCTTTCGAAGAAGCATGCGCTATGGCCCTTGAACACGGGGCGTCTTTAGTGCTTGCCTTTGTTTTCGAGGAACGCCGGTATGCGAATTTGCAGCGCATCGATCCTAAAGGCGTCCGCCACCTAAAAGAAAAGGCCGTTTATCATCTGCAGGCCTACAAAGAGGAGGCAAAGCGTAAAGGCATCAGGGAGGTGGAAACAGCGGTCGATGCCGGTGTTCCGGAAAAACGACTGGCCCGTCACCTCTGTCTTACGTACCGCGCCGATTTAATCCTCGTCGGAGAGACCGGGGGGCCTGCTTTCGAACGTATCCTTCGCGGCAGAAGGTCCCGGACTGTAGCCGACAAAGCATCCTGTGAAGTACGGGTTGTCCGGAACAGCCAGCTGGCTGCCTTGGATGCCTATCCCCGGACAGAATAGCCTAAAAATTTGATCTGCATTACCACAGTAAAGAAAGGAGGCAATTGTGCAGCGCTTAACACCTAAATTCATCAAAAAAATACAAAGTATGTCTAAGACTCAGCGCTGGTATGAACTCCGCTCAAGCTTATGGCCGCTCCCAATGATCTACACTGTGCTTGCAGTGGTGGCAGCTTTTGCTGCCTACGGTATTGAGTTCGGGCTTCAGCCAGCGCTGCCTCTGGGATCTTTTTTTACCGCTGATTATGCCTTAACAGAAATGATATACAGTACGCTTGCTTACGGTATATTAATGATTCATGCTTTTACGTTCAATATGATTTTAATTGTTTTAACCAGCTTTTCCGGCCAGTTCACTCCCCGTGTTCTCTTCAGCTTTATTGCAGACCGCCGGACCCTGCATGCCATTGGTGTTTTCAATTTATCTTACTTTTATATTCTTATTAGCTTTTTTATGCTGAATTCTTCTATCAGCGAATATGTTATTTTTCCAGTCCTCGGGGTTACTGCCGCTTCAGTATCTGCGATCAATTTTATTTTGTTTATTAATCATGCTGCCAAATGGATGCAGGTGGCAAACCTTACCAACAACCTGAACGAACGCTCTCAGAAAACCATTACTGCTACGAATGAACGGGATTTACAAGAACACCGCCCCCATCCGCAGAAAAAATACCATCTTCCTCAGGATTCGCCGGTTTATTCCATTGCCAGTTCCTCCGGAGGCTTTCTTCAGCTCGTTGATTTTAAACGTCTGATCGCCCAGGCAGAAAAGGACGGACTCGTTGTGTATCTTGAACGGAGAGTCGGCGATTATCTGCTTGAGGGGGATACGCTGTTTTCCTATCAGCGTTACGGCGAAACGCCAAATACTCCTGTAAATGAACAGATGTACCTGCAGTTTTTGTTTATCGGCCATAAAAAAACAGAAATGCAGGATATGAATTTCAGCGTAAGAAAATTAACGGAGATTGCCTTAAAAGCTATCGGAAATAACGAGCCGTCTACTGCAGAGGATGCTATCTACCGGCTCGCTGAATTAATCAGCTCTATTTCCGGCACCGCCTCCCATAGACCATACCTGGTCGATGCAAAAGACGAGGTACGGGTCGTAATGAAGGAAAGTACTTTCGCCTATTACGTATACGCCGCCTTCTCTCCTATTGCAGAAGCCGCTAAAAAAGATATTAAAATTACCAACCGCGTGCTTGAGTCTCTTCATCTGCTTGCCGATTCCCTTGGGGGAGAAGCAGCAGGCGTGTGCTGGCATTATGCCCAAAGCATTGCCCGGAACTTTGAAGGCAAAATGTCGTTTGACCATGACCGGATCCAATGCTTCAGCTACCTCCGGGCTGTCTCCGAGGCTGCCGGGCAGCACGAAGCCTTCAACAGCCTGATGGAAGAGCTTGAAAAAGGCGAGCATCTAGAGAAAGATACCGCTACAGCTTCTCCAGTCCTATATGGCCATGAACAAGAACGCGAAAAAGCTTTCAGCGACGCTTGAAAGTGTTTTTCTAAACAAATTCTGGGTATAAAAATAAAAAGTTGTACTATTCAATTGCTTTAACCCGGGGCTTTTGTATATTACTCCGGGGAGGTGAGGCTGTTGATTACTCATGGCGGCAGCTCTGTCACCGCCTGTACGCTATAAAAGCGCCAGGTGCTGCCAAGCCGCAGCTGTACTTAATCAACTGCATCGGTTTAATCAATTCAAGAATGAACAAGAGGTGAAAATATGGCCGAACATTCTGCGCCTGAACAAATAGAAGCACAACAAAAACAAATCGGAAGCTACCTCGGCAGAGTGCTTCGCGATCATTTCGGCAAAGGCCCCGAATCCGTCTATGTTAGCGTCGATCCCTGCTGTATTGTCATGCATATACGTAAGTTTTTATCTCCAATTGAAAAAGTGATGCTCGACCAGAGAGACAAAAGTGCCGTGGAGGAATTAAGAGAAACCATGATGGCAAAAATGCTTCCTGAAATCGAGCATTATATTTCCAACCTCCTGGATATCGAAGGCTGGGAGTTCTATTTTGACTGGAACATCGAAAACAAATCGGGAGTCATTACCGCCTTCCATCCTGATAAACTGAAAGAAAAGCAGGAAAAGAACCGCACGTCGCGCCAGGAGGATATTAAGCAGGCGATCCAGCGTGTCAGTGAAGAAGTAGGAAAAAGCCCGGATGAAATCACTGTCCATCCCGTAAATGAACGAACGATGCTCGCCGTACGCACGGGCGGCCTGATTTTAATTGAAAAAGAATTAATCAGAACCGGCCATTTGGATATTTTGAAATCAACGAAGCGTCTTCTTGAAAAAGAAGAACTTTATAAGGAAAAATTTGATTCTATATTTGGCACCACAGTCCGCGATATTTTCGTGGACTGGGACTTTGACCGTGACCGTAGCCTCGTCGTCTTCATTACGGACCCTGTATAGCATACAGACTGTAGGCAATCGTCGTTTTTTAAATCTGCAGCCCCGCTCAAAAAAATGTCGCCGGGCATTACTATGTATATAAAAAAAGACATCTTGTACAGAAAGAAAAAAGCCACTATAACTAGAGGTAGAGGAAATCATATTTTTAGAATATTTATCATTTCCAACCAATAACGGCTCCGAAGCAAAGACGAGAATGCTTTTGCTTTAAGCCATTCCTAAAAGAACCCTTCTTTAGGAATGGCTTTTTTTGTACCTTCAGACCCTGAACAAGCTTCATAGAAGGACTATCCAGCCTTAAAGCATTATTACTATAAAAGAAAGGAGCAGCGAACATGATAACCACTTTAATCATAGCCGGCTATTGTGGCCTTTGTTTTACCCTCCTGGCTAACCCATTACCGCCTAAAAAATAACAGGATCATTGCCTGAAATTGTTTGCTGAAACTCTATTTAGGGGCCTCCTTTGCAGTATCCATTCGCAGGCAAAAAGGCTGAAGCAACAAATACTGGTCGCTTCAGCCTTTTTTTATTACTCCAGCATTCAATTTCCTTTATCTTTCCAATAGCCAAAGTAAGTTCATAATGAGTCGGACTTTCCGGTAAAAGACTTATGCCGGCTGGTTTTTGTAGTTATTGGATATTTTTCGTCCAGGAAGCTTCATTGCCTGTGAAAGAATCGGCGAAATCATGGGAGGCTGTCTGTTTCAATTTTCTCTGCGTCATTATACGATAAAATGCATGGATATAACTCATCGCGTCATGCCTCCTTTAAATTCATAATTAAAGCCTATGTTTAATTTAAGGGAAGCCTTTTTTCATTACCACAAGTTAGTAAGAATACCTCACGAATTTTCTGAAAATTTCGTAAGCACCTATTTATCCTTTTACGTAAAAAATTAATATAAAAGCCCGGGGAGAGGTGAATCTAACCTTCTTAGACCGCTGTATTTAACCCAGGGCTTTTGAAAATTAATTTAAACCTCTGCTCTATTCGAAAACTCAAGCTTTTTCCGGCAAAAATTCACTGTACAGTAGTATTGCCTGCCAACCAGCTAAATTACTGTAAATAACTATTCATCCAAAGTGAGCTTCAGCAGACGGTCATCGTTTTCTGCCGGCGTCCCTCTTCCGTCTGTGTTATGTGTAAGAAGGTAAACATCTCCCTCTTCGGTTTTAACGTCCCGGAGCCTGCCTTCTCCTTCAAATACAGCACTCATCTCTTCTGCTTCTTTATTAAAGGCATACAGGCTCTCACCTCGAAGTCCTGCTGCCAGAAGAGTGTCCTCGAAAAAGGCAGTACCGGAAGGCGCCCAGGTAGTATCCCCCGATTGAATCACCGGGGTTTCCAGTCCTTCTGCCGATTCACTGCCGGTAATTTCCGGCCAGCCGTAGTTAGTTCCAGGCTCGATTATATTGATTTCATCCTGGGCATTCGGTCCATGCTCCGAGCTGTACAGCTGGCCATCGCTGTTCCATGCGAGTCCCTGCGGATTACGGTGTCCATAGCTGTACACATAAGAATTCTCAAACGGGTTATCCTCCGGAACCTCTCCGTCGACCGTCATTCGCAGTATACTGCCCGCCAGGCTGTCTTCATCCTGCGCAAGGGAAGGCTCGTCCGAATCCCCGGCGGTGGCATATAAATAACCATCGGGCCCGATTTCCAGCCGGCCTCCGTTATGAATCCGGCTCCCCGGAATGTCATCAAGCAGCACCTCTGTTTCATTCCATCGGCTGTCTCCCCGCTCCACAGCAATCACTCTGTTGGCGAGCCTCCCATCATTTTTACGGTACGTGTAATACGCATAGCCTTCCGAAGAGTCAGCAAAATCCTCGGCCAGTACAAAGCCAAGCAGGCCGCCTTCCCCTTCATTTGCTACTTCATCACTCGTATTAAGCGAAAGGCGTTCTGTTTCTCCACCACTCACCTCGATTACGTCGCCCCCGCGGTTGGTCATATAGTATGTGTCTTCATGAATGTTTAACGACCACGGGACATCAAGATTTTCCGCCACCACTTCTACGTCCCAGTCTTCTGTGTGTGCTTCAGAAACTGAACCCCCAGCCTCCTTAGTCTCTCCGGCATTTTCTTCTGGCCCTCCATCGTTATCCTCCGCACTGCATCCCGTGAGAAACACTGCTCCGAAGACCAACAGGCTGATTGTATTTTTTCTGAATGGATGGATTATCATTTCACCTCTCCTTTCATGAAAACAGCATAAGCCTTTGGATAACCACTTACTTTTATTATAATACTACCATAAAAAAACGCCCTGGCTGCCGAATGGCTGCCAGGGCGGTTAATCATAGATTACCGGGTCGGTGCGCTTACACTTCGACCGCGTTTTTCAGTTCTTCCACGTACTGCTGCGCCGTCTGCGCCGCAAGGGACCCGTCGCCGGTCGCGGTCACGATCTGGCGCAGGAATTTGTCCCGGATGTCGCCGGCGGCGAACACGCCCGGAATCTTCGTTTCCATTTCCTCGTTCGTTTCGATATAGCCCTCGTCGTTCGTGATGCCGAGGTCGAGAAACGCGCCGTTCAGCGGCAGCAGCCCGATGTAGATGAACGCGCCGCTCGTGGCAAAGTCGTAGTCCTCGCCGGTTTTCAGGTCCGTCAGCGTGACGCTTCCCACCTTGCCGCCGTCGCCGTTGATCGTTTTCACGACCGTGCTCCACTTGAAGTCAATCTTGTCGTTCACAAACGCGCGCTGCTGCAGGATTTTCTGCGCCCGCAGCTCGTCGCGGCGGTGAATGACGGTCACCTTGTCGGCAAACCGGGTCAGATATACCGCCTCCTCGACGGCGGAGTCGCCGCCGCCGACGACCACGATCTCCTTGTTGCGGAAAAAGGCGCCGTCGCATACCGCGCAGTAGGAGACGCCGCGGCCGCCGAGCTCTTTTTCGCCCTCGACGCCGAGCTGCTTGTACTCCGCACCGGTCGCGATGATCAGCGCGCGCGTTTTATACACTTTATTGCCGGCGTAGACGGTTTTGTACTCCTTGCCGTCCTCGACGCGGGAGACGTCGCCGTAGGCGTACGCCGCGCCGAACTTCTGGGCGTGCTGGAACATTTTCGTCGACAGGTCGGGCCCGAGAATATGGTCAAAGCCCGGGTAGTTTTCCACGTCCTCGGTGTTGGCCATCTGGCCGCCGGGCACGCCGCGCTCGAGCATGAGCGTGTCCATTTCCGCCCGGGAGGCGTACACCGCCGCGGTCATGCCGGCCGGACCGGCGCCCGCGATAATCACATCATAAATCCGTTCTTCCGTCATAAAATGACTCCTTTCCTTCTTCAGCAAATCTCTGAATACGGTTTTTAACTTCATCACGTACACGCTGGAAAACCATCCAGCGTTCGTCCTCTGTACCCTCTGCTTTTGCGGGGTCATCAAAGCCCCAGTGCTCCCTCTTCACGTGCGGTGGGGTCATTGGACACTTATCGTTGGCATCGCCGCAAAGCGTGACCACCATGTCCGCATTGTTTAAATACTCTGGATCGATCATGCTCGACTCCTGCGTGGAAATATCGATGCCGACTTCGTTCATGGCTTCGACCGCTTTTGGATTAAGGCCATGGGCTTCGATACCGGCACTCCGGACCTCCCAGTCATTTCCCAGGAAATAATGACCAAATCCTTCTGCCATTTGGCTGCGGCAGGAATTGCCCGTACATAAAAAATACAATTTCTTTTTGGTCATGGCTGCATCCTCATTTCACAAAATATTAATTCCAGTGGAGATGATCCTCAATCGCAATTAATACGCAGACCGTCCCGCTCCAGCTGCTGCAGCTTTTCATTTTGATCTGGCACATGCCGGAGTATGTCCTCCACCATTTCTGCAGAAGGATGCTGCCGGTTAAACGAATAAAAAATCCAGTGTCCTTTCCGCTGTTCTTTGACCAGGCCGGCGTCCCGGAGCTTTCTAAGATGCTGGCTCACCGATGACTGCGACATCTGCAAGAGCTCCACGAATTCACATACACAGCATTCGTGGTTCTGTACAAGGCCGACAATGGAAAGCCGCGTGTTGTCCCCGAGCAGCTTCAGCACAGAAGCGGTATCCCTGATTTCCGGTTTGATCTTTTCCATACGTTCACCTACCATCGTTTTATTATATAAGCATATGCTAATATAAAATTCGCCAAACGTCAATAAATAACGCTCAGCAAAGACCTTTTAATAATATTCTTTTACTAATTCCTCCATTACCTGATTAGTACGGAACGCCGTTTTGCCAGTGCTTGGGCAGGCCCCTTTCTCAAGCAGTTCATCAATAATAGATTGAATATGGTAATACTGAATATGCTTTGGATGCTCGATATAAAAAGACTCTTCGCCGGCTTCGTTCAGAAGGATAATCGGCTTGTCGTCAAACGTCGAGAACTTTATTTCCCCTTTTGTGCCAACAATACGGTTATCGTCTTCTTTACTATAGGAGGAAAAATTCCATACACCTATCCCGACAGCCCCGCTTTCAAATTTCCATGTGCCGCTCACCGTATCTTCAGCCGGATAGGAATCAGCCAGATTGATCGCAGAACCCTTCACATCGCTTAAAGGTCCGAGCAGATAATCAAAGAGATCCAGTGTATGAGAGCCTACATCATAGAATAGCCCTGCGCCGCTCTTTTCAGGGTTTACCCTCCACGGCCATTCTCCGCCTTCATCTTTTTGAACGATGGGCTGGGTCTGCTGAACAGAAGCAAAACGCACCTCTCCAATGCTTCCGGCATCCAGCAGCTCTTTCACCTTTCGAAAACGAGGAAGAGATCTTCTATAGTAGGCAACAAACAGCGGTACGCCGTTATTTTCACAGGCTTTTATCATTTCTGCACATTCGTCAGTACTGCCTGCCATCGGCTTTTCCACATATACCGGCTTCCCGGCTTCGGCAGCCATGATCGTATATTGCTTGTGCGAAGAAGGCGGTGTCGCAATATAAACGGCATCCACTTCAGCGTCATGGATAAGCTCCTCCGCTTTATCGTACCAGCTGGGAACCCCGTGACGTTCCGCATAGTTCCTCGCCTTTTCTCCATTTCTTCTCATCACCGCCTGCAGGGAGCTGTTTTCGGCGAGTTGAAAGGCAGGACCGCTTTTCACCTCTGTCACGTTACCGCACCCTATAATGCCCCATCGTATGTTTTTCATATCATTTCCTCCCAAATGAGATTCACGTTACGGATTTTGCATATATAAATCGAATGTCCATATTAAATCATATACTAATCATAGATTATAAAGTAATAGAATACTAAAAAGGATAATCTCCCTTTTATTGTAAAAGCCATTACCTATGAATAAAGGGAGCAGCTTTTGCTGTTCCCTTAAAATCAATATGTCTATTATAAACCAACCTGGCCGGCAGCATAGGTGGCATGCTCTGTGCTGAACCCTTCAAAGGTCAATTGATCAATTAGACCCTGCCTTGAAAAAGAACTGTACTCCAGATAATCCTCGGCCTGAAGCACTGCCTGTTCCTGCCAGTCCACTGAGACGTTTGCCACGCCATGAGCCGCCTCCGATGAACTGAAACCGTCATATTCCAATTGCTCAATCAATCCTGATTCGGAGAATGCAGTGTACTCCAGATAGTCCTCGGCCTGGCTGACCGCCTGCTCCTCCCAGTCAACTGAGATGTTTTCTACAGCATATGTTGCATCTTCCGTGCTAAAGTCCTCATATTCCAATTGCTCGATCAACCCTGATTTAGAAAAGGCCGTATATTCCAGATAGCTCTGAGCCTGGCTCACTGCCTGTTCCTGAGAAACAGATCCGCTAGATTCTTCAGCCTCACGTTCCTCCTCTTCCCTTGCTTCCTGCTCGGCTTCCTCCTCAGCCTGGCGCTCCTCCTCTTCCCTTGCTTCCTGCTCGGCTTCTTCTTCAGCCTGGCGCTCTTCCTCTTCCCTTGCTTCCTGCTCGGCTTCCTCCTCAGCCTGACGCTCTTCCTCCTCCCTTGCTTCCTGCTCGGCTTCCTCCTCAGCCGCGCGTTCTTCCTCTTCCCTTGCTTCCCGCTCGGCCTCTTCCTCAGCTTCACGTTCTTCCTCTTCCTTTGCTTTCTGTTTTTCTTTCTCTTCATTATTCTTTTGCTTATCAGCTTTTTGTTTATCTGTAGCTGCTGTGGCATCTTCTGGTTCCAATTCAGCAGCATCTTCGGCCGTATTTTCCCCAGCTATTTCTGTAGAAGAATCAGTTGGAACTAGTATAACAAATAAAATTAATGCATAAATAATAGAAGCTGTAATCATCTTCCACTTCACCCCCGAACGATACCCCGGAATCCGCTTATACCATTTTTTCTTTTCTTTATACCTCATTAAAATCCCTCCTTTTACATATATTGGTTACATTTTATCATGGTAAAGTAAAGCTGGCAATACACTGCCGGAGCGCCTTTAGTTGATTTTGACTGCATTGAAGAGAAGGTCTGAAGGGGGTTTATTGAGAACTTTACGATTAACGGATTCTTCGAGTGTCCTATTTACTTTTTAGCGATTAAGTTGATCGTCTAACAGGTACTAACGTTCGCAATTATATGAATAAAAACCATAAAAAAGCTTCCCACAAGTTCAGTGAACTTATGAGAAGCTTAAAATAGAGCAAATCAAAACTAACAATTCCGGCTAGAAACTCTTTGAAAATAACTTCTCTTAGTTATATTTATTTTTAAGTTATAATAATATTTTTTTGTAATTCATTTTTTGCTACATTAAAGTATTCCTGATTTCCCCAAGTATATTCATTTCCAATCACTATAAAGTGGTTTTTTGCTCGACTCGCTGCTACATTTAATAAATTAGGGGTCCTAGAGGCCCATTTTAAAGGACCTTGATTTTGGTCAGCTACTCCCAACACTAAAATAACTAAAGGTGCTTCCTTGCCTTGAAATGTATGTACTGTGCCTATTTTTACATTTTTTAATTTTCTAGAATCATGTATTTTTTCTAATCCTTGTTTCACACTCACAAATGGAGTAATAATAAAACATTCTTTGGCGGCAGCCTCTGTAAATCGTTCAGCTATCGCTAATGCTTTATGAGCTTGTTTTTCTATAAAATGATCTCCTTTTCGACTAGTTTCTCCTGCTACGTGTATCCACTGACTCTGATATTCCGATTTTTCTTTAAAATTATTATGGGCTTTTGTTCCAAAAATCATTTTATTTTGATAAGTGGTTTCGTTACAGATGGTAAACATAGGTTCTTCACAGCGACGATGAACTCTAAGAGGAGAGCCCAGCCATATAGAATTACCCTCGGTATCTTTCATTTCTCCTCCATACAAGTTATTTAAATCGGCGAATTCCTGAACACTTACCTCTGGACGGGCAAGTGTGTAAAAATAGTCTTTCTTGCTATCTAATTTAGTATTGTACTCAGCTATATATTTTAATTTGTCAGTACTCAAGGTTACTACTGGAGGGACTTGTAATGGGTCTCCGACAACGATTGTTCTTTTGGATCTCCAAATAGCTCCGACCGCTGCCTGCGGAGTAGCTTGCCCTGCTTCATCTATAAAGAGCCATCCTATACTTTCTTCTTCTAGATCCTTTAAAAACCTGGCGACGGAAGCAAAAGTAGTAGAAAGAATGGGACTTAAAAGAAAAATAGTATCGTACATTGTTTGAATAAATTGTTCACGTTGCTCAGAATTCATGTCTCTTTGTAAATTAGCCTTGTTTCTGCCGTTTAGGAAATACGTTTTAGCTAACTCTACGTTCTTTTTTATTTTGTCCCGGTTATCATAAATAAATTTGTGATAATCATTCATTGCAATACCAAATAAAATACTTCTATCCGTGTTAACCAGTGGTTCTTCATCAACGTTAATATATTGGGTTTTCGATTTTTGCCAATTGGAATCATTTATATCGTCAAAACCTGTTTTAGCTTCTGCTTTTTTTATTGTTTTTTCTATTCTTTTTTCCACATTACCCAATGATTCCATCGTTTCCTGCTCAGACGATAGTTCATTTTCAAATATATGTTGAATGTCTTCAAAAAATTCCTCTATGTTTTTTCGTTTCCCCATTGCAGCGGAAACTTTCCCCCATCTTGTATTATCATTCCCCAAAAATGTGTAGCCTTCCTTGAGGAGAGTATCATCATGAGGCAAATCATTACTAATATTTTCAACGGCTGCGTTATTATTTGAGGCCACTAATATACGATAATCCTTCAATTTTGGATGAAACGCATAATACACATCCTGATCCCCTTGACCAAATTTTTCCTTACTAATAATGTTTTCTTCAGTTTTTAAGAATTTCACTTTATCTAACAGAATATTTGCAAAGATATCTTTTAATAAAGTTGTCTTACCAGTGCCTGGAGGGCCATTAACAGAAAAAATAAAACCTTCTTCTTTACTGTACTTTTCTAAGATAATATTCAAAGCTACTTGTTGCATAAGGCCTAGGGGGTACTCAGATGGCCACTTTGCAGATGGAATCTCTTTTAAAATTCGTTTGCCTTCCTCCACCGAAGATTGGCTAAAAAAGTCTGTTTTATGTGGCGATTGTTTAACTCTTTTCCAATTTTCAACGTCCAAATAATTACTTAGTGCATTTCCAATCTTCCCTTTTTTAATTGCTGACTTTATTTTTGTTAAATCTTCTAAGAAAAAACTATTCACTCCCACAAAATTGTCGAATGTTAATTTTATATGTTTTTCGTTTAAAGGAGATTGCGCAAAACGTAATACCCCATTTTCGTCGTTTATGTAGTTTGTTTTAATATACGCCTTGAGCACACCTTGTATAATTTCTGTAAGTTTATGCCAGTTAGTAAAACGGAGGTGAACGAAAGCGATACTCTTTTTAAATTCTTTATCTTCTTCATTCTCAATCAATAAGTTTTTATCCATTGTGCCGTAATTTTCATTTTTAATTGTTTCTATAATAGATTGCTCTAATTCCAATTTTAAATCTTCTAACGTCTTATCTTCTTTAAGAAAAAATTTTAAAATCGGGCTTACTACAAGAAAATCATTCTGCTCTTGATTATCCTCGATCTTAAGCATATGGTTCAATTTTATATGTAATAAAAAAGTATTGGGGGCGGATGCATTATCTTGAAATGCCTCGTCATTATTTACCTGTGAAGCAAAATGACGTAATATCTCTTCTTTCGCTACTGGTAAATAAAATATAGAAGCATTTTTTTCCTTCAAAAATTTACTTCTTGTTTTTCCATTCTTTTCTTCTAGAAACATTTCCATCTCTTTTAAGGGTTTACCATCTTTTCGTACAAAATTATAAGATTTTATCATTTCTTCTTTTAGAAAATAGTTTTCTAATTGAGCTAAGGTTATATGGTTTTTATCACAATCCATAAAATTATAATGCTCTAATACACTAAAATAGTTGATTAACTCTTCTTCTGTTTTTGGTGTTGGTTTATTATTCAATAGGTTTTTAAAAAATTCATTTAATTTTTCTAACATACTCATTGTACCTTCTCTTTCACTTAAAAATATTTTCACATCAAATATGAAATAAATAGCCCAAGATTACTTATAATTAAACATACTTTGGATACTCATGGATATTAAATACTATTATTTCAAAATTAATCCAATTACACAATTGCTTTATCCCGTAAACTATCAAAAATCTTACCTGAGAACCTTTGCTTAGAAATGAATTATGATTGCTAAAAATTTATTATGAATACCTTTAGGTACAAACTAAATAAAAAAGCTTCCCACAAGTTTAGTGAACTCATGAGAAGCTTAAAGTAAATCCTATTCAAATGTTAGCAAAATGCGAGCATTCTGCTCATGTTCATTAAAGCTAGGTTATAGCATGGGATTGAGCGGAGCCCGGACGCAAGCCGCGACGTCCTGTCGCAGCGTCCGGGTGACCAATATCCTGTTGGCCTACATCATGCCGCCCATTCCGCCCATGCCACCCATGTCTGGCATGCCGCCGCCGGAACCGCCATTTTCTTCTGGGATATCGGCGATAACTGCTTCGGTTGTCAGGAACATAGAGGATACGGACGATGCGTTTTGCAGCGCGGAGCGGGTAACTTTTGTAGGATCGACAATGCCTGCTTCGATCATGTTTACCCATTCGCCGGTCGCTGCGTTGTAGCCGTGTCCGACTGCTTCTGTTTTACTAACAAATAATCTTCTTACTTAGACTACTTCCTAATATATCTATATTATTATAATCTTAAGGTAGTTGTTGCAAAATGTAAAGCAGTTTATTTAGAACTTTTATATTATTAGAAATGCTCTTTAAAAGTATTGAATCTCATTTAATACTTTTCCAAGAAAGCTGTGTAAAGCTCGTCATTTAAGTTATAACCAAATCTTTTATATCTATTTTTGTTCTAAGATTTTTGCTAATAACTGTTCAATATTTTCTTCAGAAGGGTCATTCGTTCCCAATTTGCCTTTAAAAGCCTTAGAAAGAATAGTTTGTTTGATTAAATCTAATTTCTTGTTTAAATGTAAAATCTCTTGGAGTGCAATTTCTTCTTTTAATAGCAAGTGATCAAGAATTTCTACAATTTTATCTTGTTCTTTTCTAGATGGTATGGATACACTTTCTTCCATTAAATTATTTCGATTGAGTGTAGGGATGGCTGTACTTGAACTAAAGGATTCAAATGGAAAATTTTCAAGGTAATAATAAACAAACTTTTTATTATTACCATTGAAACTTTCTACAAACAAGGAAGTATTCAATGGCCAATAATCTTCCTCGATGTAAAAAACATTACCTATTGAACCACTTCTTCCAGTAGTTACTCCTGGACCACTAATTTTATACTCATTATGGAAATCAATTATACCTCCTGCTGAAACTATAGGATATTTACCTTCTTCTCGTTTATTTGTAGGTAAATCAAAACCACGTTGCAGTATACAAAGGTGGCTAAAAGTCGTATTCACCCAGCCCTTTGGCATTTTTTCATTATTACTTATTGCTCCTCTATTAACACTAAAATATTTAGCAATAGCAGGCTTTTTAGGAGGTCTTTTTCCTTCTATTTTAGCTATTTCACACTCTTCTTCATATAATTTCATTATTATTTCATGTGACTCTAAAATATGTTCATCAGCAGACTTCTCAATAATATTTTGGCTTCTCCATTTACCTGTTAATTCTCCCTTGAGAGCCTTATCTATTATAGCGACTCTTCGAAGTTCAAAGGTTTCTCTCGCTTCATCTATAAGTTGTTTCGCTTCATCCACTTTACTTAAAAGAAATTCTACTTTATTAACAATTCTTTGTTGTTCTTCTATTGGCGGTAGCGGCAAAGGTATGTATGACAAATCCTTTTTATTAAACCCTGATTGAGCTGAGCGAGATATTTTTGTCAATGGTATTTGAAAATGAAAAGATTTTAACAACCAATACAAATATTTAGATTCAAATAACTCAGATCTAAAAACAACCTTTGCTAAAGCAACATTGTACGCCCCTTGTAATCCAGTTAGAATCTTTCCTAATGAAGCTCCGTAACGAGCTATCAGGATGTCCTCTTTATTTACTTTTCTTAATTTATTAGTATCGGGCACAAAAACTTTATGATTATCAGAAGTGAAATCTCTAATTTGTATAAGTCTTTCATAACCCTCTTTTGGTTCATTTTCAAAGTCGCTTTTGGGGGGCTGTGTTCCTCCTCTTACATCAAGTAAAGAAGTAAAATAAAAATAAATCCAATTATCGGGAATAGAAGTTGGTATTTCTTCTTTAGAAACTAAGGCATTTTTCAGTAATTTTTTTATTGGTTCTATTTGTTCCTTACTCATTTTCAAAAACTCCTGGGGTCTCTGCTACGTTTTCAATTTTTTTGTCTTTATTATTACCGTTCTCTACTTCTCTTAGCTCCTCCACTACTTCATTTAGTAATCCAACGGCACTGTTAAGCTTACTAATAACCTCTTCTGTTGATTCAATTGGTTCTGGAAGGTTCTCATACAAAGCTAGAGAGTCGTCAGCGATTAGTCCTACGTTTAAATTATCACCTTTTTTGTGAATATCTTTTCGGGTAAATACATTCCAACGTTCATCCTTCACTTCATTCCTATTCTCAGCCAAATAAGCATTGTTAAAGTTTTCAAAGTGCTTTTTCATTAATGGCGTTCGTTTTCCAAAATTAGGCATATTGGTTCGCATATCATATACCCATATTTGCTCAGTGTTTTCTTTATCCTTCTTCCCCCTTTTAAAAAACAACACATTTGTTTTTACTCCTTGAGCGTAAAAGATACCTGTAGGCAAGCGCAATATTGTATGCAGATTACACTTTTCCATTAAATCTTCTCTTATCTTAGCTCCTTGGCCACCCTCAAATAAAACGTTGTCTGGTAATACTACAGCTGCCCGTGCCTCGCCGTCTGGCTTTAATGAGCGGTAGATATGCTGAAGGAAATTTAACTGTTTATTTGTCGAAGTATAAGTGAAATCATCACGTGTTGGTCGCTCTCCTCCTTGTTTTGTTCCAAACGGAGGGTTTGTCATCACCACATCATAATTTTTTAATCCTTTACCAATGTCAGACAATGTGTCACCTAATTTTATATCTCCTTGGATATCGTGCAGCATAGCATTCATTAACGCTAGACGGTGTGTGTCTTTGACTAACTCTACCCCTGAAAAAGCTTTATACTTTTGAAATTCCGCTTCTAGTTGACCAAGTTCAAAATAGTCATCCGTTTTTTCACGTATGTTCCGATCCGCTGCAATCATAAAACCAAAGGTTCCAGCTGCTGGGTCATTACAACGCTCGCCTGGCTGCGGATCTACCAGTTTAACAATAGCATCGATAAGTGGTCTTGGCGTAAAATACTGTCCCGCTCCAGACTTTGTTTCGCTGGCGTTCTTTTCTAACAGTCCTTCGTATAAATCACCTAGACCTTCTTCTTTTGCGCTATACCAGTCTAAACCGTCAATAGAACGTACGATCTTTTCTAAATTTTTCGGTTCATCGATATTGGTTTGAGCGTTTACGTAAATTTGACGAAGTGTTTCATTATCTTCCCGGCCTAAATCAATCAGTAGGCGCTGATAATGTGTTTTTAAATCAATACCGTGCATTTGCATTAAAGAATCCCAACGATATTCTTCAGGAATAATCTGCTCATTATTAGTTTCTTTCATCATTTTTAAAAATAGCAAGTACGTTAATTCAGTAACATACTGATGGTAGGTAATTCCATCATCTCTTAAAACATTACACAAACTCCATAATTTCTGTACGATCTCTTGGTTGCCCATTATGCTTGTTCCCTCTTCTCTTCATTGTATAAAGCATCGTTAATAGTATAAACGATCTCATCTAATTGACGGTTAAAAATTTTATCCAGTTGTTTATATCCGCCTTTACTTTTAAATGGTTCTGATTCAAAAGCTCTTTCTGGATCAGGGTCCAGAACAGATTCTTTTAATAATTGTTGTTCAATTCGCTCGAGCCATTTTCTTTGCACAGGAGGCCAATTCTGCATTTGATAGACACGTTTCATAGCTGCTTTGATCCGTTCTTCATGACTAATGAGAGGATCTCCTAAAGCTTGCTGACGAATAAAGCTAATGATATCTGCAGCAATTTCTTCATTTTTCGCATCGCGCCAAGCCGTTTGTAAACTTGTTTCGTTATATCCGTGCTGGTCCAGAGTTAACCGCAGCTCACGAAGTTGTTCTCGAGTCAGGTCACTTGGACGCGTACAAACCAATTGTAAAGCCGGGATTTCATTCATATTTTCCTGAATAAACTGATTGAACTCTTGTAGATAGTCTTCAGGTTTGTCAGCTTTTCCATATCCTCTTCTCACAGCTGTGATTTCGTCTTCATGTGTAGAAATATATTGCTTTGAAGGCCTTTTGCGATTTTCATCTAAATAATTCACTACTTGTTTATTACTTTGAAGCTTCTGGATGACTTCGTCGGCTGGCGCTGACTTTATCCAATCCACAAACTCATGAATCGACTCTCCCCCATTTAATGATTGGAAATCCTCGATCTCTTCTTCCATCCACCGCTGCTTTTTCCGTTGAATCTTTGCTATTAGTTCTTCCTGATGTTTTTTTCGGTTTTCAGTACCTTCTATTTGTTCCAATTCCTCTAACAACTGATCCACAGACACTGTAGGATTCGCTACTACTGGTTTCATATCCGTATATGGTTCTAATGCTTCGTATAAACCTACAGCATCGAAAATTGAGAAATGATCTTTCCCAATTTCGTCTGCCCTTCTTGTCGCACGACCAAGCATTTGTTCATATAGTATACGCGAGCGTACTGTTCTTAAAAACACAAGATTGGAAATTTCAGGCACGTCTATACCTGTGGTTAATAGATCCACCGTTACTACTATATTAGGTAAACGCTCATTTTTAAAATGACGAATAGCGGAGGAAGGGTCTTTGATAGAACCAGTAATTTTCATTATAGCATTATCTTCTATTGGGCCATGCAAATCTTCCAGTTCTTCTTTTAATATACGCACTATCATATCTGCATGATCATCTGTAGCTGCAAAGATTAATGTCTTACTTAATCCTTCTGGATCTACATAATTAGTCAGTTCTTTTAGGATGACTCTGTTGAAACTTTCTGTAATAACTTTTTTATTAAAATGGGCAACGTCCAGGTCAATTTCATCTTCCAAAACTTCTTTTTCGATTTGGCCTTCCAATGTATTATATACTTCTACTTCTTCACCGACTTTCCAGTGAATACCTTCGTTTTTTAAAACAGTCTCGAATTGGAAAGGTGGCCCATGGTCAATTAAATAACCATCGATAACCGCATCACGATAAGAATAAGTATACACGGGAGAACCAAATATATCTCTTGTATGCAAAGCTGGTGTAGCGGTTAGCCCCACCCGCACTGCATCAAAATATTCAAGAACTTGTCTATACTTACTTACATATTCCTGATGATCACGAAACGTCATTTCCACATCGGACATTTCTCTATCTAACGTATATCCTCGGTGAGCTTCATCGATAATAATACAATCATACTGATCGATAGTTGGTTTTTGCGAATCATCTTCATTGTAGAATAAGCGACGAACCATTCCCTGCACGGTAGCTATTTTTACTTTAGTTTCCTCTTCCGGTTGAATATCTTTTAGCGTCTGTAAATTAAAAATTTCAGTAAAAGACATGTAACTTTCCAATTTTGAATCTTTAAAGGCTGCTTCCGCTTGTTCGCCTAACGCTGAACGATCGACTAAAAATAAGATACGATTAAAGCGATTATGTTTAATCAAACGATAAATCAAACCTATAGCCAGTCTAGTTTTACCAGTGCCAGTGGCCAGAGCAAGCAAGGCTTCCTGCTTCCCATTTTCCAAGGCAGTCTCAACGGCAGTAATTGCATCTTCCTGATAAGGGCGCAAGTTCAAATAATCAAGCTTCTCCTGGCGAAGGTTCTTTGTCGCTAATTCAACATCTTTCTTTAACAATTCTTTCAGACCATTTGGGGTATACCACCCTTTTAGTGGTCTAGGATGATTTGTAGATTTTCGAGCATCTAAAAACCAAATTCCCGATTTTTCTTCTACTTGTTTAAAGTATGGACGACCATTTGTAGCAAACAAAAACGGCACACGATACTGTTCATTTGGTGAATTTATAATTTCTTCTCCACGCTGTGAAACATTCTTTGAATATTCCTTTGCTTGCTCAATATCGGATATGATGCTTTTATTATGTCTTTTTGCTTCAATTACACCTATAAGTTCCAATCCACAAAAAAGCGCATAGTCTGCATAACCTTTACCCATGGGCCATTCTGCGATAGCCTTATTTTTATTTTTCTCTGGACGACTCCCTTTGCTATACCTAACAGCTTCTGTATCAGCTACCCAGTCGGCATCACGAAGCTGTTCATCAATCATTACTCGCGTCTCTTCTTCAGTTAGCTCTAAATTCATGCTAGCTTTTCTAGCTCGACGATGCCGCTGTTCTTTTTTTTCAATATTAACATGTGTTTGGTCTTGTCTTAACTCTTCCAGCTCACTTTCAAGGCCTTTTACTTTTTCTTCATATTCATCGGACAGCTGGCGTAAGTCTTCTTTGAGAGCACTGTCTTGCTGTGGTGTTACAAATTCGAAAGCTTCGAAGTCCCATTCTCCGTATACTTCCATCATCCATACAGCAAAACGGTGAGACATCTGTAAAACTAGCATTGCTTCTTGTGTGCTGCCGTATCCAGGCTCATGAGCTGCTTTATTTCCTTTTTTGCGTACTGTATGCAAAATTTCTTGTAATTCTGGATGAATAAGATCTTCTTTTTTTAATAATTGAATACGTTGCACTTGAGTTGTGCCATACTCTTCTTGGATTTCTTCAAATGCTAGTATGTATTTTGTAGCTGTTTCTGCAAGCACTCGTAATTTAAGCAACGTTGTATTTGGATCATCATATACATTCTTTTCTGCCATTTTCCCCAGTTTTGCTAACAAATCCCATTTAAAAGAGAGAAAATCAAAATTATTATTGTTCAAGACACACACCTCCATGAGATATAAAGCTACAGATTCAACATCGAAATCAATACAATAATATAATTCTAATTTTACCCTTTCAATAACAATTAGGCAAATAGTCCTGAAAAACCAAATATTATTTGTGTGTAAATTATGTTTTATTATAATAAAAAGGCTGTTCCCAAATTAGAACAGCCAATACCCAATTTATATTCATTCCTAAAACAAATCTTCTGGTTTACCTGTATTTTTTGGTAAAGGTTTCTCCCCTATTGTAAGTAACGATAATTCATGTTTGATTTCTTTAACACTGAAATTATGCTTATTTAAAAACTTTTTTCTTTCTTTTAAAATATCTACATAATCTTTAAATTGCTCCCCTATGTAATCCTCTATGTCTGATTCATCTAAATTTTCCGGGGGTTCTTCAATAAAATCTTCATATTCCATTTTCTCTAAATCTTTTAAAAGTTTATTACGATTACTATTATAACAGTCAACTACTTGATGGAAACTTTTATATTCTTTGTTAATCAATTTATGGATATATTCAATAATTTTTTTATAATAACCATTTTCTATAGAATCAATATAAGA
The DNA here is from genome assembly GCF_000420725.1 of Marinococcus halotolerans DSM 16375. GTDB lineage: Bacteria > Bacillota > Bacilli > Bacillales > Marinococcaceae > Marinococcus > Marinococcus halotolerans. The sequence continues at coordinate 17,835 of NZ_ATVM01000016.1, read as the reverse complement.
TATGTACCCTTTTATTTTATTACTTTGACTATAATCTCCGGATACTATAGCTTTATGAATCATTGCTCTAACTTTCTTTTTTAAACTTTTATCTGCCTTCAATTTATTTTTACTATCAACGGTTATACCTGTAATCTTTTTGTGCGAAACAGGAGACAAGAATCTAGTCTTATCAGAATTTATTTGATAACCTTCACTATTGATTATTTTTTGAACAACTTTAAAAATCTTTTTTAAATCATTTTTATTATTACAGGAGAACGTTAAATCATCAGCGTATCTAGTATATAAAATGCCTCTTTTTCCACACAATCCTTTTAATCTTCGATCTAACTTATAACAAATCAAATTAGAAAGATAAGGAGAGGTGACTGCTCCTTGAGGTAATACATCTTTATAAGTACAAAGATTAGATAAAGTGTTTGAGACTTTATTATCGTAACCAATATTCTTAAATATATAGAAAACTTGCTTTTTAGTAATTGATGGAAAGAAATTTTCTAAGTCTATTTGTAGTAAATACAAGCTATATTTATGATGTTCCGCATTATCTTTGGGCCCATTTACATTTTTTTTAAATGCTAAAGCTTCATTTGAAGTTTCAATTTTATAAAGTATTTCTTCTAGAATCCACCTTTGAGTCAATTTTAAAGAAAACTTTGGTTTAGAAATGTTTCTATAAGATCCATTCTTTTTTAGTAATTGAAAAGAACTATAAAATTGATCTTGTTGTTTAATCATTAAATACAAAATTTTCTTGCTAACGCCGATATAATTAGACAGCATTTCAAAATCTTTTATTACAGGCATTTTAAGCGAATTTAATAAGAATGTATTTGCAAAATCATTTTCATTTTTTGAAATATAGCATCCCTCACCCTAAAAAACTTTTTGGCAATTATGCGTTAATTTTTACGATAGTGAAAGTATAACGCATAAATGTGAAAATCAATAGTAACTTTAAACAAAGGGTAGACGAACCGTCCCCCATGATTCGATATCTTAAAGAATGTGCACGCTTATCCGATACCAATCATAATGACTGAGGGATGCTACTTAAGTATAAAACTTGTTTTCCATAATTTCAAATCTGATGCGGTCGTAGAAGCGAGTTCTATTTGATATATTAAGGTTTTTTAACAAACTATTTGTGCTATTAAAGCCACTTTCAGTTAAAGAATAAAATGATTCTTTACTGTCTTTATTGTTTAAATCATCTGATTTATTATCTTTAACATATTTATTTAAGTGTTTTTCTTTATAAAGTAACTTTAAACCAGAATTAAAAACTGTGTCAAAATCATGCAAGCTATGTCCTAATTCCATGTATACGTATTTTATATAATCAGTTAATTGATCTACGGACATATCTTTAAAAAAATACAATAACAATGGTATAAAATTATTTAACCCCATCATAGTGTTTACGGAATTATTTTTCGGTACCTTTTTTTCTGTAAAATCACTTTTTTTACTATGACGAAATGCTTTTAATAAATGGTTATATAACTTTTCCAAATCATTTTCATTATAATAAATGACCTTATCTTTCCTTCTTTTTTCCAAAAGTTTAACTGGCCCTAACATTATAAAACTTTTATCTTTTTTTCTTTTTTCTTCTATCACAGCTATTACTTTGTCGAAAGTTTGATCATTGTTCGTAAAGGCACCTAATTCTACTAATGAACCTGGACTTTCACATACAATACAAATTAAATCACTATTTTCTGCTAAGAATTTTTCTAGTGTGAGGAGATTATGTTCTTTATTCATATTCAACATATCAATAAACAAGTCTTCTGGATATAAGAATCTAACATATTTATAATCTTTCATCGCATCTCTAATACCATCCCGCAGTGAACCAAATTTTGAATCGCTTGCGGCACCACATAAAAAAACATCAACATATGTTTTATTAATTTTCGAAAATACTTCATTGTGTATTTTTAACAACGTATTTTTAGTATTCATGTCTAAAGCCAATAATAAATTCATCCCTTTCTATAGATAATTACACTCTACAAAGATTTTTTAGTTTGAAGTATTTTGTATTTCGCTGCCAATTCGCTTGTAACCTATAATCATAATTATTACGTGTTTATATATCTTTCTATTTATTATAACTTTTTATAGTAACAGTGTAATGGTGATTTTTTATAGTTGGCGCTTATTAAAAATATGGATTTCACTATAATTTTTTGAATTACTGTTTAAGTGTACTTTATCGGTAATAAAAAATTTCTTTTCTAAAATCCTTTTTTTACTTATACTTAAAGTGCCAACTTGCTAGCGCAAGTTCTTCTTTTGTAGAAGCGATTAACAAAAATCACTTCGCTTCGCTACATGATTTTCGTCAATCGTTGCGACACAAAAGAAGCAAAAAGTCGCTGTCCTTAACTTGGGAAAATAAACAAAGGATAGAAAATCGGTTACCATATATTTTTTTCTTTAATTCAACCGATTTTCTATCCTTTAATCATGAGGTGATTAAATGCCTGAAAGCCTTTTAACTACGTATGAAGTTGTGCAATTATATGGAACACCAAAATGTAAAGCTTACTATGAAAAACATAAAAAATTAGGAGGGCACAAAGAAAAATTACATCATACACTTAATGAAATTTACGAAGATTGGGAAATTATAAAAGTGAAGAATAAAAGAATGTATAAGTTAATTATTGAAAGAGAAGTACCATTGAAAAGAATTGATAAAAGGAGTTTTAACGGTAAAAAACAAATTCCTTATGAAGAAATAACGAAAAATTTGATATTAAATTATGTTTTAAGTGACAAAATGAAGTATACTACTATCACTACTCCTTTATTAGCTTATGAATTAGGTTTAATGTCTTCTATTTTGTTTTATGCAAGCAAAAAGCACACTAATTTATCTAAACAAGAGTATTACGAACAATTAGAAGATCAATACAAGGTTGGCTACACAATGTTTTGGCACATTGTTTCTAAAGAATCAAAGCGTTTAAAGAATCATTTGGTCAGTATACTAAAAAGAATGAATGGTAACGAAATAACGCACATGAGCGTAACCAACGGAGTAAAACTTGAAAAAGGAAAAGAAGTTCATGATATTATTGATCCTTTTAAGGCAGCCACACTTAATAATAAATTAAAACAACTTAAAAATGCTCATTTTGTTTCTTCATTTGAAATAATTTCAAAACCCAACATGCCAAAAGTAAAAGATTACAAGGAACAAGAAAACCGATTGTTAAAAAGTAAAGGTTATGAATATATTTATCCTACAAATTTAATTACACTACTTAAACCAAAAAATGAAATCGAAAAATTTGATTCGCAATTACTACTCAAAGATTTTTTTATAGTCTATTTAGATAACTCCTATAAACTTGCCCAAAATATTCAAAATTCATTCTTTACTGACCCTTACAAAAAGAAAGATAATAGTGAAAAATTATTAGAAATTCTAGGCGGGCGCCCCAAACCAGCCCATGCTATATTCGTTGGTACAGAATATGAATATATTTTAGAGAACAGCATGGAGAGATTAATTTTCGATGATATTATTCAAGCCAAATTTTCTAATATATACCCTTCTGAATATTTAGCAGCGTTAAAAATTATTCAAGAAGTCCAAGATACAGATGAAGAGGAAGAATAAAAATTATAGAATTTCGATCCATTTTTTATCATTTCTTACTAAAACTACTGTTTATTTAGCATATTTGTTTAGTTTTCATACGGTAAATAAAATTAACAGCTTTTTTGAGTAGGAGACTTTTGAATATAAAATGCTTATTTTATTGATTAATTTTTAGAAGCGGTTGCGTGGGTAATACAGCACATCCACATTTTCTCCTTGTAGCTAATCGTAATGGTGATAAACATGCCCCACTCATAATAAAAAAGGGAGAAGCTTAATAATTATTTAACATCCTCCCTTTTTTATTTGCATTTTAAAAGATTAGATTTCCATTTTATTTAAAGGGTTATATTTATCGTTTTGTTCCTTTAAATCGTTACCCCACATCGCAACGTAACGCATAGTTACTGCAATATTTTCATGTCTCATCATTTTTTGAATAGCAAAGGCGGACATTCCGCTTAAAGCCATTCTATGACAAAAAGTGTGCCTAAATGTATGAGGAGAAACTCTTACATCTTTAAAATTCATCTTCTTCTGCAAATTTTGAAACAGTAACATAATAGAGTTTTCAGTCATCTGCTTATTATTTCTATTAACAAAAACATAATCAGCTATAGCTCCGAAGTGTCTCTCACAAAATAAATAATATGAAGAAAGTTCTTTGCTCAATTTTTCTGTTATTAAGATTGTTTCTTTACGCCTTGTTTTTCCAAATACTTGTATATTTAAATTTGCTAAGTCTACATCTTCCCACTTTAAATTTATTATTTCTCCTCTTCTCATTCCTGTCCCTAGAAGCAATACAATCAACATGTATCCTCTATAAGCAAAATAACTTTGCTCACGTCTTTTTAAGCTTCGATAGTAACCTAGCATCTGTTTAACCTGCTCGTCTGAAAACACGTTAATCCTAACTTCATCTTTAACGTACTTAATTCTCTTTGCTGGACTTTCTTTAATAATTTCCTCTTCTACCATGTAGTTTAAGAAAGCCCTGATTCTTTGTAGTTTAGTGTTTAGTGTTCCGGGCTTATTCCCTTTGTGTTGGCAAGCAACTAAAAATGACTTTACGTGATAGCTTGTTATCTCTTCTACATTGATCACTTCATGCTCTAGACAATGAGTTATGAAACCTCCTAACAAGGTTTTATAATTTAAGATATTAACATCCGTAGTATTTCTATACTTTCTTTCTTCTATAAACTCCTGAAAAGCAAACTTTAACAACAAAGAGACTACCTCCTTAAATTTTTAGGAAGTAGTCTCTAATCAATAAATTAATTGTATTTTAAACAGCTTCTGGGGATCGGCTAGGCAATCCACATGATTTCAAAGGTTAGAAATACCCTTCTATTACATCATGCCGCCCATTCCGCCCATGCCACCCATGTCTGGCATGCCGCCGCCGGAACCGCCGTTCTCTTCTGGGATATCGGCGATAACTGCTTCGGTTGTCAGGAACATGGAGGATACGGACGATGCGTTTTGCAGCGCGGAGCGGGTAACTTTTGTAGGATCGACAATGCCTGCTTCGATCATGTTCACCCATTCGCCGGTCGCTGCGTTGTAGCCATGTCCGACTGCTTCTGTTTTCAGGCGCTCAACGATAACGGAGCCTTCAAGGCCTGCGTTATGCGCAATCTGACGGAGTGGTTCTTCGAGGGCACGGAGAACGATTTTCACGCCGGTTGCTTCGTCGCCTGTAGTGTTGTTCATTTCTTCTTCTACTTTTTTGTAGACGTTCATCAGTGCGGTACCGCCGCCGGAGACAATGCCTTCTTCTACTGCTGCGCGTGTAGAGCTGAGGGCGTCTTCGATGCGGAGCTTACGCTCTTTCATTTCCGTTTCAGAAGCTGCGCCGACTTTAACAACGGCTACGCCGCCGGCAAGCTTCGCGAGGCGCTCCTGAAGTTTTTCACGGTCAAATTCGGAAGTCGTTTCTTCCATCTGCGTACGGAGCTGCGTTACACGGGCACCGATTGTCTGTGGATCGCCGCTTCCTTCTACGATCGTGGTGTTGTCTTTATCGATCGTGATTTTGTTGGCATGACCAAGCTGATCGATCGTTGCAGTTTTCAGATCAAGACCTACGTCTTCTGTAATGACCGTACCACCGGTAAGTGTAGCGATGTCTTCAAGCATTGCTTTACGACGGTCGCCAAAGCCTGGTGCTTTCACTGCTACTGCGTTGAATGTGCCGCGCAGCTTGTTAACTACGAGCGTTGCCAGCGCTTCGCCTTCCACATCTTCTGCGATGATGAGGATAGGACGGTTCTGCTGTACAACCTGTTCAAGCAGCGGAAGTACTTCCTGGATGTTTGTGAGCTTTTTGTCCGTAATCAAGATGTACGGATTGTCGAGCTCTGCAGTCATGGATTCATTGTCGGAAACCATGTACGGGGAAGCATAGCCGCGGTCAAACTGCATACCTTCCACAACTTCAAGCTCTGTTTCAAGGCCGCGGGATTCTTCAACTGTGATAACGCCGTCGTTTCCTACGCGCTCCATCGCTTCTGCAATGATCTGGCCGATTTCTTCAGAGCCTGCGGAAATAGCACCGACCTGCGTGATGGATTCTTTGCCTTCAATTGGCTTGCTGACGTTACGGAGTTCCTCGACCGCTACCTTGGTCGCGTTCTCCATACCGCGGCGGATACCCATTGGGTTCGCACCGGACGTAACGTTTTTCAGGCCTTCCTGAATCATTGCCTGGGCGAGCACGGTTGCTGTAGTCGTACCGTCACCGGCAATGTCATTCGTTTTGCTGGCAACTTCGGATACAAGCTGCGCACCCATATTTTCAAAGTTATCTTCGAGTTCGATTTCTTTGGCGATGGTTACACCGTCATTGGTGATAAGCGGGGAACCGAACTTTTTCTCCAAAACAACGTTACGGCCTTTCGGTCCAAGCGTTACTTTTACAGCGTTTGCCAGTTCGTCCACACCGCGGAGCATCGCGCGGCGGCCATTTTCACTAAACTTAATATCTTTAGCCATGATGAAATCCTCCTAATGAAATATTGATTTCGAAATGAAGCTGATTACTGAACTACCGCGAGGATGTCGCTTTCGCGAACGATCAAATATTCTTTGCCGTCGTATTTTACTTCTGTGCCTGCAAACTTCGAATAAACGACGATATCGCCTTCGCTTACTTCCGGCGTTACGCGTTCACCGTTGTCTTTTAAAGCTCCGGAACCAACAGCCACCACGCGTCCTTCCTGTGGTTTCTCCTGGGCGGAGTCCGGCAGCACAATACCGCCAGCAGTTTTTTCTTCTGATTCCACTTGTTCGAGTACGAGTCGATCACCTAAAGGCTTTAACAAGGAAAACAACCTCCTTAGAATATTTTCATCGTCCGTTATATGTAACGGAAACGACAGTAACACCATTTTGTTAGCACTCATTAAACCCGAGTGCTAAACCCAATTATTATATTAATCAACCTGGGCTTTGTTTGCAAGAGGGAACCGAAAATTTTTTCTGTCTTTTCCCACTCCGGTGCTTGATGGCACCTGCATTCACATTCCCTGCTGCTCTCTTTGTTAACCTTCTATTTGAAAATTGTCATAAATTCGCAGTTGCTCTCTTTATTATTCCTGCAGAGACCTGTGATACAATTAGAGCGTTCGAAACTGGATTTAACCGAGAGAGATTAGGAGTGATTTCCTTCCATGGCCGCACGTTACTGGAGCATTGTTATTATTTATGTACTTATGCAGCTGTCCGGCATCGTTGCCGTCCCGGCCCTCGTGGCCATAGGCAGCTTTGATTCCGCGCAGCAGGCTTCGTACTTCTGGATTTTTGCGAGCTTTATCGTCGCTTTGATTGTTATTTTGATCCTGCTGATTCCTGAACGGGGCCAGCGGCTGGCATTTAATAAACCAAAAATGCCATGGCCCAATTCCATCGCCTGGATTTTTATCGGCTTTGCCCTTGCCTACGCCGGCCAGATCGTTGCCGGTTTGATCGAACAGAACCTGCTCGGCATTGATTCCGCGTCCGAAAATACGGCGCAGATCATTGAGCTCGTTAACAGCATGCCGGCCTTTGTCATTATCGTAGCTGTGATCGGCCCGATTCTCGAAGAGCTCGTGTTCCGTAAGGCTATATTCGGCTCGCTGTACAAACGAACGAACTTTTTTATTGCCGCTATTATCAGCTCCCTGATATTTGCTGCCGTGCATTTGGATTTCACCCATCTGCTCGTCTATACCATGATCGGCTTTGTGTTCGCTTATTTGTATGTAAAAACCGGCCGGATCCTCGTGCCGATTATCGTCCACTCCATCATGAACGCCTTTGTGGTCGGTATTCAGGTGTTGTTCCAGGATGAAATTGAACGCATTATGCGTGAAGCCGAGAGCGCGCTTATTCTGCTTGTTCAGGGGTTGATGTAATATGAAAGCTTCTACCGCTGCCCTTTTTTACTTTGTACTGGGCGGAGTGCTGCTGACGTTTACGTACTTTTCCGTCAGCGAGTCCTCCTGGTCGTTCTGGAGCATTCTGCTCGCCGCCTTTGCCGCGTATGATCTCGTAATGGGCTTCAACTATCTGCGCCTCATGTCGGAGCAGAACAAGAAGAAATAGCAAAAGGGACCAGCCGATATTCAGGCGGTCCCTTTTTAATGGGTTAATATACGTTTTTCTCTGGCAGTCTATTCGCTCTCCAGCGGATAATTTTTCAGAAAATACACGAGTGTCTGAAGCTCGATGGCAAGGTCAATATGATGCACGCGCACAGACGCAGGGACCGATAAGCGGGCCGGGGTGAAGTTTAAAATGCCGCTGATGCCTGCCTCCACCAGTTTTTCTCCAGTCGTCTGGGCCGCTGCGGACGGCACCGTGAGCATCGCTACGGAAACGTTATGCTCTTTAAGCTTTTCCGCCAGGTCATCGGGGTGATACACCGGCACGTTTCCGATCTGCTCGCCCACCATGTCTTTATTGATATCAAATGCAGCCACAATCCGGGTGTTTTCATTTTTGGAGAAATTGTAACGAAGCAGCGCCTTTCCCAGATTCCCGACGCCAAGAAGCACGACGTCTGTCGCCGCGTCCTGGTCCAGGGTGGTCCGGAAAAACGACAGCAGGTACTGTACATTGTAGCCATATCCTTTCTTGCCGAGCGCTCCGAAATACGAAAAATCCCGGCGGATCGTTGCTGAATCCACCTTGACCGCCTCACTCAATTCGGTTGAGGAAACACGGGTTTTACCTGTTGCATACAGGCTTTCCAGAAATCGATAATATAGGGGCAGCCGCTTCGCGGTCGCCTGCGGAATTTTTTGCTGGTCTGTATTCATAATTATTTCCACCTAAATGTATTGTCATTGTCTGTAGACAGTATAGCATGTGTCCCCATGAAAACGTACCGAAACGCTTACCTGCGGCGAGACTGATCCTATTTCGCGTTTCGCCGAAAAGTACGATACACTGATATTATCAGAGTTGTTATTAAAGGAGCTATATAAATATGATTTTACTTCAATGTTCGGGCGTCACCAAGTCTTTTGGGGCAGAAACCGTACTTGATCAAATAAAACTCGAAGTAAAGGAAGGCGAACGGGTGGCACTGGTCGGCAAAAACGGGGCCGGCAAATCCACCCTCCTGAAAATTCTTGCCGGGGAGTCCTCGTATGATGAGGGCTCCATCACGATGCCAAAGGGCACGACGTTCGGATATCTTGAGCAGCACACCGGTTTAAACAGTGATAAAACCATGTGGGATGAAATGCTCGAGGTTTTTGCCCATCTGCAAAAAGCTGAAGCCGAGCTGCGCCGCATGGAAGCAAAAATGTCCGAGCCCGGTATTATTGACGACGCCAGTGCCTACGAAAAGCTGATGGCCGACTACGACCAGCGCCAGCAGGAATTCGAAGCCCGCGGCGGCTACCGCTACGAGTCCGATATCCGTACGGTACTGGCCGGCCTCGGCTTTGGCAGCTTCTCTCCCGACACCCCGGTGCAGTCGCTAAGCGGCGGCCAGAAGACCCGCCTTGCCCTTGGCAAGCTGCTGCTGTCCCGGCCCGATCTCTTGGTTCTTGACGAGCCGACCAACCATCTCGATATGGATACCCTCCGCTGGCTCGAGCAGTATTTAAGCAGCTATCCGGGCGCTGTCCTGATCGTTTCCCACGACCGGTATTTTCTGGACCAGATCGTGACGAAGATTTATGAAATCATTCATAAAAAAGCACGCTTGTTCTACGGCAACTACAGTGCGTTTCAGGAAAAACGGGCGGAGCTGTTTGAACAGGAAATGCAGGCCTATGAAAAGCAGCAGAAGGAAATTGCCGAGCTTGAAGACTTTGTGCAGAAAAACATTGTGCGCGCGTCTACGACAAAACGGGCCCAGAGCCGTCGCAAAAAGCTCGAAAAAATGGACAAGCTCGATAAACCGCAGCGGGACGGCAAATCTGCCTCCCTGCGCTTCGATATTGAGCGCCAGAGCGGCAACGATGTTCTAAAGGCAGAGGAGCTCACCTTCCGTTTTGACGACAAAGCACCTGTGTTTGAGCGCTTGAATGTACGGGCCCAGCGCGGCGAAAGCATCGCGCTGATCGGACCGAACGGAACGGGCAAAAGTACCTTTTTAAAAACCATTAAAGGAGACCTTGAACCGAATGAAGGAGATATTCGGCTCGGAAGTAAAGTAGACCTTGGCTATTACGATCAGCAGCAGGCGGAATTAAATTCGGGCAAAACCGTCCTGCAGGAGCTGTGGGATGAATATCCGCTCGAAAACGAAAAAGACATCCGCACCGTACTCGGCCAGTTTTTATTTACCGGCGAGGACGTACTGAAGCAGGTGTCCGATTTAAGCGGCGGCGAGAAAGCACGCCTCTCCCTCGCCAAAATGATGATGCAGAAGTCGAATTTCCTGCTGCTCGACGAGCCGACGAACCACCTTGATCTCGACAGCAAGGAAGTACTCGAAGACGCTCTGATTGATTACCCAGGAACAATTCTGTTCGTTTCCCACGACCGCTACTTTCTGAACCGGATCGCGACCCGCATTCTCGAAATGGGGGGCGGCGACGTCCGCAACTACATCGGGGATTATGATTATTATTTGTTCAAAAAGGAAGAAGAACGGGAAAAAGCGGCGCTCCAGGCAGAGCGTGAAGAGCCGAAGCCTGAAGATGCCGGTGCAGCTAAATCCTCGTTTGCTGACGATAAAGCAGCCAAGCGCGAAGCCCGCAAGCGGCAGCGCCGCATCGAGCAGATTGAACAGGATATTGAAGCCAAAGAACAGCTCGTCGAGGAACAGGAAGCAGCTCTTTTTGAGCCCGACGTATACGAAAACCACGAAAAAGCCGCAGGCTACCAGTCGTCGATCAACGAGCTGAGAAGCGAGCTTGACCAGCTGATGGAGGAATGGGAAGAGCTGCAGCTCGAAGAATCCAGCTCCTAGTTACAGTAAAACCCGTACTCTCTGCAGAAGAGAGCACGGGTTTTGTTACGTATGAAGTGGCAGGCCGGGCACGCCGTTTAAATCCATCCCGGAAAAATCCCCGTTTTTCCAGTTGATATAGGCGGCAGCTCCAATCATGGCTGCATTATCGGTACATAAATGAAGCGGCGGAATCTGCAGCTTGATGCCGCTGTCTTTGAATTTCTCCTCCATCGCAGCCCGAAGGCCGCTGTTAGCGGCCACGCCACCGACTACCATTACCTGCTTTACTCCGCAGGCTTCTGCCGCCCGGGCTGTTTTTTCCGTCAGTACGGTAATGACACTCTGCTGAAAGCTTGCCGCAACGTCCTCCGGAGCTAATACCTCCCCGCGCTGGCGGGCGTTGTGGAGCGTGTTCATAACGGCAGATTTTAAGCCGCTGAAGCTGAAATCATACGACCCTTCCTCGAGCCAGGCAACGGGAAGTGGTACATCCGGCACTCCGGTTTTAGCCAGCTTATCGAGCTCCGGGCCGCCGGGATACGGGAGGTTAAGAGTACGCGCGACTTTGTCATACGCCTCTCCCACGGCATCATCTCTCGTCTGGCCGAGCAGCTCATACCTTCCTTCTTCTTCAATCAGCACAAGCTCCGTATGGCCGCCGGACACGACAAGCGCAAGAGCGGGATACTCCCACTCCGCCTCGAGCCGGGTTGCCTGAATATGGCCCGCAATATGGTGGACGCCAATCAGCGGCAACCCCTTCGCATAGGCCGTCGCCTTCGCAGCATTTACCCCGACAAGAAGCGCTCCCACAAGTCCCGGGCCTTCCGTTACCGCCACGGCGGATAAATCAGAGAACGTGCTTCCTGCTTCCTCGAGCGCCTGCTCCATTACCTGGGTGATGGATTCTGCGTGATGTCTCGAAGCAACCTCCGGCACAACGCCGCCAAAGCGTTTATGACTTTTCATCTGGGAGAGGACAACGTTAGACCGGATCTCGGTGCCGTTTCTGATCACTGCAGCAGCCGTTTCATCACAGCTCGTTTCCACAGCTAGAATATCTATTAATTCATGCTCGTTCATTCATATTCACCCACATTACTATCGCATTTTCATTATTGTCCATGTAATAATTTTTCCGGACACCGCCAGGCACAAAACCGAATTTATCGTACAGGTTCCGTGCCGTTTCATTGGTTTCACGCACTTCGAGCGTCATCGTCCGGGCCCCGTAGGTGTAGGCAACTTCCATTAAATTGGCCAGCAGCTCCTGTCCGATTTTCCGTCCGCGGTAGCGTGAATGCACCGCAATATTGGTTACATGCGCCTCGTCAATAACAATCCATACCCCGCAGTAGCCGACAATTCTGCCTCCGACTTCCGCTACTAGATAATGGGCAAACTGGTTGTTGTATATTTCATTTTCAAACGCACGCCGGCTCCATGGCATTGAAAAGGCATTATGCTCTACCTCCATCACGTTGTCGATATCGTCGGCGCTCATCATACGAATTAGTATTTCTGCTTTCATTCGGATCTCCCGCTTTGGGCTTTCTGCCAATTTTTTTCTGCTTCCGCAAGCTGGGCATATTCCGGTACTACCTCATGCGCCTCCCGTGCTGTGCCGGTAGTTCGGGCCACACGAATTATTTCCGCTGGACGAATCGTCTGCCCCATCCAGTCCGCAAAAACCGCCCGGCTGCCGAGCTGTTCCTGGATCAGCTCCTGCCGGGTCTTTGTATCCTCGCCGACAAACAGAATTTGTTCCTGCGTCTGCGCGAGCCCCTCGAGCCATTCCGGAAGCAGAATGATCTGGTCTTTCTTCTGGCGTACTACTGTATTTTCTCCCGTACTTCCGGAAAAAGCTGCCGTGTAGACCTGATTTCTCCGCGCATCAATCAGGGGAGAAACAAGGCCCGGAAACCCAAGGCCGTTTTGGGCAAATACCTGAAGCGTCGATACAGGGTAGAGTGGGATGTTTAAGGCCCAGGCCATCGATTTAGCCGTCGTTACTCCAATGCGAACGCCGGTATAAGAGCCCGGTCCGGTCGTTACTGCTATCGCCTCCAGGTCGTCCGGGACGACCCCGCTTTCTTTCATCAGTGATTGTACCGCCGGCATCAGACGGACGGAATGATTTTTTTTAATATTGGTCGTATATTCCCCGAGGATTTTCTGTTCATCTGCAAGGGCGATACCCAGCACGTGCGTGGACGTGTCAATTGCGAGCATTTTCATCATTGTGCAACTCCTTCATCTTTGCCTTCCACCGCTCGCCAACGGCGGTCAAAGTTAATTGCCTGCTCGTTTCCCCGGTGTATTGAATATCTATTTCCAGACGATCCTCGGGCCATTCTTCGAGACGAACCGGCCATTCCAACAGCGACACGCCGCCTGCCTCAAAGTACTCTTCAATACCGATTTCCTCTGCTTCCTCCTCTGAAAGCCGGTAAAGATCGATATGAAACAAAGGCAGCCGCCCTTCGTATTCTTTAACGATCGTAAAGCTCGGGCTGTTTACCATTGCGGTAACTCCCAGGCCTCTGGCAAAGCCTTTCGCAAAATGTGTTTTCCCTGCTCCGAGACTTCCGAGCAGCCATATTTTTTCATCTGATTCCGCGTTCCGGCCCAAAAGCTCTCCCCACGCCGCCGTTTCCTCCGGAGATGAAGTATCGATGACCCACTCTGTCATAGCGTTTCTTCCTTTCTACTGCTTATGATGAACGGAAATGATTATAGCCGGACTTTTCCAGTCTGGTACGGGAGCCGGTTTCCTGCAGGAAGACTTCACCGTTTCCTTCTGAAACCTTCCCAATCGCGTGTAGCGTAAGTCCGGCTTCCCGGAATTTGCTGCTGAGTTCTTCCCAATCGGAAGAAGCTGCTGTTCCGACCAGTTCAAAATCCTCTCCTCCGTAAAACATATGCTTTTTCATTGTTTGAATCTCCAGCTGCTCCATAGCTTCGTGTACGGGCAGCCCGGAAAAGTCCAGTTCCATCGAAACACCGCTCGCTTCCGCAATCTCACAGCATTCGCTTCCCAGCCCGTCACTTATATCATTTAAAGCAATACGGCCGCCGTACTCCACCAGCAGACGCCCCGCCTCTACCTGGGGCACCGGACGCTGGTGATAGGCAATCAATGCTTTTTCCCGCTCAGAGTAAGCCGCATCCTTTGTCCGTTCGAGCAGAAGCTCAAGTCCGGCTGCCGACATACCGACCGGGCCGGTTAAAAACACAATATCCCCGGGTTTTGCAGAGCTTCGCAGCAGCTGCTGGTTTTCCTCCACTGCCCCGATCACCGTAATACTCACCATTAAATCGCGTCTGGAGGATACCGTGTCTCCGCCAATCATATCCATCTGATAGCGTGCACCCAGTTCATTCATTCCCCGGTACAGTTCGTTTAATTCCTCTTCGGACCAGCCGGGCGTTACCGCAATCGATATCACGTAAAAATGCGGCACACCTCCCATAGCGGCGACGTCGCTAATGTTTGCAGCCAGTGCTTTAAAACCGATGTCAAATGGATTCATCGTATCTTTGCGGAAATGGACGTCTTCAATCATCGTATCCACACAGACAATTTCATTCATCTGCGCAAGCGGCCGGTATACCGCCGCATCATCACCTATCCCTACCTCCAGGCGCTCTTGAAAGGTCTGCGTTGGTTTTCGTTCGTTAATCCAGTCAAATTCATCGTATGGCATAAACTGCTCCTCAATGATCTCTCTTAATAGTCTCCTGCTAGTTTATCGTATTCTTGCAATCGCGTACAGTAAACGAAAAAGCACCTCTTCGCTTTCAGGCAAAAACTACCCTCTGTGCGTGCTGCACAAAGGGTAGTATCATTTCCGGTTTCATTTATTGCATTTTATTTCATAAAAAAAAGCCTTACCGGCTTTTGTGGATTAGTATAATTGGTTGCGGGAGGAGGATTTGAACCTCCGACCTCCGGGTTATGAGCCCGACGAGCTACCAGACTGCTCTATCCCGCGATTTGGAATAGCGCGGCGACGATCTACTTTCACGGGGGGAGAACCCCCGGCTATCATCAACGCTGAAGAGCTTAACTTCCGTGTTCGGCATGGGAACGGGTGGATCCTCTTCGCTGTTGTCACCGCACTATTTATGGTGTCTCTCAACAAGACAATTATCATCTTATCACGCAGAGCACATGAGCACAAGGGGTTTTTAAATATTTTATCGCCATTTTTTATTTTTGACTGCAAAGTACACGTCTTCGAGTGAACGATGCAGCTGCCTGAAAGCAATCTGCGCTTCCTCAAGCGTCACCTGTACAAACATCACAGAAGCATTTGGCTGCAATTGGGCAGCTTTTGACAAATCGGCACTAATGACATTTAACACGCGGGCGTAACCTCCCGTCGTCTGCCGGTCGGCCATTAAAATCATCGGCTGGCCGTCTGATGCCAGTTGAACAGTTCCAAACGCCACACCGTCCGATATAATATCCCCAGTGTGATGAAAAGACACTTCCGGGCCCTCTAGCCGAATACCCATCCGGTCAGCTTCCTGGGTCACCACGTAAGCTTCCCGAAGCAGCCTCGACCCAGCTTCCGCTGTTAATGTATCAAATTCCGGGCCTGCTACTACCCGAAGCGTCTGTTGTTTTTCATAGACCGGGACACTCGCTTTGGGGAGCCGGCGTTCAAAGGGGCGGGGGCCGTCATGCACGGTGCCCCGATACAAGACGTCGCCGCCTTCAAGCTCCCGGCCTTCCATGCCCCCTATGCCAGCTTTTGTGTATGTCGAGCGGCTGCCTAAGACCATTGGCACCTCCAGGCCTCCTGCCACGCAAAGGTAGGCACGTGCTCCGTGTGCCGGCCCTTTAAAGGCCAGCTCATCTCCCACGTAAACTTTTCTCGTTGCCCACATAGGAATCGGTTCTTTATTTACTTGCGGCTGCAAATTTCCACCTGTAACCGCAATAACCGTCTCTTCATGAAATGTAAGGGCCGGTCCCATCAAGGTCAGTTCCAGCCCGGCTGCAGACAGATCGTTGCCGCAGAGAGCATTCCCCATTTGGAGCGCATACATATCCATCGCTCCGGAGGCCGGCACACCGAGGTGCTGATATCCAATCCGGCCTGTGTCCTGGATGGTCGTAAAGAGTCCTGCTTTTTGCACAGTGCACACAGGCGTTTTATTCATATGAATTCCCCCGCTGCCTGCACTGAAGCGCCGTAGTACTCAAGCTGGTCCCTTAAGTGTTGAATAAACTGAACCGCCTGTTCGTTATCCCCGTGCACACATATGGTATCTGCCTCCATGGCTACAGATGTGCCGTCCACTGCTTTAACTGACCCCTTTTGAAGGACATCGAGCACCTGGGCGGCGGCTTCTTCAGGTTTATCGAGGAAGGCGTTCTCCTCTGTTCTTGGAGTCAATGTTCCCTCAGCAGTATACGTACGGTCTGCAAACATTTCCTTTGCCACCTTCAGGCCGGCTTTTTCCCCCGCTGCCTGCAGTTCTGTATGGACAGGAGCAAATAAAAGAAGATCCTCATTAAAATGCTTCACCGCACGAGCCACTCCCTTTGCCGTCGCTGGATCGCGAAGAGCAGCGTTGTATAAAGCCCCGTGCGGCTTTACATGCTGCATCTGGACGTCTTCTGCTTCACAGAAGGCATAGAGAGCCCCTATTTGGTAGAGACAAAGCTGATAAATGTCATCTTCTGCCATTGCTATGTATCTGCGGCCAAACCCTTCTTTATCCCAAAAGCCGGGGTGGGCCCCGATCGCCGTGCCATACTGTTTGGCAAGAGCAACAGTACGCGCCATCACCGCCGAATCTCCCGCGTGCCCACCGCAGGCAACGTTTGCCGACGAAACTAAAGGAAGCACCTTCTGATCCATGCCCAGTGTATAAACGCCGTAGCTTTCCCCCAGGTCACAATTTAAATCAATGCTCACGTCTCCCCCTCCTCTTCTACACGGATGCTGTATTCTCCACGATTGACAGATTTTTCAATTTCAATGTATTCCTTATATTCTACGGGCTCGAACCGGAGCAGATGACCCGGGGTTAAAAGCGCAGGTTCATCATTCGCTGCATTGAACAAAGATACCGGAGTTTTACCGATGATATTCCACCCGCCCGGACTGTCAATCGAATACACTCCTGTCTGAGCGTCAGCTATACCAACTGAGCCCGCTTCCACTTTCGCTCTTGGTGTTTCAAGGCGGGGTGTATGAAGCCGTTCATCAAGCCCGCCGAGGTAAGGAAATCCCGGAGTAAAGCCCAGCATATAAATAAAATAGGAAGAACTACTGTGCAGCTCCACGACTTCGTCTACAGATAGCTCGTTCTCTGATGCAAGACGTTCAATATCCTGTCCAAACGATGCCCCGTAACAAACCGGCAAATAGTACGTGTTCATTGAAGCTTCCGATTCTTCGTCCATACGCAAAAACACATGATGAATGAGGTCGTGAAGATATTCATACTGAACTTGAAGTGGATCATAATATACGGTCAGCGCCCGGTAGCTTGGAACGCACTCCCTTATCCCCGCTGGCTGCTCTTTTTTTAAAGCTTCATACAGCCGGTGTACCTTCCGGTTCACAGAGGGAGAAATCACATTTTCAAATTGCACACTTAAGGCCTGATCCCCGATCGGCACAATATCCATATATAGTTTCTCCCTCCTAATGATTAGTATGTTTATTGTAGCATAGAGAAAAAGGAAAAAAATATAAAAAACCGCCTCCCTCCGAAAAGGGAAACGGTTTAACTCGCCCGGCAGCGATCTACTTTCACGGGGGGAGAACCCCCGGCTATCATCAAC
>NZ_ATVM01000015.1 GCF_000420725.1 Marinococcus halotolerans DSM 16375 | reverse complement strand
TGTCCGTTGAAACCCCAATGCACCACCGCAGAGGGCAACCGGCAGGTCCGCATCAACCCGGTCTATGAAGAGGGCAAGGCGATCGCCCGCCGGGCGTTAACGAGTGACGAGGGAGCATCCACCTATGCCCGGCGCAAGATCGAAGCCGAAAGTGTGTTTGGGCACTTGAAAGCGAACCGCCGCTTTCGCCGGTTTGCCCTCCGGGGCACCGCCAAGGTGACCACGGAATTTGGATTGTTAGCCGTCGCTCACAATCTACGAAAAAAAGCGGAAACTACGAAAAAAGAAGCCGGAGAAACATCTCCAGCTTCAGCTTAAAAGAGCTATCATTCGATTTTTGGGACAGCCCCTTTTTATTAATCCACCGGGCGTCTTCCCGGCTCCATATCAGAATTGGAGGCCGTCATGACTGGTGTTACCGTCAGGTCGGAATACACCCGGTT
This sequence comes from Marinococcus halotolerans DSM 16375, assembly GCF_000420725.1. Taxonomy (GTDB): domain Bacteria; phylum Bacillota; class Bacilli; order Bacillales; family Marinococcaceae; genus Marinococcus; species Marinococcus halotolerans. The sequence goes on along the minus strand of NZ_ATVM01000015.1, from coordinate 77,373 downwards.
TTGACAGGAGAGCCTGATATTTTCATCAGTAATGTCTTTGTTTTCGAGAACCGCGGCTTCAGGAGCTTGCTTCGGCCCGAGCTCTCCTTCGTTTACTTCACACCTGCAGGTGGTGCACCTGGCGTTTCCGCCGCAGCGGTGCAGAATATCAACACCATTGTCTTCAAGTGCAAGCACTAATTTTTTTCCTTCTTCCACTTCAAATGTACCGTAGCCTTTTACGTGAACCGTTGGCATAGTATACCCCCTCTTTAAAATAAAATGCACGTAAAGCGTAACATAATGGAAACAGCGCACCTAATTGACCTTTAATCAGCTGCCCCTTTATGCCTTCTGCATTTTCTCACGTTTCCTCATCCTCCTCGAGCGGCACGAATGCTACATATTCCACTACCGAGGATTTCACTTCTCCCCGGCTGTTTTTTTCTATGAGAAGCAGTTCCTGCCCCATTCGGCCACCCACCGGCACCATCATTTTCCCGGGAGCTGCCAGCTGCTCCACTAAGGGGTCCGGCACAGCTTCGGCTGCTGCTGTTACCATAATACGATCGTACGGCGCATGCTCCGGCCAGCCTTTACTGCCGTCGCCCAGACGGTAATTAATGTTCGTAAACCCCGCTTCCCGCAGGCGCTCCTGTGCCCTTTCCTGCAGCGGTGGTATTCGTTCCACTGTGTAGACAGAGTCGGAAAAGGCTGCTAACAGAGCTGTTTGGTAGCCGGAGCCTGTACCAACCTCAAGCACCCGGCAGTCCGGCTCTAAATCCAGCTCCAGTGTCATTTTCAATACGAGGGACGGCTGGGAGATGGTTTGTCCGTGCCCAATCGATAATGCCTGATCCCAATTGGCAAGGTTTTTGTCCGTATCCATATAAAAACTGCGGTCCATTGCCCGGAAATAGCTTCGTATCTCTTTATCCCTATCGCTTTTTGACATAAGTGAACTCCTTTCTTCTTATTTTGCCAAATACTGGCTATATAAAAGTTCTTTTATTTATCATCTTTTCCCGTACGCTTCGTTTTCCATTCCTTTCCCTTGAAAAAATTGAATGAACCAAGCATACTTTTAGACAAATAGGGTTATTCGTACTACGATTACTCTATACTCGCAATGAAGCGAAATGAAGGAGGTTCTCATAAATGGCTATTGTACACGTATCAGATCAGGACTTTTCCCAACAGATTTCCGAAGGTGTCGTTCTAACTGACTTTTGGGCACCTTGGTGCGGACCATGCAAAATGATTGCTCCGGTTCTCGAAGAAATTAACGAAGAAATCGGCGACAACGTCAAAATTGCTAAATTAAACGTTGATGAAAATCAGGAAACTGCCGGTAAATACGGTGTTATGAGCATTCCAACACTCATGATCTTCAAGGACGGCGAAATGGTAGAACAAATCGTCGGCTTCCAGCCGAAGGATCAGCTCCAGGGTCTGCTTGAAAAACACATGTAATTTTCCGTTTTAAAAATCCCGTGCTCATAGCGAGCGCGGGATTTTTTCTGTTATTTATAATGCTTCCATTCCTTTTCCTTCACAACTTCTTCCTTCTTCTGGCTTTTCCTTCCCCACCAGGACACGAGCAGCGGCCCCGAAATATTATGCCAGACGGAGAAAATAGCGCTAGGAAGCGCCGCAAGCGGCGTGAAGTGGACCGTGGCCAGCTGAGTGCCAAGCCCGGAATTCTGCATTCCGACCTCAATCGATACCGCCCGCCGTTTTGTTTCGTCCAGCCCCACCAGCTTCGCCGTGACATAGCCAAGGGCCAGGCCAAAGCCGTTATGAAGCACAACTGCTGCAAAAACCAACAGTCCGGTTGAAGCAATGTTTTCCTGATTTGCCCCGACGACTCCGGCCACAATCGCAATAATGGCTGCCATGGACACGATCGGTAGTGCCTGGACGCTTTTTTCCACTGTCTTTGGAAACAGATGTTTGATCATTAACCCGAGTGCAATAGGTATAATAATCACCTGAAAAATGGATAAGAACATTGCCAGCGGATCCACCGGCAGCCACTCATTTGCAAACACCAAAAGAGCCATTGGCGTCAAAAGAGGTGCAAGCAGCGTCGACACCGTCGTCATAGCAACTGATACCGGGAGGTCCCCTTTAGCCAAATAAACCATAACGTTTGAGGCTGTACCTCCCGGACAAGCACCTACAAGCACGAGACCTGCCGCTATTTCCGGCGGAAGCTGCAGAACCAGGGCAATGATAAAGGCAGCAAGCGGCATGATAACAAACTGCGCAATCACCCCGGTCAGCACAGGCAGCGGCTTTTTTGCCACAATGCGGAAATCAGAGAGGTTCAGCGTAAGTCCCATTCCAAACATTATGATACCGAGTAAAATAGTTATGTAACCAGTAATTCCTACAAATACATCCGGCAGCAGATAAGCAATAAATGCAACAATTAACACAAAAACAGCAAAATATTTATTTACGAATACATTCAGGCTGTTCATTCTCCCACTCCTTTATTTTCTCTAAATTATGAAATATTTAGCATTTTAACGCTATTGTATTAATATTTCAATTCTTTAATGAGAAAAAGGAAGCGGAATACTTTGTTTTTCTTCACATTCTTCTATTGAAGCCACGCCTGCCCTGGAGTAATTTGTTTAAAGAAGTGGTCTTGAGGGAATCTTTTGGCAACGTGTGCACTCGTAAAAGGAAAACGAGAGGGGGATTACACATGTGGTGGTGGAGATTTAATCACGAAGGTCCGGTTTTTGAACCCTTTGGTACCGGGCAGCTTATGGTATGGCTCTGTCTTGCCCTCGTCTGCACCGGTATTATACTTTTTCAAAACTACCTTCGGCGTGAGCCCCTGGCCAGGCAGACGATTAAGTGGCTCATCATTGCCACCTTCCTCCTTGGGCAGGTCGCCCTGCAGCTTTTTTACATCACCAACGGCATTTGGAATCCGCGTTTTTCACTTCCGCTTAAAGTCAGCGACCTGGCCTGGATAGCAGTTGTTGTTATGCTTATGACCGGCAGCCGCTTTTGGACTGCCTTCGCTTTTTATGCAGGCACTTCAAGCGCCTTACTTACTATAGTATTCCCGGATATGGAACGGTACGGCTTCCCACATTTTCGGTTCCTTCACTTTTTTATTACTCACGCGCTCATTGTGGCAGGCGTTGTTTATCAGGTGGTGGTGGAGCGTACCTTTATCTCCTTTCGCTCCCTGTTTGTCGTTTGGGGAGCCTTAAACGCTGCCGCCGTACTGGCATTTTTGGTGAATCTCTATTTCGACGCCAATTACATGTACTTAATGGAAAAACCAGCGTCGCCCTCCCCGTATGATTTCTTCGGCCCGTGGCCCTATTATTTACTTACGCTTCAGGGTATAGCATTAACAGCATTCCTGTGCCTGTATGCAGGATATCGCTTCGTTGTGAAGAAATTTCTCCTTTTTTAATGTTTCTCTGCTTAAAATGAAGACATTCCACTCCACTCCTGCAGCCGGTACCGCAAGTAAAGCAGGCGGGAGTCACTCTTATGCTTGCTGTAATCCAGGGTGTGTGCCATCAGAATTATTCCACAGACGCTGATAATAACTCCGTACGTTTTTTACAGTTTCCGAATCGTTGCTGCCGGTAACTACAACATCGGTTTCTAAATTGTAATTATCCAAATTTCTTCTTGTCATATTCGCTGATCCACCAATAACTACTGTCTCCTGCTCCTTTTCCATCATCATCATTTTGGCATGGTACTGCACCCCTTCGGCATGATACCATCGTATATTTATATGGCCATTTGATCTCTCCACGAGTTCGTGGGCTGCCGGCTGGTTGGGAATGCCTATTTTTTCGTTACCAAAGGCTTCTTCGTTTATATCCATAATAATATTAATATCAGCCCCACGGCCTGCTGCCTCAATGAGCGCCTCAATGACATCACGGTCCGCTAAATAAAACATCCCCATTCGTAATTTCCCGTCCCTGGGTAACTGACTTATTTCTTTTAGCACCCGCTCTTTAATTTTTCGTTCTGTTAAGAGCTGTACCCCGTACTTCCCGTTTTTTTCCGGCACTTCCACTTGAGAGATAAACGAATCGAACTTTTCCCTTGAACGGCCTGCCATTTCCGCTACTTCTTTTTCCGTCGCCAATAAATCCTTCAGCACAGCCCCCCTGACCTCAAAGCCTGTGTTGGCATGATACCCGCTGGCATCGTGCGGATTGGCTGAAGTGACTATCCCCGCCTTCTCAGTGACAAGCGTTTTCCGGTGATTGGCTTTGAAGTTTAAGATTTCCAGATAAGAATGAAGCGTCACATCCGGGGCATCACTCGTAAAAAAGTTAGGAAGCCACCCTCTCCCATGGTTTCCAAACCACTGAACAAAGGTGCGATAAAACCCTGAGTAAATCGGATTTGAATCTCTCAGTACACTCAGCTCTGTGAAAATAACCTCAATACCGCTCTCCTCGAGCTGCTGAAAGTGTTCAGGCGTGTATGCCCCGTAAAAGGTGTTCACCGGGTCCGTTAAAACTACTATTTCTATATCAGGCTCCTCCTCTTTTTTATTGATTAACGCCTCCGACACGCGCCTCGTTAATGGCGGGAATTCCTCCCCCTCGTCATGTTCACTGTTAAAGTAGAACACATCCATAACAATAAACTGCTCCGCTTCCTCAATGTCTTGCTTTACCGTATCAAATATTTCTTGTTCTACTATTTTTGACCCCGCAGGAGAAGCGTAGGTATGATCCTCAAGAAATCGGACATGGTCTATACGGTGCTGTCTTCCCTCATAGGAAACATTCGCAGGCAGGGGCTTATTACTCCCATAAATAGCGGTCATGACTACAGCTGAAATGGTGCCGAGTAAAGCCACGAGCATCCAATTTTGTCTAAGAGAGTCTCTCTGAAATATTTTCGGAATTTGTCTTTTCATAACAGCGCTCCTTTTATTGATCCTGCGTGATGCTGTTTTATTTAACCAAAACACCGTACCAACGGATGTCTCTGCAGCCTGTCCTCTCTAAAATTTCGTTCAGTTTCTTATCCCCAATAGATTAATTAGTAAAATGCATTTTCTTTATAAAAAGTATTTGGATGACTACTGAATTATTACAAAAATAAAACATGTATATTTAGCACTTATTATGATTTAACATTTTATATTACAAAAATGTTACAAGTATATTACTGTTCACCTTCAAAAGTTCTACTCATTTCCCTTAATATTTGTTTAAAAAACGTCATATTACAGCTTACTGTCATTTTTATACATAGGCTTTTTTACCTAAATAACAGCCTTTAGCACTGTTCATTAAAATTTCAAACTATTAATAAAGCAATTGAAGTTTTTTGCTTTGATTATTTCAAAAACACTTTTATAAAAGCATTTTTATTAAAACTATATTACAAAACTTACACATTATTGAATTGTCTCTCACATTCTTATAGAATTGGGTTTATAGAAAAACACATACTAAAGACTCACAAAAATACATTTAGGAGGTGCAGCTTCACTTCGCTACATCCATTAGCCTGTCTACTACTTATACTTATAAAATCCAGTATTCTCATCGAAAAACTTATCATTATACTCCTACATATATAAGACAGCGGATGATAGATAAAGCAAGTGAACACACATAATGAAAAAATATTTATTTGGAACAGCAGTAACAGCAGGAGTACTATTCGCAGGCCCACAGGCAGCGGATGCAGCAATTGATGATCATGGTTCGTTGTCCTATGGTGATGTCAACTCCTCGGTAAATGATCTTCAGGAAGCATTAAAAGAAGAAGGCTACTTTGAAGGATATACCGGTTCCCGCTTCGGCCCTAAAACCCTTCAGGCTGTTAAGGATTTCCAATCGGCAGAAGGCATTTCATCTCCAGCCGGTGATTATTACGGAGTAGCAGGACCTTCGACCCAGGGAACACTAATGGATATTATTGGGTCCAGTTCCTCTTCAAACACCTCAGGCAATTCGAGCTCCACTTCCATTGGAAGCCACGGGTCAATGTCTTACGGAGATGTGAATTCTTCCGTAAACGCTCTTCAAAAGAAACTAAAAGAGTATGGCTTCTTCGAGGGCTACACCGGTTCCCGTTTCGGTCCCAAAACGCTCCAGGCTGTTAAGGACTTCCAATCGGCAACAGGCATCTCATCTCCTGCCGGGAACTATTACGGAGTAGCAGGGCCATCCACGCAGAGCGCCCTGATAGATTACGATGGTTCTTCTGCCAGCAGCTCGAGCAGCAATGAACAGGTAGCCGGCATTTCTACAGGCACTGGTTCAGACATCGTCAGCACAGCCAAGCAGTACATGGGCACCCCTTACGTTTGGGGCGGAGAATCGCCAAGCGGGTTCGACTGCAGCGGCTTTATCAACTACGTATATGACAAACACGGCAAAAGCATGCCGCGTACTGTGGCCTCTATTTACAGTGCAAGCACAAAGGTTTCAAGCCCGTCTGTTGGCGATATCGTTTTCTTTGACACACGGGGCGGCGCCTCACACGCTGGTATTTACGTTGGAAACAACGAATTCATCCATGCGGGTGCTTCCACCGGCGTTACTGTCTCAAGCATGAACAGTTCCTACTGGGGCCCGCGCTACATGGGCGCCGGCCAAATCTAAACAGCATCATCATAAAAAGCCAGGGTTCCTTATACGGGGAACGCCTGGCTTTTTGCATGCTTGCTGGCTGTTTACAAATAATTTTTAAGTGCGTACGCTACCCCGTCTTCCATATAGCTTTTGGTTACGTAATCCCCGGCTTCTATTACTTCTTCTACTGCGTTTCCCATGGCGATGCTTGTACCGGCTATCTCAAACATGGATAAATCATTTAAGTTATCCCCGATAGCTGCTGTATGTTCGAGCGGCACTCCCATTTCTTCTGCCATACGGCGCAGAGCATACCCTTTGCTTACGCTTGGATGGGCAATTTCAAGCTTTGTGATCCCCGAGGAGGTCAAAGAAACGTCTGTGCGCGGGCTTAACCGGTCCCGCAGCTTTTTTAATCTTTTCCGGTCAAAGGACAATACAAATATCTTGTATATTTCTGCCGTGGCCGGATCCACATCCCGGTAGTCCTTCATATATCCCGTGCCGTGCTGGGCGTATTGGATGCCCATCTCTTCTTCTGACCAGGCTGTTGTCACCTCTTCATTCTCTTGTTGTACCTTCTGCACTTCTGCTCTGAGCCGCTCCTTGCCCCCTTCAAGCAGTATCACTCCCTGGTTCGTGTATATCTCGTAGTACCATTTTTCATTTTCAAGCTCGGGAAGCAGCTCTTCGGTGATCCCTTCAGGCATAACCAACTGATCAATGCTCTCTCCGTCCTGATAGGTCCAAGCGCCGTTTCCGACCATCATCGGGCAGTCCAGGCCGGCGAGCTTTAAAATATCCTCAGTATCCTGCAGCGACCTTCCTGAGCAGACGGCTACTATATCTCCCTTTTCCTGTGCTGCCTTTATAGCTTTCACATTTTCTGTACTGATGGAGCGGTCTTTTTTAATAAGTGTTCCGTCTAAATCAACAGCGATCAGCTTCATTTCTGCTTTCCTCCCAATGTAATAACGGTATAAATCTTTCTTATTTACTTTTATCATAAACTTTTGGCGATGTCGCGAATAAATTTACAGGAGGATTCTATTAATATGCTCTTCAAAGTTATATATTCCTCTGGAAGTATGTTTTAATAAAAGAAAGACCATCATAGAAACGGGGAGTTGCAATGAACCAGGCAGCGGATACTTATTGGAAAAATTTTTGGCAGCAGCGAAACGAGACCCCTCCCGAGCAGGTAACGGCCTGGTCCTTTGGCGTGGATCCCGATGAACTTGCAGAGCTTGTCGTTTCCGGAGTCAAAACGGCTACATGTTCTGCTTACATGTTTTATGAGATAGAAAATGAACCTCTTCCTTCGATAGGAGATTACAGCGTCGTTTTAAACAGAGCCGGCGATCCGGTATGTATTATCCAGACCACCAGTGTCAAAATTATACCGATGAACGAAGTGCCCAAAGAATTTGCTGAAGCTGAAGGGGAGGGAGACCGTTCATACGAGTATTGGTGGAAGGCACATGAACAATTTTTCACCGAAGCGCTCGAAGAGGTTGGGGAAATATTCCGGGAGGATATGACGGTCGTCTGCGAACGATTCGAGGTAGTGAAGTAAGGAAGCATCTATAAAAAAGAAGCTGCCGGCAAGCAGCTTCTTTTTCGTTTATTCCACCGGCTTTAATTTGTACACTTCTCTTGATACAACGAGATTCTCAGTGTTTTCCCGGTAGGCCTGATAATGCTTGGTCTGAATATGCTGCTGCACGGCTTCTTCGTCCTTCCACTGTTCGGAAAAGATAAATACCCCGTCGTCTGCTTCCGATTCATACAAAACATATTCTATGCAGCCCGCTTCTGCCCTCGACGGAGCCAGCGCCTTTTTCAGCTCTGTTCTCAAAGCTTCTTCTTTTCCGGGCTCCGCCTGCAGAAATGCTTTAATGGTTACTGTCATACATCTTCCTCCTTTGTATGTTTATTATACGGCTGTCCTGCCCGTTTCTGCACGGTTCAGGACTTGGAGTATAAAACAATCTTTCGCAGGAAAATTCACTTCTTTGCTTACTTTGACAGATTCATGCAGTAGAATAAAAGACAACAGCAATTATTGCGGCGAGGTGATCAGCAGTGTACGAAAACTTACAGGCTCTTACTACAGCAGAACAGGCGGAGTACCTTACAGAATACCTGGTGGAGTGGGACAGCGTGAACGCGTCAGATGGCGAAGTATCGATCGCCCACGAGCTCTACCGCATCCTGCATACGTTTCCTTATTTTCAACAGTTTCCGGAACGCTTATGGATAGAGCCGGTTCACGGGGACCCCCACGGGCGCCAGAACGTGTTTGCCTTTATCAAAGGCCCGTCTGCTTCAGCTCAGACGATTCTTTATCATTCCCACATCGACACCGTAGGGATTGAGGACTACGGAAATATTAAACATCAGGCCTGTTCCCCAAAAGAACTGCTTCCTTACTTTCAAAGCTATACAAATGACCCTGAAGTGCAGGCAGACGCCCAAAGTGGAGACTGGATGTTCGGACGCGGGTCCGTCGATATGAAAAGCGGCATCGCTGTGCATATCGTGAACCTGCTTTATTTCTCGGAGCATCCGGAAGAACTTGAAGGCAATATTCTGCTTTTACTGAACCCCGATGAAGAAAGCGAGCACTGCGGCCTTATCGGCGCGCTGCCTGTCCTTCGTGATTTAAAGCGTTCTCACGGCCTTCAGTACCTGCTCGCGATTAATAACGACTTTATCGCTCCTTTGTATGAAGGAGACACCACAAAATACATCTATACAGGAACTGCGGGGAAACTGCTGCCTGCCTTTTTCGTTTTTGGGCGCGAAGTACATGTCGGTGATACGCTTGCCGGCGTAGACCCTAATTTCGTTGCCGCTAAACTGACGGAGCGCATCCACAACAATTATGATTTAACTGAACATATTCCCGGGGAACTGATTCTGCCCCCGACGTGTCTTTATCAGCGTGATACGAAGGAAAGCTACACTGTTCAGACTGCTTCAGGCAGCCGGCTGTATTTTAATTACTTTTTATACGAAACCACTGCAGAACAGGTAACCGAACAAATGCTTCAGGCAGCGCGGCGGGCAGCCGAGGAATCGGAGCAGTATTTTGCCTCTCAATATGACAGATACATTGAGACCACCGGCATGCCTCCAAAAAATATTTCCTGGGAAATAGACGTTAAGACGTATGAGAACTACCGCCTTGAGCTTGAACAAAAGGGACTCGACACGCAGGCAGCCATTCAGACAAGGCTTGCTAAAACCGCCGGCATGGACCTCCGGCTGCGAAGCTTTGAGTTAGTGCACGCATTGCGTGAGCTTGATCCGGATAAAACACCGCAGATCATTTTCTTTTACGCCCCGCCGTTTCTGCCGCACAATTATTTAACAGACGCCAATAGCCGGCACCAGGAGATGAAGGCCTCACTTTCCTCTATTCTTCGGGACAGCTCAGCCAGTACCGGAGAAATATTCGAGATGCGCAATTTCTTTCCCTATTTGTCCGACGGCAGCTTTTTGTCCATCCAGGAATCGGATGCGGAGCTAGAGCCGCTCTTAAAAAATTTACCGGAAGGAGACACTCTTTATCCGGTGCCAGTCGATGCTATAAAACAGCTGAATATCTCCTCCATCAACATGGGTGTGTACGGAAAAGACGGGCATAAATGGACCGAGAGGGTATACAAGCCTTACTCCTTTCACGTTCTTCCCGGCTTGATCCGGGACACCACTACCCGGATTCTGCATGAATTCGCCGCGGTAAAAGAATAGGACAGCGAAAGCCGGCGCTCCGTAAAAAGAGACGCCGGCTGCTTTAGAGCTGCTTTTCAAAAAGAATACGATCCTGCTTTTCTCCGTCGTAGTCGGTATGTACCGCAAGTCCGTTCTAAGGATTTTAACCCGAGCCCTTTGACTATACCAGCCCCAACGTTTCCACTAGCAACAATTCTTTCTAGGATTTTCTGGTGCCCGGCTGCGGAACAAATATTGAAGCACCGGTGCCTTCAGCCTCCGGTGCTTCTTTTTCAGATCTTAAACCTTAAATGAGCGCACGGAATTCCCAAGCTCTTCTGCCATACGCGCAAGAGTATTCGATGCAGATGATATTTCCTGCATGGAGGCATTCTGTTCTTCAGAGGAAGCAGCTACGCTTTGAGTATGTTCCATGGACTGATCGGCGATGTCTGCGACACCCTGAACAGAATGCATTAGTGCCTCTGTCTGGGCCGTCATCTGTTCTACAGCCGCGGACGACGCTTCAAGCTGAACGGCGATATCTTTCGTCGATACAGAAATCGACTGAAAGGCTGTCTCCGCCTCTTTTACCTGATGGATACCCCCTTCCACCGCTTCTTTACCATCCTCCATCGACGTAACCGACTCCTTGATGTCTGTCTGGATATCTTTAATCAGCGAACCAATCTGACTCGCAGAACTACCGGACTGCTCGGCAAGCTTGCGGACTTCCTCAGCCACCACGGCAAATCCCTGACCGCTTTCGCCAGCACGTGCAGCCTCGATGGCCGCATTTAACGCAAGCAGGTTTGTCTGGTTGGCGATATTGGTAATCAGCGAAATAATATCATTTATCTGGCCAGACTTGTTTTCCAGGTGATGGATAAACGTTGCGGTGTGGTTCGTTTTGTCCTGAATCAGTGACATCTGGCCAAGCGTCTGCTGAATCACCCGCGAACCGTTCTCCGCCGTTTCGACATTTACCGACGAGGATTCGTTAATTGCCTGAATACTTCCCGATATACGCTCCATGCCGCCGGAGATTTCGGCCACCAGCGATTTTGTTTCTCCCATGCTGCGGGCCTGGTTTTCTGCCCCGCTGGACACCTCCTGCACCGCACGGGACACTTCGTCAGCAGCCGAGCTTGTTTCCTCCGCACTCGCACTAAACTGCTCTGAGGAGGCCGCGACCTGCTCGGAAGTGTCTAAGATCTGTTTTATTAACGCACTCAAATTTTCCCGCATTTGATTGTATCCTGCTGTCAGGCGGCCTATTTCATCATCTGAAGGGTCTGATAGTTCTGTGGTAAAATCTCCCTCTCCTGCTGCTGTCAGTGCCTCTGTCATGCGTCCAAGTCTTTTGGATATTCTGCGTGAAAACAAAAATACACCCCCCATCGCTGCGATGCCGGCGATCACTAAAGCAATTAAAAAGGTAATGAGTGCGTCACCGGTAATTTCATCAAGTATTTCCTGTGAAGCACCTACATACCACATGCCGATAGGCTCTCCCGCTTCATTGTAAATAGGCTCATATGCTGTTTGATAGCTCGTACCTACTACATCTGCTTTTCCAGTATACATTTCTTCATCCTGCAGCACCGTTTCCACCACTTCCTCTGACGCCTGCGTTCCGACAGCACGCTCTCCCTCAAGCATCACGTTGGTCGTTACACGGGTATCATTCATGAAAATGGTTACGGTGCCCCCGGTCATTTCCCCGACGAAATCAACAATATCGGTGTTTCCGCTGATAATCGTTTCTCCTTTCATTAAATTGCCATCTGCGATACGCCACTCCCCGGGGTATTCACTATTTATGTATTCATAGCCTAAATTTAAGTCGGAAACTGCTTTTTCCACAGCCGTTTCTTCTACACCCTTTTTTATCTGGTCGAACGTAATAAAACCAATCACAATAGAAAAACCAATCAGAACCGCAGCCATAAGTACGTTCAGCTTTGTGCCAAGCGTAAGCTTTTGTATTAATCTTTTCACCGTTCTCCTCCTTCAACTGATGTCTTATTATTACTATCGTAATAATCACCACATAGTTTATAGGAAGAAATGGATTTTTATGGATAAAATAAAAAACCCTTCAGCCAATACGGTTGAAGGGTTGAGTGAGGCCTCGGGTTAAATATCTTTATGGGTGAAAATATCATGGTCATCAGTGCTTGTCGAGGAATATTCTGCGGTCACAGCGCCCTCTTCGCCTGCCTGGAACCAATGCTTTGTATTCGGAGGAATCGTGTATTGGTCCCCTGCCGTTAATATGACTTCGTGGGCTGCTGTAAACTGGTCCCTGTCCTGTTCCGGGGGAAGCACCTTTGGATTTGAAGTCTTTTCTCCTTCGACATACAAATAAACGGTGCCAAATTTGCAGCGGAACGTTTCCTGCTTGCCCGGGTCCCCCGATTCCACTGGAGGATGAAGATGCTCAGGGCACGTCTGACGCGGAAAGAGCACCCATTCTTTGGCGCAGTACCGGTCCGTATTAATATACATAAATAGCTGCAGGCCCAGCTCATCCAGGCGCCCGAGACCGAAATCATTGATCTGGATGTCCCGTATTTCTTCGTCTTTGAGCGTAATATCTGCCAGCCGGAAGTATTCATTTACTTTTCTCTGAACTTCAATTTCTGTTAAATCATTCAGCTTCATATGATTCTTCCTTTCTTAAGATGACGTATACATACCGCCGTTCACGTGAATGCACTGGCCGGTCATATAGGAGCCTTCATCCGATGCAAGCAGGACGTAAGGGCCCATCAGCTCCGACGGCTGCCCCGGACGTCCCATTGGCGCCGTAGTTCCGAATTCCGCCACCGAATCTTCATCGAATGTAGATGGAATCAGCGGTGTCCAGATTGGCCCCGGTGCTACCATATTCACCCGGATGCCTTTACCGACAAGGTTGGCTGCCATACTGCGGGTAAAGCCGTTAATGGCTCCTTTAGTGGACGTATAATCAATCAGGTTCGGGTTACCTGTATACGGATTAATGGAAGTGGTGTTAATAATAGAGCTTCCTTCTTTTAAATGTGGAATCGCAAACTTGGTCATATGAAAGACTGAATATAAATTGGTTTTGAATGTTTTATCCCACTGTTCTAACGAAATGTCCTGCAAATCGCTCGTCGGAAATTGAATCGCAGAGTTATTTACCAGAATATCAAGTTTGCCGAATTCACTCACCGTCTTTTCAATCAACGATTTGCACGTTTCTTCCTCCGAAACATCGCCGGGCAGAAGAAGGGCCTGTACGCCTTCGTTTTCAATCAGTTTTTTCGTTTCATCAGCGTCGCTTTGCTCTTCCTCCAGATAATTGATAACTACATGGGCGCCCTCCTTGGCGTAGGCAATCGCCACCGCGCGGCCGATACCACTGTCACCGCCGGTAATTAATGCCACCCGGTCGGTAAGCTTTCCGCTCCCTTTGTAATCGAGCGGCTGGATCGGCAGCGGCTTCATTTCTGATTCAATACCTGGCTGCTCGGGCTGGGTCTGCTTTGGCTGGCCGTCCTGCTGCTGTTTATTAATATCCATTTATATCAGTGCCCCTTTTCATTGTTAAGGTAATACTTCTTTTAGTTACCTGCTAACAGGAAATAGTAAACATTTGTAACCGGATGCACCTGAAAATGGCATAAAAAAACTGCCCGGAGTTTCCAGACAGTTCAATCTTTCTATTTAGTTCCGGATAATAATATAAATCAGGTAAATAATATATGCGGCTGCAAGAACGCCGCCTTCCCGGCGGCCGATTCTGAAATTGGTTCTCGAAAAAACGAGCAGCAGCACGGTCAGAATAATCATAAGCGAAATGTCCATAAAAATTTTGCTTTCTACTGCAAGTGGAGAGATGACGGAAGCGGCACCGAGTACAAAGAAAATGTTAAAAATATTGCTTCCGACAATATTGCCGATCGCTATGTCTGTTTCTTTTTTAATCGCCGCTGTAATAGATGTAATCAGCTCGGGCAAAGATGTTCCAATGGCAACGATAGTTAGCCCAACCAGCGTTTCACTCATCCCAAAAGCAAGCGCAATTTCAGTCGCGCCGTCGACCACCAGGTCCCCGCCGAAAATGATGGCCGCAAGACCGCCGACCGTCAGCAGTATATTTTTTGTCCACGGAGCAGCTGGAGCGCTCATTTGGTCACTGGCCTGGGCAGCCCGGTTTCTTCTGGCCACTTCAAATATATAATATAAAAACACGGTAAAAAACAACAGGAACACAAAGCCATCACTGCGTGTGATTACATTTTCACTAAGTGCCTGAAGAGCCGTGTCACTCATTAGAATAAGAAGTGCCACCCCTGCGAGCAGCGTAAATGGAATCTCTTTTCTTACTGTTTCATTTTCGACAGCAAGCGGGGCGATTAAAGCAGTAACGCCAATCACCAGCGTAATGTTGAAAATATTACTTCCAATTACGTTACCAAGGGCAACGCCAGCGTTGCCGTCCAAAGCAGCAATAACACTCACCGTCGCTTCCGGCGAGCTTGTGCCAAAGGCCACAATCGTCAGCCCGATTAAAAGTGGGGAAACCTTTAAATTACCGGCAATGTTCGAGGCGCCGTCCACAAAAAAGTCGGCTCCTTTAATCAAAAGCGCAAAACCAATGAATAACAACAGATACGACAACCGCTTCACCCTCACTTTGATGTACTTGATAAAAAACTATTGTAATGCCCGCAAAGAAATTCCGGCTCTCTCGGCTGGATATGTACTCTGCTGTTATTTTTCTGGAAAAAGGCTGAGTCTTCACGCTGGTAAACCTATACTTACGCCAGGATATCAGATGCATCTGTTACATTCTCAGGGGAGTCCCGGTTTAACATGTAAGTTACCCGTTTTCGTATATTGCTCCAACTCCAGCGATTGCGTGCAATCTCTTCCTTTTATTATACCCAATATCATTAAAATTTCCTATAAATTATAGCTGCTTCAATCTAAGTTAATTTAGGATTTTATTTCCATTTCTTCTCTATATTTTATTCAACATTCATTTATAAAAAGGGTCCATTGGATTTTTTCCAATGGACCCTTAGTGTATATTTGCAGCCGTGGCAAATCTTTAACTATTCGACAGTTACACTTTTAGCCAGGTTTCGTGGCTTATCCACATCGCAGCCGCGGTGCATTGCTGCGTAGTAAGAGATAAGCTGCAGTGGAATGACCGAAACGATTGGAGTCATCACTTCATGCATATCCGGAAGCACGATATTATCGCCTTCCTGGTGATTTGTTTCTGAAGCAATCACGCACGATTTCGCACCGCGGGCCACTACTTCCTGCAGATTGCCGCGTGTATTTAAATTCACGTGGTTCTGTGTCGTTACAGCAATGACCGGTGTGCCTTCTTCAATCAAAGCAATTGTACCGTGCTTCAGCTCGCCTCCGGCAAACCCTTCAGCCTGAATATATGAAATTTCTTTCAGCTTTAATGCGCCTTCAAGCACCACATGATAGTCAAGTGCACGTCCGATAAAGAAGCAGTTGCGCGTTTCACTCAAATATTCTTTTGCAATGCCTTCCATAACATCTTTTTGGTCACAAAGCGTCTCCATGGCGTTAGCCGCGAGCCCCAACTGCTGAATAGCATTAAAATCAGATTCAATGCCGCGGGCCCGGGCAATGTCCATAGCAAGAATCGACATTACCGCCATCTGAGCAGTGTATGCTTTCGTTGAAGCAACTGCAATCTCAGGACCGGCGTACGTATGCAGCGTAAAATCAGCCTCACGGGATAGCGTGGAGCCGGGTACATTCGTAATCGTGATCGAAGGATGACCCTGTTTTTTCACATTGACGAGCACCCCGCGACTGTCCGCGGTTTCCCCGCTTTGGGAAATAAAGATAAATAACGGCTTTTCGGAAAGAAGCGGCTGGTTATACAAAAACTCGCTCGCGATGTGTACTTCCACCGGCTTCTGTCCGACCTTTTCGATCATTTCTTTACCTACGAGTCCGGCATGATAGCTTGTGCCGGCTGCGAGAATATAAATGCGGTCAGAATAATTAATCGCCGCACGAATATCTTCTTCAAGCTTAATGTCGCCGTCTTCGTCCTGATACTTCTGGATAATGTTACGAATAACAAATGGCTGTTCATCAATTTCCTTGAGCATAAAGTGATCATAAGTGCCCTTTTCGGTGTCAGACTCGTCAATGTCTGTCACAAAAGGCTCGCGGGTCTGAACGGTGCCTTCCAGATCTTTTACCTGCACAGAATCGCGTGTCACGATAACGACTTCTTCATCCATAATTTCAATAAACTGCTTTGTTGTGTGAAGCATTGCCATTGCATCCGAAGCAATAACGTTTTTCCCTTCTCCTAAACCAACGAGGAGCGGGCTCTTATTTTTTCCGACATAGATGGTTTCTTCATCATCGTTGTCGATTAATGCCAAAGCGTAGGATCCTTTTAGAAGAGCCAGAGTACGCCGGAAGGCAGCTTCTGTTTTAAGCCCTTCCTGGTTGAACTTCTCTACAAGCTGCACGATAATTTCCGTATCAGTCTGGCTGCGAAGAGACACTCTGTCAAGGTAATGCTGCTGGAGCTGTTGATAGTTCTCAATGACACCGTTGTGTACAAGCGTAAAGCGGCCGCTGATGCTTTGATGCGGATGCGCATTGTCCCGGCTCGGTGCCCCGTGTGTCGCCCAGCGCGTATGGCCGATCCCGATGGTTCCGGAAGCCTGGCCGTTTACCGTTTCTTCGAGAGCGGCAATGCGTCCTTTTTCCTTGTATACACTAACGCCGTCATTATCTACTACCGCTATACCCGCAGAGTCATAACCCCGATATTCGAGCTTATGAAGCCCCTTTAACAAAATGTCCGACGCCTGCTCGTTTCCAATATATCCTACAATTCCACACATACGTGGATACCCTCCTATAACCGGCGGGGCATAAGCATATGTCGCGGGACATTTACTGATGCCCCACTCGTCTCGTTTAATTTTTTATTGATGTTGTTTTCGCGGGTGCTCTTTCGCGATTTCATTTACTAGTTTCATGCCTGTGTCCTGGCCTTTAGCCACGAAGTCGCCTTCATGATTTAAGCCAGCACTTTCAGCTGAGACATGCAGCCGGGAGGCATCCGCCGATTACTCGATAAACCTCCACCTCGTCAACTGTTCTGTTTTTCGTTCCAAAACAGTCCAAGCGCTTTCAATAATGAAACTTTACTCCTGCTCCTTTCTTCACTAGATTTATACATAATAATACGCTATCTGCTTGCTGTAATCAATTGTGAAATTGTGAAATTTTTTCATGCAAATATGTATATTTCCTATTTTTAAGAAACGCTTAATATTAGTCGCAATCTGCGTGAAAAAGTTACGCCACGTATTTATGTTGCCGGAAATAATTTATTTTAAACTTAAAAAGCCGGGGGATGGCCCCCCGGCACGTCATAATTATTTATCGAGGCCCATCTCTGCCTGAACTACATCAGCAATTTCTTTTACGTAATTGTTGCACAGCTCTTCTGTTTCAGCCTCCGCCATCACCCGGACGAGCGGCTCAGTGCCGGAAGGGCGCACAAGGATTCTCCCTTTGTCACCGGTTTCCGCTTCAATCCGGTCTATTACTTCTTTAACCTTTGGATTATTTTCCACCTCGTATTTATCCGTTACGCGGACGTTGACCAGCTTTTGAGGAAATCTCGGCATTTCAGCAGCAAGCTCCGATAATTTTTTGCCTGATTTTTTCACCATATCCACAAGCTGCAGTGCGCTTAGCATTCCATCCCCTGTGGTGGTCAAATCAAGGAAAATCAGGTGCCCGGATTGCTCTCCGCCCAGGCTGTATCCATTTGCCCGCATTTCTTCCATGACGTGACGGTCGCCCACTTTTGTCTGCACCGTTTCCACATCAATCTCCTGCAGGGCTTTATGAAGGCCGATATTGCTCATAATCGTCGTTACTACCGTGTTTTTGTTCAGCATCAGCTCCTGCTTCAGGTGCTTGCCGCAGATATACATAATCTGGTCGCCATCAACAATGTTTCCGTTCTCATCTACAGCAATCAGCCGGTCCGCATCGCCGTCAAAGGCAAGACCGAGGTCCGCTCCTTTTTCAACGACGAAAGCAGCCAGGGCTTCCGGATGTGTGGAGCCGACTCCCTCGTTAATATTAATTCCGTCCGGGTTGTTCCCAATAGTAGAAATATCAGCCTCAAGATCTGCCATTAAATGCGGAGCTAAGGAAGAGGCGGCCCCATTCGCGCAGTCAAGAGCTATATGCAGGCTCGAGAAGTCCTCACTGACTGTATTCTTCAAAAACTGGAGATATTTCTGACGGCCTTCAAAATAATCATTAACGCTTCCAAGCTGTCCCCCCACCGGACGTGGCATCTGGTCGTCTCCTTCGAGGTGGCGCTCGATTTCCGCTTCCTGGTCGTCGTTCAGCTTGAAGCCATCGGCTCCGAAAAACTTGATACCGTTATCTGCCACCGGGTTATGCGAAGCGGAAATCATAATTCCCGCCTGAGCGCTGACTGCCTTCGTTAAATATGCCACTCCCGGCGTGGTAATGGTTCCAAGACGCATCACTTCCACCCCGATGGAAAGAAGCCCGGCGACCATCGCTCCTTCAAGCATTTCCCCGCTGATCCGGGTGTCTTTACCTATTAATACTTTGGGTTGTTCATGATCTTTCGTTAACAAATAACCGCCCGCACGTCCGAGCCGGAAAGCAAATTCCGGCGTCAGCTCCGTATTGGCAACGCCCCTGACTCCATCTGTACCAAAGTATTTCCCCATGGTTAAATCTCTCCTTTATTCTTACACAATTCCCTGATGGTGTTTACTGCTGTTCCCCGTTCGTCTCAGTATTCTCTTCTGCAGGAACTTCTTCTTCATTCTCTGCAGGAGTTTCTTCTGTATCTTCGGTTCCGCCTTCTTCATTGTCTCCGGTTTCTGTTTCCGGCTCTGTTTCTGTATCATTATCCTGTTCGTTGGACCCGCTGCCATTTTCTCCGCCTTCTGCCCCGTCATCCTGACCGGGAGGATCACCCTCCCCGTCATTTTGACCAGACTCTTCAGGCTCTTCCGGCGTTTCATTTTGCTGCTCTTGTGGCGTTTCATTTTCCGGCTCTGGTTCTTCTTCCGTTTCCTCTCCGCTTCCTTCCTGCTGAAGAGTTACTTCCACATTCTCTCTGGCTGGAGAAATCTGCACCCCTTCCGGGCCGCCCGCTTCTACGGGAAGAATGTAGGATTCTTCACTGGAGGAGCCGCTGCCGCTCCAAAGAGCCTCCAATGTAATGTCTTCGGCCCTGACACCTTCAAGCGAACCAGCCTCTCCATATAGTTGTACATCCATTTGGCCTGATGGAGGATTCACCCAGCTGGTCGATGCCCCTGAAGGTAAATTCACGATAGAAATAGGGACGTTTTCAAGTGTAGCCTGTTCTTCCCCCTCTATCGTCACAGAGGCGCTTAAATTTTCAGGGTTTGTCCGTTGGATGCCGTCCGGAAGCTGTACATCCAGTTCATACGTGCCGCTTTCACTAATTTCATTCAAGTCGAGAGCCGCATTAATGCTTTCTGTATTCCGCACTGCTTCTTCGCTGCCGTAAATAGTTACTGCTTCCTCGGAAGCTGTGACTTCACTAATTGCTGCATCTGCACTCAAGCTGCCCGTGCGCTCTACGTTCACCGGCACTTCTTTTGAAGGAGCATCAGCAGACAACTCCACTGATGCTTCCTGCGGTTCTGTATTTACATCCAGCTCATTGCCCTCCGTATCGAGCGCCACTATCGGAAAGTTTCCATTGATGTCTCCATCTGCTTCAGATACATCCACTTGGGCCACGACCCGGTCAATTTGTTCAATAATAGTGCCGGCCCCGCTCACCGTCACTTCCTCAGGGCTGACGGTCGGGTTCCCAAAAGAAAACTCTTCATTCTGATCTTCATTCAAAATCTGTGTTTCAAGCGGAAAGGTCGTTTCCTGCTTTTCTTCAAGCGTCACCGTCGCGTACTCCGGTGACGGAGTTACTTCCAGGTCTGTAGGGAAGTCACGGTGGCTTACCTGAACGTTATGGGTTCCGGCGCCCAGATTTTGCATGTCTAAATATAATTCGTAGCTGTCCGACCGGGACAGGCGGAACAGCATAATAGCCGTCTGCGAGCCGGCCAGCGTTACATCTGCGTTTTCGGTCATATTTGTAATCGCATACTCTTCTTCATTGTATTCCGGTGTAATGTTCACATCTTCGATTGTATATGTCTGATCCTCACCGTCCGGCACGACGCCGGCGTTATTTACTGTAGGGTCCATATTCACAATTAAGTAAAGCATAACGGCAAAAGCAAGAGAGATAAAGCGGACAAACCACTTGTTTGCAAAAAGTCTATCCATCCTTTTTCCCTCCCCACTGCCAAATACTGGATGAATTGTTTTCTGCCATCAAATCCTTTTCAAGCATTTTACGGAGGGTTTCCTCATCAACATCACGGTGAAGATCTCCGTTTTTGGTAATCGAAATACTGCCGGTTTCCTCTGAGACAGCCAGTGTGAGTGCGTCCGTTACTTCACTCACTCCAAGAGCAGCGCGGTGCCTTGTGCCCAGCTCCTTTGAAATAAAAGGGTTTTCTGATAGAGGAAGATAGCAGGCAGCGGCAGCTATTTTGTTTTCTCTCATCACTACCGCTCCGTCGTGAAGCGGAGTGTTCGGAATAAAGGTGTTAATCAGAAGTTCTGATGTAATGTTTGCATCCATAGAAATGCCGGTTTCAATGTAATCATTCATTCCTGTTTCACGTTCGATGGAAATCAGCGCCCCGATGCGCCTCTTCGCCATATACTTTGTTGATTTCATAATGGCATCAATGGTTTTTAACGTTTCATCTTCTTCCACATAAGAAGCTCTTCCAAAGAGCCTTCCCCTGCCGAGCTGTTCAAGGGCACGCCGGAGTTCCGGCTGAAAGATAATAATAATTGCAAGCAGTCCATATGTAACCGAGTTTCCCATAATCCATTGAAGCGTCCGCAGACCAAAAAAACTGCTTATAAACCAAACAGCTAAAATAACGGCAATGCCTTTTACCAGCTGGACGGCCCGAGTGCCCCGGATAATCGTGATCGCTTTGTAAATGACATACGCCACCAGCGATATGTCTACGACAATTCGTATGATGTTAAGTAAATCGAAATCTTGTCCAGCAAACATGGCACTTCCTCCAATTGGTTCTATCCCGTAAGCAAAGTAACGGTTATATTATATCACAATCACTTCTATTCTCTGCGTGCTTTATTCGGATTTCCGGCAAATTTTATTATACAGTTTGCCGCTAGAATAATATACAAACAGCAGCACGCTCTGCTGAAAGCCTGCTGCTGTTTATGAACGCCAGTATTATGCCGCTTCGTCATCATCCATATGCCAGGCTTCCTGACTTATCCGTTTCGTATGGTACCAGATCCATTCAAGCACCTGGTCCACTTCCTCGATATTGCCGGAAACACTCCCGGCCGAAGCCATGTAGGGTTCCCCGTTAATCACCGTAAGGTCCCCATTTACGTTTCCGTGTACATCAACTTCTCCGTTTCGAACGGTTAAATCCCCCTGAACCGTTTCATCCTCCGGTATGATTACTGCCTTGTTATCGTAATCAATATTTACATTCTCCCGGTCGCCAGTAACCGTCATCTCAGCCCCCGACTGATCATTCCAGGCAAACAGCACGCTTGAAGCCATCAGCACAATAAACATGGAAACTGCAACCAGCACTGGATGCTGCCTGGACCATGATTTCCAGGCTTTCCGTTTTCTTTTCTTAGGCAGTTCTTTCATGATGCTGTCGGTAAACGTTTCTGGAGCCCAAACGTGCGAAGTTCCCTGCACTATTGTCACTGTCCGCTTCAACTCCTGGAGACGGTGCGCACATTCCGGATTTTCTTTGATGTACGTATGGAACTTTTCTTTTTCACTTTCATCCATATCACCGTCAATGTAGCGCTGGATGTACTCTTCCTCCCGCTCGTTTAAAGCCATGGTCCCACCCCCCTCATTCACGTGTTCCCCAAATGTTTTCTTAAAGCTTCGCGCCCCCTGTGCACATGCGTTTTCACCGTATTTTCGGGAAGCTCCAGTATGTCACTGATTTCCTGAATCGAAAGATCTTCAATGTAGCGAAGGACGATAGCTGTCCGGTATTTCGGGGGAAGCTTCAATATTCCTTCCTGCACCCATTCCTGCATTTCCATCGTCACGACTTGTTCATCCGGCAGCTTGTCTGGCGAAGAAAGCTGCGAATATCCATCAAGGCCCTCCGCTCCGGGTATTTCTGCGTCCAGGGAATAATCCGGTTTTTTCTTACGAAGACGGTCAATGCAAAGATTTGTAGTAATACGGAAAAGCCAGGTGGAGAATTTTCTATTTTCATCATAGCTTTCAATATTGGCATATGCTCTTAAAAAAGCTTCCTGAGCCATATCCTGAGCTTCATAGGCATTGCCCACCATCCGGTAGGCGATTTGATATACCTTGTCTTTATACAAATCAACCAGTTCCCGGAAAGCGTCCTGATCCCCGTCTTTTTTCACTTCTTTCACTAGCCGTTTCACTGTTGCATCCATTTGGCGACCTCCACCTCGTGGGACTATACATACGTTCAATGGGTCTATCCGTTTCATTTATTTAACAGCATTCGGCTGCTTAACCCATCTTTATTATGGTAATTTTTTCAATTCAGCCAATTGTAACATGATTTCGCTCCCCTATCTTTATCCATATTACTATTTATGCACCCTCTAGAACCATAGTCACATTTTGGAAAATATGGCATAAATACCTTTGAAAATGAGGTAAAATGGGTAATAATGTAAACACGAATAAAATAGGAGGTGAAGAACGTTTGTCTCAACAATATTTACGGCAGGAGATAGAACAAACAAGAGACAGACTCCATCAACTGACTTCCGATCATACGGCTTCCCTGATTTCGGATGATGTCCTGGCTTTAAGTAAGGAACTCGATGTTCTTTTAAATAAATATGAGCTTATATCCCGTAGAACTCTTATGCACTCTTCCTAAATGCATAAGAGTTTTTCTATGTCCGCGTATTCTACCATGATTCTTCAAGACATTCACCCCTGGGAGATTTAAATTCTTAAAATGGACATAAAAAAATCAGCCCATCAGGCTGAATACGTTCGTGTTGTTTGGTGGAGCCTAGCGGGATCGAACCGCTGACCTCCTGCGTGCAAGGCAGGCGCTCTCCCAGCTGAGCTAAGGCCCCCTGAGCATATTTGATATAACAAAAATGGAGCGGGTGATGGGAATCGAACCCACGACATCAGCTTGGAAGGCTGAGGTTTTACCACTAAACTACACCCGCACAATCTATATACAAATCAATATTATTCATACTATCACTGCTTACCCTGCTCGTCAAATAATGGAGCGGAAGACGGGATTCGAACCCGCGACCCCCACCTTGGCAAGGTGGTGTTCTACCACTGAACTACTTCCGCAGTTCAAAGCATGAAAATTACAATGGTGAGCCATGGAGGATTCGAACCTCCGACCCTCTGATTAAAAGTCAGATGCTCTACCAACTGAGCTAATGGCTCGTATAAATGGTGGAGGGGGACGGATTCGAACCGCCGAACCCGAAGGAGCGGATTTACAGTCCGCCGCGTTTGGCCAACTTCGCTACCCCTCCACATATGGTGCCGGCCAGAGGACTTGAACCCCCAACCTACTGATTACAAGTCAGTTGCTCTACCAATTGAGCTAGACCGGCGTGTGGAAAACCTGATATATGCCTCCCGGCAAAAACAGCTTTATGTATGGTGACCCGTACGGGATTCGAACCCGTGTTACCGCCGTGAAAGGGCGGTGTCTTAACCACTTGACCAACGGGCCATAAACTGCATGAAGCTTTTCTTTCATTGCTACAGTAAAGTATTTTAAAGCATTTTTTTCTCTCTTGCAACCAAATTACTATATTCAAAAAAGTTTGATATTTTCCCGTTTTATTCTGTCGGCATATAAAAAGCCGGCCCTTCTATCAGGCCGGCTGAACAATTATTACCGATTGGATGATGTTCCTGTTTTTGTGCCGCCTTTGCTGCCCTGGCCGCTTTGAAGAGAAAACAGGTTGGAATCGATCGAAAACGTCAGTCTTTCTCTTTCCCGTTTCCGCTTTAACGCCAATTGAATCAGCTGGTGAATCAATTCGCTGTAGCTTTTTCCAGCCGGATCCCAGAGATAGAAGGAAAGCGAGCCCGGGATCGTATTGATTTCATTCACAAATACTGTTTCGGTACTGTCCTCAATCAGGAAATCAATTCGGGAGACACCACTGCATCCAAGAATTTGGAACGTGTCCTTGGCAAGCTCCCGTACTTCACCTGCTTTTTCTTCAGTGATGGGCGCCGGAATCTCCCGGTCTGTCGCTTCCATCCCCTTGGAAGAACTTCCGTTTTTGCCGCCCTGGTATTTGTCCTTATAGCTCAATATTTCATCTGTTTTGAGTACCTTTTCGATTACCGACGCTTCCACATCTTCGTAGTCACCTACAACAGAGCAGTTCACCTCTGTCATACCTTCGAGCATTTTTTCCACTAGAATTTTTCCTGCGAATTCAGTGGCTTCCTCAACCGCCTGCTCCAATTCCTGCCGGTTTTTTGCCGTGCCGATACCGACGCTTGAGCCAAGGTTAGCCGGCTTTACAATTACCGGATACGGAACACTTTCTTCAATCATGGCAATAACACTTTCAGTATCCTCTGCCCAGTGGTTGCTGTAGAACCATACATCATTTAGTACCGGCAGACGGGAGTCTCTCAAAATCTGTTTCATCATCACCTTGTCCATACCCACGGCCGAAGAGGCTACATCGCAGCCGACATAAGGCAGACCGTAAAGCTCAAACAGCCCCTGAAGCGCGCCGTCTTCGCCGAACGTTCCGTGAACAATTGGAAAAGCAACATCAATGGCTGCCACTTCTTTTTTGCCGAATTTAGGTGCAGGCTTTTTCTGAAGCACTACATTGTCTTCCTCACCGTATGTGATCAGCACCTGCTGAGCTTCGTTCAATAATTTCGACATGTCTTTGTAGGCTTCAATGTCCCTTAAAATATCACCGGTGTACCATTTGCGTTCTTTACTGATATAAATCGGGACAATTTCGTACCGGTCTTCATCCATGGATTCCATAGCCTGTACAGCTGAAATGACAGAAACCTCGTGTTCGACAGATATGCCCCCGAAAAATACTCCTATTCTCGTTTTCATATTATTCCACTCCCTATGTCTTTACTCGTTGAATGAATCCGGAAGGTCATTTTCAAGCAGTACCACGGATGGCTGGGTCGCGATTTCGTTCATTTTTGCCAGGGCGTCCTGAAGATCGGAGGCAACGTACAGCTGCTCTTCTGGATAATTTTTTTCTTTTAATCCGTCCTGAAGCGGCACCGTCTGTTTCTTCCCGACCAAAATAATGAAATCACACGCATCTGCCATGTAAGTACCGAGCGCTTTATTTAATTCATATTCTTTTTCCCCAAGCTCAATCATCCCCGGGGTTATGGCAATTTTGTATTCCGGCATATGACTTAATACTTCCATGGCCATCTTAGAGCCAACCGGATTGGAATTAAAGCTGTCATCAACAATCGTAATGTTACCGTTCGTTTTTTTCAGCTCCAGACGGTGTTCCACCGGCTGAGCCTTCCGCAGCGCTCTCGCTATTTTTTCAAACGAAATGCCCTTCTCAGAACCAATAGCCACGGCTGCTAAAATATTATAAATATTATGGCGGCCGAGCAGCTTGGTCTGAATCTCTGCAGTGGTCCCGTCATATTTTACCACGGTAAATGTCGTCCCTTTGGAAGAGTATCCAATATTTTTAGCCCGGTAATGCAGATCTTCGGCATCGATGCCGTAGTAAATTGTCCGGCACTGATTCTGCTGCTCGTAGCTCATAATGTTTTCATCGTCTTTGTTCACAAAAGCAGTACCTTCCTGTGGAAGCGTTTCGACAATTTCAAATTTGGTTTTTTTAATATTATCGAGCGTTTTGAATGTTTCGAGATGCTGCTCGCCTACCGCAGTTAAAACGCCGTACCGCTGGTGCACAATGTCACAGATTTCTTCGATGTCTCCCGGCCTTTTCGCACCCATCTCAGCAATAAAGATTTCGTGGTACGGCTTTAGCATCGTCCGGATCGTTTTCGTCACACCCATCGGTGTATTGTAGCTTTCCGGCGTCATCAGCGTATTAAATTCAGAGGAAAGCACTGTTTCAAGCATATGCTTTGTGCTTGTCTTTCCGTAGCTTCCCGTGATGCCTATTACTTCAAGGTCCGGCATCGATTTGATAATTCGCTCTGCATCATTGACGTAATGCTGGCTGATTTTTCGTTCCATTGGATAGTTAATATAGTTTGCGCCCATCGTAATAAAATACGTAAGGATCGTCGCGATGACTGTTAAAAACACGAGCCATCCATACGTATAAAATAAAGCCGTGTTACCGAGCAAAAGACCTGCTGCAGTAAACAGCGCGAAGAGAATACCGATCGTGATAAACAGCCGTTTCACCCGTGCCGTGACTACCAGCGCCTTCTTTTCCTTCAGCTTCGGCATAGTCAGAGCCATAAATAGAAAGTAAAGAAAGCCAATAATCAGTCCCAGTGCTTCTGCTCCGAACAGAAACGGCACAACAGCTACAAGCCCGATCGTGTTCCGGATCGGAAATGCCCTTGAAGCATGGCTTTTAATCCATCCCCAGAAGCGCTCGTTCTTGTAGGAATTCTGCTGGAGCATATGTGTGCTTCGTTTCGTAAAGCGCACAGTGTAAAATGCCCAAGCCGCCAGGTATAAAATTGCTAATATAGTGTTAATCATGCTGTGCGGCCTCCTGCTCTTCGTTTCTTAAAAAGTGGTCAATAATGATTAAAAACTCATTTAAATTGTCAATGTACGAATAATGGCCGGCCCCGCGCAATACCACAAGACCCGCATTTGGCATTTTCTGTTCCATGATCCTGGCGTCTGATACAGGAGTAGCCTCATCATTTTCTCCCCATACGAGCAGCACTGGAGGCGTAACATGCTCAAAATGGTGCTGGAGGTCTTCATTGACCACCTTCACCATCGTCTGCTGCATCACACCGGAAACATTTTGATAATCCGCCGACCCCACCCGGCCTTTAACTTTATCGAGAATTTCCTGCTCCCGGCTTTTTAATCCAGGCAGCTTCAGCAGCTTTTTAAAGGTTTTGTACGTATATACTTTCACGTAATATTTCAGCTTTCGTTTTGGCTTTACGCCCGCGCTGTCCACCAGAATAATTTTTTTCACCGGGTTGTCTGCTGCGTACTTGATCGAAACCCGGCCTCCGAAGGAGTGTCCGATAAGAATCGGGTTTTCTATGCCAGTTTTCTGCAGCCATTTTTTCAACATTTCGGTGTAGTCACCGACCGTCCAGGATTCAGGCGGCTCCCCGCTTTGACCAAAGCCCGGAAAATCAATCGACCAGACCCGGAAGTTTTTTTCAAGCGATTGATGCACGGGGGCAAATGCTTGAATGTTTGCGCCCCATCCATGTAATAAGACGACATCTTCCCCTTCGCCGGACACATGGTAGTTCACGTTAACCCCATCTATATCTATATACACAGTGAGACTCTCCTATTCTAATTTTTCTATAGTCTGCATGAGGCAGACCTGTCATTTATAGCCGTACCCTATGTAATAAGTCTTTATAATACAGTAAAAAGTCAGCTGAGACACACTTCTCAATGATTTTTCGTATACACAAATCCACCACTTTATATTATCACATAATCTTAAAGACGAGAATGACGACTTTGTGATTCAACGAGGCACCGGTGCAGCTTCGTTCATTATATTTGTCTCCGGGTTTTGTTTCAGTTAGTATATGATAGTTCCATACAAAACCAAATTCCCTGAAACTAACAATAGAAAGCGTGAATTTTTATGACGAATGAATCCTTACATGTTGGCCCGGCCCAGAAAAAGAAGCTTATTTTTCTGGTGGCTCTGATTTTAACCATTGCGGTTATGAACGGCACCATGTTTAACGTGGCCATTCCGGATATCCAGTCGTACTTCGGCATCTCTTCCTCCCAGGTCAGCTGGGTACTTACCTCGTACATTATGGTCTACGCTATCGGGGCCCTGATGTACGGAAAACTAGCAGACTTTTATTCCATTAAAGCTCTGCTCACCTTTGGCATCATTCTTTTTGCCGCCGGGGCCACGCTCGGCCTTTTTTCTCAAAGCTTTGCCATGCTTCTCGTCGCCCGGGTGCTTCAGGCGGCAGGCGGAGCAACCATTCCCGCACTCGGGTTTGTGATACCTGCCCGCTTTTTCCCGGAGGATAAAGGCCGGGTATTTGGCCTGATTTCCTCCACAGTAGCCTTTGCTTCGGGCGTCGGGCCAATTGTTGGCGGGCTGCTCGGGGGGTGGCTCAGCTGGCGTTATTTGTTCTTATTTTCTATTCTATCGCTTTTAGCTCTCCCTTTTCTTAGAAAATGGCTGCCGGATGAAGAAAAACGTTCCGGGTTTATCGATTATTTAGGTGCTGCTCTTTTCGGGGTGGCAATAGCCGGAATTTTATTGTTTGTTACTACTCTTCAATGGAGCTTTCTTCTTCTATTTATCGTTTTCATGGCTGTTTTCGCTGTCCGGACGGCAAAAGCGGACGATCCATTTATACGCCCGTCCCTTTTGAGAAACAAATACTATACGGTTACTATTTTGACGAGTTTTCTCGGCGTCTGCAGCATGTTCGGCCTTTTGTTTATCATTCCGCTGATGACCAGAGAGCTGTATGAACTTTCCACTACGCAGATCGGCCTTGTTATCTTTCCGGGAGCAATCCTTGCCGGCTTTCTCGGACGCACCGGGGGCGACCTTGCGGACCGCCACGGACCAAAGGTAGTCGTTATCGCCGCCCTGGTTTTCATTGCTTTTGGAACCATGCTGCTTTCCGGATTTGCCGGCGTTTCCGCGGTCGCTGTTTCTGTTGTCCTGATTATTGCTTATATAGGATTCCCACTCATTCAGAGCTCGACCGCCAACATTTTGTCTTCTGTTCTTGAAGACAATGAAACAGGCGTCGGCATCGGTATGTTCAACCTGATGAACTTCATGGCCGGAGCTTTCAGCAGTGCCATCTTTGGAGCTGTGCTCGGAATTCAGGGCGTGACCACTTCGTTGAACCCGTTTGCTTCCGGAGGCAGCAGCGCCATTTATTCCAACGTTTACCTCGCTTTGACCCTGATTTCCTTATTTGCCCTTGCCATGTTTACGTACACCTTCCGTGCCTTCCGGGTCGAACCCCGGTCGTAGAAGAACCCCGAATAAAGAGTCCGGCCCGGCGCCGGTCTCTTTTTTGCTATAATAGATAAAATCAAACTGAAAGGAGCGACTGCCTGTGCAGAGACGCCGTGTATCCGTAAGCGATTTAGCCTATGAAGCTTTAAAGCAAAACATCATTGAATTTCATTATTCCCCGGGGCAGGCGCTTCGCGAGGAACAGTTAACTGAAGAAATCGCAGTAAGCCGTACGCCGCTCCGTCAGGCTCTCTACCGTCTCGAGCTCGAAGGATTAATTGTAAAAAAAGCGAATGGCCGTATGGAAGTCCAGGCGCTCAGTATTGAAGAAGCCGTCGATATTTTTGCCGTCCGGGAAGCGCTCGAAGGGCTTGTGGCTAAAGAAGCTGCCATGCGGGCCTCCACTGAATCTGTAGCAGCTATGAAAGAGGCGCTTCTGCATATGGCTGAGGCAGATGAACGATTTACTTCCATTACCTACGGCAGCCGCTTCCATCATTTATTGTATGAACACGCTTCGCCCACCGCGGTCCAGTTTTTAAACCAGCTGAACAGTCGCCTCGAAAGATACCGGCGACTCAGTGGCTACCGCCACCCAGAATATACAATCGACACTCCAGTATCTGAACACGAAAAAATACTCGGCGCTATCGAACAAAAAGACGGCCCGGCGGCTGAGTATTACATGCGTGCCCATATTCGCAGAAGTCTCTCTTCTACGAAAGAAACGCTTGAATTTCATATTTCTTCTTCCTAGGAGTTTGGCGAAAAGGGTTTTGCCTTTTTCCAAATAATTGTATACAATTATACAAAGAAGCAACTTATATTTTTAACCGTTTTTGAAAACGCTTTAAAAATAAAGGAGGCACCACTATGTCTGCAGAAAACGAGTACAGCCCCGGCCTTGAAGGGGTTATTGCTGCCGAGACATCAATTTCCTATCTTGATGTCGAGCAGGAACAAATTGTTATACGCGGCTACGACCTTATTGAACTAGCGGAAAATCGTCATTTTTTGGATGTTGCTCATTTGCTTCTCTACGGCTCTCTTCCAAAAACAGTAGAGAAGGAATCGTTTCAGGACCGCCTTTATCAACAGCTCGAGCTGCCGGAAGCCCTCACTTCGTCCTTTTCATTGTTTCCTGCTTCGATGAGCGCCATGGATATGCTGCGTACCGGTATTTCCATGCTCGCCGGCTCAGAGGAGCACATGCATGATCATTCTCTAGAAGCCAATCAAAAAAAAGCGGAAAAACTGCTAGGTGCTATCCCTGCCATTATGGCCGGCAGTTATCGTACACAGCAGCAGGAAGCGCTGATACCTCCAGACCCTTCCATGTCTTTTAGTGCCAACATGCTTCACATGCTCACCGGGAGAACGCCAACAGCATTGGAAACCGACGTGTTTGACCAGTCGCTTGTGGCTTATATTGAGCATGAAATGCCAAACTCAACATTCGCAGCCCGGGTGATTGCCTCCACCCAGGCCGATATGTATGGTGCCTTTACGGGCGCAGTGGCTTCTCTGAAAGGACCGCTGCACGGTGGCGCCAACGAAGCCGTTATGCATCTGCTGCTTGAAGCCGGCACCCCGGACGGAGTGGAGCGTCTTTTCCGGGAAAAGCTGGCTAACAAAGAACGCATCATGGGATTTGGCCACCGGGTGTATATGAAAAAAATGGACCCGCGTGCCCAGCTGATGAAAAAATCGCTGCACCGACTCGCTGAAAAACAGGATCGTATGGACCTGTATGATATGTGCGTACGCGGTGAAGAGCTGATTGCAGAAGAAAAAGGACTGCATCCGAACCTCGACTACTACGCAGCGCCGGTGTATTATCTGCTCGGCATCCCGATCGATCTGTATACGCCTATCTTTTTTGCATCACGGGCCGCCGGACTCGGAGCTCATGTGATCGAGCAGCACAGCAATAACCGCTTGTTCCGCCCGAGAGTCAACTACACCGGCCCACGGGGCATCACGTTAACCTAAAGGAGGAAATGAAAATGAACCAGACAATGCAGCAGACGGATGCTTTACTGACCGACATCGCCGACTATGTATATGACCAGGATATTTCAAGCAGTGAGGCGTATGATACCGCCCGCTATGTATTAATGGATACGTTAGGGGCAGGAATCCTGGCGTTAAGATACCCGGAGTGCACCAAGCATCTCGGACCTATTGTGCCGGGCACTATCGTCCCGAACGGCGCACGCATGCCAGGCACCCAGTTTGAACTCGACCCGGTGCATGCTGCTTTTAATATCGGCTGCGCGATCCGCTGGCTCGATTATAACGATACATGGCTTGCCAAAGAATGGGGCCACCCTTCCGATAACCTCGGGGGCATTCTTGCCACCGCCGACTATTTAAGCCGAAAGCGCGTGGCAGAAGGCAAAAATCCCCTCACGATGCACGACGTTTTAACCGCCATGGTAAAAGCCCATGAAATTCAGGGGTCCATCGCTTTAAACCACAGCTTTAACCGGGTCGGGCTCGACCACGTACTTCTCGTTAAAATAGCTACCACGGCGGTGGTTACCCACATGCTCGGCGGCAGTAAGCAGGAAATGATCAACGCGCTTTCCAACGCCTGGGTGGATAATTCCAGTCTCCGCACCTACCGCCATTATCCTAACGCCGGCTCCCGTAAATCATGGGCCGCCGGTGACGCCACCAGCCGTGGTGTCCGTCTCGCCTTAATGGCTGTGAAGGGGGAGATGGGGTATGCTACCGCTCTTTCTGCTAAAGGCTGGGGCTTTCAGGATGTAATGATGAACGGCGAGGAGCTTTCTGTGCCGAAAATGGATGCTTATGTGATGGAACACGTCCTGTTCAAAGTCTCCTTCCCGGCTGAATTCCATGCCCAAACTGCTGTGGAAGCCGCGATTGAATTGCACGGGGAGGTAAAAGAACGGCTGCAGGATATTGAGCGCATCGATATTGTCACTCATGAAGCTGCCATCCGTATTATCGATAAAACCGGCCCGCTGCAAAACCCTGCAGACCGTGATCACTGCCTGCAGTATATGACAGCCGTCGGTTTGATCTTCGGCCGGCTTGACGCTGATCACTATGAAGATTCCGCTGCCGCAAATCCTGTGATTGACCAGCTCCGGAACAAAATGATCGTTAAAGAAAACAAACAGTACACCGGGGATTATCTGGATCCATCCAAGCGTTCCATTCCCAACCAGGTGCAGGTACACTTTATGGACGGTACAAGCACAGACCCAGTAGAAGTGGAATACCCGCTCGGCCACCAGCGCCGCCGGGAAGAAGCCAAGCCGCAGATTATCGAAAAATGCCGGCAGAATCTAAATGCCCACTATCCGCCGAAACAGGCCGCCCTGCTTCTGGAACAAATGCTCGATTATGACCGGCTGACAGAAACTCCTGTTCATCATTTTATGTCAGACTGGGTTTACTAAAAGGAGGAACTACATTGAGTTGGTTAACCGAAGAACCTGTTTCCCAAAAGGAACTCGCCCAATTATTTCGTGACCGTATTAAGCAGAAGCCGGCGGTAAAAATTCCCGGCGTTCATGACAGCATGTCTGCACTGATCGCCAGAAACACCGGCTTTGATATTTTATATCTATCCGGCGCTGCCTATACAGCGAGCCGGGGACTGCCGGACCTTGGCATCATTCATTCCCATGAAGTCGCTGAACGGGCCCGGGATATTGTGCGAGCAGCAAAGCTCCCTCTGCTAGTTGACATTGATACCGGTTTTGGGGGAGTACTCGACGTAGCACGCACCGCTCGGGAAATGACCGAAGCCGGGGTGGCCGCCGTACAGATTGAAGACCAGGAACTTCCGAAAAAATGCGGCCATTTAAACGGAAAAAAATTAGTTTCCGCCGAAGAAATGGTGCAGAAAATCAAAGTCATCAAAGAAGTTGCTCCGACGCTCGCCGTTATTGCCCGCACAGACGCCAAGGGCGTGGAAGGTATGGATGCAGCTATGGAACGGGCCGCCCTGTACCAGGAAGCCGGCGCAGACGGCATCTTCCCGGAAGCTCTCTCCGCAGAGGAGGATTTCCGACGGGCCGGAGAGAGTCTCTCCAGCACGCCGCTGCTCGCTAACATGACCGAGTTTGGCCGCACCCCTTATTATCATGCGGACCAGTTCGAATCATGGGGATTTAATATGATTATCTATCCGGTTACTTCCCTGCGGGCCGCAGCCAAAGCCGTTGAACGAGTTTTTCAGGAAATTCATGATAAAGGCACCCAAAAGGATATGCTTGAGGATATGCAGACGCGCGAAGAGCTGTACCGCACGATTTCGTATTACGATTACGAAGCTTTAGATGAAAAGATCGCAAAAACTGAGCTGCCGACAATCGATGAAAATTAAAAAATAAAGCCTGGGGAAGCCCCCAGGCTTTATTTGTCTTCTTCGCTGTTTGATGAATCTTTTTCGAACTCTTCCCCGTAATATTGTTCCATCACCCAGTCGTTTTCGTGAAGCGTTCCCGCTAAATCTTCCCCTACATACCGTACGTGCCAGGGCTCATACTGATAGCCGGTAATCTCCGTTTTATCCTTAGGATAGCGGATTACAAAGCCGTATTCATGCGCATTTTCTTCAAGCCATTCTCCCTCTTTTGTGTCACCGAGATCTGTCGTTAACGAATAGCCGACGGATGCAGCACTCACGTCCATCGCCAGGCCACTTTGATGCTCACTCTCCCCGGCCCTTGCACTATATTTATTCGCCTCTTCTTCCCCGTCTTTTTCCGCGTTAGCGGCAAATATACTTTCCTGACGGTCATACGAACGGTATCCCGACACAGCCGAAAGCTCAATCTCCTCCTCTTCAGCCTTCGCGAACATGTTCTCAAGCTGCACTGCCGGCTCCTCTCTCATATACTTTTTCTGAGGCTCTCCTTCAAATGGAAAAGCCACATCCGGAATTACCAGGTTTTCCGGTTCATAGTCTGACGGCAGATGATACTCCCGGTTAATTAAAGCATCTACAGCCGCGGGGTTCTTTAAATCCCCGTTTTCTTCGGTCTCTGGTGCATCCTCTCCTGCATCTGACTGTCCGTCATTTTCTGCTTCCTCTGTATTCTCTTCTGCATTGTTCTTTGTTGCTTCCTGACTATCTTCGTTGTTTTCCTTAGAAGCACCCGAAGAGGTTTCTTCAGCTTCATCAGTTCCGTTCTCTTCGCCCCCGTTATTGGCACAGCCGGAGCTGACCAGGAGCCCCGACATTCCTGCAACCATCATCCATTTTTTCATCATGGGCATCCTTTCCTGCCATCAAGGCGGTTATTCATATGTTTAGTATTTACAAGTCTGCTTGTCTAGTTAATTATTCCTTACTTCCTCATGAATTTTTCCATCCGTCTTTATGTTAGCATCTCAAGCACCGATATAAACAGTAGAATCAAACATAAAGGGATTGATACGTATGGATAAGGCATCAATCATCGGTATTATTATAGCTTTCGCAGCTATCATGAGCGGTATCGCCATTAAAGGGATGGAGCTCATTTCTTTGCTGAACCCGGCCGCTTTATTGATTATTTTTGGAGGCACAATCGCCACCGTAGTGATTGCTTTCCCTGGTAACGAATTAAAAAACGTGCCGAAGCTTTTCGGTGTTTTATTTAAAAACCAAAACGAATGGAGCGTCGCGCAGCTTGTTCCCATGTTCTCCAGCTGGGCGCAGACAGCAAGAAAGGAAGGTCTTCTGGCTCTCGAAGGGGATGTTCAAGACATTCAGGACCCCTTTCTCCGTAATGGCATGACGATGGCGGTGGACGGGCAGAATTCAGATTTTATCCGTGACATTATGAGCGAAGAGCTGGAAGCCATTGAATCCCGTCATCAAACAGGCGTTTCTATTTTTACCCAGGCAGGAACCTACGCTCCCACACTCGGCGTGCTCGGTGCTGTAGTCGGTCTCATTGCGGCGCTTGCCGACATGTCTGATATCGATAAACTCGGAGAAGCGATCAGTGCTGCCTTCGTTGCCACCCTTCTCGGTATTTTCACCGGCTATGTGCTCTGGCACCCTTTTGCCAATAAACTTAAGCGCAAATCCAAGCACGAAATCCATGTCCGCAGCGTCATGATTGAAGGGGTATTATCGGTGCAGGAGGGACAGCCGCCAAAAACGATTGAACAAAAGCTTCTAATGTACGTGCCGGCGAAGGATCGCGAAAAGATTATGGAAGCAGCCCAGGAAACCGAATGGAAGGAAGGTACCGAAAATGGCTAGGCGGCGGAAGCGGAAAAAGGAAGAGGAAGAACACGTCAGTGAAGCGTGGCTTCTTCCCTACGCAGACCTCCTGACACTGCTGCTTGCGCTGTTTATTGTGTTATTTGCATCAAGTGAAGTGGACGCCCGAAAATTTGACCAGATCTCCGATTCCTTTAACTCTGTTTTCACAGGCGGAAGCGGTATTAATGAATCCGGAAGCTCTGTCGAAGAGCTGAATGCCGAAGACAATATTGATGAAAGCCCTCCAACAGCGATCGAAGAGGCAGAGGACCAAAACGAACTTGCCGAGCTTCAGGAAAGAGTGGAAGGCTTTATTGATGAACGGGGGCTTGAAGGCCAGTTTACGACCCGACTCTCTGATGATGGGCTGCTCCTCTCTATTAAAGACAATATTTTATTTAATGTTGGTGAAGCAGAAATACGCAAAGAAGCTCTTGAAACGGCCGAGGATATGTCCGAGCTGCTGGTACTAAACCCTCCGCGCAACATTATTATCAGTGGCCATACGGATGACACCCCTATCGCAAATGCAGACTTCAGCACAAACTGGGAACTCAGCGTCATGCGGGCAGTGCATTTTATGGAAATTGTGCTCGAAAATCCTGACCTCGACCCAAGAGACTTCAGTGCCAAGGGGTTCGGCGAGTTTGAGCCGGTTGCTTCTAATGATACCGAAGAGGGCCGTGCCCAGAACAGGCGCGTGGAGGTATTGATTCTTCCACGTAATCAAAACGACTCCTCTGAATAAGAACTACCCAACCAAAAACTGGCTGCCCCTTCACGGAGCAGCCAGTTTTCTCTATCTTTCCGATTTTAATTGTTCTTTATTATCCGCGTGTACCTGCTTTAACGGTGCTTCAAATTTATGACGGTCAATAAAAGCAAAAATGGCGCTCTCCACGTATGGGTCTTCCAATGATTTTTTCGTATTTTCAATATACCATTCTGAATCCCGGAGACGCTTTTCTATTTCCTCCGGCTTCGAAGCAACGAGGCCGTGTCCCGGGACCACAGTGCTGTATTTGCTGTCCTTCCAGAGCTCGTCCAGCTTCTTTAACGTAAACTGATAGGATTCGCTGTGATATTCAATAATTGGAATCTCTACATTGCTTAAATAGTCTCCGGCGATGCAAAGGCCGAGCGGCTCTACAACTGCTGCCAGACCGTCTACGGTATGGCCCGGCGCCAGATAGAATGTAATTTTGGTTTCCCCTTCTTCAAGCACCTGCTCATCCGAATCAACAATAATATCTGGTTTCGGATAGAGGGGTTCATAGCTGCGGTGAATATAGTAGGCATCGTCAAATTCTTTCATTTTCTGCACAATCTCTTCTTTGTCTGATCTCGCATTAAATCCACGGGAAGCAATAATAGTTGCTTCCGGAAAAGCACCGGCTCCGATAACGTGGTCGAAATCTGAATGGGTCAGCAGCAGATATACCGGCTGGTTCTTTTTTCGTTCCTCGACAAAATTCCGTATTTCTTCAATCTCCGCCGGAAGCCATGTAGGATCTGTGATTAATATTAAATCATCTGTCACTACGACAGTCGTATTTGTCTGATAGAGCTCGCTTTGAAATACGCTCCATTGTTCACGATCTAATCTTTTTGCCACACTGATCACCTTCTTCTTAGTCTTCATTTACAGTTTCTTTCCCGAAAATGAAAGTTTTCATTCATGAATTGAAGTATTATTTTATTGAGTAATTATATAAATCCATATAAAGCCTGGGCAGAAGCTTTTTGTTTTTATAAGCAAATCGTTCGCATTCGCCTTTTCTTTCTCTTATCGTAAAAATACATTCCAATACAAAAGGAGGAATTTTTGTTGCTGAAGCAATGGATAAGAAGCCTCTCTTTCTCAAAGCACTGCTACTACTGCAGATCAAAAACGTCCTATATGCGCCCATACTTTACAAAACAGAATGAAAAAGTATTTGTCTGCGAAAAATGCCTCGAATACGCTGAAAGAAGGGCTATGCAGCGAGCCGACTAGGAAAGAACGTATGTTATTTTCGTTTTATATATATCGTTTTACGCTTATCTCTTTTTTCGATCCTGATCTATATTACAATAGAGAAAAAGACCGATTGGAATTGGAGGGGCCCCGATGAACGAACATGATAAGGAAATGCTCGAACTAATTGAAACTGGCGTGGTCACGTTAATGCGACGGGCGGATTTTAAACGTACGCTTGACAGCCAGGCAAACAGCCTGGATCGTTCCGCTTATTTAATCCTTCAGGTGCTGCACCAGCAGAGCCCCCGTTCTGCACGTGAACTCGCTGATCATTTTCTCCTCGATATCTCAACACTCAGCCGCCAGATCCACTCCCTGGAGAAAAAAGGCCTTGTATCCCGCCGGCCGGATCATCACGATAAACGGGTCAACCAGATTTTTATTACAAACGAAGGAATCGAGGCGATTAATACGCTGAAGCAGGAACGGATTCATATGTACGCCAGCCTGCTGGCCGACTGGGACAAGGAAGAGCGCGATCAATTTGCCCAGCTGCTTGAGCGTTTCAATAACACCCTCGTACAAAAAAGGGGTCTCCCTTCTTCCTAATGCAAAAGCCGGGCCCTGGACCAGGGCTCAGTTTTTTACCCAAAATAAGAACATTTGTTCGTTTAAAATATTTATTTTGAGGTATACTCTATAGAAAGAAGCAACTGTTTTACCGAAGGAGGATGGGCCGTGGAGCGGATTATTTTTCTTATCGACATGCAGTCGTTTTATGCCAATGTTGAAAAACTGTATTATTCCGGCCTGCAGCATAAACCGACAGCCGTAGCCGGAGACCCGTCCATCCGGAGCGGTGTGATCCTGGCTGCCTGTCCTGTTGCTAAACGTGAAGGAGTGAAAACAGCCGAAACCATCAGAGAAGCGCAGCAAAAGTGCCCAGGGCTCGTGATTATCCCTCCGCGCATGGAGCTGTATTTAAAAATTTCTGTGCAAATTGCGACGGCGCTTGAAGCTTACACAGATAAAATAGAACCGTACAGCGTGGACGAGCTTTTTGCGGACATGACGCATACATACAAGCATACAGCTTCTACACCCGAACAGGCGGCTTTATTCATCAACCGTCACCTCCTCCGGGCGTTTGGCGTCTATCCCCGCACCGGCATCGGAGCGACCAAGGTGCTAGCCAAAATGGCCTGTGACCATTTTGCCAAAAAATCCTCTAATGGGATTTTCACCCTGAAGCAGGAACAGCTGGCTTCAACACTTTGGCCTCTCCCGGTGAATCATCTGTTCGGGGTCGGGCGCCGGATGGAAAAACACCTGCGCCAGATGGGGATTCGAAAAGCCGGCCACCTCGCTGCCTATCCTGTGGAAGAGCTTCGGCACCGTTTTGGGCTGAACGGAGAGCTTCTCTGGCAGACAGCGCACGGCATTGACCCTTCCCCTGTCACTCCCGGCACTCACACGCACCGAAAGGCTGTCGGCCACCATATGACCCTTCCACGTGATTACTCGAGCTGGGATGATATCAGCGTCGTGCTTCGCGAGCTGAGTGAAGAGGTTGGACGCCGCACCAGGAGGGAAGGCTGCAGCGGCTGGACAGTTACCGTAGGAGCCGAGGGTCATGACAACGGGAATTCTCTTCATTTTCACCGACAAGCGGCCCAGGCTGAACCGGTTAACGACGGCAAAGCTATCTACAGGGCCGCTGCCTCCCTGTTTCGTAAACATTGGACATACTATCCAGTCCGGGGACTGAGTGTCAGCCTGCAGCAGCTTGAAAGCGATCAATTTGTACAGCTGGATTTGTTTTCCGAAAAAGAGCACCGCGAAGATTTAAACAAAACGATCGACGCCCTTAAAGACCGGTACGGCCCGGCAGCTGTACTCCAGGCCTCATCGCTCCTTCCCGGCGGGCAGGCTCTTGTGCGGGCAGAAAAAATCGGGGGCCACTACAAGTAGTCCCGGCTGCTTCAGAAACAAGAGTTGACGGCAAAGAGAAAAAACGGGATGCTGTAATAAATTGTACTTCCAAGGAGGAAAACTCATGAAAGAATCATCTGAACAGTTTTTATACGATCTACTCCAAACACCCTCTCCCTCCGGACACGAAATGGCTATTCAGCGCAAGTGGCTTCAGTACGTCTCTTCGTATGCGGATGAAGTTCAAACAGATACGATAGGCAATGCCTGGGGTGTCATCAACCCGGAGGCCTCGTTTCACGTCCTTTTAGCCGGCCACTGCGACGAAATCGGTTTTCTTGTAAAATCTATCGACAGCAGCGGCTTCGTGCGAGTGGAAAAGCTCGGCGGCATCAGCCAGGCGCCCGCCCTGGGGATGAAAGTGACATTTCAGGGCAGGAAGGGCCCTATCACCGGCGTAACGGGCGTTAATGCAGAACACAAGGGCGGCAGTAAAAAAGACTTCGCTTTTTCTGATTTGTACATAGATTTTGGGGCTAAAAACAAAGAAGAAATGGAAAAGTACCTTTCCGTCGGTGATGCCGGAGTTTACGACCGCACTCCCGAAAAGCTCCTAAACGACCGTTTTAGCGGACGCGGGCTCGACAACCGGACAGGGGCCTTTATTACTGCAGAAGTGCTTCGCCGGCTGCAGGACAAACGTCCGGCAGTGGGGGTCTACGGCGTGAGCACGGTTAACGAAGAAACAAATATGGGCGGGGCTCATTTTGCCGGTGCAGGTCTCCGTCCGGATTTAGCAATTGCCCTGGACGTTACGTTTGCATATGATTATCCCGGGTCCAATCCAAATCAGGAAACAGAAGTGACGCTCGGCGGCGGTCCCGTCCTCGCCAAGGGAGCTCCGATCCACCCGACAGCCAATAAAGGACTGGAGCAGGCGGCTAAAAAGGCCGGCCTCTCCGTACAGTACGAGCTCACCCCGAGGGTGACCGGCACTGATGCCGACCGGCTGCGGCTCGCCGGAAACGGCGTTCCAAGCGTCAACGTTTCTCTTCCACTACGGTACATGCACGCTCCCGTAGAGACAGCCAGCATGGACGATATCGAAAATGTTATCGAACTGTTGGTCGAATACATTGGTTCTCTGCAGGAAAATGAAGATTTGCGGCCTGTTCGTCCGTAATCTACTTTTATATATCTTGTACTTCACGCTCTCTTCTTTTTCAGGAAGGGAGCTTTTATCATTTGTACTTTTTTGATTCAAGGCTGTTCATTTGAGTCTAAAACCGCTACGATACAATTATGAATATTTGTATCTACATCACTCAAAGGAGCTGCAGCTAATGGAAGAACGTTTAGCAGAATTCGGACAAATCATCGATCAGATTATTTCCCGGGTGCCGGGAACCTTCGGAGAAAATATCGCTGTATTTGTGCTGGCTATTTTACTGTATCTTTTACTGCGTCCCATCTTCTTTTTATGGAAACCGGCTGCTGCCCGGCTGCTAAAAATGCTGTGGTACGCGGCCCTCGGTTATGTTCTGCTGCAGGAGGCCGGATCCATTTTCTTCATTCTTGGCTTTGCAGCTGCTGTGGAGGCATACGATCAGTTTTTTCTCTTCTTTGAGGAGCGAAAACGGCGGGCTTCCATCCCAAAGGCGGAAGCGAAAACACGGACGAGCCGGAAAAGAAAAGGAAGCTCTTAGGAGCAGCTGATATTTAAGGAGGTTTTACATAATGAATTTTGCCACTGTGGGAACAAACTGGATCACCGAAGCCTTCATTCAGGCCGGCAGTTCGCTTGATGACTTTCAGCTGCAGGCTGTTTATTCCCGGAATATTGAGCGTGCCCAAACACTCGCGGATCAGTACGACGCGGCTTCGGCCTACGATGATTTAGAACAGCTTTGCCGGGATACAAATGTTGAAGCACTGTATATTGCAAGCCCTACGAGGCATCACTTTTCCATAGCTATGGCCGGGATTCAGCACGGCAAGCACATCATTTGTGAAAAGCCGATGTGTTCTAATGCAGAAGAAGCAAAGCGGCTTCTTGCCGCTGCTTCAGAATACGGTGTCACCATTATGGAAGCGATCAAAAATATGTACTTCCCGGCCTGGGAGACTGTTTCGAACCACCTTGACGAAATCGGAAAACTCCGCCGGGCATCGATTTCCTACTGCCAGTATTCGAGTCGCTACGATGCCTACCGCGAAGGGACCGTGCTCAATGCCTTTAAGCCGGAGCTTTCCAACGGGGCATCGATGGACATTGGCATTTACTGTCTCCATCCCGCCCTTGAACTTCTCGGCATGCCGCACACGGTACAAGCGCATGGCTATCTGCTTGAAACCGGGGCCGATGGCCAGGCCGCTGCGCTACTCGGCTATCCGGAAGCCCAGGCTGTCGTCAGCTATTCAAAAATTTCTGCTTCCACCCAGCCGGTGGAGCTGCAGGGGGAAGACGGAACGATCACCATCGATCATATTAACCATATGCACCGGGTGACCCTTACAAAAAAAGGTGAAACGAC
The DNA here is from genome assembly GCF_000420725.1 of Marinococcus halotolerans DSM 16375. Taxonomy (GTDB): domain Bacteria; phylum Bacillota; class Bacilli; order Bacillales; family Marinococcaceae; genus Marinococcus; species Marinococcus halotolerans. The sequence goes on along the minus strand of NZ_ATVM01000015.1, from coordinate 35,070 downwards.
TGTTCTTTGGGAAAACAACCAGGAAGATTCCATGGCTCACGAAATACAGGCCTTTATTCAGCTTTGCAGCGGGGAAGACGTGCGGCACATTCCTATCGAACGCTCTATTCAAGTGCTGCAGGTGCTTGATGAAATACGTGCCCAGATCGGCGTCTACTTTCCTGCAGATACCGAGGAGTAGCGGAAGGTGATGAATCTTTCCTTTTTTTCCTTAGTAAATGAGGGATTAAGTGCTGTATTCGCCGTAGAATTGACCCAGGAATATGTATTTTTCCTGTTCAGCTTTGCCTTTTTTCTTCTCCTTCGGCCCCTGTGCTTTTTATGGATGCCCCCGCTTCAGCATTTGCTCCGATGCTCTTGGTACGCAATTATTGCTGTCGCTTTTTTTCAGGAATGGGCCGGAGCGCTTATTATTCTCTTTTTCGCTCTTGCTGCAGAGTGCTGGCATCTGCTGTTTGCTGCAATGGAAGCAAAAACCAGGAAAAGTCCGTCTTAAAAACGGGCTTTTCTTTTTATATGCTCTGTGATAAAATTCTCTCTTGTGTGCAAAAAACAGATGTGTCCCGTAATACATATTTTATAACAAGGGAGTAGATTTTATCATGAGTTCCACACAGGCGGTATCGTCTAAAAAACGGATCGGCCTGGCTATTCTGCTGGGCTCACTGGCTGCATTTGGCGCTTTAACTATTGACATGTATTTACCCAGTTTTCCTTCTATAGCACAGGACCTTGATACGAGCGCATCGCTTGTACAGCTCAGTTTAACAGCCTGCCTGCTCGGCCTCGCCTTTGGCCAATTAATCGTAGGTCCTATGAGTGATGTAAACGGAAGAAAAGGACCTTTATCTATTTTCTTATTTATTTATATAGCAGCTTCTATTTTATGTATATTTGCCCCAACCATCTGGATTCTGATTGCCTGCCGTTTCCTGCAGGGATTTTCAGCTTCGGCCGGCATCGTTATTTCCCGGGCAATTGTCCGGGACATGTATTCCGGAAAAGAACTGACAAAGTTCTTTTCCCTGTTAATGCTCGTAAACGGCCTTGCACCGATACTTGCTCCAGTGCTTGGCGGAGCCATTCTTAACTTCACGACATGGAACGGCGTCTTTGCCGTACTAAGTGCGATAGGAATCATTATCTTTATTATTGTTTTATCCCTGCTTCCGGAAACCCTCCCGGAAACAAACCGTTCAGACAGCGATATAAAAGAAACAGTACGTACCTTTGGCAGCTTATTGAAGGACCGTTCGTTTATGGGCTTCGCTCTCGCCCAGGGGTTAAAAATGGCCGGTATTTTTGCTTACGTTTCCGGCACACCATTTGTGTATCAAGGCATTTACGGAGCTTCACCGCAAACTTTCGGCTTTTTATTCGCACTTAACGGGATTGGTATTATTATCGGCTCCCAGACAACCGGCCGGCTAGCCGGTATTGTGCCGGAACGAAAATTACTCACTTTTGGGCTCGGGCTGACCCTTGTTTCAAGCTCCGTCCTGTTAACCATGACCTTGATCCAGGCCCCGCTTGCTGCTATCGTCATTCCGATGTTTTTCGTCGTTTCAAGCCTTGGGCTTGTAAATACGGCTTCGTTCTCTCTGGCGATGGAAGAACAGGGCCACCGTGCCGGCAGCGCTGCTGCTTTAATCGGGCTGCTTCCATTTTTATTCGGTGCGGCTTCAGCCCCGCTGGTCGGCATTGCCGGAGAGCATACAGCGGTGCCGATGGGAATAGTGATTTTTGGAGCAGACGCTGCAGCAGTGCTCAGCTACGTGCTGCTCGCGCGAGCGTCGAAAACACCTTCTGCCGAAAAAGAAAAATCATCTCAGGATTCCTATTATAAAAATGCAAAACCAAAAACCAGCTCATAAGCTGGAACACTAAGGGACCCGGTCATTTCAGCTTTTTGTGCAGAACTGTATATCAGCGAAAACCCTGCAGCCGAACATACGGCTGCAGGGTTTATTTATTAATCCTCGATTTTTTTCCATTCCTTCGCCGATTCTGCTGCTTTTTTTACTTCTTCGAGCGTTTTTCCCATGCCGGCTTCAACCGCAGCGATATACGCTCCTTCCACAAGCGGGGCGTCAGCTATTGTAATACGGCCTTCAAGCTCCGGAAGCATTTCAAGAGCCATTTCCGCATTCATTAATGCACTGCCGATGTCAAACAGAAGCAGTACGCCTTCTTCCGTCGTCACCGATTCTACAGCCCCGGTAATCCGGTCAACGCTCGTGCCAATTTCTCCTTCTTCGGTCCCGCCGGCTGCGGCAATGGCAACGTCCTCCTGCTTCGTCTGAGATACAAGATCCACGATGCCGTCAGCGAGCTCTTTGCTGTGGGAAATAACGATAATGCTGACTTTAGCCATTAAGAGGCCTCCTCTTTGTACACTTCTGCCAATGCTTCAAAAACGAGCTGCGATGAAAAGGCTCCGGGGTCCATATGACCCTTTGAACGCTCGCCTAAATAGGAAGCCCTTCCTTTTTTAGCGACTTTATCGATGGTGGCTTCTGCTTCTTTTTCAGCTGTTTTGGCAGCCTTCTCTGCGTCTGCGCCGTGCTCTTTCATTTCATCGCGCACAGGAATCCATACGTCGAGCATCGTCTTGTCCCCAAGGGAAGCCTTCCCTCTCGTTTCGATACCGCCGACAGCTGCCTCGATGCCTTCAGTGAACGCTTCACTGTCGAGCATGTCTCTTCCCTTCCATGCATTGGATGCTTTAAGAAATGCCGTTCCGTACAGCGGTCCCGAAGCTCCGCCCACCTTTGAAATCAATGTTGAAGCTACGTCTTTATACATCGCGCCAATATCATCGTAGGAAGCGTCTTCCACTTTATTGGCTACTTCCCGAAAGCCCCGGGCCATATTATGCCCGTGGTCTCCGTCTCCAATGGCCTGGTCAAGCTCGGACAGCTTGTCCTTATGCTCCTGCATTTTTTCATTAATTCGTAGTGCCCACTGCTTCATTACTGCTGCGCTTAGTTCCATGAAAGTTTCACTCCCTGCCGGATAGTAGCAACCGTTTACGTTCCTCATCCAAATTTAAAATCGTTACCGAGCACCCTGTCATTTCAAGTGAGGTCATATATTCTCCTACAAAGGTTTTCTTTACGTGAATACCGCGGTCCTTCAACAGCTGAATGGCCTTTCTTGCCACAATATACAGCTCCATTAAAGGCGTCGCTCCCTGTCCGTTGATCATTAAAGCTACGTCGGTCCCGTCATTTAGGTGCATATCATCGAGCACGTGCTGAACCAGTTCTTCCGTAACGGCGTCTGCCTGCATCAGTTCGCGCCGCTCCACGCCCTGTTCGCCGTGAATGCCGGTCCCGATTTCCATCTCGTTCTCGTCAAGGGTGAATCCTGGTTTGCCGGAGGCTGGCACAGTACACGGTGAAAGGGAAACTCCCATCGAGCGGACATTATCAGCTACTCCCTGGGCAATTGCTTCCACCTCGTCCAGGCTTTTTCCCTCAGCCGCTGCTGCACCGGCAATCATATGCACAAGCGTCGTTCCAGCTACACCGCGGCGGTCATCCGGGTTGGAAATTGCCACATCGTCCCGTATAACGACCTGCTTCACTGTAATATCTTCTGCTTCTGCAAGATCAGCGGCCATATCGAAATTCATGACATCCCCGCTGTAGTTTTTTACAATCAACAGAACTCCGGAACCGCTGTCGACAGCTTTAATGGCTTCAAGCACCTGGTCGGGTGTCGGCGAGGTGAATACTTCCCCGCTTACTGCCGCATCGAGGAGCCCTTCACCGACATATCCGGCGTGGGCAGGTTCGTGCCCGCTGCCACCGCCGCTGATCAGCGCTACTTTGCCCTGCACCGGGGCATCTGCCCGCACGATGACATTTGTGTTTTCAATCAAGCGGAGCTTATCCGGATGAGCGGCCACCAGTCCCTCCACCATTTCAGAAACAATCTGATCCACACCATTAATGAGCTTCTTCATTTCTTTTCCTCCCTCAGTCTATAATTTTGCTTTTATATCTTGGATTTGAGCGATATGACGCTCTTCGTGGAGACCGATCATTTCCAGCCACTGATGAAGAGGCATAGGCCCAAAATTGGGATGCGAAATCGAACGTGCTGCTAGTTCCTCACTGGTATGTTTTTCCTCCAGGTGACGGATATAGTCTCTTGTTTCCTTTAGTTCTTCAAGCAGGCTCTTCTTACCAAATTCCATGTCCTCCGGCTGGAGCTCCTGCGGTGCTTCTGCCGGCCGGCGCCGGTACTTCATCATTTGAATCGGCTTTTCTTCCGCCCTTGTGGTAGGTTCTGTTTCCAGGGCATTTTTCATACTTCTCCCGACAAAGGCTTCAAACAACCGGAGGTGCTCGACTACCTGCGCGACACTCCAGTCAGTAGCGTCTGTCTTTATGTTCCAGTCTGCCTCCGGAACCGGTTCAACTTCTTCCAGGAGCTGGCTGCGTACATTTTCAATATATTCCATTCTAAAACCTCCATCTAACACAAGGATTCGATGTGTATGTTTAATAATCCTTCTTTCTTCCGTGCATACTGTTTATTCCCCTTTTCAGGAAAAGTAAATCCTGAACAAGCCTGCAGTTTCACACATAAATCACCTCATTTTCGGGGAAAGAAAATAAAGGCAAAAAAGGAGAGAAAACATATGAGCTTTAATTATGAAGAGGATTTTAACCGTATTAATTTTCGTGAAAAACCCGAGAAATACCGTGTAGGACGCGGAGAACAGGGCGTTTTAATGGTAGAGCCGTACAAAAGTGAAATTCTTCCGTACTGGAGGTTTAAGACCCCGGACATTGCCAGAGAGTCTTCCGGGCAGATTTATGAATTATTTTTGGAGTATAAAAAGCAAAAGGACTTCGTTGGAATGGATATGGCAAGAAAGTTTCTTCAGATGGGCTACACACGCTCCCGCCGGTACGCCAATTATAAAGGAGGCAAAAAATACGACAAAGATGGTAATGTGAACGAGCGTCAGATCAATGAAGAAAAAGCCGAATCCGCCCGGATTTTTGAGGAAAAATGGATCAAAGCCCGGGAGGACGAGACCTATTTATCATGGAAAAAAGACCATCAGCAAAAATATGGATGAAACAAAAAGCTAAACAATTTCATTATTTCACCGCTGCGGCTACGCCCGCGATCCGTTCAGCCGCTTCTTTTAATCGCTTTTCGTCTTCGAGCAGGCCAATGCGGACGTACCCTTCTCCCATGCTGCCAAAGCCGTGGCCCGGGGCGACTACTACGCCTGCTTCTTCGAGCAGCTCTTCGGTGAATGAAGCGGAGGTGCAGCCCTGAGGGACTTCCATCCATACAAAAAAGGAGCCCCGGGGCGCCTGCACCGCTACACCGTGATCGTGAAGAGCCTGAATAAATACATTCCTTCTGCTTTCATAAACATTCAGTATATCTTCAGCCATTTCTGTCCCGTGGTCAAACGCATATGCTGCGGTCTCCTGAACTGCCCCAAACAAACTTACATACAGATGGTCCTGGATTGTATTAATCATTTCTATAACTGAAGCATTCCCCACCGCCACAGCCGCACGCCATCCGGCCATATTAAACGTTTTCGAAAGGGTGTACATTTCCACACCCACTTCCTTTGCCCCCGGGGTCTGAAGAAAGCTGGGGGGCTTTTCGCCGTCATAGCCGAGCGACCCATAGGCAAAATCGTGAACGACACAAATGTGGTGCTGGACAGCGGTCCGGACCGTTTCTTCAAAAAATTCCGCTGTAGCAGTGCCGGCAGTCGGATTGTTAGGGTAATTTAAAAACATCATTTTTGCCCGGTTCAGCACATCTGCTTCAATCTGCCGAAAATCCGGACGAAAACCATTTTCTTTTTTAAGCGGCATAAAAGCCGTTTCTGCATTGGCAAGAGCTGTTCCCGAAAGATAATCAGGATAACCCGGGTCCGGCAGTAACGCAGTATCCCCCGGATTAAGAAGACACTGGCTGATCTCCACAAGTCCTGTTTTTGCACCGAATAAAACCGCCACTTCCGTTTTTGGATCCAGCGTCACACCGTATTCCCGCTGATAAAAATCCGCCGCCGACTGCTTCAAAAATTCATAGCCGCGAAACGGGGAATATTTATGATATTCCGGATTTTCAGCAGCACTCCTCATTTTTTCAACAATAGGGGCCGGAGTCGGCTGATCGGGATTCCCCTGCCCCAGGTTGATTAAATCCCTGCCTTCTTCTTTCAGTGTCTGGACTTTTCTTGAAAGCGAAGCAAAAAACTGTTTCGGCAATCGTCCGATTTGTTCAGACGGTTCAAATCGCATAAAATTTCCTCCTGTACGCAAAATCTCCATCACATATTTTACAAGCGTAAAAGCAAAGTACCTTCAGTGTAACGTTAAACAAACAAAAGCACATCCCTTCTACTTTTATAAAAAAATATACGAACAACATTTTTTGCTTAGTTCCAAAGGTTTACATTGTAATTATAAAATGGATACCATATAATAGTCGTGCAAATGATTATTATTATCATCTAGGAGGATATACATACATGGTTAAAAAATGGCTTTCTTTATTTGCAGTTGGATTCGCTCTTTTATTTGTGCTTGCCGCCTGCGGCAATTATTCATCCGGGGATTCCGGGGAGGGTGAAGATGGCGGCGAAAATGCAGAGGCTGAAATGAGAACTGTCACTGATCCCACTGGACGCGAGGTAGAGATTCCGGAAAACCCTGAGAATGTAGTAGCCCTGCAGAATGTGGCAGACATGCTGATTCTTGATGAGCAGCCGATAGGCACTTCTGACTATTATCTCGATACGTACGGCGATCAGCTCGAAGGAGTCGAAAGCGTTGGCGGCGATACGCCAAACGTGGAGCAGATCAATGAGCTTGACCCGGACATGATTCTTTTATCGGATTATCAGTCGGACTCTCTCGAGCAGCTCGAACAAATTGCCCCGGTTTATATGACTTCTTTTGATGATACACCGGAAGAACAGCTTCAAAATACCGCTGATGCATTAAATAAAGAAGACGCGAGCGAAGAATGGCTGACTGAATATGAACAACAGGCGGAGGAAGCCAGACAGACACTTGCAGACAATGACGTGCCGGAAGACGCAACAGCAGCCGTTGTCCAATTCATTGGTAAGGAAGTATACGTGCATGACCAATCCGTCTTTGCCGGCCTCTATGAAGGCGCCGGATTAGAGCCAACTGAAGGCGTCGAAGAAAATACGGAAACCCAGGCCATTTCTCTTGAAACAGTGCCTGATTACGTGGAAGGGGCAGATTATCTGTTCGTTCTCACCGACCAGGGAGAGCCAACAGAACAGTCCCAGGAGCTTCTCGACGATCTGCTTGCTGATACCGAAGCCGTACAAAATGATCAGTTTTACTACGTAAACAATACAAAATGGAGCGATTTCACGCTGCTTGGCCGTGAATACCAGCTCAACGATTCAGTCGAAAAAATCACCGGTGAATAAAATAGAGGCCCGTTCTTTTATAAGAACAGGGCCTTTTTTATTTACTTATTAATTTCTAAAGTGCCTGCATAAGCCGCTTCATACCTTTCTAAAATATCCTGATAAGAATATGGCTTCGGACTTCTTGCTAAAAGCCTTGTCTGCTTTTCGCCGCTTTCAGCCAATTTCACGAGATCGCTTTCTTTAATTCCGAACTGCCCCAATGTAGAAGGAATACCTACATCCTCAACAATGTTTTTTAACTCCCGCACTCCTGCGATCGCAGCTTCCCTGGCTGATAACCCTTCAGTATTTGCCCCTATACGCTCTGCTATTGTGCCCATCTTTTTCATGCAGGAAGGCCAGATGTAATCAAAAATGTAAGGCAGAAGTACAGCATTGGATTCGCCATGAGATATCTTAAATAGCCCGCCTAATGGATAGGCTAAAGCATGCACGCCGGCAACACCTGCGTTATAGAAACTAAGCCCTGCAGTCATGCTTCCCCAGCTCATTTGTGCACGTGCTTCTTTATCGCTTCCATTCCATACAGCTGTACGAATATTTTTTGCTATTCTTTCCATTGCGTCCAAAGCGAGCGCATCGGTCAGCGGAGTGCTGTTAACAGAAATATATGCTTCTACTGCATGAGTAAGAGCATCCACTCCCGTAGCAGCAGTAACCTTAGGCGGTACCGTCATAGTTAAATCCGGATCCACCACGGCAGCATCTGCCAATAAAAATTCATGGGTGATAACGTCTTTGGTGCCTTCGAGCGAAAATACACTTATATCTGTAACTTCTGCCCCCGTACCGGCGGTTGTTGGTATTAAAAGCTTTGGCAGACCTCTATTTGCAAGAGATTTATCTCCTGAAAGGTTTAAATAATTCTCAATGGACCCTTCGTTTCCGTGCAATACAGAAACTGCCTTTGCGATATCAAGGGAGCTTCCTCCTCCAATTCCGATAACAAAATCTGCATCAAATGATTTTAATGCCTCCAGGGCATTCTTACCAATTTCTACAGGCGGTTCCGGCTTTAGATCGGAATATATTTCGTATATTACTCCGGCCTCTTTTAACTGGTCTTCTAGAGGGGAAACAATGCCGGCATCCACCACCCCGGGGTCAGCAAATACCATCACCCGCTCTGCCTGATAGGACTTCAGTAAAGCTGGTATTTCATTTACTGCTCCTTCACCTGAAACAATTCTGATTGGGGAAACAAACGATTTATACATTTTTTCCACTCCTTGCATTTGGTTTCTGCTTTATATCTAAGCCGCTCTCCTTTGGAGATTCGGTAGTAGCTATGGTTACAATATACATTGTTAACATACCGACAATGACTCCAATACCGGCGGCTCCAAATGGATTCGAAAAATTAAGGCCGATTGGCAGATACACGAACCAATAAACAACTGTTGCTGCTATTAAAGAGGAAATAGCCGCTGTTTTGTTTGCGCGGTCCCATATACCACCAACTACGATAGGGCCTGCAGTAGCCGCCATGATGCCTCCAATGCCAATCCACATGAAAACCGCTAGGAATTCCGGCGGGGACCAGGCGAAAAATATTGCTGCAATTATCACTAAAAACGTACTGTAACGACTGATGATTAATTCATTTCGTTCCGCTTTTGCTTTTGAAATATTAATTCTGGGTACAATTGTTTTGCGATACAGATCGTTAGCGAGCAGCTGGGTCAGTGATACTATCAGGCCGTCTGAAGTCGACATTACAGCAGACAGCACAGCTATTGCCAGAAATGCTGCAATTACTGGCGGGAATATTTCACTGAAAAGGACTGGAATTATCTGGTCAGGACTAATACCTGCGTCTGCACCGACTACGGCCACTCCAAGCATTCCGCCCAACGCCATTAAAGGCAGGATTGTAGCAAAAATAGTACAATACATAATCAGCTTTCTAATATCTTTACTGCCTTTTACAGCCATAAATTTGTTACCAAGGTGCGGCTGCACGGAAAAAGGTAAGTGAGCTACAAATAGTAAGGCTACAAGCCAAAAAGCTCCGTACGTATTATCACCGGGAAGAAACAATTGATTAAAGCCGCCCTGAGGATTTTCATTACTCACTGTGTTCAGCATATCGGTAAAGCCACCATTGACGCCAACGCTCGTCATAAAGCAAACAAATACTGTAATGGCTACTATCAGCATTAAAAGTCCCTGTACAGCATCGGTAATAATATCTGAGTGCGATCCTCCCATAAAGACATACACAGCAAGTACTGCTGCTGTGATAATTAAACCAACTCCGTAATCAACGCCCATCATAGTTTGAAACATTGTTGCAGCAGCAACAAATTGAGAAACGACGTAAAAGATAAGCAAAATGGAAATAATCGTTAATGCAATGCGCAGGAAATCACTTTTGTATCTTTCGCCTATAAATTCCGGAATCGTTCTTGTACCGAATTCATCGCCATATTTCTTTATAACCTTAGCTACAAAAAGCATACCAATAACAGTAGCTATAGGGTAAAGAAGCGGATACCAGAGACTCGGGGTCCCGATACTGTAAGCAAGCCCCGGCATGCCCATAAATGTGGAGCCACTGGATATACCTGCTGCAATTACTAAGGCGATTACCAGGGGGCTGTAGCTTGACCTTGCGGTAGCAAAATCCTCTGACGTTTTCGTTCTTTTCATCCCGACCCAGCCGAAATAAAGCATCATTAGTATAAATAAGCCCATAAAAATCCAGGAATAGGTTACAATTTGTGTATTCATAGAATCCCCCTATTCTTTTTCCTTTAGAATATTTGTTTTCCAAAGTGTCAGTGCCATTCCAGCCCAGGTGCCAACTATACAAACAGCCATAATTATTAGGAAGTTCATTCTATTCTCCCCTTTCTTGATAAAATTGATGGATAATAGGAAATTTTTCTAATTTATCGTAAGATTCTGAACTCACTTCATATAACATGACCTTCACTTTATTGCTGTTAAGTTTTTTTGCATTTTCAATTTGATAAGGAGCATAAAAAACATACGTCTTCTCCCGTTTTACCACAGGAACCTTCCAGGAACGGCGTTGATATAAAAAGTATTTTCTTAATGTCTCTTTTCCCTGCTCCTGAAATTCCTGCTTCTCGATTTCATAAGGAATAATCGCTTCGTTCTGTACTTCGATAGTTTCACAGACCGGCAGACCATCTATGATTCCCTGCTGATTTGTTATCCCGTCTCCAGCGGTAATAATTTTTTCTGTTCGTTCGCCAAATAGTGTCTGAAACGTTACGATCCATTCGGCTGCGTACTTAGGATAATAACAAGTAAACAAATACTCTTTTTTCTTTCCCCTCATTGTCTGTATTTGCATACTACTCTCTCCTTAACGGTATTTTATACTTATCATTTTTAATTCCGTCATTTCTTCGATAGCATATTTTACCCCTTCCCTTCCATAGCCGGAATCCTTCACTCCCCCGTAAGGCATATGGTCGAAACGGAGAGTAGGGACATCGTTAATGAGAACCTGCCCGGCTTCTATGCGATGTGCCATATCAACAGCCTGTTTCAGATCATTTGTAAACACTCCCGCATTCAGGCCGAACCGGCTGTTATTCATTTGTTCCAGAGCTTCTTCAGAGCTTTTTACTTTGTTGATGATCACCACCGGCCCAAAAGCTTCTTTGCAGGATATAGAGGATGTAGAAGAAACATTGGATAAAATCGTTGGCTCTAGACCATTACCAACTTTTTCTCCTCCTGCCAGAACCTCTGCTCCCTCTGCTTTTGCTTCTTTAATCCATTCATACAGGCGCTGCTGTGATTTTTTATTAATCAGGCTCGAAACCTCCGTACTTTCTTCCAAAGGGTCTCCGAATTGAAGCCGGGCAGTTTTTTCTGAGCACTCTTGGATAAAATCATCAAAAATTTCTTCATGCACATAAATGCGCTGTGTACTTAAACAAACCTGGCCGTTATAAGCGAACGCTCCTTTAACTGATTTCTCAGCCACTTCACTCACTTCCCCGCGACATGATTGATCCACATACATCGGCGAGTTGCTTCCTAATTCAAGAGTCATTTTTTTCAGGCCGGCTTCTGCTTTGAGCAGCTTTCCTACTTCGGGGCTGCCGGTAAAAGATATTTTTTTAATCCGTTCATCCTTAAGCATTACCTCTCCCAGCGTTTTTCCATCTCCAGGAACTATGGCTATTGCCCCCGGGTGAAGACCTGCTTCACTTAATATCTCTGCCAGGAGCAGGCTTGAAAAAGGAGTTTGCTCCGCAGGTTTAACCACGATAGTATTTCCTGCCGCTATTGCCGGGCCGACCTTATGAGTAACAAGATTTAATGGAAAATTAAAAGGAGTAATTGCTCCAACCACTCCGATTGATTCATGAAGTGTATAAGCATCCCGCCCTTCGCCGCCTTCAGCAGCGTCTAATTGTAAGTATTCCCCGTTCATTCTCTTGGTTTCTTCGCCTGAAAATTGCAGAGTCTGCACGGTCCGCTGGACTTCTGTGCGGGCAGCAGTTACCGGCTTACAGGCTTCCTGAGAGATAATTCGCGCAGCTTCCTCCTTCCTATCCCGCAGAATCGTTGCAGCTCGGGATAAAATCCCAGCTTTTTCGTTTGATGTTAACGTTTTCATTTTTTTGTAGGCTTCATCTGCTTTTTCGATTGCTTCACTCATCTCGGACGGGGTGCCGTCAGCTGCTTCTCCAATCAAACCTTCCGTATGGGGATTAAAAACTGAATAGTAATTTGCAGCCGCCTTCTCCTCTCCTGATAAAAACAAACCCTTTTTCATCCTTCATCCTCCTAACAATATTTGTGAATACGTATTCTCGAAAGCGGAATTAAACCGCTCAGTTTATACTGAGCCTGGTTTAAAAGGTCCCGTCGTTTTTCTTTGATACAGCGCAGGTTCCAGGGTAACCTGGATCGGGGACATATTTTCTTTCCCGGCTTCAATGGAATTAATAAGGTGTTCAATTCCAAGCCTGCCTAAGTTTTTGTTGGACTGGGCGCCGATAGTGGTTAATTCAAACGCATGATGCCGGGCCATTCGTACATTGTCCACCCCGCAAATACTAATATCTTCAGGGACCCGGTAGCCGAGCTCCATGAGTGTATCCATGGCAGTAATAGCTATAGCATCCGTGGCAGCAAACACTGCTGTAGGACGTTCTTTGCGTCCCATCATTTTAAAAATGGCATCTGCTATTGCTTCTTCACTAGTGTCCGTTTCGTTTAAAAAAACTTTACCAGTTTCCATGGTTTGTTCCGCTATTCCTTCCGTAAACCCTAAATACCGGCCGTAAAAAGTGGATGTATACATCGGCCCTCCAATAAAGCCGATATGCTTGTGCCCGAGCTGATACAAATGGTCCGCAGCCATTTTCCCAGCCTGATAATTATTTAACTCAACAAAATTCCCACCTTCGTTATGCTTACGGTTAAACATTACATAAGGTATTTGAGACGTCTGTAATTCCTGTAGGATAGGATCATCCATGAAGACCGAAGATAAAATAATACCGTCCACCTGCATGGAGAGAACCGTTTCATATACAGCCATATTGTCTCCATTGTTTTCAAAAAAAACGTTTGTGTTGTACCCCTTTTCTTTGGCGTAGTTCACAATAGATGACGTAGTTTCCACAAAAAAGGGGTTATGCAACGGTCCTGATATAAGCGCTATGGTTTTGGAACGCTTACTGACTAAAGACCTCGCTATAGCGTTGGGTCTGTAGTTTAACTTTCTCATCGCTTCTGTGACTTTTGCTACGTTTTCCTTGCTTACCCTGTTTGAATTATTCAGCACCCTGGACACTGTCGACTGGGATACTCCTGCTTCTCTGGCAACTTCTTTGGAAGAGATCATTTTTTAACTCCTGGTGAATACGTATTCACGGTAACTTGGTTTTATTATGAAATCGCATACATAAAAAGTCAAGAACAATCTTCTCAATTTTATAAAAAGCACAGCCCACGTTGACTGGCTGTGCTTTTTACTTATTATTCCATGCCCTGCTGTCGGATTTCCATTTCATACATGCGGTTAAAACGGGCTTCTGTGCGTGCAAATACCGAACCCTCCGGATACGTACCGTCCTCGCGGCGTACGGCTCCCGCCCGTTCACCTGTCAGGATTTCCATACCTTCCGAAATATGGCCGACTGCCCATACATGGAAGCTGCCTGCTTCCGCCGCTTCCACAACCTCTCGAGCGAGCATTAAATTACGGGCATTCTGCTTCGGGATAATTACCCCCTGTCTGCCGGTCAGCCCTTTTTCCCGGCAAATGTGAAAGAATCCCTCGATCTTTTCATTTACACCTCCAATCGGCTGGATCTCTCCCCACTGATTGACCGATCCGGTTACTGCTATGCCCTGGTAAATAGGCACTTCTGCCAAAGAGGAAAGCAGCACGTACAGCTCTGTGCTTGAGGCGCTGTCGCCGTCGATCAGACTGTAGGTCTGCTCAAAAGTGATGCTCGCCGATAAAGGAATAGGACGGTTTTTAGCAAACTGGCCGGAAAGAAAGCCGGTCAAAATCATCATGCCCTTATGATGAATCTGGCCGCTGAGAGACGTTTCTCGCTCAATGTTCATCAACCCGCTTTTCCCGACATACGTCTGAGCCGTAATTTTCGTTGGAATGCCAAACATGGAATCTCTTGTTCCCATCACAGCCAAGCCGTTAATCTGTCCGACCCTGTAGCCTTCCGTTTGAATCATGATTGTTTCATCGTGAATTTTCTCCCGGTACTGTTCGGGAATATGGCTTGAACGCCTGTATTTCTCCTCAAGCGCCCGGAAGATGTGCTCTGCTTTGACGTAAGCGTTTCCCTCCTGCAGCGCGTAGTGGCTGGATTCTACGAGCAGCTTTGTAATATCTTGAAACCTGGTGGTCATTTTTCCCTGTTCATCTATCAACCGGGAGCTGTAGTCAATCACTCTGGCCACAGCCTCCCGGTGAAACGGCAGCAGGCCTTCTTCCTGAACGTAATTTTTCACGAATCCGGCCATTTTCCAGCTGTTTTCATCGCTTTTGGTCATGACGGTATCGAACTCTACTTTGACCTTGAACAGCTTATCAAACTCTTCATCAAGTCTCGACAGCAGGTCATAAACGTAATAAGAGCCAATAATGATAACCTTTGTCCGAAAGGGAATGGGTTCCGGTTTAAGTGCACTGGTTGGCAGCAGCCCCCGCTCTTCATAGGAGTTTTCGATATGCACGTGCCCAGTCTGAAGCATCCGTTTTAACCCTGGCCATGCACCTGGGTGCTGCAGTAAATCTGCAGCCTGAAGAATCAAATAGCCGCCGTTCGCCAGATGCACCGCTCCTGGTTTAATGAAAGTAAAATTCGTTACCAGGCTGCCAATCTGCCCCTGGTATTCCACCTTGCCAAACAGATTGTGATACGTCGGATTGGATTCGTAAATTACCGGGGCCCCGTCTAAATGCTTGTTATTAACGAGCAGATTCACCACATACCGCTGATACTGTTTTTCCTTCATCCCTTCAAGCGCCCCTGCTGAACCTTCCTCACCCTGGCCTTCGGCGAAAAAGTAAAAATGCTCTACAACGTCCCGCTCGTATGCGGTTAAATAAGCCGTAGCCTTCGGTAAATGCCCATACTGGCTGCGGAGCGGCTCAAATAGCTTTTGTACTGCGGCCGAGGCTGTGTCTGCCATAAATATCTGCACATCTTTGCGGAAGGTTTCCTCCATTTTGGCGATACGCCGGAGAGCTTCCTGCACTTTTTCCTCCACGAGTTTTTCGTTTGCCCTCAGCTGTTCCTTTTCTGCTTCAAGCAGATGCTGATACGTCTCCCGGTTCATTGGCTGACCGCGTTGAAGGGGAATTTTATTAATGCCGTTCTGCATACGTTCGAGTTTAAAATGATGCTGAACGGCAAACCGGTCGGTTTCTTTCCATAGCTCGTCCATCTCCGTACGCAGTCGCTCAAACATTTCCCGCTTCTGTCTTTCGTGGTTGTCGCTTGAGAACGCTGTCTTTAGTTCACGCTCGATGTTTACCAGAAGCTGTTCGACCTCGCGCCTGAAACGCTGCCCTTCTCCGGCCTGAAATGAAAGCACTTCCGGGCGGTCCGGATTATCAAAATTATGCACGTAGCACCAATCATCCGGCTGCTTCTGTTTCCGGGCCAGGTTTTCCACGCTGTGCTGGGTATACGTCATTCTCCCCGTTCCCGTTGGACCGACCACAAATAAATTATACCCCGCCTGGCTTACTGAAAGGCCAAACTCCATGGCCCGCTCGGCCCGCTCCTGTCCGATCATTTCATACGGAAAATCATTCATGTCCTCTGTCGTTTCAAATGAGAAGGTTTCAGCATTAAATTCCAAACGAAGCTCTGCTGGGGACAGCTCATGCAGAGCAAGCCTTTTTTCATAATCATGATGATTCACGAAACGCCCCTCCTTTCACCACCACCCGTTTTCTGCTGCACTTTCGGTGTTCGCCTTTAGACCAGAGCGCCGTATCGATTAGTACTATCTATTCCCGTTCTCGTCACTCCTATGCTTTGACTTTTTTATTTCCCTACAAGAAAAACAGGCAGTTTATGAAGTAAAGCTCATAACCGCATCTACAATACTGTAAACGCCGAGAAATATGCAGACTAAAACAATAATTCCACCTGCCAGATTCATCTTCCAGTGGTTTACGTAATGGCCAAGGCGGTTTTTGTTATTCATAATAACCAGGAGCATAATTGAGACAAAGGGCAGGATGAGACCGTTTAATGCCTGAGCAAAAAGTAAAACATCGAGTGGCTCGAATCCAAGTCCGGAGGAAATAATTCCAATAGCCATCACAGACAAAAACACCAGTTTGAAGCGGATATTTTTCATGCCGCGCTCCCACTTTAATACGCTGCTGACGGTAACTGCAGCCCCAAGCGGTGATGCAAGTGCGGAAGAAAACCCGGCGGCAAATAAGCCGATACTGATAAAAGCGGTAGCCCAGCTGCCAAGCAGCGGTTCAAGCTGCAAAGCAAGATCTGCCACAGACTCCACTTCCAGACCGCGGATCGTAGCCCCGGACGTAATTAAAATCGCTGCTGTAATTAAGCCGCCCAAACCAATTGACAAAAACACGTCCAGACGTGCTTCTTTTAAATGCCTAGGTTCACCCCAGCGTTCTTTTACATTTTCGGAATGAAGAAACAGATTATAAGGAACAACCGTGGTACCAACAATTGCAATCACGGTAATAATAGCTCCCGGCGGAATCGATGGAACAAAGGCACCCCGAAACAGATCTCCAGGATCAGGCTGTGCCGTGACCATGGTGGTCACAAACGTTATACTCATGACCGCAATTAGTACTATCATGACCCGTTCAATGAGCTTGTAGCTTCCACTAAGACCGATCAATAAAATAATAATGCCTACGACAGGACCAATCGTATTTTCAGAAACGCCCGTCAAGGTCGTTAATCCTAAAGAAGTACCGAGTAAGTCCCCTGCGATGTAGGCAGCACAGCCAAATACAATAGCGATAATCATCAGCCACATGGATCCGTATTTCAGCAGCGGGTTTGTGAACTGGTCTCTTATTGCCGCTCCCAGCCCTTTTCCTGTAATAATCCCCAGCCGCGAGCACATCTCCTGAAGTATGATGGTTGTAATAATTGAAAAAACCACTGCCCAGAGCAGGGCAAAACCAAAAGAGGCTCCTGCACCTGTGGCCGTCGTTACTGTCCCTGGGCCTATAAACGATGCTGCTACAATTACTCCCGGCCCAAGCACCTTTACTCTTTCCCTCAGCGGCCTCTTTTCTGTTCTCTCCATTATTTGACCTCCTTTGAAATAATAGCTTTATAAATAATCTTAATATTCATTTTATTAAAAATATTACAGCTGTTGAGATTGGCTCTTTTCCTTCCTCCCGCCGTTCATCTTACATTAGAGAAGAAGTAATCATTAATTATGTCCTATTTTCATAAATAACGTTATTAAAACGTAATCTGGCTGAAACCTCCCGAATCGTTTTGTTTGTTACACTTACTCACGGTTCGATAAATTGATCTACATCACAAGGAGGAACCTGAATGTTTAAATCCAACAGACAAGCACCTAAATATATATTATCCTCAGCCGTTGTTACGGCTTTAGCATTAACACCTGCTTTAAGCGGAAACGCCGATGCATTCGCTGATCCTGATGCTGACGAAAGCAGCAGCTCCAGCCAAAGCGACTCTTCCGATACAGAAAACGAAACTGAATCTGCGGATGACAGTCTGCTTTATCTCGGCGATACCGGCAGCAGTGTAGAATCTCTTCAGTCGACTTTAAGCGACCTTGATTACTATAACTCCGAAGCTGATGGTACTTACGATGATGAAACTGTACAGGCTGTAGAAGCGTTTCAAACGGAAAACAATTTAAGCATAGATGGCATCGCAGGCCCTGAGACAATGGGAGCATTAGATGAAACAGACGGCTCCTCCGAGGCCGGAAGCGAAACAGAAGAAAGCAGCAGCGAGAACAGCGAAGATAATGATGAAAGCGAAGAAGTTGCTTCTGCCTCATCTGAAGAATCTTCGGAGCCGAACGCTGAAAGCACATCAGCCAATACATCTGATTCCGGACTTGTCGATTCCGCAGAAAGCGTACTGGGCACTCCTTATGAATGGGGCGGAACTACCGCAAGCGGTCTGGACAGCAGTGGTTTTATCAACTACGTGTTTGAAGACAACGGTACAGACGTTTCAAGAACCCATGAAGGCATCTGGCAGAACAACGGTGAATTCGTAGAAGAGCCAAACGTGGGCGACGTTGTCTTTTATGAAGGTACGTATGACACAGAAGGCGCTTCGCACAGCGGCATATACATTGGAGACGACCAAATGATCCATTCCGGCTCAAGCGGTGTGGAAACAGCCGATACCACCAGTGACTACTGGGAAGAGCACTACATCGGTGCAAAATCAATCGATTAATTCCCTCATCTTTTAATTAACCGCCTCCCTGCTTGTTTGCAGGAGGCGGTTTTTCAATGTAGAGACGTATTGCCTTTTAGATTCTAATGGAATGAAACAAGCGCCCGGCACACCATTGCGGTGGCAAACACTGCTCCTAAAAATGAATGCCAATGGGCTTTCGTTTCTGGTATATTTTCCCGCTGCTCAATTGCTTGAATTAGTTGAACTAAAGCTAAAGGCAGCCCGAAAAAAATCAAATGCCCCATCAGAAAATTCCCGGATCCAATGGTCAAAAATAGCACACACGCCGACCCTGTCCATTCTAAAGATTTTTCTACTATAATTACTGATTTACTTCTCCTGCGCTTCGGTTTATTTTTGTAGGGCAGCCTGGTTTTCTGCCGTAACAGTCCATCGAATATGAACCAAACAATCAATATCAGCGCAAATGGAAACAGTACTTCTAAAATACTCTGATCCTGCGTGTACATAGAATAACCCTTCCCAATCGCTTAATAGTTCAATACAACCGGCTGCCAGAAATAAACAAAGGCCACAATAACGAAAATAGCAACAATGTTCATCCAAAACCCGGCTTTCACCATATCATCGATGGTTAAATAATCTGAACTGAACACCGCGGCGTTGGGTGGGGTGGATATGGGCAGCATGAAAGCGCAGCTGGCAGTAAGAGCCACGATGCCCATGATGGCGTAAGGGTCTACTCCAATGCCAAGCGCAAGCCCAATGCTGATTGGCATCAGCATATTCGACACTGCCGTATTGGACATGATTTCTGTCATAAATAATACAATCGCAGCAAGCACTATTAAAATCAGGACAAAAGGAAGTACTTCAAGTCCCCCCAACAGCTCGCCAAACCATCCTGTTAAATTCGAAGATTCAAACGCGGCCGCCAGAGACAATCCGCCCCCGAAAAGCAGAAGCAGCCCCCAGGGGAGCTCTTTCATATCCTGCCATACCATCAGCCCGCCCCTCTCCTGTTTAGCAGGAAGCAAAAACATCGATGTAGCTCCAATAATGGATATGGAAGTGTCGGAAAGACGGTAGGCTTCCGGAATAAAGCCGCTTGTAATCCAAAGAAAACCGACAATTGTAAAGATGGTCAGCACCGATTTTTCTTCATAAGACATCGGCCCCAGCTCTTTCAGCTGGTTTCTCGCAAAATCCGTTGAAATATCCTTTTGCGCTGTCACACGGAACTGAATTTTCGTTAAATAAAAATAAAGACCGGTCAATAGAATAACCGTTAAAGGAAAACCAAATAAAAACCACTCGGCAAAGGTCACCGTACGATCCAGATTGGAAGAAGCTACGGCGGCAAAAGCAGCATTGGGCACTGATCCTATTAACGTGGCCAGCCCGCCGATAGAGGCCGCATAAGCCACTGACAGCAGCAGCCCCTTAGCAAAACGATTCAGGGATACTTCATCAAAAAAATCTTTATCCTTCACCTCTTTAATTAAAGCCAGCGCAATTGGCAGCATCATTAATGCTGTCGCAGCATTTGAAATCCACATGGACAATAGGGCAGTTGCCAATATAACGCCCAGCACAATGCGCTGACCCCCAGTACCGACAAACGAAATAATTGTCATCGCAATTCGTTTATGTAAGTTCCATTTTTCAATCGCAAGAGCAATGGTAAAACCACCCATATACATGAAAACAATGGGATCAGCATACGCCATTGTTGCTGTTTCTTCATCCGCCCCTCCTGTAATTGGCAATAGAAAGATCGGGAGCAGCGACGTAGCTGGTATGGGAATGGCTTCTGTAATCCACCAGGAAGCTACCCAGACCGTAACGGCAAGTACTGCTCTCGGTTCGCTTTCAAGACCGGTAAGCGATGGAAGAAAAAATAATAACGCAAATAAAGCCGGGCCCAGCAGCAGCCCGATTTTTTTCCTTAATGGCATGGCGGCGCTCCTTTCAAATAAATATGTAAACAGTGTTAAATGCAGATCGGAATATTCTGTTTTTAACACCGCATAATGCTCATTATATAGAAAAAAACCATTTACTTGGATAAATATTATAAATAAGAAAAAAATAGCAAAAAAGGTGGATGCCTCTATGGCACCCACCTTCTGAACATCCTATTTTACCTGTACATAGCTTGGATGAGCAGTAATATACAGACCTGATTTTAAACGAAACATTTCAGTGCTGCTTCCGTCCACCTTCACTTTTTCCATAATAGTGAATGCTTCTCCCTGGCTGACCGTGCCCGCTACCGCATCGGCGTCAAAGGAAGGCCTGGAGCGTACATTCAATATTTCAGCCAATACTACCGCAAGCTTTCCTTTAACTGCAGAGGCTTCAAGAGCTTCCCAGGTGTTCGGGCCAACAATGCCGTCTACAGTTAAATTTTGTGACTCCTGGAAGGAACGGACTGCGTTTTCCGTTTCCTCTCCAAAATCTCCGTCTGTGCCGTACAGCGGGAGCTTTTCCCCAGCATCAATCAGCAGCTGTTGCATTCTGGCGACTGCCGGGCCGTTGTCGCCTGGACGAAGCGTTGGGGTTAAATCTTCTCCTACCGGGTGACCTTCACGTACCGCTTCTCTCACAATATCCATATCGATGCCCGGGCAAGCGTTTGAAGAGTGGCCAGGATACTCCCGGTGCCCTTTTACGCCACTGATGGAAACTTCTACGCCACTGGTACCTCTTAAGGCCGCCTGAAGATCAAAAAACGATCGCTCCTGCGCCTCGGTAAATGAACTGCTTCCGACCAGGCAGACACCTATTAATGGGGTGTTGTTGTTTCCTACATGGTATGAAATCCGGTCAATCCCATTGGCCCATTGAATCGTTCCTTCTTTTGTAATTACAAAATGATAGCCAACGCTCGGCCAGCCGAGAGAATCTACATGATAATTGGCAAAGGAAAAAGCATCGCCGCTTGTTGTTGCTGAATGGTGTCTTGCGATGCCTGTAATCTGTGATAGTGACCGCTTCTGGTAAGAACCATTTCTTTTTACGCTTCCCCGTACATCGACGAGCTGAGGCAGTTGTTGAAACATTAAAACATCCCCTTTTTCATATAGTCAGCCGGTATATTGCGGCTTCTATACATAAAAGGGGATGCCAGGCTGTATTTTACAACCACTTTACTGAAATTTTTTTGTATAGCTTTGAGCCCATCTTTCCATCGCTTCTAAAATCGGGAGAAGACCCGTCCCGGCTTCCGTAAGCTGGTACTCAACCCGGACCGGCACCTCTGGATAAATGGCACGTGTCAAAATGCCCGCATTTTCAAGCTCGCGCAGCTGGTTCGTCAATATTTTCGGGGTAACTTCAGGGAGGTTTTTCTGAAAAAAGCCGTATCTTCGGGGAGTACCCTCAGAGAGTATCCGGACAATATCTGCTTTCCATTTACCACTTATTACAGCCAGCGTCACTTCCATCTCGCAATGTGCCTGGAATGGATCCATCATATGAAAGCGCTCCCTTTTTTATACATAGTATCATGGCAGAAAGCAACAAACAAGAAAGTGCGTACTTCCTTGCTGTCAATTTATCAAATACACTGATAGTAGGGCGTAAGCGCTCCTACTTCACGACTATGAGGAGGAATCAAAGGATGAGCAACAAAGCAGTGGTTTATCAAGGTGCTGGTAACGTTGAGATTCAAGACATTGGCTATCCTGATTTAGTACTTCACGAAGGCCCCGGAGTCCCGCCTTCCAACGCAGGACGAAAGTGTGAACACGGTGTTATTCTTAAGATTGTGACGACAAATATTTGCGGAAGCGATCAGCATATGGTGCGCGGAAGAACGACTGCGCCTAAAGGACTGGCTCTTGGACATGAGATTACAGGGGAAGTAGTGGAAGTAGGACGCGACGTAGAATTTATTAAAAAAGGCGATCTTGTCTCTGTACCATTTAACGTCGCATGCGGCAGATGTAAATTGTGTAAAGAACAAAAAACTCATATATGCTTAAATGTAAACCCTGAACGCCCTGGAGGAGCTTATGGTTATGTAGACATGGGCGGCTGGGTAGGCGGTCAGTCTGAATATGTTATGGTTCCTTATGCAGACTTTCAGCTGCTTGCCTTCCCTGACAAAGAACAGGCAATGGAAAAAATCATGGACCTGACGATGCTTTCAGATATCTTCCCAACCGGCTTCCACGGAGCCGCTTCTGCAGGTGTACGTCCCGGTTCTACTGTATATGTCGCCGGCGCAGGGCCTGTAGGGCTTGCAGCCGCTCACTCCGCCCAGCTTCTCGGTGCCTCCGTTGTTATTGTAGGTGACCTTAATGAACAGCGATTGAAGCAGGCAGAAAGCTTCGGCTGCGAAACTGTTAACTTAACAAAGCACGACAGCCTTGGCGAGCAGATTGAGCAGATCCTCGGTATACCGGAAGTAGACTGCGCCGTTGACGCCGTTGGCTTTGAAGCATCCGGCCACGGCCCCGACGCGAAAGAAGCTCCGGCCACCGTGCTGAACTCGATCATGAGGGTTACAGAAGCCGGTGGGCAGCTGGGTATTCCGGGGCTATATGTTACAGAGGACCCTGGCGCTTCTGACAGCGATGCCAAGCAGGGGTCCCTGAAAATTCGTATCGGTTTAGGCTGGGCGAAGGCCCACACGTTCGTTACCGGACAAACACCGGTTATGAAATACCATCGCAATCTGCTAAAATTGATTCTAAGCGATAAAGCACAGATTGCCAAAGCTGTAAACGCCACACTGATTTCACTGGACGACGCACCTAAAGGCTATCAGGACTTTGACAAAGGGGCCGCGAAGAAATTCGTTATTGACCCGCACGGCTCTGTCCGGTCTTAATTAAATGCAAAACGAGCAGAGGCTTCTCTGCTCGTTTTTTATGACATCCGGTCCCATGATTCGATCCCTATTGTACCCGTAAGTTTATAAAATTCCTTCCAAAGCTGTACGTGCTTAGGCCCCCATGCTTCTTTTGCATGCACATGAGGTACATAATCCAGAGTAATACCTGTATTTGACATCACATCATCAAACTGAATTTTGGTCCGTTTCATATGGTAATCACTCGTTACCACCAGAGCAGAGTCAAAATCCCGCTCCTGCATAATCTCTTTTGAATATACAGCATTTTCATGAGTGCTGACTGCCTGATTTTCCATAATAATCGCTTCTTCAGGTATTCCTGCCCGCACAGCCAGGTTTTCATTAAAGCTGCCATCTTCTCCATTGGTTAAAATCACTTTATCTGCATAGCCTTTTTCTATTAAATCAGCTACCGTATATAAACGTTCAAAATCGCCGCTTAGAGCAATGATAACGTCTGCGTTTTTCGGTTCGTCCTGGTGTGTTAAAAGGGATGCTACGGTTTTTTGCGGAAGTGCAAAAAACGATGCATTGATTAATAAAGCTGCCCCTATAACAAAAAGCAGACTGTAAAAGATCTTTTTCATGCCTTGTTCCTCCGCCTCTAATGAAAGGTACGGATACATTGTATCAGAAAGACCATTCTTCTTAACAGCTATTTCTGAACAGCAAGCGTATCAGCACTGAGGATTATTTACACTATACCACTCTTTTCGAGCTTCCCCACACAAAAAAACCTGCTGGTTCAGCAGGTTTTTTATCATCGTTGGTCGTTTAGAGTTTTTTACGAAGAACGCAGGGCTTCAAAAGCGTTAATACGCGATTCTACCGTCGCATAAATGTTTCCAGCTTCTAAAGGAGAAACGTCGAATTTTTTACTGGCCAGAATTTCTACGTGTTCGTCATTCTTAGCTTCGTCAAACCGCTCCCCCCGCTCTGCCAATGCCTCATATTCATCTCTCATGTAGCGGAATATCGAGCTTTGCTGTTCCGGGAGCGAATTTAAAAATTCTTCTACGTCTGCATTTCTTTCAACCATTCTATTGGCCTCCTTGATAGCTGATGCCACCCGTTACTGCTAATAGGTTCTTCACCTGGTTCACCCAAGCATAACGAATGGTTCATTGTTATATAACTGGTTGATGGGTTTAGTATAACAAATATTACAGACGATTGGGAACAAAAAGCTTATACTTTATACATTATTACGTTTTTTGCTACAAGGAAACTTTTTTTCCCTTTAGTTATTTTTATACCTTTGTAGAAAAACGTTGCTGTAGACTCAATGGCAGCTTTCCTGCTACTCTATAGATCGATCAATTGCGCAAGGAGACCCGGTCATATGAATGATGAACGTATTCGTAACTTAAAACGCGGAGAGCGGGGAGCTATCATCAGCATCTTCGCTTATTTATTTCTCTCTGCCTTAAAGCTCACCGTCGGCCAGCTGGCTAATTCTGCCGCTCTTCGTGCCGACGGTTTAAATAACTTAACAGACACAATCGCATCGATCGCTGTTTTGTTCGGCCTCCGCTATTCCCAGAAGCCGCCGGACGCCGATCACCCTTACGGCCATTGGAAGGCAGAAATGGTTGCTTCTTTGTTTACTTCTTTTATTATGCTTGCTGTCGGTCTTCAGGTATTTGTGAGCGCGGTGCAATCTATTCTCGCGGGGCCAACCGACCCGCCCGGATTAATTTCTGCCTTTGTCGGCGCTTTTGCTGCCATCTGTATGTTCGGCGTTTACACCTACAACAAAAATTTATCCAAAAAAATTAACAGCCCATCCATCATGGCTGCAGCTAAGGATAATTGGAGTGATGCCATGGTGAGTATCGGTACAGTCATCGGCATTATTGGCGCTCAGTTTCAGCTGTATTGGCTTGATCCGCTGACAGCTGCTCTTGTAGGCTTATTAATTATTAAAACCGGCTGGGACGTTTTCCGGGGCGCGGCGCTGCAGCTCACCGACGGCTTCGATGAAAATAAAATTGAAGATTACCGGGAAACAATTTCCAAACTGTATGACGTGCAGAAAGTCCGGAATATTAAAGCAAGAAATTACGGGAACAACACCGTGGTCGATATTACCATTCTGGTGGACCCTTCAATCGATATCCAGGAAGCACACAATACAGCTACAAAGGTGGAATATGCTTTAATCGAGCAGCACGGTGTACATGACGTTCATGTGCACGTCGAACCGGAAAACGCTGAGCACTGAACACTGCTTCTGTTCAAGATATCCGGCCCATTTCAATTTCTAGTTCTATTATCGATGAAAATGGGTATAGTTAAAAGCACTTGGCCGACACCGTTCAATTTGGAAGTCAAGGAACCGAAATAAGAAATGGTACTGAACTTTTATAAACTATTATTCTATGATCGTTTTGTAACCATTAAAGTTACAGGTGGTGATCAGCAATGATAAATACACGATTCTCTGTCGCTGTCCATATTCTTTCGCTGCTTGCAAGTGAACCGGAGCGAAGACTCAGCTCCAGTTATATGGCAGCAAGCGTTAATACAAACCCCGTCGTTATCCGCCGAATTTCAGGTATGTTAAAGCAGGCGGGTCTGCTGCAGACAAAGCCCGGCGTCTCCGGTGCTTTAATTACGAAAGCTCCGGCAGATATTACGCTTCTTGAGATTTACCGGGCAGTTCAGCAGGACGACCCGCTATTTTCCACTCACAGCAGCCCAAACCCTGACTGCCCTGTCGGACGAAATATTCAAAGTACTCTGGACGAATCATTTAAACGGGCTCAGAATGCTATGGAAGCAGAGCTCCAGAAGCAGAGCCTGGCAGATGTGACGTCTCATCTTTTTGTATAAAATATAAAGAGAGGTTTTTTCCGCTCATATATGAAGCTGTAAAAACCAAAAACAAAAGGTGTGATTGATGTATGAAAGCAGGCATTATCGGCGCTTCCGGAAAAGCCGGCAGCCATATTTTAAAAGAAGCAGAAGCCCGGGGCATAGAAACGACAGCCATTGTCCGGGATGCTTCAAAGCTTCCTGACAGCAGCATGAATGTAAAAGAAAAAGACCTGTTTTCGTTAACTGCTTCAGACGTATCGGACTTTGACGTGGTCGTGAATGCGTTTGGAGCCGGTCTCGGGGAAGAAGAAGCACATGTAGAAGCCGGGCGGCACCTTATTTCTATTATTCAGGAAGCTGCAGCTACCCGTCTCATTGTTGTGGGAGGCGCCGGCAGCTTGTTTACAGATGAGGGAAAAACGACCCGGGTCGTGGAAACGCCGGAATTTCCCGAGGCAGTAAAACCCACCGCTAACGGTCAGAACCGGAATTTACAGGACCTTCAGCAGACAACGGACATACGGTGGACGTTTATCAGTCCAGCTGTAAATTTTGACGTAGAGGGCAGACGCACCGGCTCCTATTCCACCTCCCAGGAGGTACTGCCGCTTAACAGCGATCAGGAAAGCTATATCAGCTATGCAGATTACGCCGTGGCAGTTGTCGATGAAATCGAAACAGCGTCTCATGAAAACCAGCGCTTCGCTGTTGTGGGCGAACGCGCATAAAACCCAAATCCGCCGCTTTTTTTGGCGGATTTTTATATTACAGGCGCAGAAGAACAATCCCTATAAGGACTACTGCAAGGATTACCGTCTGATACCTTGTAATGCGTTCCTGCAGATAAAGCATCGAGAGCACCGCTACTAAAAGCGCGTGGGCCGCAAACAGTGGAGACACAATACTTGCCGGTCCTTCCCGAAGAGCGGCAGCGTATAACTGCATTCCCCCAAATGAAAAAATTCCTGTAACCAGCCCCCATCTAAATGCTTTTTTCGTATGTATACGAGCAGCGGCACTGGCCTGCTGATTCTTTGCCCGGCTCCACCCATATAACGAATAAAACATGCCAAACAGATAGCCCGCGAACAATACCGGGGTATTCTCAAGCCCGGCTTCTTCTGTTATTTTCAGCCCTCCATTCCGGAAAAACATAAATAATGTAGCTGTTAAAATAAACCCGTACCATACGCCGCTTTTTATCGAGAAGTCCTCCTTCGGATCCAGCGGGAGTACTGCAATAGCTGCCATAATTAAACCAATGCCCGCGTACTGAGCTGCTCCGATCTGCTCACCGTATATAAATACGCCTAACAGAACAATCAGAAGAATGTTTGTATTTACCAACGGAGAGGAAAGACTCGCCGGCCCAACATTTAAGGCCTTCATGTACAAAAGGTTTCCGAATGTGGAACCAGCCCCCACCATCACACCACCAAAAAGCACCGCCAAGCTTAAATGCCAGGAGCCCTCCATTAAAGCATAAATCAGAAAACCGACGCTCCCACTCGTGTAGAGCCCCGTCAAAAATGGTGTTAACGGCAGCTGCCAAAAAGAATTAACTTTCATGAAAAAAGAAGAAAATCCAAATACCAAGGCGCTTAACAGCGCTAAAATAAACCACATGGCCCGCACTCCTACTTGTTCTTATGTACTAAGAAGCCGCAAGGGCAGCTTCTTTTATAACAGATAAAACACATGACCGTACTTATCCACCCTGGAATTCGTACCATCAAAATAGACAGTTCCCTCCCCCGGTTCAAAAGGATCCTTCGTTTCAAAATCCACTTTAAAATAAGGAGAGCCGTCTATTGGCTCGTAATGCTCGCACGTGTACGTCAGCGTAATTTCATCATTCACCTGAATACGGTCACTGCCGGCAATCCCGGAATCAAAAACTACTTTTAGTGTCATGTCCTGCTCTCCCTCCTATTTAATTTCTTCGGCTATTCTCTTTATGGCCTTTTAAATATATTCCCTGCTCTTCCTTTCTTTATACATAATGATTGCGAAAAGAGAGGAAATGTATTATTTTTAAGCGGAGAAAGGGGAATTTCCATGAGCATCCGTCAGGCTGAAGAAGCCGATATTCACGCGATTACCGAGATATATAATGACGCAATCGTAAACACCACCGCTGTCTACGATTACCATCCTTATTCAGAAGAAAACCGGCTGGAATGGCTGCGGACAAAAAAACAAAACGGTCTTCCTGTGTTTGTTTATGAACAAAATGGAAAGGTTCAAGGATATGCTGCTTACGGTCCATTCCGCCCCTGGGCAGCTTTCAAATACTCCATTGAGCATTCAGTATATGTTCATCCTGGCGCCCGTGGCGCCGGGGTTGGCCGTGCCCTTCTCCGCACAGTAATCGATCATGCGGAACGGGAGGGCTTCGCCACTATGATCGCCGGCATAGATTCTTCCAACCCGGGTAGCATTTACCTGCATGAAACAGAGGATTTTGAGTATGTTGGCACGGTGAAAAAGGCCGGGTACAAGTTTGAACAATGGCTTGATCTTGTCTTTTACCAGCGCGCCCTCTCCGGCCCGGAGACACCCGTGGAACAATGACAGCTGCCTCTCCCTATTCGGGAGAAGCAGCTTTTTACGGTCTTCTTTTCGTTTGCCCTTCAGGAAACCGTTTTGGCCTCCCCTGAGTGGTAAGCAGCACACCAGCTATCACAATCAGCGCCCCGATTACCTTGGCTGGCGTTAACGTTTCCCCGAGCCAGAGCACAGCTCCCGCCATCGTAACTACCGGCAGAAAATTCAGGAAAACCGAAGCTTTGGAGGCTCCAAGCTGGTCGACCGCCCGGTTATAAAACAATAGAGCGATGAACCCTGGAAAGAGCCCCAGATAAGCAAGGCTTGGCAGCTGCTCGCTTAAGGAGAAGGAAGGCACTCCGAGAAAGAGCCACTCCGCCGTAATAAAAGGAACTAAAATTATAATTGATGCCCCTGTCATTACGAGCAGTACACCGTACGGGGGAAATAGATGCATATAACGTTTTACAGCGATGGAATAAATGGACCAGCAGGCTATCGCCCCTATCATAATACCGTCACCGGCATTCCAGTGCATTTCCGCTATAGCAAACAATCTCCCATTCATTACGACCCACAGTGCCCCTACAATTGACAGCACGACACCAATCCATTGAATAAAGCGCAGTCTTTCTTTTAAAATGTATGTACTCAATAAAACGGTTACCGCTGGAATTACTGTTTCCAGTACAGAAACATTGGTGGAGGAAGTAAATTGGAGCGCTCCATAAATGAAGGTGTTAAAAAACGTAACCCCTGTAACTGTTAAAACAATAAGCGGCAGCCTGTGCTTCCAAAATACGTTTCGTGCCTTCCAGGCGCTTTTCCATCCCAAAGGTATGATGCATAAAAAGGCAATTAACAGCCTGAAAAAAGCTATCGTAAAGGGAGGCAGCTCGTTGATGGCCTTTCCTACTAAAATATTTCCGGAATAAAAAAACACTACCATAATAAGCATAATATAAGCAGCCATACTAAGCTCCCACCTTTTCTTTCCGAAATATTATGGGCATTTCCCGGGAAATTTTGAGATTTCCCTACATTCTCCCGTAACTTTCAATACTTTTTTCTTCTTTTACAAGTTTTCATAATAATTATACATTTTTATAGACTATTAAAGCATACAGGAGTAACGGCGTGTGTTACAATGCCCGGAGAGCATACAATGGAGAGGAGAAATCAGAGTGAGCAAAAAATGGATTCTGAGCACAGGCCTCGCCCTTTCGGTGGCAATTATTGGCGCCTGCAGCAATGGCGATGGCGGGGAGAATTCCTCTGACAATAATAATGGCAACGAAGAGCAGCAGTCAGAGGAAAACTCCAATAACAACAATGAAAACAACCAGCAGGAAGAATCAAATGAAGGATCCTCTGATCAGCAAGCTTCGGGTAATAACGAGGACTCTGGTAATAACCAAAGCTCCGGCAATAATAATGATTCCGGTGAACAGCAGTCTCAGGATTTGCCTGAACCGGACTTAAGCGATGTGCCTGATGTTGTCGCTACCGTGAATGGAGAAGAAATTACCAAAGAGGAATTTGAACCAATATTCACTACTAACTATGAGCAATATGCTCCTCAAGCTGCCGCTTCCGGTGACCAAAGTAACGAAGAACTCCAATCAAACTTAAAGGAACAGACAGCTGAATCCCTCATTAACCAGGAGCTTTTAGTACAGGAAGCTAAAGCAGGAGATTATGAGGTAAAGGAAGAAGATGTAGATGAGCAGGTAAGCTCTCTTAAAGAGCAGTTTGAATCTGATGAAGAATACCAGCAGGCTCTTGAAGAACAGGGGTACACAGAAGAAGAACTGCGCGAGGAAGCACGAACCTCCCTGCAGATACAGGCGCTCCTGGATGAAGAACTTGAAGATGTTGAAGTTACTGATAAAGAAGTAGAAGAGATGTACAATCAAATGACTCAAGGCCAGGGCGAAGATGCCGGTTCTCTTGAAGACCTGCGCCCGCAGATCGAACAGCAGCTTAAATCACAGAAACAGCAGCAGCAGCAGCAGGAATACACTGATCAGCTGCGTGAAGACGCAGAGATCGAAAACAATGTAGCTTCTGAGTCAGAAGAAAACAGCAATTCTGAAGAATAACGGATTTAAAGTCCCGGCTGCTAAGCCGGGGCTTTTTATATCAACAAAACAGCGCAGCTTCTTATGCAGAGGCTGCGCTGTTTTTTAAGTTAATTAAAAAGAAACGTAGGAACGCGGGTTAACGGCGTTTGATTTTGCACCGTTCCAGGCGCCTTCATGCACTTCAAAATGCAGGTGTCTGCCTGAACTCCGTCCGGTATTACCCATGATACCGATCGTTTCCCCCTGAGATACTGCTTCCCCGTTTGATACGTTAATGGACCTTAGATGAGCGTACAGCGTATTGTACGTTTGCCCGTTAACAGTATGCTCTAAAATAATTGTATTGCCGTAGCCATTCATAGTGCCGGCATATGTTACTGTTCCCGAAGCAGAAGCAGAAATGCTTGAACTGCCGCCGTACCCAATATCGATTCCATTATGGGAGCCGCTTCCGCGCTGGCCGTATTCAGACGTTACGGGACCGGAAGCCGGGAGCGCAAATCCGGAGCTGCTATATGTAGACTCCGCGGCTACCGCTGTATCCTCTGACGAGTCAGAGCTGCCTTCTGAAGCGTCCGAATCACCTAAATTCATCTCTCCAAATGTTTGTGGTCCGGCAATGCCATCGACGGAAATGCTTTGCGCTGCCTGAAACGCTTCAACACCCTGCTTTGTCAGCGGTCCAAAAATACCGTCTACAGGCCCTGCTTCGTAGCCTTTATCATTCAACCACTGCTGCAGCTCCGAAACATCTGAATCTTTCATTCCTGATTTAAGGTTCTGATCCCCAATGGAAGCGTCCGCTACTGAGGGAGCGAATAAAATTGCTGCCGCTACCGCCGAACTCATTACAAATTTTTTCATAAATAGTACACGCTATGTTTATTAACAGTGTTGCCTTTGGGGTACGTCTTTGTTTCCTATATGTATAAACTCTGCCTGTTAATAAATTAACGCTGTCACCTCCTGATTTTTTATTTGATATGTTTGCTTACGGCTTAGTATACGTAGCGGCTCTCAGCGCTACAAGGTCTTACACAATGTTGTTAGAAGACTGTAAACTATTACAATTTTTTGAAATATACCTGCAATGTTTGTCATGCAATAATATTCAATATTTATCCTCTTCCATACTTTCCCTTCATAATTTTCTAGTTATATAAGAAATAGCTCCCGGAGACTTTATTCCCGGGAGCTTTATTCTATCTATATTTTATTTTTCGCGTGGAGGAGACCCTTCACCTGTTCCACCAACTCTTCAGCATCCTGCGGATTATGAACGACATCGGTCTTGTCCATATCTACAATTAGTGTATCACTTGCGCTATAGTAATTTTCCAACCAGTCATCGTAGCCTTCCCATAGCTTCCGGTAGTATTCCACCAACTCCTCATCCTGTTCGAAATCCCGCCCGCGTTCGAAAATCCGGTCCATTACTGTTTCAAAGGAGCCACGCAGATAAACGTTAAGATCCGGTGCTTTTTTATAAGGAAGGCCTTCAATTTCTTTCATCATTTCTTCAAGCAGGCCTTCATAAATGGAAAACTCCATATCGTTAATATTTCCAAGATCACGATTAATTTTTGTGAAATACCAGTCTTCATAGATACTCCGATCTAAAATAGCATCGTCATCCTTGTAAGCCTGTTTGATCGATTGAAACCTCGTCCGGAGAAAATAGAGCTGAAGCAAAAAAGGGTACCTTTTTTCATTAATTTCTTTTTGATCTGCCTTGTAAAATAAAGGAAGAATCGGGTTTTCTGATACATGCTCATAGTACACTTTCGAATCCAAGCCGTCCCCAAGTATCTGCGCGACACTCGTTTTGCCAATTCCAATCATTCCGCTTACTACAATCACCAAAAATAACCCCTCAATCTAATTATGGATTTGTACACATTGCACTATTATAATATACTTCGCTGCGCAGTTGCGACCATTTAATTTTTCCACTCTGCATTCAGCAGACTATATACTGCAATATCCACGTATTGGTCGTGCAGCCAGTGCTCCTGCCGCAGTATGCCTTCCTGCTTAAATCCCAGCCTCTCCGGTACAGCACGGCTTTTTTCGTTAGCTGTGGCCACTTTAATAATGATTTTATTTAAGCCAAGCTGGTCAAAGCCATAGGAAATAAACGCTTCTGTAGCTTCAGTCATAATGCCTTTTCCCTGATACTCCTCTCCAAGCCAGTAACCAATTTCCCCAAGGTTGTTTTGATGTTCCAGACGGTTAAAGCCGGCTACGCCGGCAATGCTTCCTTGAAAAACGATACCGGCAGAAAAAAGGTTTTGATCCGCCCATCCCTGGCGCACACTCCGGATGAACGCTCTTGTGTCCGCTTCTTCATTCGTATGGTCCACCCATGGCAGCCACTGTCTTAAATAATCACGCGAGTTGTCTGTCAACGAAAAAACGGCCCGGGCATCTGATGGCTCCAGCAGCTTTAAATAAAGATCTTCACGGATACGGTATGTAAACATTAAAAGCTCCTCTTTTTTTCCAATTTTATTATAAAGGAGAGCCCCCTGCGTTATAATTACAAGGGGCAGGAAAGAGTCGATATCAACTTGGAATCTCGCAGAGACTCCTGGTTTGCTTTAAAACCCGCTTAAATACATATAATTAATAAATATGGAGGTGCTTTCACTGACTGTTCTGCGACGCACTGGCGTAGTTTTCTTTACAGTTATGCTTGTATTCGGAATGGGAATGATCTATCAGGCATTGACCTGGGAGCTGGGCGACAGAGCCCACGAAGTACTCCGACTCGGGTTTTATCTTTCAGCGCTTTTCACCTTAGCCTTTGCCGCAACTCTTACTATTCGTGACCCGCGGATACGGGTTAACACCATATCTTTACTCGGGGGCTTTCTTATCGGTCTTCTTTTTGCTGTAAATGCAGGTATTGCTTTTTATCAGCTCTTTATGTAATAACCAGGCTTTTAAAAAAGCCTGGTTATTATTTATTCAGACATCTGCATTTCTTTAACACGAATGGCGGTTTCCGCCCGCATCATAGCTTTCCCAACCGCTCTGGCATACGTATAAAAAGAAGAAAGACGGTTACCTCTATTCGCACTGCGCAGGTCTTCATTAGCAAAAAAAGCACGGCGCTGGGCTGAACTGATCTCAAGCTGTACGCCCCGCTTTCTTTTATTTTTGTTACATATATTCCCCTGGTACTTTCCTTCTATGGCAGATGGAGGTTCAAAATCCACATTAAAACCAGCAGCAGCCAGCTCTGTACCTATAAGGTCTGCCGTGGACGTATCCAGTCCACCTATATAGGTTTTTTCTTCATCCTCCCGGTATCCATGGAGAGTAACTGTAAATAAAGCTTCAGCAGCCAGAGAGAGGGCTCTTGGTTCATCAAAGCATGTAGACCTGATATGCAGGCTTCTGTTACCAGTACGTTTTTTGGCGCGAAAATCATAGGTGGAAAAGTGACAGCTGTAGTGAAGCTCTTCGACCAGTTCACTTGTTCCTGCTTCAATAGCACCTCCGTGCGGAGCCAGAGCCGCCAGGGCTGTATGGCTGCCCTGAAGTACACGTATTTCATAATCACGGCCTTCTAATTCTGCAGCATTTAATTCAGCATAATCAGCGTACTTCTTTTTCCTCATTTAAACTTCACCACCGCTTCTTTAACAGTAACCGTTCTTTTATCAGAACGAGTATAGTTTACCCTATTCCGCCACTTTTTAAAATAAAGAGTATGTTTTTCCAGCTCGCGTTCTGTGGAAAGCGGCCTGGATAAAAAAAGCCAGTCCGACGTTTCGGACTGGCGTTGTCATTTAACTAATGGAGCTTCCTACCGGATTCGAACCGGTGACCTCATCCTTACCATGGATGCGCTCTACCTGCTGAGCTAAGGAAGCAGATAAAATAAAATGTCTCAGCTATGTAAACTTACAAATGCCCTGTTCGGACACAAGTACTATTGTAAAGGGCGTTAAAGCCATAGTCAACCACAATTATTAAATCATTTCATATAATAAAAGCCTTTCTCTCCAGTAAGAGAAAAAGGCTTTAGTGCCCGGCAGCGATCTACTTTCACGGGGGGAGAACCCCCGGCTATCATCAACGCTGAAGAGCTTAACTTCCGTGTTCGGCATGGGAACGGGTGGATCCTCTTCGCTGTTGCCACCGGACCGGCCCGTCGGGCCCTGACAACCAAATACCGAGACCGCAGCCACCGCCGCGTATCGTGCTGTGCGTGGATAAGACTTCGACCGATTAGTATCCGTCCGCTGCACATGTCGCCATGCGTCCACGCCGGACCTATCTACCTCGTCATCTCCAAGGGGTCTTATCTCCGTAGAGGGGAAAGGTCATCTTAAGGGGGGCTTCATGCTTAGATGCTTTCAGCACTTATCCCGTCCA